>NZ_LMNC01000009.1:0-112739 GCF_001422455.1 Brevundimonas sp. Leaf280 | reverse complement strand
CCCGAGCTTGCAGGCCAACCCCCCGCGCGGAGCGTCATACCCTTCGTCGAAACGGTAATCTCTAATCACACTCCGGGCGAAGGCCCGGCGCTCCGCCCAGCCCTCCAGACTTCGCTGCGATCGCGCGAAGGCGCCGTCGCACGTCCAAACATCCCAATTCACCCGGCCCAGAATCGCGCCTACAAACGGACCATGGCCACGCTTCGCCCCGACACGCTGGCGACCTCGCTCGCGCGCATCTTCGAAGGTCGCATGGTCGACCGGGCCAGCTGGTTCGCGCTGACCGGCGGCGAGCCGCTGTTCACCGAAGGCGATCCGGCCGACACCCTGTATCTGGTCCGCTCCGGCCGTCTGGGCGTATTTCGAATGGAGGCCGATCAGCCGCCGCACATGCTGGGCGTGGTCAAGGCGGGCGAGCCGGTGGGCGAAATGGCCATGCTGGCCGGCACGCCGCACACCGCCACCGTCGTCGCCCTGCGGGACAGCGAGATTCTGGCCCTGCCGCGCGAAGCCTTCTTCGAGGCCGCCCGCACCGAACCGGACCTGATGGTCGAACTGTCGCGGTTGATGATCCACCGCGCCCGCGAGCGCACGGCGGGCGCGTCCGAGCCCAGCGTCTTCGGCTTCGTCTCGGCCCGTCCCCGCCCCATCCGCGCCTTTGTCGAACGCATCGCCGCGGCCATCCAGGCCATGGGCTTCACCTGTCAGGTCATCGACCAGTCGGCCCTGGCCTCGGCGTCCGAATGGTTCAGCCGGGTGGAGGGCGACCACGACTATGTCCTCTATGTCGCCGAACAGGATCAGCCCGCCTGGGCCAGCCTGTGCGCGCGTCAGGTGGACCGAATGTTCATCGTCGGCAGCGGCCTTCTGGCGCCGCCGTCCGCCGTGCCGCGCCGCCACGGCTTCGGCGACGGCCGCCGCCTGACCGACCTGATCCTGCTGCGCGATCCGCGCATGCATCACCCGGCCAACACGCGCGTCTGGCTGGATGCGCTACAGCCCGACCGCTGGTTCCATTGCGTCGAAGGACTGGCCACCGACGCCGAGCGCATCGCCCGCGTCGTCACCGGCACGGCGGTCGGACTGGTTCTGTCCGGCGGCGGCGCGCGGGCCTATTGCCACATCGGCGCGATCAGGGCCCTGGAAGAGGCCAAGGTCCCCATCGACTTCGCAGGCGGCGCCTCCATGGGCGCGGTCGTCGCCGCCGGCCCGGCCCTGGGCTGGTCCTACGAGCGGCTGGATTTCGAGATTCGGCGCGCCTTCGTCGAGTCCGACCCGCTGTCGGACCTGGCCGTGCCGATCATTGCCATGTCTCGCGCGCGCAAGGTCGCCCGTCTGCTGGAGCAGGCTTACGGCGACATCGACCTAGCGGACCTGGCCCTGCCCTTCTTCGCCGTCTCGTCGAACCTGACCTGGGGCCGGATCGAGGCGCATCGCACGGGCCTGATGCGGCGGGCCATGCGCGCCTCCATCGCCATTCCCGGCGTCCTGCCGCCGGTCGTCATGGACGGTCAGGTGCTGGTGGACGGCGCCGTTCTGAAGAACTTCCCTACCAGCGTGATGCGCCAGCTGAACAGCGGCCCCATCATCGGCGTCGACATGTCCCAGACGCGCGGCGTCGATCCCCAGGCGCTGGAGAATCCGCCGTCCTGGTGGAAATGGGTCCTGTCCGGCGCCTGGAAGGCCGGCCCGCCCATCGTCTCGATCCTGATGCGCTCGGCCACCATCACCACCGACGTCGAGATGACGCAGTCGCGCGCCGACGCCGACGTTCTGGTCCTGCCCTACGTCGCCGGCAGCGATATTCGCGACTGGAAAACCTACGACGGACCCGTCGCCACAGGCTATGAGGCGATGAAGGCCGCGCTGGCCGAACTGACGGTCCCCGTCACCCACCTGAGGCGACGCGTTCCGGTCCTTTAGGTCACAGCGGTGCGCAGGCCCGCTTCAGCCAGTCCAGCGCCTCGCCATCCATCAACGGGCCGACCTTGGCCAGCGTTTCGGCGTGATAGGCGTCGACATAGGCCCGCTCGCCCGGCGTCAGCATCTCGACCGCGATCAGCTTGCGGTCGATCGGCGCGAAAGTCAGCTGCTCGAACCCGTGCATGGGCCGCTCGCCGCCCTCGGGAACCTCAGCCGGCGTCACCACCTGCAGGGTCTCGATGCGGATGCCCCAGTGGCCTTCGCGGTAATAGCCGGGCTCGTTGGACAGGATCATCCCTTCCAGCAGCGGCTGGGACGTGCCCCATTTCGCGATCCGCTGCGGCCCCTCATGGACCCCCAGATAGCTGCCGACGCCGTGGCCGGTTCCGTGATCGTAATCCAGCCCCGCCGCCCACATCGGCGCCCTTGCAATGGCGTCCAGCGCCATGCCGCTGGTCCCGGCCGGGAAACGGATCGTCGCCATGGCGATATGCGCCTTCAGCACCAGCGTGAACTTGTGGCGCTGGTCCTCGCTCGGCTCGCCCACCGCCATGGTGCGGGTCACATCGGTCGTGCCGTCCAGATACTGACCGCCGCCGTCCACCAGCAGCAGCGAGCCCTTCTCGACTTTGCGAATGCTGGCGCCCACCGGCTTGTAATGCGGCAAGGCCCCGTTCGGCCCCGCCCCGGCGATGGTGTCGAAACTCAGGTCCTTCAGCGCCCCGGTCTCCTCGCGGAACCGCTCCAGCGCCTCGACCACCTCGCGCTCGTCCGGCAGGGTCTCCTGCACCACCGTATCGACCCAGTGCAGGAACCGGCTCAGCGCCGCCCCGTCGCGGATATGCGCCTGACGGCTGCCCTCGATCTCCACCGCATTCTTGGCCGCCCGGGGAATGGCGCAGGGATCCATCGCCCGCACCACCGTCGCGCCCGCCGCGTCCAGCCGGTCGAAATACCAGGCCGACGACAGCGACGGATCGATCATGACCTTTTGGCCCGACAGCCCGTCCAGCGCCGCCGGCAGCTGCTCGGTCGCCTCGATGCGGACATCGTCGCCCAGCCAGGCCGGCAAAGCATTCGTCACCTTGGCCGGGTCCAGGAACAGCCGCGCCTTGCCGTCCGCCGCCAGAATGGCCTGACCGATCGGCAGGGGCGAACGGATCACGTCCCCGCCGCGCACATTGAACAGCCAGGCGATCGACATCGGCGCCGTCAGCACCACCGCGTCTGCGCCGGCGTCCGCCACGGCTTTGCCGATCCGCGCCCGCTTGGATGCATGGCTCTCGCCGGAATAGGCGTCCTCATGCGGCACGACCGGCGCCGTCGGCTGGGCCGGACGATCGGCGCCCCAGGCCAGATCCAGCGGATTGGCCTCCACGGCGCGCAACTCGGCCCCCGCCTTCTGCGCCGCCGTCTTCAGGGCCATCAGGGCATCCGGGCTGTGCAGACGCGGATCGTAACCGATCACCGCCCCCCTCGCCGCCGTCTCAAGATAGGCCGCCACGTCATTGAGGTCGCGCCGCTCAAACAGGGCCGGATCGGTCTGGGCCTTCACCTGAACGGTGTAGCGACCGTCGGTGAACATGCTGGCCCGATCCTGGAACACCACCGCCGCCCCGGCCGAGCCGGTGAAGCCGGTCGCCCAGGCCAGCCGCTCATTGGCGTCCGGCAGATACTCGTTCTGATGCTCGTCCTCATGCGGGATCAGAAACCCGTCCAGCCCCTGCTTGGCCATTTCGGCGCGCAGCAGCGGCAGGTGCTTGGCCCCGAAGGACGGGTCGGTCGTCTCGTCGAAAGTCTGGCGCATGATCGATCCTCAGCCCTTGCGCAGTTGCAGGGCGCTCCAGGCGTCGTGATGGATGGTCTGTTCGACCGTGAAGCCCAGCGGCAGATAGGCCTCCAGCACCCGCTCCTCCTGCGTGCGCAACAGGCCCGACAGGATCGCGACCCCGCCGCTCTTCAGCGCCGCCGCGATCTCGGGCGCCAGATGCACCAGCGGCGCGGCCAGGATGTTGGCGAACACCAAGTCATATGGCTGGTGCTGGGCGATGCGCGGATCGCTGAGACCATCGGCGAAATAGAAGTCGCACTTGGCCTCGTTGATCTCGGCGTTCTCATTGGCGATCCGGGCCGAGGGCTCGTCGATGTCGGTTCCGACGGCGATAGGCGTGCCCGTCTTGGCCGCCGCGATCGCCAGCACGCCCGTGCCGCAACCGACGTCCAGCACCTTCTCAAAGCTTTCGGTCTCCAGCAGCTTGTCGAACGCCTCCAGGCAGCCGACCGTGGTGCCATGGTGGCCCGTGCCGAATGCGGCGCCGGCGTCGATCTTCAGCGTGACGCGACCCTCGGGCACCTTACCCTGATCGTGCGCGCCATAGACAAAGAACCGTCCGGCCTCGACCGGCGGCAGACCCGACAGCGACATGGCCAGCCAGTCGGCGTCCGCCAGCTTCTCGACCAGCACCGTCACCGGATATCCCGCCAGCACCGCCTTCAGCCCCTCAACCTCTTCGTCCGTCGTGGGAAAGGCGTCGATGCGCCAGACGTCGTTATCCTCGTCCTCTTCCAGGATCGAATAGGTCGCGCCTTCCAGTCGCGGATCGGCGTCGACGGCCTCTGCGGCGGCCTCTGCGGCGGCGCGAGGGCCACGGGCGATTATCTGAAGTGCGGACTCGGACATTTTTCAAACACCGGTAATATGGCGAATCGTAGCGATCCGGTGCTGAACGCCCGTCGCCACCGCGTTTTTATCAAACCGAGGGGTCGGGGAATACATGGCCAAGTCACCGTCTACGTCTAAACCAGCGTCGCCAAAGCCGGCGACCGCCGCTTCCAAGCCTAAAGCCGCGCCGAAGTCGAGCGCCGTGAAGACCGCCGCCGAGAAAACCGCTGCGCCCAAGGCCGCTGCTAAGCCGGCAGCCGCTGCGCCGAAGGCCGCCGCCGCCAAGGCAGTCGCGCCCAAGGCTGCGGCGCCCAAAACCCCCGCCCCCAAGCCAGCCGCTAAGCCGGTCGCCATCAAGGCCGCAGCCAAGCCGAAACCCGCCCCTGCCCCCAAGGCTGCTCCGAAAGCCGCTCCCAAGGCTGCTGCACCCAAATCGGCCGCCGCCAAGGCGGCAGTGAAGTCTGCAGCTCCAAAAGCGGCCGCCACGAAGGCGACGGCGGCAAAGCCTGCAGCGGCGAAACCTGCTGCCCCCAAGGCCGCCGCTTCGAAAGCAGCCGCCGCCCCGAAGGCCGCGCCTTCCGCCAAGCCGGCCGAGCCCGTCGCCGCGCCCAAGCCCGCCGCCACCCCCGCACCCGCCGCTGCCCCCGCCGCTGCGGCGTCCGCGCCTACGCCGGCTCCCGCTCCCAAGCCGGTCGAAGCACCCAAGCCGGCGCCCGCCGCCAAGCCCGAGGAAAAGGGCTTCTTCGCCAAACTGGGCGACATGATCTTCGGCAAGCGCTGATCGCACTTCCACTCTGATCCAGCAGATCGCCGGACGGCTCGCCCGTCCGGCGATTTTCGTTTGCAGGCTGCGATTTAAGGCCTGCGGCCGGCTGAGCAAAAAACCAGGAATACTTGACTTCTGCGCAGGGGCTTCTATATGCGCCCCAGCCTCGGGACAGGTCTGCGATCCGCGCCGCCCGCTCGCCCAAAGAGGGGCGGTTCCGTCGCTGCTATGCACGCAGACGCTTTCTCTCCCAAGGATTCATGACCGAATTTTCCCAACTGGGCCTTTCGCCCACGACCCTTCAGGCCGTCGCCGACACCGGCTACACGACCGCCACGCCCATTCAGGAACAGGCGATCCCCGTCGCCCTCGCCGGACGTGATGTTCTGGGCATCGCCCAGACCGGCACCGGCAAGACCGCCGCCTTCACCCTGCCTCTGGTCGATCGCCTGTCCACCGGCCGCGCCCGTGCCCGCATGCCGCGCGCCATCGTCCTGGCGCCGACGCGCGAACTGGCTGACCAGGTCGCCGAGAGCTTCGCCAAATACGCCAAGGGCACCAAGCTCAGCTGGGTCCTGCTGATCGGCGGCGTCTCCATGGGCGACCAGGTCGCGGCGCTGAACAAGGGTGTCGACGTTCTGATCGCCACGCCCGGCCGCCTGCTTGATCTGTTCGAACGCGGAAAGATGCTGCTGACCGGCGTCGAAATCATGGTCGTCGATGAGGCCGACCGCATGCTGGACATGGGCTTCATCCCCGACATCGAGCGCATCTTCAAACTGACGCCGCCTCGTCGTCAGACCCTGTTCTTCTCGGCCACCATGCCGCCGGAGATTACGCGCCTGACGACCGCCTTCCTCAAGGATCCGACCCGGATCGAGGCCTCGCGTCCGGCTATGACCGCCGACACCATCACCCAATACATCGTCCGCATCCCGACCTCGGACCCCAAGGCCAAGCGGACCGCCCTGCGCGCCCTGGTCGGCCGTGAGGACGTGCGTAACGGCATCGTCTTCTGCAATCGCAAATCCGAAGTCGATATCGTCGCCAAGTCGCTGAAGACCCACGGCTTCGACGCCGCGCCGATCCATGGCGACCTGGATCAGTCGCACCGGATGAAGACCCTGGCGGACTTCCGCTCGGGCGCACTGAAGATTCTGGTCGCCTCCGATGTCGCCGCGCGCGGCCTGGATATCCCGGACGTCAGCCACGTCTTCAACTACGACGTCTCGCACCACGCCGACGACTACGTCCACCGCATCGGCCGTACCGGCCGAGCCGGCAAGCTGGGCCAGGCTTTCATGATCGTGACCCCGGCCGACGACAAGTCGCTGGATAAGGTCCTGAAGCTGATCAAGAAGGATCCGGAAGAGCTGGTTCTGGACGGCATCGACTTCGCCGCCATCAAGGACGGCCCGCGCCGCGACGACAAACGCACGGGCGAACGCGGTCGCAGCCGGTCGCGCACCAGCAGCGCGCCCACCCCGTCCGCCGAGCCTGGCGACATCGCCCCCGTCACCGCCGCGTCTTCGTCTGAAGAGGCCGAAGCGCCCCGCAGCCGCAGCCGCCGCAAGGCCCGCCCCGAGACGCCGGTCGAAGTCGCGGCTCCCGTCGCCGCCACAGTCGAGGCGGAGGCGACCGTCGAACCCGTCGAGACGGCTCGCGCCCCACGTCCCGACCGTGCAGATCGTGAGCCGCACCTGCTGCAATCCGATCGCCGCGGCGATCGCAAGGCTGACAAGGGCGACACTCAGCGCCAGGGCGTGCGTGGCTTCGGCGACGACATCCCCGCCTTCCTGCGTCGGCCCGTCGTTATCCGCGCCTGAATTCGTACACAACGGCGCGGTGAGACGCCGCGCCGTTTACCCTGCATTACGGAACATCCCGTAGTGTGCGCCCCGACACAGCTCCAGAACAGGAGCTTAGGGGAACAAGAATGTCGAAAAAGGTCGAGACGGCGCTAAGAGCTCCTCAAGCCTATGCTTTGGCGCGCAACGTCATCGGCGAAATGCAAAAGGCCGGCGTCTGGCCCACTCCGCTGAACTTCGAGCTTTGGCTGCATTACATCAGCGACCCCGACGGTCCCCTGGCCCAGGAAATCCGCCGTCTTCTGGCGCAGTCCGCCGTCATCACAGACAAGACGTCAGAAATGCTGGCCGCCGAGTTCCTGCCGCGCGGTCGCCTGCCGGATCAGATTCGCGACGTCGGCGCCGTGCTGGACCGCGAACTGGCCAGCGTCGCCAGCGCCATCGCCATGGCGCACAAGACCCAGCACGATTATGGCGAAACCCTCGCCGACGCCTCGCAATGCATGGAAACTGTCGACGATCCGTCTTCGCTGAAGGATCTGGTCGGCGGCCTTTCGACCGCGACCAACCGCGTGCGCCGCGAAACGGCGATCCTCGAAAAGCGTCTGGAAAAGTCCAACAAGGAAGTCATCCGCCTGCGCGAAAACCTGGAACAGGTGCGCCGCGACGCGATGACCGACGCCTTGACCAATTTGGCCAACCGCAAGGCCTTTGATGAACGGCTTGAGGCCGCCTGCGCCGACGACGACGGCGCGCCGCTCAGCCTGGCCATCCTCGACATCGATCATTTCAAACGGTTCAACGACACCTGGGGCCACCAGACCGGCGATCAGGTGCTGCGCTATGTCTCCACCGTCTTGTCCAACATCTGCGGCAAGACCCGATTCGCAGCCCGGTTCGGCGGCGAGGAATTCGCCATCATCTTCCCCGGTGAAGGCGCCGGCGTCGTGATGGCGGCGCTGGAAAGCATCCGGAACGACGTGGCGTCACGCGCGCTGCGCCGTCGCTCGACCAACGACGACCTGGGCTCAGTCACGGTCTCTGCTGGCTTCGCCCAGCGTCGAAAGGGCGAAACCGCCGCCAGCCTGCTGGAACGCGCGGACGCCGCCCTGTACGAATCCAAACGCGCGGGCCGAAACTGCGTCACGCCGGCGTCATCGCTCGAAAAGGCGGCTTAGGGTCTGACAAGGCCAAGCTTTCTGCCATAGTCGCCCCATGCGCAGCTTCGCCTTCAATGTCGCCTACTGGATCCTGTCGATCGGCTATGGGCTGACCGCCGCCTTCGCCGCGCTCGCCCCCGGTCGCGGCCCGGCCAGTTGGGTCATCCGCCGCTATGTGAAGCGGATGGTTCAGGCCATGGCGATCTTCGCCGGCATCAAACTGGATGTTCGCGGCAAGGATCGGTTGCCCGAGGGCGCCTTCATCATCGCCTCAAAACATCAAAGCTGGGGCGACGGCTTTGCGACCTATGACCAGTTCGACGACATCGCCTTCGTCACCGGCGATCACCTGGAAAAGTTTCCCCTGCTGGGCGGCGTGCTGAAGAAGCTGGGCGCCATCGTGGTCAACTCCTGCGGCGGCCACGAAGCCCGCAAGGCGCTGGCCATGCGCGCCGCCGAGGCCCGCGCCGAGAACCGCAAGATCCTGATCTATCCCGAGGGGCACCTCGCGCCCGTCGGCAAGAAGTTCAAGTATCGCTCCGGCGTCTGGCACATGTACCGCGACTTCGACGTTCCGGTCGTGCCGCTCGCCACCAACCTCGGCCTCTTCTGGCCCGAGGAAAAGTACGAAAAACACCCCGGCACAGCGACGCTGGAGTTCCTCGACCCAATCCCCGTCGGCCTTCCTAAGGACGAGTTCCTGGCTCGCCTCGAAGCCGTCATTGAGACCCGCACCGCCGAGCTCGTCGCCCAGGCCACGGGCCAACCCGTGACGCAGGCCGTGCTGATCGACACACCGATCAAATAGGTTTGCAGACAGCGATCTCGAACAACAAAGGCCGGAGCGATCTCGCTCCGGCCTTTTTCATTTCAGCGCTGGTCGTCAGTTCAGGCGGCGCCGTCGGCCTTCTTCTTGGAGGCTTCCGAGTAGATCAGCAGAGGCTGGGCCTTGCCGTCGATGACCTCGGCGTTGACGACGACTTCCTCGACGCCTTCGAAGGTCGGCAGTTCAAACATGGTCTCCAGCAGGATGCCTTCCAGGATCGAGCGCAGGCCGCGTGCCCCGGTCTTGCGGGTGATGGCCTTTTTGGCGACGGCGATCAGGGCGTCGTCCGTGAAGGTCAGTTCGACGTTCTCCATCTCGAACAGACGCTTGTACTGCTTGACCAGGGCGTTCTTCGGCTCGGTCAGGATCGTGACCAGCGCCGTCTCGTCCAGGTCTTCCAGCGTCGCCAGCACCGGAAGACGGCCGATGAACTCGGGGATCAGACCGAACCGCATCAGGTCGTCAGGCTCGACACCCTTCAGGATGTCGCCGGTGCGACGTTCATCGATCTCCTTGACCTGGGCGCCAAAGCCGATCGAAGCCCCTGCCCCGCGCGCCGAGATGACCTTCTCCAACCCAGCGAAGGCGCCGCCGACGATGAACAGGATGTTGGCGGTGTCGACCTGCAGGAATTCCTGCTGCGGATGCTTGCGACCGCCTTGCGGCGGCACGGAGGCGACGGTGCCTTCCATGATCTTCAGCAGGGCCTGTTGCACGCCTTCGCCCGACACGTCGCGCGTGATCGAAGGGTTGTCAGACTTGCGCGAGATCTTGTCGATTTCGTCGATATAGACGATGCCGCGCTGGGCCCGCTCGACGTTGTAGTCCGACGCCTGCAGCAGCTTCAGGATGATGTTCTCGACATCCTCGCCCACATAACCGGCTTCGGTCAGGGTCGTCGCGTCGGCCATGGTGAAGGGCACGTCGATGATGCGCGCCAGCGTCTGGGCCAGCAGCGTCTTGCCCGAGCCGGTCGGGCCAATCAGCATGATGTTCGACTTGGCCAGTTCGACGTCGTTGTTCTTAGTCGCGTGGTTCAGGCGCTTGTAGTGGTTGTGGACGGCGACCGAGAGCACCTTCTTGGCGTGCGCCTGGCCGATGACATAGTCGTCCAGCACGTCGCGGATTTCCTTGGGCGTGGGCACGCCGTCGGTCGTCTTCTTAAAGCCGATCTTGTGCTCTTCGCGGATGATGTCCATGCACAGTTCGACGCATTCATCGCAGATGAAGACGGTCGGGCCCGCGATGAGCTTGCGGACCTCGTGCTGGCTCTTTCCGCAGAACGAGCAGTAGAGGGTGCTTTTGGCGTCGGTGCCGGCTGCTTTGGTCATAGACCCTTATCTCACTCCCGCGGGTCGGACCGAAATGGCCCAAAACGCGCTTCCCTCACATTGATTCCAGCACTCTGGATGCGAAGGTCTTCAAAAAATGACAATCACCCATCACACGCTCCGGAACAACCCCGAAGGCGGCAAGGGATTGTTGCAGTGCGTGGATGGATCAGTGTCGACGGGGATCAAGGCGAATGTCTGACATGGGTATTGTGCAGGAAATACGCCAGTCCACGGCGAATGGACCTGCCATCGTCGCCTTCGATTTCGACGGCACGCTGACGATTCGAGACAGCTTCACCGAGTTCCTGCGCTGGCGCGCCGGTCCGGGCGCCTGGGCCTTGGGATTGGTCAAGCTGGCTCCGGCGCTGGCCGCCTACGCCAAGGATCGCGACCGGGGCCGGATCAAGGCGGCCTCCGTAAAGGAATTCTTGCTTGGCGTGAGCCGCCAGACGCTGGAAACGGAAGCCGCAGCCTTCGCCGAAGAGATCTGGCCCCGCTTCATGCGCCCCGATGCGCTTGAGGTGTGGAACGACTGGGGCCAACGCGGTGCGCATCGCGTCATCGTGACCGCGTCGCCGACGACGACCGTTGCGCCGTTCGCCCGCAAACTGGGGGCCGAGGCCTTGCTGGGCACTGAGTTTGTCTTCAACGCCGATGACCGAATCACCGGCGACTTCGCCGGTCCCAACTGTCGCGGTGAGGAAAAGGTGCGGCGGCTGAAAGCGGCCTATGGCGATGACATGACGCTCGTCGCCGCCTACGGCGACACCTCGGGCGACACCGAGATGCTGGCGATGGCCCAGCAGCCAGGTTTCCGAATTTTCCGCCGGAAGCCCTGAAACTTAGTTGCCGTCGGCGTCCACGTCGAACACCATCGCCTTGCCGCGCGAGGCCGGATCCCAGCCGGCCTCGATCGCCGAGGCGACAGCGGTGCGGACAGCGTCGACATTGACGCGCTGCTTCTCCACATCTGGTCGGCCGTTGGGCCGAAGTGGCGGCGGAAACTGCACGATGGCTTCACGCTTGAAGTCCGCGTGGCGAAGGGAGACGGCCATGCCCTCCCAGACATTTCCGCCCTTGGGCTGAGGTTGGCGACGAAGCTCCCAGACGTAGCTTTCGCCATCGACATCGACCGTGCCGCTTTGATCTCGTGTGAACTGCATGGCGTTTCCGATAGCACAAAATGAAAAGGGCGCGCCGCAACGGGCGCGCCCTTTTCGCCTTTCGACGGCAGTCTTAGTTGCCGGGCGTCTTCACGCCATCGGCGTCGGCCTGCTCGCGGCGATCGTAGACATGGTCAACGATGCCCCAGGTCTTGGCTTCCTCGGCCGACATGAAGTGGTCGCGATCCAAAGTCTTCTCGACCTCCTCATACGTCCGACCGGTGTGATGGACGTAGATCTCGTTCAGACGACGCTTGGTGTAGCGGATGTCGGCGGCATGCAGTTCGATGTCCGACGCCTGGCCGCGGAAACCGCCCGAGGGCTGGTGCACCATGACCCGCGCATTCGGCAGGGCGATCCGCTGGCCAGCGGCGCCCGCCGTCAGAATCAGCGAGCCAGCCGAAGCCGCCATACCCATCACCACGGTCGAAACCGGGCTCTTGATGTATTGCATGGTGTCGTAGATCGCGAGCGCCGAGGTCACCTGACCGCCGGGGCTGTTGATATACATGCTGATTTCCTTCTTGGGGTTCTCCGATTCAAGGAACAGCAGCTGGGCGCAGATCAGCGACGCCATCCCGTCCTCGAACGGTCCCGTCAGAAAGATGATTCGCTCACGCAGCAAGCGCGAGAAAATGTCGAAGGAACGCTCACCGCGGCTGGATTGCTCCACCACCATCGGCACCAGGTTCATGTTCATCAGTTCGATCGGATCGCGCATTTAGCCTTCTCGGATGCAGTGGCGACGATTCAGCGTCGTCAGCCGGTTATGCTGCATATCGCGTTCGATGACACCCTGCGCAAGACGCCGGGTTCAATCGGACTGCGCGTCTTGCTGGTTCGCCGCTGCACGACGTCCTTTCTGTAGTCGTTCCGCGACCGCCGCCTCCTGCGCGGCGGCGGATGCGCGATCGGGCTCCGCTTCATATAGCGCTTGCAGATAGGCGCGGTCCCAGTCCGTGAGGCCGGTCACGTTCTGAGGATCACCAAATAAATTCAGCACAGTGGGCTGATCGGAGTAGTCGGCGCGGGGATCGACCTGCGCCAAGACGACCATCGCGGCGTAGTCCATCAGAGCCGGCAAAAGGACGCCACTGGCCTTGGTCATATCAATGACGACGGTCGCTGAGTTCAGGTCGTACCGCAGTGGCGACCTCATGCGGCTGACGGCCCGCGATCCAATCGAGGGCGGCTCTCCACCGGCGACACGGGCCGCCAGTTGGCCAGTGTCTGCTGAGACTGGCAGGGAAATGTGCCACCATCGCACTGGCGCATCGCTGGTTTTGAACCGTTCCAGCGCCGCCAAACCCATGTTCGTGTTGTCGATCGGAGGACGGAAACGACGACGCCAACCTTCCACCAGCGCAGATGCGACACTGGGACCATCCTCCGTGGCGATTATGAGCACATTGGCCGAGCAGCCAGGCTCGCCCACTCGAATTTCAAGATCATGAGCGATTTCGCCGATGCGATCGGCAAGCATCTGACCGTAGGGCGCCTTCAATCCGGCGACGCTGACGCACAGCGGCGTATTCCACCGTCCAAGCCGCGCACCGGCGGGCGCGGTCGCAACACGCTGGACAAATTGGCGCGCAGCCTGCCGCGGCGACTGACCCTCGACCGTGATCTCCTCCAGATCTGTCGGGGGCGGCTGTGCCGGATCCTGCGCCTGCGCGCCTGCGGTGATGAGGGCGGCCAGAGCGACAGCGGAAAAAGACATTGAAGACATACCTGAAAAGCAAAATGGGCCCGCACTGCGGACCCATTCGACTTACAATCCAGGAGCCACAACCGCCAGTTACGGTCGCGTAATCGAGCGGAAAATCAGCCCTCGTCCTCGTCTTCTTTCAGCAGCTCTTCCTTCGTGATCGGTTTGTCGGTCACGTCGGCGACGCCCACGATCAGGTCGACGACCTTCTCTTCGTAGATGGGCGCGCGCATCTGGGCGGCGGCGTTGGGGTTCTGGCGGTAGAAGTTCAGGACGGCCTGTTCCTGGCCCGGATAGTTGCGGGCTTCCTGCAGGATGGCGGCGTTCAGTTCCTGGTCGGTGACCTGGACGTTGTTGGCGCGACCGATTTCGGCCAGCACCAGGCCCAGACGCACGCGACGTTCGGCGATCTTGCGGTATTCGGTCTTCAGGTCCTCGTCCGACTTGGCGGCGTCTTCTTCCGGCAGACGACCAGCGGTCTTGTCAGCCTCGACCTGCTGCCAGATGCCGTCGAACTCGGCGTCCACCATCTTCGGCGGCAACGGGAAGTCGTGGGCCTCATCCAGCTGGTCCAGCAGGGCGCGCTTCAGCTTGAAACGGGCGGCGCCGGCGTACTGCTGGTCCAGGTTGGACTTCAGCAGTTCCTTCAGCTTGTCCAGCGACTCCAGACCGATGCGGGTGGCGAAATCGTCGTCGATCTTGGATTCGGCTTCCGCCTTGATGGCCTTCAGCTTGATGTCGAAGGTGGCCTTCTTGCCGGCCAGATGAGCGGCTTGATAGTTCTCGGGGAAGGTGACTTCGATGGTCTTCTCTTCGCCGACCTTGGCGCCCGTCAGTTGCTCTTCGAAACCGGGGATGAAGCGGCCCGAGCCGATCACCAGGTCCGCGTCCTCGGCGGCGCCGCCTTCGAAGGGCTCGCCGTCCAGCTTGCCCAGGAAGTCGATCGTCAGCTGGTCGCCCTCGGCGGCCTTGACGGTCTTGCCCTTCTTGTCTTCGTAGGTCTTGGCCTGACCGGCCAGTTCCGTCAGGGCCTCGTCCAGATCGGCGTCAGACGCTTCATAGGTCGGGCGCTCCAGCTTCAGGGTCTTGGGATCGACCGGCTCGAAGTCCGGCATGATTTCCAGCGACATTTCATAGGCCAGGTCTTCCTGACCGGCGATGACCTTGTCCATGTCCGAGGTCAGCTTCATCTCGGCCGGCGCGGCGGGACGGATCTTGGCCTCGTCGAGCGCCTTCTGGCTGGTTTCGTTCAGCTCGGCGTTGATGATCTCGCCCATGAACTCACGGCCGAAGGTCTTCTTGACGTGGGCGACCGGCACCTTGCCCGGACGGAAGCCTTTCAGCTTCACCTGCGGGGCGACTTCCTTGACGCGGGCTTCGAGCTTTTCGTTCAGCTCCGCGACGGGAATGGTGACCGCGATCACGCGGCTGAGGCCTTCGTTCGACTTTTCGACGACTTGCATGGTCGGGATTCTGACGCTCTGGGGCGCATGAGCCATCGAGACGGCCGGCGCGGAATGGATAAGCAAGAAGGCCGCCCCGTGTGGAGCGGCACCTCGAAGCCCGCCCTTATGTCGAGAAGGGCCCGAAAGGTCAACGCGGGCGTAGTCAGAGCCGGTGGTTTCGCGGCCTTTGCGTGGCTATGTTGACCAAATGAGCCAACCCGCCTCCCCCATCGGCGTCTTCGTCACGCCCGTCACCCCGCTTCAACAGAACTGCACGACCGTCTGGTGCACCGCCACCAACAAGGCCGCCGTGATCGATCCTGGCGGTTCGGTCGATGCAGTCCTGGGCGAGGTCTCGCGGCGCGGCCTGACGCTTGATCAGATCTGGATCACCCACGGCCATCTGGATCACGCGGGCGGCGCAGCAGAAATGCAGGAAAAGACCGGCGCCCAGATCACCGGCCCTCAGAAGGCCGACCAGTTCTGGATCGACCGAATCGTAGAAAGCGGCCGGATGTACGGCCTGCCCGACGCTCGCCCCTTCACGCCCGATCGGTGGTTGGAGGATGGCGACACGGTATCGCTGGGCGAAACGACCTGGGAAGTGCGCCACTGCCCCGGCCATACGCCCGGACACATCATCTTCTTCAATCGCGCGGCGCGATTCGCTCAGGTCGGCGACGTTCTGTTCAAGGGTTCGGTCGGTCGCACCGACTTCCCGATGAGCGATCCGCCCGCACTGATCCGCTCCGTGATCGAAAAGCTCTGGCCGCTTGGCGACGACGTCACCTTTGTGCCGGGCCACGGGCCGATCTCCACCTTTGGTGAAGAGCGACGGACCAATCCGTTCGTGTCTGACGCCGCAATGCGACAGGCCCCGATCCAGCGTGAGCCGTCGGGGCCTGCCTGAGCCTGCTGATCGTGTGGCCTATCGACGCAGGATCATGCCGATGATCACGCCGATGCCCAATGCGTAGAGCGTCGCCTTCATCGGATTGTCCTGAATGTCTTCCTGCACACGATGTACGCGTCCGGAAATCCTCTCGCGCACCAGGCCCGCATCTTCTCTGACGGCCTGGCGGACCGAAGTGGTCTTGCCAAAGCTACGGCCCTCGCCCTCGGCGAGAATGGCGTCCGCCTGTCGGTCCAAACGCTGGGTCAGATCATCGTCCTCCAGGACGATGTCGTCGGGTGATGTCGCGCTTATCGGGGTATTGGTCATGTCGATCTCCGTGGTTCGCTGAACAAACCGGCGTTGCGACCCATGGTTCCTTTTTGAACGCGGGCGATCAGGGTGCGTTGGTTGATCGCACAAGGAGCCGCTCATGACCTATATCGAACCCACTCCGACCACGCCGCAACCCGAAACCCAGCCTGAGCCGGCGCAGCAGCCGGAAATACAGCCTTCAGACACGCCCGATGAAGTTCCGCCGATGGAACCGGATGGTGGCGGCGAAGGTGATTCGCGGCCTTACGGTGCTGGGTAAAGTCAAACTCACGAGCCCTTGAGGATCGCGACAGTAAAACGGAGTTCCCGACGGAACCGTCACCGAGTCACTGGGTTCACTTCAGCAAGCGCAACGGCAGCACTGAAAGGAACACGATGGACAGCCAACCCACACGACCCTCCGGCGTTTCCAAGCGAGGTTTCGCCTCCATGGATCCCGAACGTCAGCGCGAAATCGCGCGCAAAGGGGGCGCAAGCGTCCCCAGCGAAAAACGCAGCTTCTCCCAAGACCGCAGCCTCGCCGCACAGGCGGGCCGCAAGGGTGGAGAAGCGTCGCACGGAACCAAGAAAGACGCGGACGCCGCCGACGGGCAATAGTCGGCGAAACTCGATACAAACAGGGCGGCCCATCGATCGATGCGCCGCCCTTTTTCTTGTCCGCAATCAGCCGCGCATTCGGCTCAGGCGCGCAGAACCGCCAAGGCCACGCTGGGCGCCGGAGAGGTATCGATGCGGACGACAGTCCAGCCGGAGGCGGCCGCCATGGCCTGAATCGATTCAGGCGTGAACTTGCGCGAGCTTTCGGTGTGGATCGTCTCGCCGGTCATAAAGCGGAATGTTCGATCTCCGATGTGCGCGGTGGTCGGCGCAATCGCCTGCAGATGCATTTCCATGCGCGAGGCGTCCGGATTCCACACGGCGCGGTGAACAAAGGCGTCCACATCGAAATCAGCATCCAACTCGTGATTGGCGCGGATCAGAACATTGCGATTGAAGGCCGCCGTCACGCCCTGGCTGTCGTCATAGGCGGCGACCAGGATTGCAGGATCTTTGACCAGATCGACGCCCAGAATGAACAACGCACCCTCGCCCAGCATCCGACGCGCCGCCGCCAGGAATTGCTCGGCCTCATCCGGTTGCAGATTGCCGATGGTCGAGCCGGGGAAGAAGCCGATCCGTCGCCCCAACGGAAGATCGTCGGGCAGCGGCGCCAAATGCTCGAAATCTCCCAGAACCGGCTGCACGCGCAGCTTCGGATAGTCAGCGCGGACGCGAATGGCGGCGTCCATCAGGGCGCTCTCGCTGATGTCGAGGGGGACGTAGGCGCCGAGGTCGGTGGCGGCATCCAACAGAATCCGCGTCTTTTCGCTGGCGCCGGATCCGAACTCGACCAGCACCGCGTCGGGGCCGAAGTCGGCCGTCAGTTCCGCTGCGCGATCGCGCAACAGCGCCATTTCCTGCCGGGTCGGATAGTATTCGGGCAGCACGGTGATGTCTTCGAACAGACGTGACCCGTCCGCGTCATAGAACCACTTCGGCGGCACAGCCTTTTGTGCACGCGACAGCCCTTCGATCATATCCTTTCGAAAGGCGGCGGTTTGGGCGTCGTCCGCTGCGGCGTCTCGCGCCACGGTCCGATCTTCAGCCAGTCTCAAACCCATGAAGGCCCACCTCTGTTGGGGATAGAAGAAGTTGCGATAGGTGATGCGGTCATGGCCCGGCGGCGTGGCGAAAGATCCGCCTCGCAGCACCATCTGATTGGCCATGAACTTGCCGTTGTATTCGGCGGCGGTGCCCGGCGTCGGCTGAAAACCGGGATAGGGCGCATAGGCGCTGGACGTCCACTGCCACACTTCGCCAACCAGGTTCGAGAACGCATCAGGCGAAGAGGCGGCGGCATGTTCCCATTCCGCCTCGGACGGCAGTCGCTTGCCGGCCCAACGGGCAAAAGCGTCGGCCTCATAAAAGCTGATGTGGCGAACCGGCGCAGTAGGATCGACAGGTTTACGCCCCGTCAGACCCATCACGGTCCAGGCGCCATTAGCCAAACGCCAATACAGCGGCGCGGTCCAGCCCTCAGCCTTGACCGTCGCCCAGCCGTCAGACAGCCACAGCTCGGACCGCAAATAGCCGCCATCCTGGATGAAGGCGATCCAGTCGCCGTTCGTCACCAGATCCGCAGCCAGAGCGAACGGCTCCAGCCAGACGCGGTGCGACGGCCCCTCATTGTCGAAGGCGAAGCCCGATTGGTCGTGGCCGATCGTCACCAGACCGCCTTCGAACGCCACCGTTCCAACGCGCGTGTTTTGAAGCGCCTCGGCTCTGGGCTCGATCTCATAGGCGGCGGGGTCGAGCGGAGAGCGCGACATCAGGTTCAGCACATCCATCAGGAAAAGCTCCTGATGCTGCTGGTCGTGGTGCAGACCCAGCTCGAACAGATAGCGTTGATGGCCGCTGGTCTCGCCCTGCGCCAGCCAGGCGACCATCCGGCGGTCGATCTCTCGGCGATAGGCCAGGACCTCATCGACGGAGGGGCGAGTCATCAGCCCGCGCTGGTCCCGCCTGACCCGCTCGCCCAAAGCCTCATAGTAGGAGTTAAACAGCTGCTGAAAACGCGGATCGACGGGCTGGTATCCGGGATCGGACGACAGGATCATCGCCTCGAAAAACCAGCTGGTGTGCGCCAGATGCCATTTCCCTGGGCTGCAATCCGCCATCGACTGAGCTGACAGATCCTCGGCAGACAAACCTTCAGCCAGAGCGATCATGCGCGCGCGAACAGACTTGAACCGCGCCACGTCTGACGCAACCCGCGGGTCGGGCTCGGAGCGCGCATTCATGTCAGCTGTCCCGTCCGACACCAGCCCCAGCGCCTTGTCAGTGCCGAACAAACGCACCAACAAGGCCAAGGTTCCCAAGCACTTGGCGTTCGGGATCACATATCAGCGCATCGGGCGGCCGCCATGTTTGGCGTATTCAAACCGCGCGATGGTGCGATTATGGACCTCGTCCGGGCCGTCGGCGATGCGCAAGGTGCGGACACCCGCGTAAAGCTCGGCCAAAGGCGTGTCACCCGAGACACCGGCGCCGCCGAACGCCTGAATGGCGTCGTCGATGATCTGCAAAGCCATCTTCGGCGCGGCGACCTTAATCTGGGCGATCTCGGAACGCGCGTTTTTGGCTCCCGCCTGATCCATCATCCAGGCGGCCTTCAGCACCAGCAGGCGGCACATCTCGATGTTGGTGCGCGCCTCCGCGACGCGCTGTTCCCAGACCGAATGCTCGGCCAACTGCTTCTTGAACGCCGTTCTGTTCAACAGCCGCGTCACCATCAGTTCCAGCGCCCGCTCGGCCGCACCGATCGTGCGCATGCAGTGGTGAATACGGCCCGGGCCAAGCCGCCCCTGAGCGATCTCGAAGCCCCTGCCCTCGCCGGCGATCAAGTTCTCGACCGGCACGCGGACATTTTCCAGCACGACCTCGGCATGGCCGATCGGCTTTTCATCATAGCCGAATACCGACAGCATCCGCTCGACACGGAAGCCAGGCGTGTCGGCCGGCACGATGATCTGCGATTGCTGGGCGTGGGATGCGGCGTCGGGGTCGGTCTTGCCCATGACGATGGTCACGGCCAGATTCGGATGGCCCATATTGGTCGACCACCATTTGCGGCCGCTGATGACATAGTGGTCGCCGTCGCGCTCGATCCGGGTCTGGATGTTGGTGGCGTCGGACGAGGCGACCTCAGGCTCGGTCATCAGGAAGGCCGAACGGATTTCGCCGGCCATCAGGGGCTTCAGCCAGCGCGCCTGCTGCTCGGCATTTCCGTACATATGGAGCACCTCCATATTGCCGGTGTCGGGGGCGTTGCAGTTGAACACCTCGGCCGACCACAGATGCCGCCCCATCATCTCGGCCAGCGGCGCGTATTCCAGATTGGTCAGACCCGCCCCGTGTTCGCCGGGCAGGAACATATTCCAAAGTCCGGCTTCCTTCGCGGCCGCCTTCATCGTCTCCATGACCGGCGGCTGACGGTTCGAATCCTCGCGGACCTGTGCGAAATATTCGGCTTCGCGCGGGATGACCTGCTCGTCCAGGAAGCGACGGACGCGGGCGTGCCAATCCAGGGCGCGGTCGGAATGTTTGAAGTCCATGTCGTTTCCTCTTTCCCGTTCGCGTCTCTGCCGGACGCTCGATACGAAAACGGCGCGGTCCCTTGTCGGGAGCCGCGCCGCCATAGCTGGTCGTTCAGACCGGCATCAGCGCTTCAGCAGCGGAGCCAGTTTCTGGGCGATCATCATGTCGCCGGCGATCTTCAGCTTGCCCTGCATGAAGGCCATCATCGGGTCCAGCTTGCCTTCCGACAGAGCCATGAAGTCATCCCACTTCATCGAGACGGTGGCGTCGGCGGGCTTGTCCTCGTTCGTCACCGTGTTCGGCGTGGAGGCGCCGTCGATGTAGATCTTGCCCTCGTCGCCGAGATCGAGCTTGACGGTCTTGCCGAGGCCGGAGTTGTCGCCGACGGCGCCGCGGATGTGTTCGGTGACTTGTGCGAGATCGGGCATTGGGGGCGTCTCCCTGTTGGACGTTGTGAACTACGGGTTAGCCCGCATCGGCGGGGGCGCCAAGATCACGTCGGGGAAAGGTCTGATCACTTCTCCGGATCGCCGTCGCGGAACCGCCATTTCATCACCAGCACGCCCGACGCCATCACCAGCGCGCAGGCGTTGGCGACCGTGACAGGCCAGGCCTGCGTCATGACGCCATAGACGACCCACAGCACGAAACAGGTCACGGTCAGGGAGTAGGTCTTCAAGCTGACCGACGACGCGTCACGCTCCTTCCAAATCTTGACCGCCTGAGGCGCGAAGCTGGTGATCGAGCAGATCGCAGCCGCTGAGCCGACGATATTGGCGATCAGGTCGCTCATGCCACGATCGTCGACATGACGTTGAGGCTAAATATGCACATGCCGCACTCTCAGCGGCCGCCCCAAGGGATGTCAGCGTCGAACGCCAGGCGGCGGCCGTCTGGCCTGGGTCACCTGTTCGAAGGCGTAACCCAGAGAAAGGATGCGCGCATCGTCCCACTTCCCGCCAAGGAAGCTGATTCCCACGGGCATTCCCCGATCGAAGCCCATCGGCACGGTCAGGTGCGGATAGCCGGCGACGGCGGCCAACTGACTGGCCGATCCCTGCATGTCGTCGTCGTCCTTGGGATCGTTGGTCCAGGCGCGCGACGTGGTGGGCGCGATCAGGGCGATCACGCCATTGTCCCTCATCAATCGATCGATGCCCTCCGGCCCCGCCAGTCTAAGCGAGGTTGCGCGCGCCTCCAGATAGTCAGCGTCGGTCAAATCGCCCATCGCCTGGGCGCGCTCGAAGATGTCCTGACCGAACAGCACCGTCTCGCGCGGTTCGGCGGCGTTGAAGGCGATGACGTCGGCCAGGGTGCGGGTGCGGACCTGCTGCGGGTCGGTCGAGGCCAGATAGGCGTTCAGATCGTGCTTCAGCTCGTAGAGCAGCACCTTGAACTCGGCCGCGCCTATGACCCGGCCATCCGGTCCCTCGGGCAGATCGACCAAGACAGCGCCGGCATCGCGCAGGGCCTTCAGGTTCTGCTCGAACACCGCCTGGGTTTCGGGCGAGTAGCCTTTCAGGAACCGCATCACCCCGATCCGCGCACCGCGCAGCGCATTGGCGTCCAGCCCGGCGGCGTAGTCGACCTTGTGCGCATCGGCCTCGACCGTCGCCGGATCGGCCGGATCGGACCCGGCGATGACCGTCAGCACCCTGGCCGCATCCCTGACGGTCGTCGCCAGCGGCCCGGCCGTGTCCTGCGAATGGCTGATCGGCACGATGTGGGTGCGCGAGACCACGCCCACGCTCGGCTTGAACCCGACCACGCCATTGACCGACGCCGGGCAGGTGATCGACCCGTCCGTTTCCGTTCCGATGGCGACGGGCGTCAAGCCCAGCGCCACCGCCGCTCCGCTGCCGGACGATGATCCGCACGGTGTGCGCGCGGGATCATAGGGGTTCAGCGTCTGGCCGCCGACAGCGCTCCAGCCGCTGATCGAGTCCGACGAGCGGATATTGGCCCATTCCGACAGATTGGTCTTGCCGACGATCACGGCCCCTGCAGCGCGCAGTCGTGTGACCAGCGGCGCGTCCCGTCCCGGCGCATTGTTCGCCAGCGCCAACGATCCGGCGGTGGTCGGCATGTCCGCCGTCTCGATATTGTCCTTCAGCAGGATCGGCATGCCGGAAATCGCCGACATGCCCTGACGGGGTGATCTTGCGGTCCAGACCAGCACCGAATGGGCGCTGTCAGTCGCCCGCCCCGCAGCGACCACGTCGGACGCAGACGGATAGGCGCTCTGCCCGGTCGCGCAGCCCGCGAGGGCCAGCGCGACCGCAGCCGCCAGAATCAGTCGGCCTTGGGTTCGGCCCGTTTGCCGATCGTGCGGTCCAGGAAGTCGAGATAGGTGCGCCATTGTTGCAGTTGCCTCGGATCGCCGCGGACGCCGTGCCGCTGGCCGGGATAGAGCATCATTTCGAACGGCACACTCTTGGCCTGCAAGGCGTCGATGACGCGCGTCGCATTGCCGAAGATGACGTTGTCGTCGGCCATGCCGTGCAGCAGCAACAGCCGCCCCGTCATATCGTCCAGCCGCGGCAGGACGTCGGTGGCGGCATAGCCCTCCGGATTGGCCTGGGGCGTGGACATATACCGTTCGGTGTAGTGGGTGTCGTACAGGCTCCATTCCGTTGGCGCCGCGCCCGCCAGGGCCGAGGCCAGGCCGGCGTCCTCGTCCGTCAGTGTCAGCAGGCTGAGGAAGCCGCCGAAGCTCCAGCCCATCACCGCGATATGGTCGGCATCGACGTAAGGCAGGGTCTTCAGCCATTGCGCGGCCTGGGCCTGATCCTCGACCGCCGGAATGCCCAGACGGCGATAGATGCTGGTCTCGAACGCCTGCGACCGGTCGCCTTCGCCGCGATTGTCGACACGGAAGACGATGTAGCCCGCCTCGGTCAGCAGTTGGTTGGTCAGCGGCTGCCAGCTCTTCTGCACGCCCGCCCCGGTGCCGGGGCCGCCATAGACCTGCATCACCACCGGATACTTCTTGGACGGATCGAAGTCGGGCGGCGTGGTCATGCGCCACACCAGGGCCTGGCCGTGGCTCTGCATCGTGCCGAACTCGGGCGCGCGCAGGCGTGAGACGTAAGGGGCGAACGGATGGTTGGCGTCGAGCTTGTTCTCTTCGATCCAGCGCACGCGCGTGCCGTCGATGCGGTAAAGCGCCGACTGGGTCGGCGTCGTCGGGTCCGAATAGTTGCCGACATAGGCCGTCGCCGGCCCGTTCACCGACACCGTCCACCAGCCGCCGCCCGGCGTCACCGCGACCGGATCGACCGTGCGGTTCAGATTGGCGCGGAACATCTGCTGCTCGATCGGCAGTTCCTTGCCGTCGCGCATCGAGGCGGTGAAATAGACCTCGCCGGTCTGTTCGTTGACGCCGTCAAGATGTTTGACCGGATAGTCGCCGCGCGTAATGGCCCGCAGGCGTCGCCCGTTGCGGTCGTACAAATACAGGTGCCGCCAGCCCGAATCCTCATTGGACCAGATGAACCGGCCGTCAGACAGGACGCGGAAGTCGTCGTTCAGATCGACCCAGGCCTGCGCCTTCTGGCTCAGGATCACGCGTGACGCGCCGGTCGTCGGATCGACGCTCAGCAGATCCAAAGTCTTCTGGTCACGCGACTGGCGCTGGACATACAGGGTCTTGCCGTCGCCGGACCAGTTCACCCGCGCCAGATAGATGTCGGTGTTGGATCCCAGGTCCACCTTGACCCGTCCCCCGCCCTGTAGGTCGCGCACATACAGTTCGACCACCGCATTGGGTCGCCCCGCGCGAGGATAGCGCTGCTCCACCATCGTCGCGCCGCCTCCGGTGATCTCGAAACGCGGCACGATATCAACGGGGCTCTCGTCCACGCGCGTCATGGCGATGTAGCGCTCGTCCGGGCTCCACCAGTATCCGGTGTCGCGATCCATCTCCTCCTGGGCGATGAACTCGGCGGTGGCCCAGGTGATCAGGCCCGCGCCGTCGTCGGTGATCGGCGTCTCCTTGCCGCTCGCCAGATCATAGACGACCAGATTCTGATCGCGGACATAGGAGACATAGCTGCCCTTCGGCGACACCTTGGCGTCGATCTCGTCGGCCGGCGTCTCGGTCAGGCGGCGCACCTTGCCGTCCGCCCGGTTCGCCAGGAAGATGTCGCCTTCCAGCGGCGCCAGGATGTAGCGGCCCTGCTGGTCCCAAGAATATTCGACCACGCCGCGCGCACTGATCCGCATCCGCTCGCGCCGGGCCTTTTCGGCCTCCGACAGTTCGCCGGCGTCGGGAACCAGCGCCCGTGCGTCGATCAGCTTATAGGGTTCGCCCTCGCCCGTAGGCGCCGCCCACAGGTCCTGCACATCTACATTGTCCTCGCGCGAACGCAGGAAGGCGACCAGCTGTCCATCGGGCGACAGGCTGACTCCCTTGGCTACCGGACCATTCAGGCTGGGGCTGGAGAAGACCCGTTCGGGCGTCAGGATGTTGGAGGGCGTCTCCTGTGCGAGCGCCGATGTGGCCGACAGGAGGATGGTCGAGGCGAGAAGAATGGTGCGCATGGGTCGAGACGCTAGCGGTGCTTCTGCAAGCCGTCACGAGGAAATGTCGTCGCCGGGCGAAAGGCTTGTCCTTCCCTGCGAGGGGTTCTCAGATTAGAGAGACGGCACGATGACAGACGCCGCCCTCACCCCCGCCCCCGTGAAAGCCAGCCCCTTCAATGAGCTTGAGGTTTTGTGGGTGCGCCACTGGACCGACAGCCTGTTCAGCTTCGGCGTCAAACGGCCCGAGGACTTCCGCTTCCGCTCGGGCGAGTTTGTGATGATCGGCCTGCCCGGCGAAGACGGCGGAAAGCCTGTTTTGCGCGCCTATTCCATCGCCAGCCCTTGCTGGGCCGAGGAGCTGGAGTTCTTCTCGATCAAGGTCGCCGACGGCCCCCTGACCTCGCGCCTGCAGAAGATACAGCCCGGCGACACCGTCCTGATGGGCAAGAAGCCGACGGGCACCCTGGTGCTGGACGCCCTAACCGGCGGCGAGCGCCTGTTCCTGATCGGCACGGGAACGGGTCTGGCGCCCTGGCTCAGCGTCGCGCGCGATCCAGAGACCTATTCCCGCTTCGGCCATGTCTATGTGATCCACACGGTCCGCAGCGTCGCCGACCTGGCCTATCGCGACTTCTTCACCCGCGAGATCCACGACGATCCACTGATCGGCGAAGAGGCCCAGGCACAGCTGACCTATTACCCCACCGTGACCCGTGAGGATTTCGAAACCCCCGGCCGGATCACCGACCGCATCAAGTCCGGCGACTTCTTCCGCGACCTGGACCTACCCGAGGGCTTCGACCCCGACCGCGACCGCGCCATGTTGTGCGGCTCGATGGCCATGATCAAGGAAGCCGGCGAGCTGCTGGAGACCTATGGCCTCAAGGAAGGCTCCAACGCCGAACCCGCCGACTACGTCCTGGAACGCGCCTTCGTCGGTTGAGACCGTCTGACGGCTTGGCTTGCGCGGCCTGACCCGCTAACCCCACGGCCATGTCGAAGCCCGCTCTTGTCGCCGTCGATCCCCGCATCGATCCCGCAGAATGCCAGTCGATGGCCGATGTCCGCCAGGGCGTCGACGCCCTGGACCGCGCCCTGGTCGCCCTGTTGGCCGAGCGCCAGCGCTACATGGACGCCGCCGCCCGCATCAAGCCCGACCGCGACGCCGTCTTCGACCAGGCCCGCATCGACGACGTCGTCGCCAAGGTTCTGGTCTCCGCCGAGGCCCACCATCTCTCGCCCGACATCGCCGAACCCGTCTGGCGCCTGCTCATCGACCGCTGCATCGCCCACGAGTTCGCGACCTACGACCGAACTCGCAGCTAGGGCGGCGAAATGTTAGCTTCCGGTCATAGCTCGACCGGAACTGTCCATCTTCAGCGACCATGACGCCGAGGCGGAAGCCGACATTTCGGCTCGCCGCATCGTCCCGCATGAAGACGTGGTCGAATGGCTGAAGACGTGGGAAACGGCTGAAGAAGGCCCGCCTCCGGCCAAATGGAACATAGCTGGCTGAGCCCATCTGCGCGCGAAAGCCATTCGGAACGTCGAAGCTATCTGACCCCCGTCACTCAGTTCGAGCCCTTTGGCCAACCTCGGCCTTGGCGACACTGTGAGTCGCTGCCACAAGCGGCACAACTCCTGGGGGAAGTTATGCGTGAAGGTATTGGTGCGCTCGTCGCGCTTGCAGGAATGATCCTGTTCCTTGTTTCCATCGTCTGCCTAATTCGGCCGATTAAGGCGATAAAACTCGGCAACCGAAAGCGCGCGGGTCTGGCGCTGCTAGGATCAATCGCCCTGTTCACAGCGGGTGGGTTCATCATGCCGCCGCCAACGCCGGAACAAATCGCAGAACGCGAGGCTGCCGAAAAGCAGCGTGAAGCTGATCGCGAAAAGCAGAACGAAGAACGCGCCGCCGAACTAGCGGCAGAAGAGAAGGCCAATGCTGATCGTGCGGCGGCTGAGCTTGCACGCCAGAAACCTCTCATGACGTCTGCCGCCAAGACGCTGTGGCAACAAGTGACTGCGCAAGCGGCACCTTGTGACACAACCAGCAAGAACTTCGCTGACTATATCGGACGGCCAGGGGCTAGCATCTACGATGCTTATGATCTGGCTCAAGCGGCAAACCGCATATGTGGGGAAACTGCTACCAACATCGGCCAACTGCGGGTTTCCAGCGACATCCCACAATCAAAACGCGAGGCTTTTACAGAAGCCCTCACGACTTGCCGAAACGCCTATTACTCGAAGTCTTCGGCCTTCAGTCAGATGGCCGAAGTCCTCAATGGCGACATGCGACCCTCTGCGGTAAACGACGCCCGGCAAGCTGCGGAACGCTCACAGGCAGGGACCATGCTGTGCGGTTTTGGATTCCTTAAAGCGGTGAATGATGCAGGCCTATCGCTTGAAGAAGTGATGGGCAAAGACTTCGCAGAACAGGAAGGATGAATGACCAAGCTAGCTGCTAGCATCCTATTCTTAGATGCATAGTCCTTTAATATCAGCCCATTAGGCCCAAGCAGCGTCAATCGTCCTACCGCTCCTTCCGGTCGCCGTATAATGGACTTCCGGTCTTTGACATCGCGGCGCGCCTCGCCTGCCGAAATTGCACTTTCTTGCACTTTGCACGCGTTTTCGGAGTGCAGTGCAATTTCGGGCGACGGCCGAAGTTGGACTCACTTGGACACTTGGACTGCTTTTTCGAGTCCGACTTTCGCCCGACAGCCTCAGGCTTTCAGGCCGCGCAGCATCAGCTCGTGGCGATAGGCCGCAACATCGGCCAGGGCCGCTTCCAGCGCATCGCGCACCCGTTCCACCGCCGGCGCGGCCAGCTTCTGATCCACCGCTTCCGCCTCGGCGCAGATCCCCGCTAGGTCTCGCGCACCGATGCCCGCCGCCGCGCCCCGGATCGTATGGACCCCGTCACGCCAGCCCTCGACCTTGGGATCCAGCATGACGGACCACAGACCGGCCTGATTGACGAACAGGCCCAGCACCTCCTCGTTGATGGCGTCGTCACCGCCCGTCATGCCGTTCAGCACGGTGAAATCGACCGCGCCCGTCAGATCGCGCAACGCCATCAGGCCGCCGTCTCCTCGCCCTTGGCCAGGCGCGAGTTCCTGGACGACCACAGCAGATAGATGGCGATCCCGATCACATTCCAGACGACGAACCCGATCTGCGTCACCGGCTTCAGGCTCAGGAAGAAGACGATGCAGCCGATCACGCTGACCGCGCCCACCAGCGGCCACAGCGGCGCCTTGAACACCCGTTTGCGACCCGGCTCGCGGATACGTAGCACGATCAGGCACACCCCGACCGAGCAGAAGGCCGCCAGCGTCCCGGCATTGGCCAGCGACGCCAGTTCGTCCAGCGGCAGCAGGCCAGCCAGGATCGCCACCACGACGGCCGTGAACACCGTCACCACCGCCGGCACGCCGCGACTCGACACCTTGGCCAGGCGGCGCGGCAACAGGCCATCGCGCGCCATGCCCAGGAAGATGCGGCTCTGGCCGAACAGGAAGGCCAGCAGTACGGTCGGAAGCGCGATCACCGCCGCCGCCGCGATCCACTGGGCCGCCGTCCCCTGCCCCATCTGACGCAGGATCAGAGCCAGGGGCTCGGGGCTGCTGGCGAAGGTCGCCACCGGCCGCGCGCCGATCGCTGCGGCCGCCACGACCAGATAAAGCGCCGTGCAGATCAGCATGGAGCCGACGATGCCGATGGCCAAGTCACGTTCGGGCTTCTTGGTTTCCTCCGCCGCCGTCGAGATGGCGTCGAACCCATAGAAGGCGAAGAAGATGATCGCCGCCGCCGCCATCACCCCGGTCTGGACGAAGGGCGCGCCGAAGCCGTTGGGCATGAAGGGCGTGAAATGCTCGGGCTTGAAAGCCGGCAGGGCGATGGCGACGAAAACCACCAGCGCCGCGATCTTGATCAGCACCAGCACCGCGTTCAGCGTCGCGCTCTCCTTGGTGCCCAGCAGAAGCAGGCTCGTCACTACCCCGATGATGGCCACGGCCGGCAGATTGACGATCCCGCCCGCGTGCGGTCCGGCGACCAGCGCCGTCGGCAAGTCGATCCCCAGCCCGCTCAGGAAGCCGACGGCATAGCCGGACCAGCCCACCGCCACGGCGCTGACCACCAGCGAATATTCCAGGATCAGGCTCCACCCCACGATCCAGGCGATCATCTCGCCCAGCACGGCGTAGGAATAGGTATAGGCGCTGCCCGCCGTCGGCATCATGGTCGACAGTTCGGCATAGGCCAGGGCCGCGCAGGCGCAGACTAGTCCCGCCAGCCCGAAGCTGATCAGCACCGCCGGCCCCGCCAGCCCGGCCCCCACGCCGATCAGTGTCAGGATGCCGGTGCCGACGATAGCCCCCACACCCAGGGCCAGCAGATGCGGCCAACTCAACGTCGGCTTCAGCCGCGGTCCGTCGTGCGGCGCCATCATGGTGTCGATTGATCGACGCCGGTTCCAGAAGGCCATGATGTTCGCTCCCCCGCCGCTTGCCGCGGCTGATTCCACGGGGACCATACTCCGTCGCAGAAAGTTTGCGAAAGCGCTTGCCAACCCCCGAACCGCTGGGTAGTAGGAGCGCCCTTCGGCAAGGCCTCGCCCCCGAAGACGCAGACGATCGGTCGGGTGATTAGCTCAGTTGGTAGAGCAGCTGACTCTTAATCAGCGGGTCGTAGGTTCGAACCCTACATCACCCACCATCGTCGCTTCTCAAAAAAACAGACGTTCAATCGTCACGCATTGCGGTGGGCTAGGTCGAAGTCCCGCGCATTGGTTTCAAGGCCTCATAAAACGAGGATCGACAACTCAGCCAGTTCGCGCGACTGATCGCACAAGGCGCCGCCCTGGCGCGATCACTTCGCATCTTCACCAGTTACGCCCGATGACTCCTGCTCCGCTGAAACGCATTCTGATCGTCGGGGGCGGCACGGCCGGCTGGATGGCCGCCGCCGCGCTGGCGCACGTCACGCGCGGCACGGTGAAGATCGAACTGGTCGAGTCCGAGGTTATCGGCACGGTCGGCGTCGGCGAGGCGACGATTCCGCCGATCCTGCTGTTCAACCAGTTGCTGGGCATCGACGAGAACGAATTCGTCCGCGCCACCCAGGCGACCTACAAGCTGGGCATCCAGTTCAACGACTGGTTCCAGAAGGGCCGGAGCTATTTCCACCCGTTCGGAACCTATGGCACGCGCATCGACGCCGCCTCCTTCCACCAATATTGGCTGAGGCTGAACAAGGCGGGGCTGGACGACGACCTGGACGCCTATTCCGTCACGACGATGGCGGCGCGCATGGGCCGTTTCACCCGTCCTGACACCGACCCGCGCGGCGCCGGCTCGCAGATGACCTACGCCTTCCATTTCGACGCCGGCCTGTACGCACGCTTCCTGCGCCGGCGCGCCGAGTCGCAAGGCGTCGTGCGTCATGAGGGCAAGGTCGCCGACGTGCGCCTGCGCGACGGCGACGGCTTCATTCAGTCGGTGCGGTTGGACGACGGCCGCGAGCTGGAGGCGGACTTCTTCATCGACTGTTCGGGCTTCCGCGGCCTGCTGATCGAAGGCGCGCTGAAGACGGGCTACGAGGACTGGACCCATTGGCTGCCGGCGGACCGTGCTGTGGCCATGCCCTGCACCCGGATCGGCGATCCGACGCCCTATACCCAATCGACGGCCCTTGAGGCGGGGTGGCGCTGGCGCATTCCGCTGCAGCACCGCACCGGCAACGGCTATGTCTATTGCAGCCCCTTCATCTCGGACGATGAGGCCCAGGCCAAGTTGCGCGCCTCCCTGGACGGCGAGGCGATGGCGGAACCCAACTTCCTGCGGTTCACCACCGGTCGCCGAAAGAAGACCTGGAACAAGAACTGCTTGGCCTTGGGCCTGGCGTCGGGCTTCCTGGAACCGCTGGAGTCGACCTCCATCCATTTGGTGCAGTCGGGCATATCCAAGTTGCTGCTGCACTTCCCCGACACCGGCTTCGCCCAGGCCGATATCGACAACTACAACCGCATGATGCGGCTGGAGACCGAGCGCATCCGCGACTTCATCATCCTGCACTATCATGCCACGGCGCGCGACGACTCGCCCCTGTGGCGCCACGTGCGGGCCATGCCGATTCCCGAGACGCTGAAGCAGAAGATGGATCAGTTCCGCAGCCGGGGCCGCATCTTCCGCTATGAGGACGAACTGTTTCAGGAGACGAGCTGGATCGCCGTGCTGCTCGGCCAAGGCGTCATCCCCGAGCGGCACGATCCGATCACGGAGACCATCCCTCTGGAGCAGGTCCAGCAATGGCTGCATAAGATGAAGGCGATGATCCAGCAGGGTGTGGCGCGGATGCCAACCCACGAGGCCTTCATCGCCGCCAACTGCAAGGCGCCGCCGATCAACTGAACCACTCGACGCGACCGACCTGATTAGGTCTGAACAGACCGTTGAGCTCTTGGATTTCGCGCGACGGGGCTTAAATGCCGATGCCTGCCGCTGAACGGAATCCGACCTATGGCCGACTACGACTACGACCTCTTCGTCATCGGCGCCGGTTCGGGCGGGGTGCGGGCGGCGCGGCTGACGGCGCTGGACGGCAAGAAGGTGGCGGTCGCGGAGGAGTACCGGGTCGGCGGCACCTGCGTCATTCGGGGCTGCGTGCCCAAGAAGTTCATGGTCATGGCGTCCGAGGTCAGCCACGCGTTGGAGATCGCCGAGGGCTATGGCTGGTCCTTCGACAATGTGAAGTTCGACTGGCCCACCTTCCTTGAAGCCAAGGACGTCGAGATCGCGCGCCTGTCCGGCATCTATGCCGCCAATCTGGGCAAGGCCGGGGTCGAACTGGTCCACGGGCGCGCGGTTCTGAAAGACGCCCACACGGTTGAGATCGTCGGCAAGGATCGCACCATCACCGCCGAGAAGATCCTGATCGCCACGGGCGGCCGCCCGTGGAAGCCGGACGAAATGCCGGGGATTGAGCACGCGATCACGTCCGAAGAAGCCTTTCACTTGCCTGAACTGCCCAAGCGCATCCTGATCGCAGGCGGCGGCTATATCGCGGTGGAGTTCGCCGGCATCTTCGCGGGCCTGGGCGTGGAGACGACGCTGATCTATCGCGGCCCCAACATCCTGCGCGGCTTCGACGACGATGTGCGCGCACACCTGGCCGGAGAGATCGAAAAGCGTGGCATCAAGGTCATTCTGGGCTGCCAGCACGAGAAGATCGAAAAGACCGACACCGGCCTCGTCAACCACCTCGAAAACGGCATGAAGCTGGAGACGGACGTCGTCATGTTCGCCACCGGCCGCATCCCTCACGTTAAGGATCTGGGGCTGGAGAACGCCGGCGTCGAGCTGAATGAAGCGGGCGCCATCAAGGTCGATCCCCATTCCAGGACGACGGCGGACAACATCTGGGCCATCGGCGACGTCACCGATCGGATGAACCTGACGCCCGTCGCCATCCGCGAAGCCGTCGCCTTCCATCAGACCGTCTATCGCGACAATCCCCAGCACTTCGACTACGAGGCCGTGGCCACCGCCGTCTTCAGCCAGCCGCCGGTCGGGGTCGTGGGCCTCAGCGAGGCGGAGGCCCGCCGCTCCTGCTCGAACGGCGTCGATGTCTATGTCACCCGGTTCCGGCCGATGAAATACGCCTTTACCGGCTCTGATGAGCGGGTGCTGATGAAGCTGGTGGTCGATGCCGACAGCCAGCGCGTGGTCGGCGTCCATATCGTCGGCCCCGACAGCCCCGAGATGATCCAGCTGGCCGCGATCGCCGTGAAGGCCGGCTTGACCAAGGCGCAGTGGGACGCCACTTGCGCCGTCCACCCCACCATGGCCGAAGAGCTGGTCACGCTGAAGGAAAAACAGTCGGGCGCGACCTCCGCCGGCTGACGCTTGCTCTCAGGGCCTGGGCCGCTCGCGGAACCGCTCGAGCAGGTCCAGCCTGGCGCTCAACGGCACGGGCGTCACGGTCGGTCCCGGATTCACGAAGTTCATCAGCCGGGTGTCCCTCAATATCGCCGTGGGCCAGCGTGGCCGCCCGACGCCGTTCGGATCGCCCGAGCGCGCGAAGGCGGTCCAGTAGCCCATCATGGCCTCCGATGCCTTTCGGTCCCGATCCTCGACCGGATACGGCAGGGTGTTCAACGTGCCGAACACATAGGGTCGCTCGATCGCATGGGTCGCGCCGCCATGCGGCTCGGGATTCTGCGGCGACGAGATATCGAAGCGATAGAGCCAGGCCGGATGGCCCGCCTTGGCATGCAGCCGCGCCAGCATCCGGGCCGGCTCCGAGAACACCAGATCCGTGATCGCCAGCTTGTCGAACGCCTCCAGCCCGCCATAGGCCTGAACGGCGTCGGCGCGCTCGAGCCAGGTCATGTCGTCATCGATCTGACCATAGCCGTTGCGATCCGTGGGCCGCATCCACCAGAACTCGGCGCTGTTGCTGCCGATGATGAAGGGCACCGGGGCCTGGCGACCGGCCTTGAAGGCCGCCTCGACGGTGGACGGCACGATCCGCCCGTCGATGAGCGTCAGGTCGCCGTTGGCGAAGACCGGAGGCGGCGTCAGGAACAGATCGGCCGGCGCCGCGCGCAAATCCGCCGCCGTTCGCAGTCCCGCGCCGTAGGCCCAGACTTCGCCGCGCTCCAGCGCTGAAGGCGCACCATAGGCGCCCTTGCGGTCCAGCGGCGTCTGCAACTCCCGCCCCAGGCCGGACTGAACGATCGCCCGATCGAACAGACCGCGCGCCGGCGGAGAAATCATCAGCCGCGTGACGATCGCCCCGCCCGCCGATTCGCCGAAGATGGTTACGTTCTTGGGGTCGCCGCCAAAAGCCGCGATATTGGCGCGCACCCATTTCAGCGCCGCCGTTACGTCCATCAGGCCGTAATTCCCCGCCGTCTCGCCAGCCGGCCGTTCGGCCGCCAGCGCCGGATGATCGAAGAAGCCCAGCCGCCCCAGGCGATAGTTCAGCGTCACCACGACCATGCCGCGCTTGGCCAGGTTCGTTCCATCATACAGCGGCGCGGTTCCCGACCCGTTCACCAGGCCCCCGCCGTGAATCCAGACCATGACCGGGGCAGGTTGCGCCGCGCTGATCGGCCGCCAGACGTTCAGGTTCAGACAGTCCTCGCTCATCGGCAAGGGACCGACGCCGGGGTCGCCGTTCGGCGGCGCCTGGATGCACAGCGGACCATAGGCCGAGGCGTCGCGCTGGCCCTGCCAGGTCGGCGCGGGACCGGGCGGTCGCCAACGCCGCTCGGCCGTCGGCGGCGCGGCATAAGGAATGTTCTTGAACGCCTCCACATCGGCATCCGCACGTCCGTTCAGGACGCCCTGCGAAATGCGGACGGTGGGCTGGTCGGCTGCGGGCGCCATCATGAGCGAAAGGGTGGCGAAAACGCCGGCGATTGTCATGCGCGCTGATTAGCAAATTACGGCGTCTCGCCAATAAACTTGCGATCACAGTTCACGACAGGCGATGAGAGAACCGATTTCAATATGGCGCGTTATCGCCAAGCTGTGCGGGGTAGGCGTTGAACGAAACAGTGAAATCTAGCGACCTGACCGTCGATCTGGGCGCGGCTTTCGAAGCCTCGCCCAATCCGTATGTGCTGATTACGCCTGACCTGCGCATCGCAGAAGTCAATCAGGCCTACATAGATGTCACAGGTGCCAAGCGTAGCGACATGGTCGGTCAGCCCCTGTTCTCGACCTTCGACTCGGGACCTGGCTCGGACGCCCCAGAGAACGTCCGCCAAGTCCGTGCTTCACTGGAAAAGGCGCGCGACACCCGACAACGCGATCACCTGGCGGTCGTGCGCTTTTCAATGCCTCGAGCCCAGCCGGACGGCACCGAAGGTTTTGAGGAACGTCTCTGGAGCGCCACCCATACGCCCATCCTGAACGCCGACGGCGAAGTGGTGATGCTGCTTCAGCACACCACGGATGTGACGGATTTGGCGCCCGTCATCCGCCCGGATGAGCCGACAACCGCGCTGGACGCGATTGTCGGCGGCTCGGTCCTGCGTCGCGCCCAGTCTGTTCAGGAGGACAATCGTCGCCTGGAGACCGAGCGCAACCGTCTGGTCGAAATGTTCATGCAGGCGCCCGGCTTCGTCGCCATCCTGTCCGGGCCGGATCACCGGTTCCAGATGCACAACGACGCCTACAGCCAACTCATCGGTCACAGGGATATCGCCGGCAAGCCCGTCAGGCAGGCTCTGCCGGAACTGGAAGGCCAGGGCTTCTACGAGTTTCTCGACAGCGTCTTCGCCACAGGCGAGCCCTATGAAGGCCGCGAGAGCGCAGCGCAGCTGCAACGCAAGCCCGACGGGTTGCTCGAAACCGTCTATCTCAACTTCATCTATCAGCCGATCCGCGACGACTCAGGCGCGGTCGTGGGCATCTTCGTTCAGGGCCACGACATCACCGAAAACGTCCTGGCCGCCCAGCGTCAGAAGTTGATGATCGACGAGCTGAATCACCGCGTGAAGAACACACTCGCCACGGTCCAATCCATCGCCATCCAGACGGCCCGCTCCAATACCGACCCGGCCAGCTTCGCGGAGACATTCCAGTCCCGGATCATGGCGCTGTCGCACACCCACAATCTGCTGACGCAAAGCCATTGGGAGGGCGCCGACCTGCGTGCCATCCTGGAGCATGAGACTGAAGCCTACGGACCGACCCGCATAAGCCTGAATGGCCCGCCGGTGTCGCTGGAGCCCGCCGTCGTTCTGTCTCTGGGCATGATCTTCCACGAGCTTGCGACGAACGCCGCCAAATACGGCGCCCTGCATACGCCGGACGGTCGCATCCTCATCGACTGGGGTTTGGCGGATCAGCGCGACCGGAAACTGAAGCTGAGCTGGCGCGAAATCGGCGGCCCCAAAGTTACGGTTCCGGAAAGAAGGGGCTTCGGTAGCCGTTTGATTGAACGAAACATTCGACATGATCTGGCGGGCGAGATCGATCTGGTCTACGCCCCTGACGGATTGATCGCGGAACTGACGGTTCCACTGGACAGGACGGCCGCACAATGACTCAACCTCTGACCGGTCGCCGTGTCCTCGTGGTCGAAGACGAGTCGCTCGTCGCCATGCTTCTGGAAACGATTCTGGAAGACATGGAATGCGTCCCGATCGGTCCTGCCTCCAATGTGGACGACGGTCAGAGACTCGCCCGGGACACGGAAAATCTCGACGCCGCCCTGCTGGACGTGAACGTCGCCGGTCGTCAGGTCTTTCCCGTCGCGGAGGCGTTGAAGGAACGCGGCGTGCCGTTCGTGTTTTCGACCGGCTACGGCGAAGGCGGTCTGCCCGACGAATGGCGCGGCCAGCCCACGATCCAGAAACCCTTCACAGAAGCCGCTATTCGCGACGCCCTGATGAAAGCCATGGGCGTCGCCGAGGCCTGACCCCTAATTCGGCATCCGCTGTGGCGCGAACCAACCTTTGTCCGTTCTATAAATACTGCCGGCGGCCGTCAGAATATCCAGAGTGTGTCGTAAGCTTTCGGCGACGGCTTTCGCGCCTTTCGGAATCTCGAGACAGGATGCGAGATGTTCGACGTCCAACGGTCGCCCCACCCCGCGCATCACCTCCAACACGGTCATAATGCGCGCGATTTCGTCAGACGGTAAGATCGGGCGAGGAGTGGGCGCCTCCTTCTGCATCGATCGGTGTGGTTTGCGAGATTTAGGAAAGTTGACGTTCTGGTAGACAGGACGGAGATAATGAATCTGTCCCGCATCTTCTTCCGCTGCTCGGGTTTGATTGAGAGCCACCAGCTGTGAAATGACGGCCTCGTCACCGAGATCAGAGGGCCATCCATAAGCTTGCAGCACCAGCGCATCCAAACGCTGGCTCGCATGCAAAAGCAGATCCACGCAGCCTGCCTGCCGAATGGCTCGATCATGCTCGGTAAGCGATACCCCGGCCAAGACCCTCTCCATCACGTTGTACAGACCCGTCATCGACAGGTCCGGATTCTGGGCCAGCGCGCGCGATCTCAGATCGTCCAAGCCCTCAGCAAAGGTGGCGATTTCCTCACGCAGCAATGGACTTGCGTCGGGGAAGGGAAACCGGTCGAAACACGTTCCCTTAGAATAGACAGGGCGATCTTCGAGCTTTCCGCCGACGGCAAGCGCCCACGCCCGGTGTACCCTGGACGACAGCACGCCCAGCACGAAGGCATCGTCAGACGCGATGCAGACCAGCCGATTATCCGGCAATATCGAGGCGTCCAGAAATCGGAACCAACGGTGTTTGGACGTCTCTACCGTCGCAATGAAACGCGGCAATCCTTTTAAGGCCCGACGAAGTTCTCGTCTCGGCTCGCCAAAAATCCACCAGTTGTCACGATAGGACGCCCTGTTGTTTGCGTCCCGGTCCGGTTTCACAGTTTCCATCAAATGCTGCATGAAGCCGGGATGCTGTCGGATCGCCTCGTCCTGAGGCCATCCGAATAGATCGATGACCTGCAGATTACGCGAGCGGTCCGTCAAATCCTTGCCGTTGCGGTAGGACCTGAGGGGTGTGGTCTGTCGGTCAACCGACTGGTTCGCCAATGCAGCGGCTTTCTTCGAAGTAATGAGAAAGCCGTCTCCCATCAACTGCACGCCTCGGTGAGCCAACGTGGCGTTGGCCTTCAGTCGCACGGTGCGTTCGACCCCGCGCCCGATCGTGAGATCGCTGCCGATATCGCCTCTGGCCTCCGAGTAGGTCACGCCTTCCGCACTCTCCCGCGCGACGGTCAGCAGCCTTCCCCGCCCATTGGGAGGCCCTGCTTCTGCGACCAGCATCGCCACCCTGACTGCTGCTGCGCCCTTACCCTTGGTCCAGGGATGATCAGCAATGGCGAACGTCAATCGGATCGGCACGTCGCCCTGAAGCCTTTCCTCAATGACGCGGCGCGAAAATGTTTGGGTGATGGAGTTCGTCGTCACAAAACCGAAACGCTGCAATGCAGGCGCAGGCATGGAATGGGTTCGAAGCGCACCAGAGAGGTCATCGAACGGACCTCGGTTCGCGGCATCTTCGATTAGAATTTCCGCCGCTCGATCCCACCAAACCGTCACGATATCGGCAGACCGAAAACGCTCTCCACGAGAAGCCCAGAGCGCCTCGGCGTAGTCCGAGCCCAGTTCGTCGCGAAGGTTCTTCCCCGCGATGAAGGGGGGATTTCCGATGATGAAATGGGCTTTCGGCCATGCCGGCGCGAAGGGGTCAATGTGTCGTACGCCGTCTGTTGATAACGAACAGGGCATCTTAGTGGTCCGCAAGATCGCATCGCCCTGCTCGATGACGCAGTAATTCTTCAAAACTGGATTGGACGTAAGCACCTGGCCCGAGTGCCGGTAATGCCATTGTAGATGGCCGATCCACATGACGACCGTGGCGATCCAGACGGCTTGAGGGTTCTTCTCGATGCCCATGAACTGACGTGGGCCGACCGACAATCCATCGGTCTCCAGCACGCGCTGCGAAACACCCAGCGACGCCAGCCGCTCAACAACCTCGCCCTCAAGGCCCTTCATCCTGTCCATGGCGATGTAGAGAAAATTGCCCGTCCCGCAGGCGGGATCAAGCACGGCGATGTGGCACAGGGCGTTGTGAAAAGACTTCGCCAACTCACATGCCTTGCGAAGATATCCCTCCCGCTCGAGCTTATCGATTTGGACGCTCGTTGCTTCCCACTCGTTCTGCAGCACATCAATGATGGTCGCCTGCACCAACGTCTCGACCATGGCTTTTGGCGTGTAATGCGCTCCAAGCTCGCCCCTCTCCTCGGCGGACAAGGCATTTTCCATGAGCGCGCCAAAGATCGCTGGCTCGACCTTCGCCCAGTCGCAGGCCGCAGCCTTACAAAGAATATCCAGCTCACTTTCCGAAACCGCGATCGCCGCGTCTTCGGCATACAAGCCGCCATTGTACCAGAGCATGTCGCATCGAAGGACCGGGCAGTAACCCCCTGTATCCATCGTGCGAAACACCTGACTGATCGCCTTGCTGAAGTTCTTCGCTGCCCCCTGATAGCTTTTCAGGAACTCGCCAAAGGCTCGGTCCGGGATTAGCTTTACGCTGTCGGCAAACATGGCGAAAACGCACTGCATCACAAAGACGGCCACGCGCCGTTCCCATGCTGCGCGATGAACCGGATCGTTCGCTGCCCCCGCCTCGCGAGAGAAGCGTTTTCGGAAGGACTGAACCAGGCGTCCCAGAAGCGCAGCAATTTCTGTCGTCGCCTCCTCCACACGCCTCGCAGGGTCCAGCGACATGGGATCGCTCCATACGGCCGCCAGGCGCTCCCTGATCTTGGGATCGCGCAGATCCGAAAGCGCAATCCGGTAGTTTTCGCGGTCGGGATATTGGAGGTAGGTCTTTCCCATCCGGCTGAAGTCGGACCAGAGTTCAATGGTCCGCCCCACGTCGACCATGATGAGAAACGGCGGCCATTCGTCCAGCGCTCGCGCATAGCCTTTAGCTTGAGCCCGAGCCTTCTCCATTTTTCGTTCGACAACGTCGGGTCCGACCAGCTTCATCTGCTGCTTGTCGGGAGTGTTGGCCAACCGCTTGGCTGTCTGTTTCGCTTCAAGCACGAAACATTCGCGACGATAGCAGTCGATGTAGCCCCAATGAGAGCTGAGATCGTCGTGAAGGAACCTTACGATCCGTTCGAACCCGTAATCGGGGTCGCCGACCTTTTCGTCGTTAGGAGCGGCGACGCCAAGAACCCTGCAGAGTTGAATAACGAAGGACTGCGCTGTCTGCCGCTCTGAAGCCGATGCGTTTGCCCAAATCCTGATGAAGTCTTCTACATCCATAAGTCGCACCCCAGAACAGGAATGCGTCTTTAACGTGCATTACAACCGGCCACAACCGGTGATTATGTTTGGCCGAGAAGCATCGGCTTTCCTAGCCAGTAAGACAGTTCAGCAGGTCGCGAGATGTCCCAGATCGCGAAGTCAGCGGCTTTGCCACTTTCCAAAGTGCCGATCTCACCCAACAGACCCAGCGCCCGCGCCGCCTCCCGCGTTGCGCCGGCCAAAGCCTCTTCCGGCGTCAGACGGAACTGCACGCAGGCGAGGTTGAGCGCGGCGGTCATGGAAGCGATGGGAGAGGTGCCGGGGTTGCAGTCGGTGGCGACGGCCATCGGCACGCCGTGCCGGCGCAGTCGATCGATGGGCGGCGCCTGGGTCTCGCGCAGCATCAGATAGGCGCCGGGCAAAAGGACGGCGACCACGCCGGCGGCGGCCATGGCGGCGACGCCTTCCTCGGTCGCATGTTCGATGTGATCGGCGGACAGAGCCTGATAGCGCGCCGCTAGGGCAGCACCACCGCCGTTCGACAACTGGTCGGCGTGCAGCTTGACCGGTAGCCCCAGCGCGCGCGCCTTGTCGAAAAGACGCGACACTTCTTCGGTCGAGAAGGCAATGGGCTCGCAGTAGGCGTCGACCGCGTCGACCAGACCTTCGGCATGGGCGGCGGGCAGGATGTGGTCGATGGCCAAGTCTACATAGGCGGCCCGGTCGTCGCGATATTCAGGCGGCACGGCATGCAGGCCCAGATAGCTGGTACAGACACGCACGCCGCCCTCGCGCCCGATCCTGCGTGCGACGCGCAGCATCTTCAGCTCGGTCTCAAGGTCCAACCCATAGCCGGACTTGATCTCGACGGTGGTGACCCCTGTGGCCTTCAGCCCCGCCAGACGCGTCATGGCGGAAGCGAACAGGTCGTCCTCAGACGCCGCCCGCGTGGCCTTGACCGAGGAGACGATGCCCCCGCCGGCGCGTGCGATTTCCTCATAGGTCGCGCCGCCGAGCCGCTGTTCGAACTCGGCAGAACGGTCTCCGCCGAACACCAGATGGGTGTGGCAGTCGATCAGGCCAGGCGTGATCCATCGCCCCTCCAGCCGCTCGGTTTCAGCCGCCTCTACGGGCGGCAGGTCAGCGCGCGGTCCCACCCAGGCGATGCGGCCATCGGCGACGACCACGGCGGCGTCCTGAATCGCGCCATAAGGGACCGGTCCCTCGACCATGGTGGCTACATGGCAATCGATCAGCAGACGATCGGCCTTCATCGGCGAGGCTCCTTGGCCAAAACGGGTGAATGGGCTGACGAGAAACGCGCGACCAGATCGTAGCGGTCGCCGGGGAAGGTCTGCCAGACCCGCGTCACCCCCTGCCCGTCCCGCCACGTCCGCCGCTCGACGCACAGGCAGGCGGCGCCGGGCTTGAGTTCCAACAGGCGTGCAGCGCGGGCGTCGGCCGCGATGGCCGAGATGCGGTTCTCCGCCTCGGTCCAGGGCGCGGAGTCCAAGAGCCAGCTTCCCGGCGGAACCGTACGAAAATCGACGTCTATGGCTTGAGGCGCCGCGCCGAGCGCGATGAGCCGATATTCCAAAGCCAGGGGCGCGCCGTCGGCGCTGTGCAGACAGGTCAGATCCAACAGAAGACCACCCGACGCCAGTTCAATTTCGTCCGCACCGTCCGGCTCGCGTTCGATCCGCTCCAGCAGGACATAGCCGTAAGCCTGCCCGCGCTCGATCACTTCGGCCCGCAAGTCGGGAATAGCCAGGACGGCGGCGTGGGCCTTGGGCTGGGCGACGAAGGTGCCGGCGCGACGCCGACGCGTCACTAGCCCCCGCCCTGCCAGTTCCGAGATGGCCTTGGAGACCGTCATGCGCGAACAACTGTAGCGTTCGGTCAGCTCATGCTCGAACGGAATGCGGTCTCCGGGCGATAGCTCGCCGGACAGGATAAGCCCCTCCAGATCGGCGTAGATGCGGCGATGCAGGCTCATCCCAACACGGCCGATAAGGCCTTGCGATAGCGCGCTACAATGCCGTCTCGGGCGATATGGCGGCCGTCTTTCACGACCTCCCGCCCCGCTCGCCAAACCGAACGGATCGAGCCCGTCGGCGCGCCGAAGATCCAGCTGTCGAGCACCGCATCGCCCGACCGTCCCGCAAAGGCGACGCCGCTTGTATCCAGCGATACGATGTCCGCCGACGCCCCGACGCTCAGTCCCGACGCCGCGCCTGTCGCCTGGACGCCGCCCGCCAACGCGCGATCGAACAAGGCGCGCCCCGTCGAACGCTGCGGATCGGCCATGACGGCTCGGCCGCGCAACGAAAGACGCTGGCTGTACTCCAGCATCCGCAGTTCCTCTGCGACGCCGATCTGCACGTTGGAATCGGTCCCGATGCCGAACCGGCCGCTGGCGCGCGTGAAATCGACCGCCGGGAAGACGCCGTCGCCCAGATTGGCCTCCGTGATCGGGCACAGACCGACGACGGCGCCGCGCGCGACGACGCCCTGCCACTCGGTCTCGGTCACATGGGTGGAGTGGATCAGGCACCAGCGCTGATCGACCGGCGCATTGGCCAAGAGCCATTCGACCGGCCGAGCGCTAGACCAGGCCAGGCAGTCCGCGACCTCCTTGGTCTGTTCGGCGACATGGATATGGATCGGCCCATCGCCCGCCAGCGCAGGCATTGCCCTCAGCTGATCCGGGCTGACGGCGCGCAAGCTGTGCGGCGCCACCCCGACCACAGCGTCGGGCAGATCGGCGGTCAGGGTCCGGCATCGCGCGACCAGATCGACGAAACCGTCCAGATCGTTGATGAAGCGCCGCTGTCCATACGCCGGCGGTTGTCCGCCGAACCCGGCATGGGCGTAGAAGACCGGCAGCAGGGTCAGGGCGATGCCCGTCGCCTGCGCCGCCGCCACGATCCGCGCAGCGATCTCGGCCCGGTGCGAATAGGCCGCGCCTGACGGGTCGTTGTGCAGATAATGGAACTCGGCGACGCGGGTGAAGCCGCCCTCCAGCATTTCCATGAAGGCCAGGGCGGTGATGGCCTCGATCTCTTCCGGCCCGCCCCGATCAAGGAAGCGGTACATTAACTCGCGCCACGTCCAGAAGTCGTCGTCTGAAGGCCCGCGCGCTTCGGTCAGGCCCGCCATGGCGCGCTGAAAGGCGTGGCTGTGGACATTGGCGACGCCAGGCAGGGCGACACCGCCCCCCTCGTCCGCCGGGCTGCGCGCAACGTCTGTTTCAAGACTGACGATCCGCCCGCCTGCGATGCCGATGCGGACGCCGCGCCCCCAGCCGTCCGGCAACAAGGCCGCCTCGAACCAGAGGGTGCGATCCACAGGCTGCGGCTGAAGGGTCACTGGACAGGTCCGTGTCGTTACGATCAATATGTCTAGACATACCACGGTGGATCGATTTGGCGAGGGAGGCCGAACGGATGCAGGACTGGCTGACCATCCACGAAGGTTCGGCGCCGCTGGTGATCGGCCTGCCGCACACGGGGACCGACATTCCGCCCGCCATCGAGGCGCGGATGACCTCATCCTGGCTGGCCCGCAAGGACGCAGACTGGTGGGTGGATCGGCTGTACGACTTCGCGATCGACATGGGCGCGACCCTGGTGCGAACGGGCGTGTCGCGCAGTGTCATCGACGTGAATCGCGATCCGTCGGGCGTCTCGCTCTATCCCGGCATGACCACGACCGGCCTGTGTCCGACCGAAACCTTCGACGGCGAGCCGCTGTATCGCCCAGACCAAGAACCCGACGCGGCCGAAATCGCCGAGCGACGCGCGACTTGGTTCGATCCCTATCACGCCGCCCTGCAAGCCCAGCTAGAGCGACTGCGCAGCCGAGGTCCGGTCGTGCTCTACGACGCCCATTCCATCCGGTCCGTCGTGCCGCGCCTTTTCGAGGGCGAACTGCCTCAGTTCAACATCGGCGACAACGACGGCGCCACCTGCGCCGGCGAGCTGACGCAGGCTGTCGAAAAAGCCTGTGTGATCAGCGGCGACAGTGTCGTCGTCAACGGCCGCTTCAAGGGCGGCTGGACCACGCGCCACTACGGCCAACCCGACGCAGGTGTTCACGCCATTCAAATGGAGTTGGCGGACCGGGGCTACATTCTCGATCCCGCCGGACCGGTGTCGCCAGAAAACTGGCCCAGCCCCTATGAGCCGGACCGCGCCGAGCCGATGCGCGGCCATCTGCGCCGCGTCCTGACCGCCTGCATCGCCTTCGCCGAGAGCCAACGATGAACACGCCCAACGCCCGGATCGTCCGCAGCCCGCGCGGCCCGGAAAAGACCGCCAAGACCTGGGCCGCCGAAGCGGCCATGCGGATGCTGATGAACAACCTGGACCCCGAGGTCGCCGAGCGGCCCCAGGACCTCGTCGTCTATGGCGGCATCGGCAAGGCGGCGCGGGATTGGGCGGCGTTCGACAGAATCGTGGAAAGCCTGCAGGCGCTGGAGGCCGACGAGACCCTGCTGGTTCAATCCGGCAAGCCGGTCGGCGTCTTCCGCACCCATTCCGACGCCCCGCGCGTGCTGATCGCCAACTCCAACCTGGTGCCAAAGTGGGCGACCTGGGAGCATTTCAACGAACTCGATCGCAAGGGCCTGGCCATGTATGGCCAGATGACCGCCGGGTCTTGGATCTACATCGGCACCCAGGGCATCGTTCAGGGCACCTACGAGACCTTCATGGAGGCGGGCCGCCAGCACTACGGCGGCGACTGGTCGGGCAAATGGATCCTGACCGCGGGTCTCGGCGGAATGGGCGGGGCCCAGCCCCTGGCCGCGACAATGGCCGGTGCTTCCTGCATCACGATCGAATGCCAACGCAGCCGCATCGAGTTCCGTCTGCGGACGCGCTACGTCGACGTCATGGCCGAAAACCTGGACGAAGCCCTGGCGCTGCTGGAGCAATCGTTCCGGGACAAAAAACCCGTGTCGATCGGCCTGTTGGGCAATGCAGCCGATCTGTTGCCTGAAATGGTCCGACGCGGCATCCGGCCCAATCTGGTCACCGACCAAACCAGCGCGCACGATCTGATCAACGGCTATCTCCCCTCGGGCTGGACCGTCGCGGAGTGGGAAGACAAGCGCGTCAGCGATCCAAACAGCGTCGCCGCCGCTGCGCGCGCCTCCATCGTCGCTCATGTGAAGGCCATGCTGGACTTTCAGGCGATGGGCGTGCCGACCACCGACTACGGCAACAACATCCGTCAGGTCGCCTTCGATGCGGGCGTGACGAACGCGTTCGACTTCTCCGGCTTCGTGCCCGCCTACATCCGCCCGCTGTTCTGTCGGGGCATCGGGCCGTTCCGCTGGGCGGCCCTCACCGGCGATCCGGAAGACATCAAGAAAACAGACGCGGCGATGAAGCGACTGTTCCCCGACAATGCGGGCCTGCGTCGCTGGCTCGACATGGCCGGCGAGCGCATTGCTTTTCAGGGACTTCCTGCCCGCATCTGCTGGATCGGATTGGGTGATCGCCACCGCGCCGGCCTGATGTTCAACGACATGGTGGCGTCGGGCGAACTGTCGGGGCCGATCGTCATCGGCCGCGATCATCTGGACAGCGGCTCGGTCGCCAGCCCGAACCGCGAGACCGAGGCCATGGTGGACGGATCGGACGCCGTCTCCGACTGGCCTCTGCTGAACGCCCTGCTGAACACGGCCTCTGGCGCCAGTTGGGTGTCGCTGCACCACGGTGGCGGCGTCGGCATGGGCTATTCCCAGCACTCAGGCGTCGTCATCGTCGCGGACGGGACGCCGGAGGCCGCCCAACGGCTTGAGCGGGTGTTGTGGAACGATCCCGCCACGGGCGTCATGCGTCACGCCGACGCCGGCTATGAGATCGCCCGCGCGGCCGCGCGCGAGCACGAACTGAACCTTCCGAGCCTGAAGGCCTGAGCCATGACCGCGATCACCCTCGGCCAATCGCCTCTCACCCTGGCGCAGCTTCGTGCGGTGCTGGAGGGGCCCGCTACCGTCTCATTGACGCCAGCCGCCTGGGCCGATGTGGACAGGGGCGCAGCGACCATCGCCGCCATCGTCGCCGAGGGGCGCACCGTCTATGGCGTCAACACGGGCTTCGGCCTGCTAGCCAACACCTCCATCGCGCCGGAAGATCTGGAGACGCTACAGCGTAATCTGGTTCTCAGCCACGCCTGCGGGGTCGGGCCGCTGCTGCCGGATGCGGTGACGCGTCTTCTGATGGTGCTGAAGATCGCCAGCCTGTCGCGTGGTGCCTCCGGCGTTCGGCGTGAGACGCTGGAGGCCCTGATCGACCTGGTCAACGCTGACATCCTGCCCTGCATTCCGTCGAAGGGATCGGTCGGCGCCTCGGGCGACCTGGCGCCGCTGGCTCATATGTCCTGCGTCCTGATCGGCGTGGGCGAGGCGCGGCTCAACGGCGAGACGTTGGAGGCCGAAGCGGCTCTGGCCAAGGTCGGCCTTACGCCTCTGACGCTGGGCCCAAAGGAAGGCCTGGCCCTTCTGAACGGCACCCAGTGTTCGACGGCGCTGGCCATGGCGGGTCTATTCGCGGCCGAGGCGGCGTTCGCCGCTGGGATCGCCGCTGGGGCCTTATCGGTCGATGCGCTGAAAGGATCCGACGCGCCCTTCGATCATCGCATCCACGCCCTGCGCGGCCAACCGGGCCAGATCGCCGTCGCCGCGCGGCTGCGCGAGTTGATGGCCGGTTCCGCCATTCGCGATAGTCATCGCGACGACTGCTCCAAGGTCCAGGACCCCTACTCTCTGCGCTGCCAGCCCCAGGTTATGGGCGCGATCCTCGATGTGCTGACCAGCGCCGCCGGAACGCTGGCGCGCGAGGCCAACGCCGTGACCGACAATCCGCTGGTGTTTATCGAGGATGGCGACGTCATTTCGGGCGGCAACTTCCACGCTGAACCCGTTGCTTTCGCTGCCGATCAGATCGCCATGGCGCTTTGCGAGATCGGCAATATCTCCGAACGCCGCACCTCGATCCTGGTCGATCCCAAGATGAGCGAACTGCCGGCCTTCCTGGTCAAGGAAAGCGGGCTGAACTCCGGCTTCATGATCGCCCAGGTGACGGCCGCCGCCCTGATCGCCGAGAATCGAATGGTCGCCCACCCATGCAGCGTGGACACCGTGCCGACCAGCGCCAATCAGGAAGACCACGTCAGCATGGCCACCCACGGCGCCCGCCGTTTGCTGGATATGGCCGAGAACACGGCGACGGTGGTCGGCATCGAGCTTCTGGCGGCGGCGCAGGGGCTGGAATTCCATCGGCCGCTCACCAGCTCGCCGGCGCTGGAACAGGTCTTCGCCATCGTGCGAGAAGCCGCCGCTCCCTATGCTAGCGACCACTATTTCGCCCCGGACATCGCTCGCGCGACCGACGCCGTACGCGCGGGTCGTTACCGAACCTTCGCGGCGGACCTGCTGCCTTCGGCCTGATCCGGCTCAGCCGCCGAGAACACCTAGGTGTTCCAACAGGATGGCCGTGCCCAGACCGATCAGCGCCACGCCGCCGATGATCTCTGCGGTTTTGCCGAAGCGCGTGCCAACGGCCTTGCCGATCAGCATGCCGATGGTAGTCAACACGAAGGTGGTGAAGCCGATCGAGGCGGCGATCACCCAGATATTGGCGCCGATGAAGGCCAGACCCACGCCCACGGCCGCGGCATCGATGCTGGTGCCGACCGCCGTCGCCACGAGCGCCCAAGGGCCGGACCGGCGCGGCGCCTCATCCTCGTCCGTGCCCCGCGGTTGAACGCCTTCCCAGATCATCTTGCCGCCGACGATCAGCAGCAGGGTGAAGGCGATCCAGTGATCCACCTTCTCAACCAGGCCGGCGGCGATGATGCCCAATCCCCAGCCGATCAGGGGCGTGATCGCCTCGATGACGCCGAAGACCAATCCGGCCTTTACGGCGTCCTTGACGGCGGGTCGATGCGACGCCCCGCGTCCGACGGCGGCTGCAAAGGCGTCCGTGGACATGCTGAGCGAGAGAATGGCGATGGCGCCTGGGGTCATGAAACAGAACTCGACCGGACGCGTGACAGCGGTCCTGCACCGGCCGGTCGCGGCGTCAGGACACGCTGGTCTCGCTAGGCGGTGGTTCCGCTGATCGCGCCACGCGCCGAAGCGCGAGTATGTTGACGCGATCCCGACGACGAACGCCGGAAGCTACTCCCCAACAGGAGGCGGCTCTCTACACGCCGCTTCCTGCGCTTGGCAACCTCACAGGTCGATCAGGTGCCCGACTTGGGCGCCATGACGACGGGCGCATCATCGCGCGCCGAGGTCGATGCGCCGGCCGGTTGGCGCTCGACCGTCAGGGCATAGGCGCCCATCTGATTGGGCCCGTAGGCGCGAGCGCGCACGACGTACCAGCCGTCATCCGGCGCGGTCCAATCCAGCTTGGCGTGCGCGTCGGACAGGCTGTCGTCATCGGTGGCCAGGCTGGTGAAATCGCCGTCCTCATCCTGCTTGCCCAGGTCGATGAAGGAGTCGAAGGCGTTCGACACCATCGTCAGACGCAGCTTCTCGTCCTTCTTGGCCTGGAAGCGGTAGGCGTCGAAAAAGGCGCCTTCGTCGCTGAGCGCGGCGCTGTTCGACAGGGTTCCGCGCACGGTCGACCCGATCAGCAGACTGCCGGGCTTGGGCTCTGGCCCGCGATCCAGCAGCTCCAGTGAATAGAGGCCCTTGCTTTCCGCATCCAGCGGCATGGCGCGGACCACATAACTACCGTCCGACGGCAGGGTGAAGTTCAGCCGCGAATCCGTGCCCTCGGCCAGGCCGTCGTCATCGCTGGCCAGCGCCTCGAACTCACCGTCGGCCTTGCCGATCTCCAGATAGGCGTCGAAGTCGCCGGACCGCAGGATCGCCTGAACGCGCTGGCCTTCCGTTCCAGCAAAGACATAGGCGTCATAGCGTTTGCCATCGTCGCCTTGGGGGTCCTCGTCGGTGATCTCGCCCTCCACGGTTTGACCCAAAGTCGCCGTGGTCGGCGGCGGCGGCGGCGCGGTTTCGGTCAGCTTCAGCGTATAGTCGCCCTCGGCCTCGTCGCTGAATCCGCGCGCCTCAATGATGTAGTCGCCGTCGGCGTCCAAGGTGCGCGCGATGCGGGCGTCGGTGCCCGAACCGGCGCCGTCATCGTCCTCTGCCAGGACGGTATCGTCCGAAGCACGGCGAAGCGCCAGATAGGCGTCGAAGTCGCTCGACTTCATCTCGATGGCGACGCGCTGGCCGTTCGTCCCGGTGAAGCGATAAGTCTCCGCGCGCTGGCCGCCGTCGTTCGTGGCGCTGTCCGAGCCCAGCTCACCCTTGATCTCGTCACCGATCGCGATGGGCTTTGACGGCGGCGCGGGCGGCGCCTCGGCCAGGCCCAGTTCATAGCGACCCAGCCCGTCTTCCAGCGACGTGGCGCGGATCACATATTCGCCGGCCGTCGGCGCCGTGAAGGTCAGCCGCGAATTCAGCCCGCCGCCGGGTGCATCGTCGTTGGAACTGATCTCGACGAAATCGGGACCGTTCATTCGCCCCACCCGAACCAGGGGATCGAAGGCCTCGGAGTTCAGCGTCACGACAAACCGATCGCCGGCGTTGGCGCGGAAGGCGTAGGCGTCATAGCGGCCGCCGTCTTCCTGCTCAGGATCGCGAGCCGTCAGTTCGCCGTTCTGGGTCGCCCCCACACGAATGCCGCCGGGTCGCGGCGCACGCGGCGGCGCCGGGCGTTCCTGCAACGACACACGATAGTCGCCGCCGTCCAGTCCGCTCAGCGTCCGGGCCCTCAGAATATAGGTCCCCGCCTGTTCCGGCGTGAACCGCAGCCGCGCATTGGTGCCGTCACCCAGTCCGTCGTCGTCTGACGCCAACGGCTCGCCCGCTGCGCCGTCGGCGTAGACTTCCAGATAGGCGTCGAAAGCGTCCGATCTCAGCGTGGCTTCCAGCCGCTGTCCCGCCCGCGCCTCGAACCGATAGTCGTCATAGCGATATTCGTCATCCGCCGCCTTGGCGTCGCCGTCCGTCAGGGCGCCGTTCACATTAGCGCCGATGCGCAACGGCTGCGCGTCTTGGGCCACGGCCGGCGCGACCGCCCACAAGAGGGCCAGGGTGCTGACAGCGGCGGCGAGCGACGGACGGTTCATGAATTCCTCCAGCATAGGCTGCAGATCATAGACGCCGAACCGTGACGGCTGTAAATCGCCGCCATCCTGATTTCCCGCCAGACGGAGCTGCCATGTCGGCCCAATCCACGCCTGCGACCCTGATCGACGGCAAGGCCTTCTCGGCCGCCCTGGTGAAACGCGTCGGGGCGGCCGTCGCCCGGCTGGAAGCCGCGCACGGCGTCAAACCTGGTCTGGCCGTCGTCATCGTCGGCGAGGACCCCGCCAGCCAGATCTACGTCCGCAACAAGGGTGAGACGACGCTGCGCGCCGGCATGCGTTCCGACACCCACCGCCTGGCCGAACCTACTCGCCAGGATGAACTGCTCGCCCTGATCGCCCAGCTGAACTCGGACGCCGGCATCCACGGCATCCTGGTTCAACTGCCCCTGCCCGCCCACATCGACGCGACGGTGGTTCTGGACGCCATTTCGCCGGACAAGGATGTGGACGGCTTTCACGTGGTCAATGCAGGTCGTCTAGCCGTCGGCCTGCCGGGTCTGGTCCCCTGCACCCCCTTGGGCTGTCTGATGCTATTGAAGGATCAACTCGGCGATCTGTCAGGCTTGAACGCCGTCATCGTCGGCCGTTCCAACATCGTCGGCAAACCGATGGCGCAACTGCTTCTGGGCGAAAGCTGCACGGTCACCATCGCCCATTCGCGCACGCGGGACCTGCCCGAGGTCTGCCGTCGCGCCGATATTCTCGTCGCCGCCGTCGGTCGGCCCGAGATGATCAAGGGCGACTGGATCAAGCCGGGCGCGACCGTCCTCGACGTGGGCATCAACCGCGTCCCCTCGGCCGACCCCGTCAAGGCCGCCGAGGGCAAGACCCGCGTCGTCGGCGACGTGGCCTTCAAGGAGGCGGTCGAGGTCGCCGGCCGCATCACGCCGGTGCCGGGCGGCGTCGGCCCCATGACCATCGCCTGTCTGCTGGCCAACACCTATTCGGCCGCCTGCCGTCTCAACAATATCCAACCGGAGCCATTGGACGCTTGATGCATTCATTGGGCCGGTGAATAGTCCCGCCCCACGGCGCTATCGCCGAACGGGAGATGTCATGGTCCGCCTCAATGCTCGCGCCGTCGCTCTGACCGGCGCTCTGATGATCGTCCCCGCCGGGGCGGGCTGCGGCTACAACACCATTCCGACCAAGCAGGAACGCGCTGAGGCGGCCTGGGCCGATGTGCAGAGCCAGTATCAGCGCCGCGCCGACCTGATCCCCAATCTGGTCGCGACGGTTCAAGGCGCCGCGATCCAGGAACGCACCACCCTGACGGACGTCATCAACGCCCGCGCCCGCGCCACCTCGGTCAATGTCTCGGCCGACGACCTCGATAATCCGCAGGCCTTCCAGCAGTATCAGGAGGCCCAGGGCCAGTTGTCCGGCGCCCTGTCGCGCCTGCTGGTGACGGTCGAGGCCTATCCGCAACTTCAGGCCAACCAGAACTTCCTGACCCTGCAGTCGCAACTGGAAGGGACTGAAAACCGCATTCAGATCGCGCGCCGCGACTACAACGAGGCCGTTCGCGACTACAACACGACCCTGCGCACCTTCCCGCAGGTGATCTGGGCCAAGACCCTGCATGGCGGGTCGCAGCCGATGCAGCTGTTCACCGCCACCGCCGCCGCCCAGTCGGCGCCCCAGGTCAACTTCAACCTGAACGCCCCGCCCGCCAACGCCTCGGCGCCCGGCGGCGGCGCACCGGCCGTGGCCCCGGGCGCGACCCCGCCCGCCCAGTGACGACCATCCAAGCGGCGGCGCGGCGTTCGCCTGGCGTCGCCGCCCTCTTTTTTGGCCTTCTCATCGCCTTGCTGCTCGTCCTTCCGGCGGCCGCGCAGAGCAAGATCGACTTCCCGCCACTGACCGGCCGCGTGGTCGATCAGGCCAATCTGCTCGATCCGGCGACGGAACAGGCCCTGACTGAAAAGCTCGCGGCGCTGGAAGCCAGTTCCACCGACCAGCTGGTCGTCGTGACGGTCAACAGCCTGCAGGATCAGGAGATCGAGGACTACGGCTATCAGCTGGGTCGCGCCTGGGGCATCGGTCAGAAGGAGAACGATAACGGCGCCTTGCTGATCGTCGCACCGAATGAACGCAAGGTCCGCGTCGAGGTCGGCTATGGGCTGGAGCCCATTCTGACCGACGCCTTCTCGTCCCAGCTCATTCGCAACGACATCCTCCCGTCGTTTCGAGACGGCGATTACCAGGCGGGCGTGATCAATGGCGTGGACGCCCTTATCGCTCAGTTGTCGCTCGACCCGGCGGAGGCGCAGGCGCGCGCCCAAGCCGCCGCAGCCGAGCAATCCGACACCAAAGGCGAATCCGTCATTCCGCTGGTCATCATCGCCGGGCTTTTCCTGTTCATCTTCTTGATCGCCATGAGGTCCGGACGCGGACGGCGCAGCAATGTCAGCTCGGTCCTGCTGTGGGCGGCGTCAGAGGTGCTGCGGAACTCCGGCAGAGGCGGCGGTGGTTGGGGCGGCGGCGGCGGCGGCTTCGGTGGTGGCGGGTTCGGTGGTGGCGGCGGCAGTTTCGGCGGCGGCGGCGCGTCGGGGGGATGGTGATGCAGATCACGGACAACGACCGCACCCGCATCGCCGAAGCCATAGCGGCGGCCGAGCGTCAGACGTCGGGCGAAATCTTCTGCGTCGTCGCGCGTCGTGTCTCGACCTATGTGGACGTCAGCCTGGCCTGGGCCGCAGCGATGGCGCTTTTGGCCCCAACCGTCTTCGTTCCGTTCGTGTTGGATCTTCGCTGGCCCGGCGATGGCTGGGAAGCGGCGCACCAGGCCGCGCAGGACGCCACGACGGCGCAGGCCCTGGGCCTCTACGCCCTGTCGCAGGCCGTCGTCTTCGTCGGCGTCTTTCTGCTGACCCGTATCCCGGCCGTGCGCCGTCTCGTGACGCCCGCCGGCGTCAGGCGCGGCCGCGTCAGGGAGGCGGCCTTGCAGCAGTTCCTGGCCCAAGGCGTCCATGTCACGCGCGAGCGCACGGGCGTGCTGATCTTCGCGGCCATGGACGAACATCAGGTCGAACTGATCGCCGATGAAGGCATCTACGCCAAGGTGGATGAGGACGCCTGGGCTCAGGCCGTCGCGGTCCTGACCCGCGAGCTGCGCGCCGACCGCCCCGTCGATGGCTTCGCCGCCGCCGTCGGTCTGTGCTGCGAGGTTCTGGCCCGCCACTTTCCACCGCGCGCTGACAATCGCAATGAGTTGCCCAATCATCTGATCCTGCTCTGATCGTCGCATCGGGGTCGCATTCGCGCGCCAGAAGGCCTAGCCCACGGTCAAAGTTCAAACAGCCGCCAGCTCATGCCTCGCCTTCTCACCTACAATGTCCACCGCTGCGTCGGCACAGATCGCCGCCTGGATGTCGATCGGATCGTCGCCGTCATCGCCGAGTTCGAGCCGGACATCGTCTGCCTGCAGGAACTGGACGTGGGCCGCGCGCGCACGGGCGGGGTCGATCAGGCCGAGGCGATCGCCGACGGTCTGGCCATGACCTCGCGTTTCCATCCAGCGATGCGGGTCGAGGCGGAACAGTACGGCGACGCCATCCTGACCCCGCATCCCGAACGGCTGATCCGCGCCGGCGCCCTGCCGACCGTGAGCGGCATTCCAGGGCTGGAACCACGCGGCGCGATCTGGTCGGAAATCGAGATCGACGGCACGGCCGTCAACGTCATGAATACCCACCTGGGCCTGGTGCCACGCGAGCAGCGTCTTCAGGCCGCCGCGTTGGCCGGATCCGGCTGGATCGGCGGATGCGAGGGACCGATCCTGCTGGCGGGCGATTTCAACGCCACTTCGATCACCCGCCCCTATCAGACCCTGTGCCGCAGCCTGCAGGACTGCCAGCGTCAGTTGGGCCAGAAGCCCAGCGTCAAGACCTTCCCGTCGGCCTTCCCTGCCATCCGCATCGACCACTGTTTCGTCAGCCCGCATATCCGCATCCGCGCGGTGCGATCCGCCTTCTCGCCCCTGGCCCGCGTCGCCTCGGACCACCTGCCGCTGATCGTTGATTTCGAGGTCGTTCAACCCGGCGCTTGACCACCCTCGGACGCCGGTCGCGTGCGTTGCGAACGGTTCAGACGCTTCCAAGGCCGCCAGGCGTCGCTGGACGACGTCGGGTCGCCCAACTGCCATTCGGCGAACATCCGCTGGATACGCGTCGGCGGCTCTGAGCCCAGCGGCTTCAGCCGATCGGTTTCGAAGTTGCAGATCGCCTGCCCCACCGAGCCGAAGACGCCCTCGACCGCCGCATAGTCCTCCGTCGCGACGCCCAGCCAATGGGCGATCGTCCGGTGACGGTGCGCCGTGATGAAGGCCCGACCGGCGGCGTCGACAGGCTCAGCGGCGATGTCGCATTCTGTATCCAGGCCCATCGACCGGTTGTTCAGATTGGTGGACCCGATCCGCAGAAGCCGATCATCGATAATCGTCACCTTGGCATGGACGATGATCCGGTCGCCGCCGGCGGTCAGCGGGGCGAAGGCGAAGAAGCGGTTGTATTTGTCCGCCTGCTCCAGCCGGTGCAGCACCTCGGCCCGGGCCGTGTCCATGGTCATGCTGTCGAACCAACTCGGGCTCTTGGCGGTCGAGATGACGATGACTTGCGGTCCATCCACCTCGGCCAGTCGTTCGGCCAGCGCGGCGGCGATGACCGGCGAGGTGAAATACTGGTTCTCGATATAGATCAGCCGTTTGGCGCGCCGAATTGATTCCAGGTGCAAGGCTTCGCTCTCGCGCACCTCCTGCCGCCCCGACCATTTCGGCTCGGTGCGGGCGATGCCGACGGGCACGTCGGTCATCTGCACCGGCACGCCGTCGGGCCAGGGATCGTCCTCAACCTCGTCCGCGATAGTGCGCTCCCACGTCGCCTTGAACCAGCGCTCGCGCGCCAGATCGCCCAGCGCACGCGCCGCAGGGCCGTCCATCACGCTCATCACCTCGTGACGCGCCTTGCAGATCAGGCCGCTAGGCAGGGCGCGGCGCGGGTCGCCGTCCAGATGTTCGTCGGAATCCCAGCGATCGGTCGAGATGTCGCCGCCGCCGCAGAAGGCCACCTTGTCGTCGATGACCACCACCTTCTGGTGATGACAGGCGCCGATAGGACCGGGGGAATCAAGCCGGAACTCCACCATCCGCTTACGGAACCAGCGCTGCGCCTTGTGCGGATAGAAGCCTTGCGACGCGGCGATCAGCAGCGGCGATTTCCAGATGAGCAGTCGCACATCCAGGTCCGGCTTCTTCTTGACCAGCATCCGCAGCTGGCGACCGATTTCCGCCGATTTGTCGCCGGGTCGCGTTTCCGGATCCAGATGGGTGCGTGGATCGAACTGCCATCCCAACAGCACGATGGATCGTTGAGCCTTGTGAATCGCAGACGAGAGGGCGTCGAAATAGGCCTCGTTTTCCATCAGCACGGAAAAACGGTGCGCGACGGCGGACGTCCACAGGGCGGGCCCCGGCTCCAGCAGACTGCCTTCGTAACTGTCGCCGGCTAAAGTCATGCGACCTATCTGTCTGATTCGCGTGACATGGTGTCGAAGCGCCTGCATCCTCCGTTCCACGCGCGTGTCCTTCGGTCAATCTTTCAGGGCGGGATTGTGACGTTCGCCGATTTGGCGCATAAGGAGCGTAGCCGTACAGGCTGCGAGGGAGGGTAGAATGCAGGCGCTTGTCGAACTGATCGCTGGCTTCATCGCCCTGCTGGCCGCCGCCGTCCTGACGCAGTTCGGCGTCGACACCCACAACCCCAACCACGGCGACCGCGAAGTGCGCCGTGTGGTGGAGTGTCGCGACACCGGTTCCAACGCCACGCTGCTGTCCGAATCCAAGCGCGACTGCTGAACGCGGCGGCGCTTTGCGCGCTGCGTGACGCGGTTCATCGACAGGTTGCGGGCTTGAGTCGGTTTCGTCCGCATCGATCATGCTCTAGGGTTTCATTGGCGCTGTCGGACGCCCGCGTAGAGATCGAGTTTTTGAGCTTATGAAGTCTCCCAAACGGCCGCCGCTGAAGCTGACCGACGACGAGGCCGTCGCGCCGGTCGATCTGTCGACCTCGGACGAAATGCCGGTAGAGGAGGCGACGCATTCGCTCGACCCGATCCCCGAGCCCGATTTCGAGATCGTGCAGCCGACGTTCGAGCCGCCGATGTCGGAGCGCCGCCGCCGTCGCCTGCTGGAAGAGCAGCGCCAGGCCAAGGAACGTGCCCTTGCCGCCGAACGCGGCGCCGCCCCCGTCAATGCGAAACCGACGCCAGAGGCTCCTGTCGATATGGCCGTCACCGCCGGTCAGCCGCCCGCGCCGTTCGAGCTGTCCAAACCGCCGGCTGTGAAAACCGTTCAAGCCAAGGCCCAGGGCGAGCCGTCAGGGCGCCACGCCTATGTGATTGCGGGCGTCGCCTCAGCTCTGTGGATCGGCGGCGTCGCCTCCTGGGCCGCTTACGAGTTCGGCGCCGGCGGGGCAGAACTGGATCCGCTGCGAATCGCCATCTACGCCCTGATCGCCTTGGCCCCTGCGGGCCTGGCCATCATGCTGGCCCATGCCGTCCGACAAGGCGCCGGTCTGGCCGCAGAAACCCGTCGCGCCCGCCAACTGGCCGAGGCCTTGGTCGCCCCGACCGCCCTGGCCGCCCAGCAGACCGGCGAGGTGCTTCAGTCGTTGCGTTCCGACATCGATCACGCCACCCTGGCGGCGGAACGTGCCCGCAACGATATGGCTCTGCTTCGAGAGGCGCTGGCCCAGGAGACAACGCGCCTGAACGAGGCGGCCGAGAACGCCGGCCGCACCGCACGGCGTCTCACCGAAAACCTGGGCCGCGAGCGCGACCAGATGCAGACCCTGGGCATCCATCTGGATACGCAGGCGTCGGGCGTCATCGACGCGGTCGAGCGTCAGTCGCGCATGGTCGCCGACGCCTCTGATTTGGCTCAGGCGCAACTTCGCGAAGCCGAGGCCGCCCTCGCCGCGCGCGCCGCCGACCTCGCCGCCGCCGCTGGTGAAGCCCAAGACGCCGCCCGCGTGGCCTCCGACGATCTGGCGCGCCAGACCATTCGACTTGAGAACGCAGGTTCGGGCGTCGCCGAGCAGATTCAGTCCGTCGAGGAAGGCCTCAGCCAGCAGCGCGCCGCCCTGGTCACCGCCGCCTACGCCCTGCGCACCGATCAGGAGGATTTTTCGGCCCAGGTCGAAAGCCAGCGCGCTCAACTGATCGAGCATCTCTCCGCCACGCGCAGCGCCGCGGGCGATCTGGATCGCACCACCCAGACCTCGGTCGTGTCCATGCGCGATCTGGTCGAGGCGGCCACCGACCAGTTCCGCGCTCTCGTCGATATGTCGCAACGCGAGGCCGACGGCTTCGATTCCGCCACCAAGCTCGCCCTGGATCGCTTCGAAGCCCTGGCGGCCGAGGCGCGCGACGCCCTGATGGAAGAGACGCGCCGCGCCCTGGAGCAGATGCGCGCCACGGCCGAGGATTCACGCGCCGCCGCCGCCGACGCCGCCGAACAGGCGCGTCTGCGCACCGACCGCCTGGGCGAATCCTTGTTCGACGCAGCCCAAAAGGCCGACACAGCCGCCGACGCCCGCATCGCCGACGCCCGCCGCATCGTCACCGAAACGTCCGGCCTGGTCGAAGAGACCGGCGAGCGGATGGTCAGCCGCCTGGAAACCCTGGTGGCACGTCTCAACAGCGCCTTGTCAGAAATTGACACCGCCGTCGCCGACATCGACGAGCGCGCCGCGCGCCTGCCTCAGGAAGCTCGCGCCCGCGCCGACGCCGTGCGCGCCACTGTCGAGGAAGGCCTGGCCTCCCTTTCCGCCGCCTCGCGAAAGGCGGCCGAGGACACCGAGGCGCTGGATGTCGGCTTCCAGGATCGCGTGCGCCGAAACTACGACATGCTGACCGAGGCCGTGCGTCTGATGGGCGTGGTGTCGGGCGATACGACGCCGGCGCGTCGTCGCGAGCCGGCCGCAGAGATCGAAGCCCGGCCCGAACCTCGTCCCGAGCGCCGGACCGATCGCCCAACGCCTCCCGCCTCGCCTCCCGCCGAGGAGCGCCGGTTTGGTCTGCGCAGTCGCCTGCGGCTCGAGCCCGCAGAGACGCCCCCGCCGGCGACGGACAAGGGCCTGGACTGGAGCGATCTGATCGACGGCGACGACGACAACGAGGCGCCGCTGGAGTTGGACACGCCCTCCCCTTCGCCTGCCGAGGCCGAAGCCCTGTCCGACCGGGTCGCCGCCGCCATCCGGCGCATGGGGGTCGATCCCAACGCCCTCCTGCCCCGCTCGCGCGTCGAAGAGGCCGCCCGCGCCTTCAGCAGTGGCGACCCCGACGCCGCGCGTCAGATCGTGCGTCGCGTCGCGCCGGCCGCTGTCCGCAGCGTGTCTCGCCGCGTCCTCAGCGACGCCGAACTGCGTGCCGACGCCGAACGCTATGTCCGCAACTTCGCGGTCATGCTGAACGCTTCCGCCCGCGCCGGAGACAGTGCTGCAGTGCAGTCCAGCCTGGCCTCGGACAGCGGTCGCGCCTTCATGTTGCTGGATGCGGCGGTCGGCGACCTGGGCTAAGACTCTTGCGGACTTGACGGCGTCGGGAAGTTACAGCCTCTTGCACGTCACCGAACTGTCATGGATGGGGCTATGGCTGGCACGATGAACCAAATCGACAGTCGTTCCAGTGGTGATCGCCGCCCTGGCATCATCATCTGCGCCTATGACGGCGACGATGACGGATGGGATCTGGTCGAGGATCTGTCGGGCGAAATCTGGAGCCCCAGCGGGGCCCGCGCCGTGCCCATCGCCGCCGCCGATCCCGACGAACTCGCCTCGACCTTGGCCGCCCGTCTCGTCAGCGGGGAATGCAGGGCCGTCCTCCTGGTCGGACGCACGCAAAAGGGTGCCGGCTTCCGGGTCCAGATGCGCGCTGAAAACCGCACCCTCGACTACAAGCACCGCCTGTCCAGCACCGGGCCGGGCGTGGCCCGCACCACGGCGCCCGTCGCCGACATGGTTCGCGCCCTGACCGCCGCCGGGCTGCAGGCCGACGCCTCGTCCGACATTGAAGAGGACGCCGGCTCCTATCTTCTCTATCGCGTGCTCTCGGACCTGCCGGATGGGCCGCTGACGCCGTCGATCGGCCTACTGCGCGCGCCCGCCCCCGCCAACGAAGCGGCGGTACGCAGGGGCGTCAAGGCCGCCGCCTCGGCCATGGCCAGCCACCTGACGCCGCTACCGCGTGTCGGTTAACCCTCCTGGGTCGCAGACATCGACGAACGGGCGGTCTAGGGTTTCGAAATGACAGTGAGTCGCAACCTGATCGTCTTCGCCGCCCTGAACGGCGCCCTGGCCGTGGCGCTCGGCGCCTTCGCCGCGCATGGCGCCGGGCCGCAGATCAAGACCCTGCTGACCACCGGCGCCCAGTATCAGATCGTCCACGCCGTCTTCGCCTTCGCCTGCGCCCAATGGACAAGTGGCGGCGGGCTGGCGCGGCTTGCGGGCTGGCTCGGATCGATCGGCGGCCTCATCTTCTGCCTCGCCCTGGCGGCGATCGCCTTTCTCGGCGTGCCGGCGTTCGGCGCCGTGGCCCCGATCGGCGGCCTTCTGATGATCGCCGGTTGGCTCTGCCTGGCCCTTGCGGCCTTGCGTTCTCGCCCCTGATTTCCTCGTAGAAAGACCAAGCATCCATGGCCTTCCCCACGCCCGCCGAGCCGCGTCGTGTGCTCCACCCTGAGATCGAGGCCTATGCCTCGGGTTGGATGCCGACCGAAGGCGTGCATGAAATCTATTACGAGGAGTCCGGCAATCCGCACGGCCTGCCGGTTCTGGTCCTTCACGGCGGACCAGGCGGTGCGGTCAATCCGGGCATGCGCCGCTTCTTCGATCCCGCCGTCTATCGCATCATCATGTTCGACCAGCGCGGCTGTGGCCAGTCGCGACCCCACGCCTCGCTGGAAGACAACACGACCTGGACTTTGATCGACGATATCGAGCGGCTGCGCGCGCTGTGCGGCGTCGACAAATGGGTCGTGTTCGGCGGGTCCTGGGGTTCGACCCTGTCGATGGCCTACGCCATCACCCATCCCGAGCGGGTCATCGCGCTGCTGCTGCGCGGCATCTTCCTGCTGACGAAGAAGGAGTTGCACTGGTTCTATCAGGACGGCGCCTCGATGATCTTCCCGGACGCCTGGGAACGCTTCATCGCCCCTATCCCCGAAGCGGAGCGCGGCGACCTGATGGCCGCCTACTACAAGCGGCTGATCGGCGATGACGTCGCCGAGCGCGAGCGATGCGCCGTCGCCTGGTCCAGCTGGGAGGGCGAAACCGTCAGCGTCGAGGGGCCAAACGCCCGGCCGGACAAGTTCGCTGAGCCCGACTTCGCCGTCGCCTTCGCGCGGATCGAGAACTGGTTCTTCACCAACGCCGGCTTCTTCGAGGAGGACGGATGGCTGCTGAAGAATGTGGACCGGATGCGGCATATCCCGTGCTGGATCGCGCAGGGCCGATTCGACGTGGTGACGCCGATTTCAGGCGCCTGGGCGCTGCATCGCGCCTGGCCCGAGGCCCATCTGGACATCGTCGGCGACGCCGGCCACGCCTCATCGGAACCGGGCATCGTCGACAGCCTGGTGCGCGCCGCCGACTGGGCCGCGAGCCTCAAGGCATGAAAAAGCCGCCGCGCAGGACAGCGCGGCGGCTATTTTCATTCTTAAAGATCAGAACCGTTTTGCGGTTCGATTGTCGATGCTCCACGCGCCTGGGCCGGCGGTGAAGATGTACAGGAAGATGAAGCAGTACAGGATGGCCGCGTCGCCGCCATTCACCGCCGGATAGGGGCTGCTGGGGAAGTGGAACATCCAGTAGGCCACGGCCATCTGGCCCGAGGCGATGAAGGCGGCCGGACGCGTGAACAGGCCCAGGATCAGCAGCAAGCCCGTGATCAGCTCGATCACCCCGCCGATGCCGAACAGCGACAGCAGCTCCTGCTGACCGGGTTCGGCCCCGGCCGGGAAGCCGAAGACCTTGATGACGCCATGCGCCAGGAACAACAGACCGGCGACGATCCTGAGCGCCGCCAGGGCGCGGGAAGACCAGCCATTCACTTGATTGAACATTCTCTTTCCTCGCCTTTTTGATGCGGTTGTTCACGGTCGGACCGGGTCCGACCGTGAAGCTTGATCCGAAAATCAGGCGGCGTCCACCAGCACAATCTCGGCGTCGGACAGCGCCCTGACCGTCACGACATCCTCCTGAGCGATGGCCGCGCCGTCACGGGCGTTCAGCCGGACGCCATTGACCTCGACCTCGCCCTTTGCCGGCACCAGATAGGCCCGCCGCGCAACGCCCAGCGGATAGTCGGCGCTGTCGCCCGCCTTCAGCGTCGCCGCCACGATCCGCGCATCGGTGCGGATCGGCAGGGCGTCCTTGTCGCCTTCGAAGCCCGAAGCCAGGACCACGAACTGGCCCGACCGCTCGCCCTTGGGGAAGGGCTTGGTGCCCCAACTCGGCGCATCGCCGCGCCGGGTCGGCTCGATCCAGATCTGGAAGATCCGCGTCAAATCCGGCTCAGCGTTGTATTCGGCGTGCCGAATGCCGGTGCCGGCGCTCATCACCTGCACATCGCCCGCGACAGTGCGGCCCTTGTTGCCCAAACTGTCCTCATGGGTGATGGCCCCATCGCGGACATAGGTGATGATCTCCATGTCGGCGTGCGGATGCGGCGGGAAGCCCGTTCCGGCGGCGATCTCGTCGTCGTTCCAGACCCGCAGATTGCCCCAGCTCATCCGCTTGGGATCATAGTAGTTGGCGAAGGAGAAATGGTGTTTGGCGTTCAGCCAGCCGTGGTTGGCGCCGCCGAGAGATTCAAATGGTCTGCGCTCGATCATCGCACTCGTCCTTTCGCATCGGAACCGTCCGACGCCTTTGCTTGACGCCAAGATAGAGATCGGCGACCGATCAGAAATAGAAACAACCGAAACTCATCGTTTCAGGACGCAAGGCCGCCCATGTCCCGCCTGCCCGATCTGGAGGCCCTGGCCATCTTCGCCAAGGTGGCCGACAACCAGTCCTTCTCCGGCGCAGCCGAGACGCTGGGCCTATCCAAGGCCACCGTATCCAAGGCGATCACGCGCCTGGAACAGCAGCTGAAGACCACCCTGCTTCACCGCACCTCGCGCCGCTTCGCCCTCACCGATGCAGGCCGAACCCTGGCCGCCCGCGCCGCCCACATGCTGGCCGAGGCCGAGGGCGCGGTGTCGGAGGCGTTGGACATGTCCGTCACCCCGCGCGGCTTGGTGCGACTGGCGGCGCCCATGTCGTTCGGCATGGCCTATGTGGCCCCGGCCCTGCCCGAGTTCCTCGCCACCCACCCCGACGTATCGGTCGATTTGCACCTGTCGGACGAGGTCATCGATCTGGTCGGCGGCGGCTTCGATTGCGCGCTGAGGATCGCCGCCCTGGCCGATTCCTCGCTGACGGCGCGCAAACTGCGGCCTGTGGCCCGCGCCCTGGTGGCCTCGCCGTCCTATCTCGATCAGCGGGGCCGCCCCACTCATCCCGACGATCTGGCCCGTCACGCCTGCCTCGGCTACGCCTACATGCCCAGCCCGGACACCTGGCGGTTCAGCAATGAGGCGGGTGAAGAAGTGGTCGTGCATCCGCGCGGGCCGTTGCGCGCCAACAACTCCGACGCCCTGACGGCGTCGTTGTGTGCGGGTCTGGGGCTCTTTCCCCAGCCGGACTTCATCTATTGGAAGGACGTCGCCGATGGCCATCTCGAGACGGTGATGACCGACTGGCGGCTGCCGCCCATCGCCCTGCATCTGGTGGCGCCCAGCGGAGGACCGCGCCCGGCCAGGGTCACGGCCTTCATGGACTATCTGGCGGCGAAGTTCAGCGGACCGCTGTGGCCGGGCGATACGGTGGGGCGCTAACGCTCAACCGCACTTCACTTCGCGCACGATGTTGGCCGCCTCGTCATAGACGAAGTTCACCCGATTCTCGCGATAGTCCATGGTCGCGGCGCAGGTGGTGCACAGCACACGGAAGGTCTGGCCGGCGGGCGCGGTCGGGATGGTCGAACGGTTGCGGCCGACATAACTCTGATAATCCGAAACCTTGCACGCCTTGAAGGCGGTGTCCGATCCGGGCGCAGGCTCGGCGGTGTGGACAGGCGCGCAGGCCGACACGGCCAAGGCGCCAGCGGCCAACAGTGTACTCACGATAATCTTCATGGTCGTCTCCTTGCGTCGAGGTCAGCCGCAGCGGACCTGTTCGATGATGCCGGTCTGTTCGTTGTAGAAGATGTTCAGACGATAGGCGGAGAAGTCCTGCGTCACCGGGCAGGTGGTGCAGGTCACGCGCCGGTTGACGACGTCCACGGGCACTGGGATTTCGGTCCGGGACTTGCCGACAAGATATTGCATCTCGCCGGCCTTGCACACGTCCTCCGTCTGGGCGGTCGGCATCCGGCTGCCGACGGGCGGATTCAACTGGGCCTGCTCGACCGCGCGCGGCGCAGGCGCCTCGGAGACCGGCGTGGAGCAACCGGCCAGCAGAACCAGTCCGATCAGGCCGCCTTTTCCCAGCGCCCTTCGTCCGTTTGACGCCAATAGGCCAGGTTCGCGCCCTGCCCCTTCAGCGCCTTCCAGCGTCCCCGCGCGTGTTGCAAAGCCGGCTCGTCGCGACCGTCGAAAATAATGAAGCATCGTTCGAACCCTTCCGTCCCGCCCAGTTCTGCGTCGTCGACTATGAACAGCGCCTGAGCGCCGTTCAGGTTCTCGCCTGTCTCGCTCAACAGCACAGGCTGGCGCTCGGCATGGGGCTGGTCGGCCCGGCCGTGCGGCAGGAAACTGTCATCGCGAAACGTCCACAGCGTCTCGTCGACCTCGTCCAGACGATGCGAATGCGATGATTTGATCATGGCGCGCCACCCCCGCTCGATCGTCTTTTCGAGCAGGGTTGGCAGCACCTGATCCAGCGATGAACGCTCCAGGTGATAGAACCAGATTTCGGGCTTGTCGCTCACCCGGCTCTACCTCCCGACCGATCAGCCTTCGTAGGAATCCGCGACCATCCGGTCCAGAGTCCGCACAGCGAAGCCGACGCCGCCTTCCGGCACGGTGGGGCTGGGGCTCTTGTTGGCCCAGGCCGTCGGGGCGATGTCCAGGTGCGCCCACGGCACGCCGTTGGTGAAGCGTTGCAGGAACAGGGCGGCGGTGATCGACCCACCGGCGCGGCCGTTGCCGGTGTTCTTCACATCGGCGATCTTGGAATCGATGTGCTGCTCGTAGATGGCCGGGATCGGCATGCGCCAGAAGTTCTCGCCGACCTTCTTGGCCGCGGCCAGGATCGGGTCGGCGACATCGTCGGAGTTCGAGAAGACGCCGGCGTAATCCAGACCCAGGGCCACGATCATCGCGCCCGTCAGAGTGGCCAGGTCGATCATGAACTTCGGCTTGAAACGCTCCTGGGTGTACCAGAGGGCGTCGGCCAAAACGAGGCGACCTTCGGCGTCGGTGTTGATGACCTCCACCGTCTGACCCGACATGGACACAACCACATCGCCCGGACGCTGGGCGTTGCCGTCCGGCATGTTTTCGACCAGGCCCAGAACGCCGATGACGTTGGCCTTGGCCTTGCGGCTGGCCAGGGCGATCATGGTGCCGGTCACGGCGGCCGCGCCGCCCATGTCCCACTTCATGTCTTCCATGCCGTCCGCCGGCTTGATCGAGATGCCGCCGGTGTCGAAGCAGACGCCCTTGCCGACGAAGGCCAGCGGCTGAGCGCCGGCTTCGCCGCCGTTCCACTTCATGATCGCAAGCTGGCTTTCGCGACGGCTGCCCTGGCCCACGCCCAACAGGGTACGCATGCCCAGCTTCTCCATCTCGGCCTCGCCGAGGATTTCGACCTCCAAGCCCAGGCTCTCCAGCGCCTTCACCCGCTTGGCGAACTCGGCCGGATACAGGACGTTGGCCGGTTCGGACACCAGGTCGCGCGCGAAGATCACGCCGTCGGCCACCGCTGACAACGGCTCCAGCGCGGCTTCGGCGCCCCGCAGGTCGGTCGTGACCACGCGGATGGTGGTGATCGACGGAATCTTGTCGGCCTTTTGCGTCGTGCGATACTTGTCGAAGCGATAGGCGGCCAGACGCGCGGCGAAACCGACGCGGGCGGCCTGCTCAGGCGACAGATCCGAAGCGTCGATCGTCAACACCTCGGCGCCCGACAGCTTGACCGCCGCATAGGCGTTGCCGCCGAAGGCCTCGACCGCCAGGTCATCCAGCTTGTCCTTGGCGCCCGCGCCCACCAGCAGCACGGCGTCCGCCTCGACGCCCGCCGGCGCGGCGATGCTCAGGCTCTGTCCTGCCTTGCCGGTGAAACGACCCTTGCCCGCCGCCTTGGTCAGCGCGCCGTTGGCCTTGCCGTCCAGCGCGGTCCCGGCGGCGGTGAAGCTGCGATCTTCAAAAACCGGAACGGCCAGGATTTCGGCGGCGTCCACGGCGGCGACGAATTCGATCTTCATTCAATCAACTCCAGCCAGGCCCCACCCGGCGTCTGCAAACAGCAAAATGACAACGGCGCGTCTGCTTGTCGCGGACGCGCCCTGATGTGCTACTAGATGCGCCTCAATGTCGCCGCCTGCAACCGGGCGAAGTCCATCCGCCCATGACCCTGATTCAAAGATACCTTTTTCGTCAGATCCTGTTTCCTGTGATCGCCGCGTGCGCAGCGCTGGCGGGAATCGGGATTCTGAGCCAAAGCCTCGACCAACTCCAGGTCATCGTGGAGCGGGGTCAGAGCGTGTGGATCATGGTCAAGCTGACCCTGCTCGCCCTGCCGCAACTGCTGTCGGTGATTCTGCCCATCGGCCTTTTCGTCGGCGCCCTGATCGCCCTGACCCGTCTGCAACGCGAACAGGAGCTGACGGCCGCCTTCGCGGGGGGCATGACCCGGTGGCAGGTCATATCGCCGGCCGCCCGTATCGCGGTGCTGGTCGCCTTGGTCACGCTGTTGGTCAACGTCTTCATTCTGCCTTGGGCGCAGCAGGAGGCGCGGCGTCAGGCGTTCGACATTCGCACCGACCTCGCCGCTCTCCTGGTCGAAGAAGGCCAGTTCGTTCAGGGGCCTGACGGCCTGACCGTCTATGTGCAGCAGATCGAACAGAACGGTCTGTTGAAGAACCTGTTCGTCTATCTGGACGACAAGGACAAGGTCACGACCTGGAACGCGTCCGAAGCGCGCTTCAGCCGCGATGCCGGCGGCATTCCCATCCTGACCATGATCGACGGCTCGGCCCAGCGCTATTCGTCGGGCGGCGTGCTGGAGACGCTGTCGTTCGGGCGATACGATTTCTCCCTCGCGCCCTTCGTCGGGGTGACCGACACCATTCGCTACAAGCCGACCGACCTCTATCTGCGCCAGCTGCTGAACCCGACGGCCAAGGTGCTCGAGGTCGCCGGCTCGCGCGGCGAACTGCTGGCCGAGGCGCATTCGCGGCTGGCCTCGCCGCTCTATGCCATGGTCGCCATGGCCCTGGCGCTTTCCGCCATCTTGGGCGGCGCCTTCAGCCGCACCGGCTATACGTTGCGCATCGCCAAGGCGGCGGGCCTGTTCCTGGTCCTGCGCGTCATCGGCTACGGCCTTGTCGCCGCCAGCGCCTGGAACGGCTGGATGAACGTGCTCCAATACGTCGTGCCGGTCGTGGCCATCGTCGTCGCTCTGAGGGTTCTGTTCCGCGCGCTGAAGCCGCGTCGCAGCCGGACCACCGCCGCCCTTCGCGATCTGAAGGCCAAGTTCGCATGACCGCCGTCGCCGCCTCCGTCCGTCGTTCGCCGCATATCCCCCGTCTGGGTGGGATCGAACGCTATGTGCTGGTCCAGCAGCTGAAGTCGCTGGGCGTGGCGTTGGCCGTGATCTCGGCCCTGGTCATGCTGATCGACTTCGTCGAGGTCTCTCGCGGCGTCGGCTCGGCCCAGGATTTGTCGGCCGTCCGCATTTTCGGCCTGGTGCTGTTGAAGTCGCCGTCGGTCATCGTGCAGTTGATGCCGTTCGTCTTCCTGTTCGGCACCCTGTCGGCCTTCATCAGCCTGAACCGCCGCAGCGAACTGATCGCCATGCGCGCGGCGGGCGTCTCCGCCTGGCGTTTTGTCCTGCCGGCGGCCGGCATGGCCTTCGTCCTGGGCATCCTGACCGTCACGGTGTTAGGTCCGATGGCGTCGGCCGGCGACGGCCTGTGGCAACGCGAGCGCGCGCGGATTTCCGGTACGGCGCCCGGCGGCGACCCCAAGGAGGCGATCTGGCTGCGCGAGGGCGACGATCAGCGCCAGATGATCATCCGAGCCGGCCAGCAGGACCGCGCCAACGCGCGACTGCTGAACGTCAGCTTCTTCATCTACACGACCGCACCCGGCGGCGGCCGCACCTTCTCCGAGCGGATCGATGCCAAGTCGGCCTCTCTGAACGCCGGCAGTTGGCGCCTGACCGATGCGGTCGGCGCCCAGATCGGCCAGCGCGCCGTCACCTATTCCAGCCTGACCCTGGTTTCCAGCTTGGCGGACGACGAGGCCTTTGATCGTTTCGCCCGACCGCAGGCCACGCCCTTTTGGTCGCTGCCCAACCAGATCAGCCGAATCGAAAACGCGGGCTTCACCTCCACCGCCTATCGCCTGCGGTTCCAGCAACTTCTGGCCACGCCGCTGGTGTTCGCGGCCATGTCCATCCTGGCCGCCGCCTTCTCGCTGCGGCTGATGCGGCTGGGCGACCTGGCGCGCATGAGCGTGGCGGCCGTCGTGCTGGGCTTCGCCTTCTTCTTCCTGAACCAGTTCTCGTCGGCGATGGGATCGGCCGAGGTCGTGGCGCCCTTCGTCGCCGCCTGGCTGCCGCCTGTTCTTACGGCGCTCGCAGCCTTGACCTTGCTGTTCTATACCGAAGACGGCTAATCGGGCGCTCGCTTCTCAGACTACGGATGGCCTATGCAGGGTGATCGGCGCTTCGACGCTTTCAAAGCAAGGCTTCTCGCCGGTGCGGCTCTGGTCGCCTGCGCACCCTTGGCGACGCCTGCATGGGCGCAATCCACCCCGGCGGCCGCAGCCGCGCCTTCCGACGGCCTGCCGCCCGAAGCGGTCTATGTCGACGCAGACAATGCGCGTCGCGAAGGCGACAACATCATCGTCAGCGGCACGCCCGAGAACCGCGCCTATGTCCGGACGCGCGGCCATGTGCTGCGCGGCGAGAACCTGTCCTATGATCTGAACGCCGGTTCAGCGACGGCCGAAGGCCGCGTCGAGGCCATCGCGCCCGATGGCACCGTGGTCTACGCCAGCCGTCTCGAGCTGGATGAAAATCTGGAGACCGGCGTCGCCGTGGATTTCGCCACGCGTTTGGCTAACGGCGCCAGTCTGATGGCTGCAACGGCTGTGCGCCGCAGCGAGAATGTCAGCGAACTGAACTACGCTCGCTTCACACCCTGCCCGATCTGCGACGATGGCGGTCCCAAGACGCCGACAATCTCGATCCAGGCGGAAAAGGTGACGCAGGACGAGCAGTTGCGCGCGATCCTGTATCGCAACGCCGTCTTTTATATCGGGCCGGTGCCCGTCTTCTACACGCCCTTTTTCGCCCACCCCGATCCCTCGGTGGAGCGGGCCTCGGGCTTCCTGGTGCCTATCGTCAACTATGACGAGGGTCGCGGCGTTTCCGTCGAGGTTCCCTATCTGCGTGTCGTGTCGCCGTCCGAGGACTGGCTGATCAGCCCGCAGATCAACACGAAGGTCGCGCCGCTGCTGAACCTGCAATGGCGGCGACGGTTCGCCAACGGCATGATCGTGGCGCGCGGCGGCTATACCTACGAGCGCGAGTTCGGCGACTTCGATCGGGACGGCGACGGCGACTTCGAAAGCAACGTCAAGTTCGGCGATCGCGAACATCGCAGCTATTTGTTGTCGCACGGCGAGTTCGATCCGGATGGCCCATGGCGGTTCGGCTTCACGGCCGAGCGCACCTCGGACAAGACGCTGTTCGATCGCTACGACGTGCGCTCTCCCTATCAGGACAACGGCCTCTACTACGGCGACCGCCGTCGTCTGATCAGCCAGATCTACGCGGAACATCAGACCGATCGGTCTTACGTTTCGGTCGCGGCCTTCTCGATCCAGAGCCTGCGCCTCGATCCGGCCTTCGCCGCGACGGACTTCCGCGACGCAAACGGCTTCAAGGTATTCGAGGACGACGACACCCTGCCCTTCGTCGCTCCGCTGATCGATGCCCGCTGGGAGCCGCGCGAACTGGTCTTCGGCGGCCGGCTGCGCTTGAAGGGTTCGGCCGTCTCCCTTTATCGCGACGCCTTTGTTGGCGCGCCGATCCTGAATCCGGAGATCGTCCCGCCCGTCACGACAGGTCTGGCTGGCGTGGACAGCCGCCGCATCACGGGCCAAGTCGAATGGCGACGGGCGATCATCCTTCCTGTCGGCATGCGCGTGGAGCCGTTCGTCGATACGCGCGTCGATCTCTATTCCATGTCTGACCTGCCGCCGATGATGGGCGTCGACAGCGACGAGACGGTGAGCCGGTCCAGGTTCAGCGCGGGCGTGGACGTCACCTATCCCCTGATCAAACGCATCGCCGACGCCGACATCATCCTGGAACCGGTGGGCCAGTTCTCGGTCTCCAACAAGGTCAGCCTGGACCGCCGCATTCCCATCGAGGACTCGCAGGTTCTGGAGCTGGACGAGTCGTCGCTGTTCCGCATGGATCGCTTCTCCGGCTATGATCTGCTGGAAGGCGGCGCGCGCGTGACGGCGGGCGGTCGCGCCACCATCCGCTGGGCTGAAGGTCGCAAGGCCAGCCTGTTCGTGGGACGCAGCTATCGCTTCGACCAGCAGGACGACTTCCGAACGTCGATTCCCGACGATCCCGCGCGTCTCTATGACCCGACGGGTCTGGCCTCACAAACCTCCGACTGGGTGGTCCAGGGCGACTTCTCGCCGTCGGATCGCATCCGTAGCTGGTTCCACGCCACGGTGGACGGTTCGGGCGAGGTGCGCCGCGCCGAGGCGGCGCTGGACGGCCGCTGGGGTCGCCGCAACCTGGCGACCGTCAGCTACATTCTGGATCAGTCCAACCCCGTCGACGGGCCGCTGAACCGCAACTACGAATTCGTCCAGCTGGCGGGCCAGCAGTTCGTCTTCCAGAACTGGGGCTTTACCGTCGCCGGCATCGCCGATCTGGACCAGAACGAGATCACGCGATCCGAAGTCGGGGTGCTGTTCGACGACGACTGCCTGCGGTTCGAACTGGGTTATCGGCGCGACAACACCCGCGCCCGGCCCGGCGGACCGTCGGAAGGCATCTATGTGCGCCTAAACCTCGCCACTTTCGGAGGTTCAGGTTATGGACAGGGCGATATGCGTTGAGCATGACGCTTTACGGGGCGCGACCGCCTGCCGGCCTGGCTGGCGGACCGCTGTGAGGAATCAGGACGACCAATGGGTTTGATGCGTTATTCGACGGGGGCTGCGCTCGCGGCAGTCCTCCTCGCCGGTTCGGCCTATGCCCAGACGGCGCCCGCTCCGGCACAGACCCTCACGCCCGCGCAGGGCCCTGCGGCCGGCGCGCCGAATCCTGCGGCTGAAGAGGCGCCGACGACGGCGCGCGCCGAGCCTCAGTTCGAAATGGCCGACGGCATCGTCGCCACGGTCAACGACAAGATCATCACCGGCTACGACCTGCGCCAGCGTATGCTGATGCTGATCGCCTCGTCCCAGGTCCAGCCGACCGAGCAGAACCTGCCCTCCATTCAGCAGGCCGCCCTGAACGCCCTGATCGAGGATCGCCTCAAAGATCAGGAGATGGCCAAGTTCGAGAGCCTGAAGGTCACGGACGAGGAAATCGACGGCGAGATCGCCGAAATGGCCCGCGCCGCAGGCACGACGCCGCAGGCCTACATGCAGTTCCTGCAACAGGGCGGCATCCAGCCCGCCGCCTTCCGCGACAATCTGCGCACCCAGATCGGCTGGAGCCAGCTGATCCCGGGCCGCTTCAACAGCCGCGCCCGCGCCAGCACCCTTCAGGTCGATCAGGAAGTCCGTCGGCTGAACGAGGCGGCCTCCAAGCCCCAGTTCCTGCTCGGGGAAATCTACATCGACGCCGCCCGCGTCGGCGGCGCGCAGGCAGCCTTGAACGGCGCCCGCCAGCTGGTGCAGCAGATCATCCAGGGCGCGCCGTTCCAGGCCGTCGCTCAGCAATTCTCCGCCGCCCCCTCGGCCAGCGCCCGCGTCCCAGGCGATGCGGGCTGGGTCGTAAAGGACTCGCTCCAGCCGGCTGTGCAGTCAGTGCTGGAACAGCTCCAGCCGGGCCAGCTGTCCAACCCCATCGTCGTCGATGGCGGCGTCTACATCCTCTACCTCCGCGACAAGCGTGACGGCGCCTCGACCAGCCTGGTTTCGCTGAAACAGGTCATGGTCGAACTGCCTGAAACCGCATCGGAGGCCGATGTCGCGGCCGCGACCGCCAAGCTGGAAGGTCTGCGCAACGGCCTGACGTGCGACAACATCATCTCCCAGGCCCGCGCGACCCAGGGCGTCCTTGGCGCTGACCTCGGCGAATCCGATGTCGCCAACCTGGCGCCCCAGTTCCAGCAGTTCGCGCGCACCGGCGAAATCGGCTCGGTCTCGACGCCGATCCGCACCCCGCTGGGCCTGCACCTGGTCGCCGTCTGCGGTCGTCGCGTCGGCGGGCCGGAAGCGCCGAACCGTCAGCAGGTCGAAAACCGTCTGCGCGCCCAGAACCTGGCCGTGCTGGAGCGCCGCTATCTGCGCGACCTGCGCAGCGACGCCCTGATCGAGTTCAAATGAGCCCAGCGGTCGCGCCTCTGGTTCTGACGCTGGGCGAACCCGCCGGCGTCGGGCCGGAGATCGTGGCCGCCGCCTGGAAAGCGTTGCGCGCCGACCAGACGGCCTTCGCCGTCATCGGCGACGCGGCGCTGATGCGGACGCAGGGTGTTCCCGTGGCCGAGATCGGGGTTCCCGGTGACGTCGGCGGCCTATTCGGCTCCGCCCTTCCTGTCATCCATCGCCCCCTCCCCGCGCCGGTCTTGGTCGGATCGCCCGATCCGGCCAATGCCTCGGCCGTGGCGGACGGCATCGAGGAGGCGGTCAACTTCGCCCTGTCCGGCGAGGCGTCCGGCGTCGTCACCGCCCCGATCGCCAAGGCGCCGATGTACGCCTCGGGCTTTCGCTTTCCCGGCCATACCGAGTTCATCGCAGAACTGACGGCCGATGCGCCATACTCCGGTACGCGCGGCCCGGTGATGATGCTGACGGCCCAAAATCTGCGCGCCTGTCTCGTCACCATTCACGTCGCCCTGGATCAGGTGCCGGAACTGGTCACGGCCGAGCGTGTCGCCCGCACCGCCCGCGTGGTCTATGAAAGCCTGAAACGCGACTTCGCCATCGCCCGCCCGCGCCTGGCCATGGCGGCGCTGAATCCCCACGCGGGCGAAGGCGGCGCCTTGGGCCTGCATGAACTCGACATCCTGATCCCTGTCGCCGAACAGCTTCGCGCCGAGGGCATCGACATCACCGACCCCAGACCCGCCGACACGATGTTCCACGACGAGGCGCGCGCGACCTATGACGCCGCCATCTGCATGTATCACGACCAGGCCCTGATCCCGGTCAAGACGCTGGACTTCTGGGGCGGGGTCAACGTCTCCCTCGGCCTGCCGATCATCCGCACCTCGCCCGATCACGGCACCGGCTTCGACATCGCCGGCAAGGGCGTCGCACGTCCGGACAGCCTGATCGCCGCCATTCGCCTGGCATCGGAGATGGCGGCGGCCCGCGCCGCGCGCTAACAGGGCGTGTGACCGACCTTCCCTCCCTCCGCGAAACCCTCGACGCCCACGGCCTTTCGGCCAAGAAAAGCTTCGGACAGCATTTCCTGCTGGACCTGAACGTCACTCGCAAGATCGTGCGTCTGGCCGGTCCGTTTGAGGGCCGCGCTGTGATCGAGGTCGGCCCCGGTCCCGGCGGCCTGACCCGCGCCCTGCTGGAATCCGACGCCGGCCCCGTGGTCCTGGTGGAAAAGGATCCGCGCTTCATTCCCTTGCTCACCGAACTGGACGACGGCTCCGGCCGCCTGACCATCGTCGAAGCCGATGCGCTGAAGGTGAAGGAGGCGGATTTGGTCTCCGGCCCGACCCATCTGGTGTCCAACCTACCCTACAATGTCGGGACGCCCCTGCTGATCAAATGGCTGACCGGCCCGTGGCTGCCGCACAGCCTGACCCTTATGTTTCAGAAGGAAGTGGCCGAGCGCGTCGCCGCGGGGCCAGGCGAGGACGCCTACGGCCGTCTGGCGGTTATCGCCCAGGCCGTCTGCACCGCCCGCATCGTCATGCATCTGCCCGCCGCCGCCTTCACGCCACCGCCCAAGGTGGCCTCGGCCGTGGTCCACCTGGTTCCGCTGGATGAGCGCCCGTCGCCGGAACGTCTGAAGAAGTTGGAACGCGTCACCGCCGCCGCCTTCGGCCAGCGCCGCAAGATGCTGCGCTCCAGCCTGAAACAACTGGGCGGCGCCGCCCTGTGCGAGGCATCTGGCATTGAGCCCGACGCCCGCGCCGAAACCATCGACGTCGCGGGCTTCCTGCGCCTGGCGGACGCCCTTCAATGACCGTCGAACCGTTCCGCGCCATCTCCGTCAGCCGCCTGGCGCATCAGTTGAAGGCCGAAGGCCGTTTGATCATCCATATGGAGTTTGGCCAGCCCTCCACGGGCGCGCCCGCCGCTGCCATCGCGCGAGCGCATCAGGTGCTGGACGCCGATGCGATGGGCTATTGGGAAAGTCCCGATCTGCGCACGCGCATCGCGCGCCTGTACGACGAGCGTTACGGTGTCGCCGTCGATCCCAACCGCATTCTGCTGACCAGCGGCGCCTCTCCTGCGCTGGTGCTGGCGCTCAGCACCCTGTTCAAACCCGGCGACCGGATCGCCCTGGCCCGGCCCGGTTACGTCGCCTATCGCAACACGCTGCGCGCCCTTCATCTTGAGCCCGTGGAGATCGCCTGCGGTCCCGACACCCGCTTCCAGCTGACCGCCGCCCAACTCCAGGCGCTGGATCCAGCCCCTGCCGGCGTCATCATCGCCAGCCCCGCCAATCCGACCGGCACCATCATCCCGGACGCCGAGCTGGCCGCCATCGCCGAGGTCTGCCGCGCGCGAAACATCGCCATCGTCTCGGACGAGATCTATCACGGTCTCAGCTACGTCGGCCCGACGCCTTCAATGCTGCAGTTCGCGCCGGACGCCGTGGTCATCAACAGCTTTTCCAAATACTGGAGCATGGCGGGCTGGCGCCTGGGTTGGCTGCTGGTCCCAGAGGACCGGATCGACGCCACCCGCGCCTATATCGGCAACATGTTCCTGACGCCCCCCAGCCTCAGCCAGCACGCCGGTCTTGTCGCCATGGACGCGATCAATGAGCTGGAAGCCCATATCCAGACCTACGCCCGCAACCGCCAGCTCATGCTGGAGGCCTTGCCAGCGCTCGGTCTGCGCAAGATCGCGCCGCCGGACGGCGCCTTCTATATCTGGGCCGACATCGGCCATCTCACAAACGACAGCGTGGCGTTCTGCGAGCAGTTGCTGCGCGACACCGGCGTCGCCACCGCGCCCGGCGTCGACTTCGACCCTGTCGAAGGCCACCATTTCATCCGTTTCAGCTTCGCCGTCTCGACGCCGGAAATCGAGGACGCCTTGACCCGCCTGCGTCCCTGGTTTGCAACCTTGGGTTAGGCCGCCTTCGGCTGAACTGCAGCCGATGTCGCCCGGTGCAAGGCGTCGTAGAGCTTCTTCGGCTCCAGCGGCTTGGCCAGCCAGTCCGTCATGCCGGCAGCGTAGCAGGCCTGCACCTGTTCGGCCTCCGTGCCCGCGCTGAACCCGATCACAGGGGCGTCCGCATTGGGCCCGTCCGATGCGCGCAAGCGCCGTGTCGTCTCATTGCCGTCGATGCCGGGCATGTTCACATCCATCAGCACCACGTCGAACGCCTTCTCCGACAACAGCGCCAGCGCCAGATGCCCGTCCGAGGCCGTGGTCAGATCGACATCCAGCGGCTGAAGCACGAGCGAGATCGTGCGGCGATTGATCTCGTGATCGTCGACGGCCAGGACGCGAAGCCGCCGGGCCAGAACGGGCGCCGCCGTCTCCTGCCCGTCCAAAGCCTGCGTCGGCTGCCCCGCTGGCAGATCGACACATAGGGTGAAGGCCGCGCCCTGCCCCGGCGTGCTCTCGACCGTCAGGTCGCCGCCCATCAACCGCGCCAGCTCCCGACTGACGGTCAGGCCCAAGCCCGTCCCGCCATAGGTGCGCGCCACCTCGGCCGACCCCTGTGCGAAGGGGGTGAACAGCCGGTTCATCGCCTCTGGCGCAATGCCGGCGCCCTGGTCGATGACGGTCAGGGTCAGACAGTGCTTCCCGTCGCCACGCGGCGCCGACGCTTCAAGACGGATCGCGCCCGACGGGGTGAACTTGATCGCATTGGACACCAGGTTGTTGATGATCTGGCGAAGACGATAGGGATCCCCGCGCAGCCACACCGCCTCGCCATCCACGCCCGATATGTCCAGCGTCAGTCCCTTGTCCGCCGCCGGCGCCGCCCAGAACCGCACCGTATCGCGCATCAAATCGCCCAGCTCGAAGTCGCGGCTTTCCATCGCCATCGCCCCGGCCTCCATCTTGGAGTGGTCCAGCAGATCGTTCAGCATGCCGGTCATCAATCGTCCCGCGTCGATGATCAGGTCGGCCGTCTCCTGGCGGTGTTTCGACGACTTGCCGTCGCGAATGACATGGGCGCCGGCCAGGATGGCGCTGACGGGCGTACGCAGTTCGTGGCTGACGATCGCCGCCATCGCCGCACGATCGGCCATGGCCGCCTGCGCCTGCTCCAGCCGCGTTTCCGCTTCCGCCCGTGATGTCACCTCGGCTTCGCGTGATCCGTGCACGCGCCAATAGATGTTCAGCACCATGCCGACGAACAGGATGGCGGACAGGGTCATGACCACGACCCCGCGGGTATCGCCCTGGATCACCTTGATCGCCGGCATCAAGGCCAGCGCCGCCAGATAAGGGCTGCCGCCGATGAAGAAGATCCGACGCGAGGCGATGCCGGACGCGACATTGGTCAATAGCCCGCCCGCCATTGTCAGGGCGGCGAGCGTCACAAGCGCTGGGTGATTGGTGGACCAGACCATCAGGGCCATCGCGGCATAGGTCGTCGCCATCACGGTGGTGGACGCCAGAGCGACGAACACGGACAGCGGGCTCTGCGACGCTTCGGCGCGTCTGAACGGCGCCATAGCCCACAGTTCGAACGCCTGAACCAGAACCGCGACCGCCAGCCACAGCGGGACCCACCGCAGCATTCCAGCTTCGTTCATGGCCCAACCGACCAAGGCGGCCAGCAAAAGCCTGACCGGGACCTGCTTGACCCTCTCCTTGGCGCTGCTGGCCAGTAGAGGCGCGATCGAATGAAGAAAGCCCATGATACCCCCGTTCACCGCCTGACGTTAGGTCAAGAGGGCGAACAGGACGTAAACCTGAGCCATTGGGCGGCTACGGGACATTCCCTATGGCCGCGTTTACCGTCCGAAATCTTCTGGGCGGCAAAACAGCGTCAGTAGCGTAGCGTTGAGTAACCCATAGCGCCGCAGGTCCCCACGGCCTGTGGCGCTGCTTTTTAGACGGCTTCGTTCAGCAGGGCGGCCTTGTAGTCGCCAACCCACAGGTTCCTGAACCGGCGTGAACGCTCGGCGTGATAGATGTGAGCCAGTTCAGCGTAGGACCGGTCGAAGTCCTCGTTCACCAGCACATAGTCGAAGGCGTCACAGTGTTCGATCTCGCCCTTGGCGTTGGCCACACGACGCTCGATCACGTCGTCTGCATCTTGTGAGCGGGTGACGAGACGACGACGCAGCTCTTCCAGGCTGGGCGGCAGGATGAAGACGCGGACGGCGTCCTCAGGGCATTTCTCGGCCACGTCACGTGCGCCCTGCCAGTCGATGTCGAACAACACGTCGCGCCCTTCGGCCAGCGCCTTGTCCACCGGCGCGCGCGGGCTGCCGTAGCGATTGCCGTGGACGTCCGCCCATTCCAAAAAGGCGTCCTCGTCGATCAGGCGCTGAAACTCGTCATGGCCGACGAAGTTGTAGTCGCGCCCATGCACCTCGCCCGGCCGAATGCCGCGCGTGGTCATGGACACGGACAGCTCCAGACCGCCGTGATCGGCCATCAACCGCCGGCACAGCGAGGTCTTGCCGGCGCCCGAAGGACTGGCGACGATCAGGAGGACGCCCCGACGGGGGCTGCGTTCATTCGACATTCTGGACCTGCTCACGCAACTGTTCGATGACGGCCTTGAGCTCCAGGCCGATTCCGGTGAGCGCGGTCGTAGCGGATTTCGAGCAGAGCGTGTTGGCCTCACGCATGAATTCTTGCATGAGGAAGTCGAGTTTCCGCCCGGCGGGCGCCGAGGCCACAAGCTGGCGGGCCGAGGCGACGTGGGCAGTCAGTCGATCCAGCTCCTCGCGCACGTCCGCCTTGGTCGCCAGAGCGGCCGCTTCCAAGAAGATTCGGTCGTCAAGCCCCGGCGCATCGGGCGCCAGTTCGGAGATTCGGCGCGTGAAGCGATCACGAATAGCCTCGACCTGCGCGGCCGCCTCGCCTTCCGCCTGGGCGACCAGCGCCTCAATCCGAGCGATGAATTCGTCCAGCACCGGTGTCAGTTGCGCGCCCTCGTTCTGGCGTGACGCCTTCAGCGCATCCAGCGCCTCTTCGACCGTGCGGGTCATGGCCGCCTCGACCGCCGCCCGCGCCTCGGGATCATCCACCTCTTCGGGCGCCTCGATCACACCGCGCAGGGCTAGCAGGCCGTCGGCGGACGGCGGCGTTGCGCCGTCCTCGGCCAGTTCGTTCGCCAGCGTCAGATAGCGCGCCAGCACAGCGGCGTTGATCGTGACCGCCGCCTCACCAGCTTCGGTCCGCTTGGCCTGAACGCCGATGGTCACCTGGCCCCGCGCGAACCGCGCCTGGCAGGCCGCCTTGGCCGCACGCTCCAGCCCGTCGAAACCGTTTGGTCCACGGAACCGGACCTCCAGATTGCGCCCATTGACCGAACGCGCCTCGACCGACCAGGTCCAGCCTTCGCCGGCCCCGTCGGCCCGGCCGAAGCCGGTCATGCCAGAAAGCGTGCTCATCGGGGCCCTTGCGTTGCGCCGGCCGGAAGGGTGATTGTCGCCTGACCGTTCCCGACAGGCGCGGCGGCGGGTTCGGTCGTCATCGGCGCCGCACTGGTTCCCGGCGTTGCGGGTGGCGTAGCCTCCGGCGGCAAGCCCGCCTTCTGGCGCTCGATCTGACGCCACCGCGTGACGTTTTGCAGATGCTCTTCATAGGTCAGAGCGAAGGCGTGTCCGCCGGAGCCATCTGCCACGAAGAACAGGGCCGGATCGGCCGGCGGGTTCAACACGGCCTTGACGGCTTCCTTGCCCGGATTGGCGATCGGCGTCGGCGGCAGCCCGTTGATCTGGTAAGTGTTCCACGGCGTCGGCGCCAGCAGCTCCGAACGCCGGATGCCGCGTCCCAAAGGCCTTCCCTTGGTCAAGCCATAGACGATGGTCGGATCGCTCTCCAACCGCATCCCCGCCCGCAACCGGTTCGAGAACACCGCCGCTACGCGGGGTCGCTCCGCCGCCAGCGCGGTCTCTTTCTCCACGATGGAGGCCAGAATCACAGCCTCCTCCGGCGTGCGCGCCACGGTCGCGGGCGACCTCTGGCTCCACAGCAGACGCAGGTTCTCGGTCGCCGCGCGCTGCATCCGGTCGATCACCGACTGACGCGTGTCGCCGCGCGAAACCTCGTAGGTGTCGGGCCATAGGCTACCCTCCTCGGGCGTTTCGGCGACCGTCCCGGTCAGCACGGCCTCCTTGTTCAGGATGTCCACCGCCTGCAACGACGACCAACCCTCCGGCAGGGTCACGAAATGGCGCACCACCCGCCCCTCGACCAGCAGGTTCAGCACCCCGGCCAAGGACGTGCCGGACGGCACCTCGTATTCGCCGGCCCTCAACCGACGATCCGCGCCCGTCAGGGTCGCCGCCGCACGGAACAGGTCCGTCGAACGGATTACACCCGCCGCCTTCATCCGCGCGGCGATGGCGGAGACGCCGGACCCGCTGGGCAGGGTGACCACCGTCGTCTGCCCCTGCCGCGCGGACGGTCCCGGCGCATAATAGACCGCCCAGACGGCGATCAGCGCCACCAGCAAGAACAGGCCGAAGGTCGCGGACGCGGTCAGCAGCGAGACCGTAAAACCCGACCGCCCGCTGGATTTCTCGACCCGCCCGCGCCCGAACATCTCAGTCGACCTTCTTGAAGATCACCGAGGCGTTGGTGCCTCCGAAGCCGAAGCTGTTGGACATGGCCACATCGATCTTCATCGGCTTGGCGGTGTTGGGGACCAGGTCGATGGGCGTCTCCATCTCGGGATCGTCCAGATTGATCGTCGGCGGCGCGATCTGATCGCGGATCGCCAGCACGCAGAAGGCCGCCTCGATGGCGCCCGCCGCGCCCAGCAGGTGTCCGGTCATCGACTTGGTCGAAGAGACGGTCAGGTTCTGTGCATGATCCCCGACCAGCCCCTCGATCCCCTTCAGCTCGATCCAGTCGGCCATGGTCGAGGTGCCGTGGGCGTTGACATAGTCCAGGTCCGACGGCTGCAGACCGGCCCGTTTCAGCGCCGCCTTCATGGCCCGCACGCCGCCTTCGCCGTCCTCGGACGGGGCGGTGATGTGATAGGCGTCGCCGCTCATGCCATAGCCCACCACCTCGGCATAGATTTTGGCCCCGCGCGCCTTGGCGTGTTCGTATTCTTCCAGCACCAGGATGCCGGCGCCTTCGCCCATGACGAAGCCCGCATGGCCCCGATCATAGGGACGCGATGCCTTCTCAGGCGTGTCGTTATAGGCGGTGCAAAGCGCCTTGCAGGCCAGAAAGCCCGCGATGCCGATCGGCACGACCGAGCTTTCGGCCCCGCCCGCCACCATCACGTCCGCGTCGTCAAGCGCGATCATCCGGGCCGCATCGCCGATGGCGTGGGCGCCGGTGGCGCAGGCGGTCACCGCCGCATGGTTCGGCCCCTTTAGGCCGTGACGGATAGAGATTTGGCCGCCGGCGAGGTTGATCAGGGCGCTGGGGATGAAGAAAGGGCTGACGCGACGCACGCCCTGTTCCTTCAGCACGATAGCCGTGTCGGCGATGGGGCCCAGGCCGCCGATACCGGAGCCGACCATCACGCCGGTGCGCTCCTTGTCCTCGTCCGTCTCGGGCTTCCAGTTCGCATCGGCCAAAGCTTCGTCCGCCGCCGCGATGGCGTACAGGATGAAGTCGTCCACGCGCTTCCTGTCCTTGGCGGACATGATCTTCTCGGGATCGAAGTCGCCCTCGCCGCCGCCGCCGCGTCCATCCACGCTCGGCACTTCGCCGGCGATGGTGCAGCCATAGCCCGTAGTGTCGAACGACGTGATCGGGCCGATGCCCGACCGTCCCTCGACGATGCCCTTCCAGCTCTTCTCGACGCCCCAACCCAGGGGGGTCAGCAGACCGATGCCCGTAACGACGACGCGGCGCATGGTGCGTGCTCCCTTATCTCCAGCCCGACCCTTCGGAATCATTGCGGATTCGCGCGGGTCAGAAACAGTAAAGGCCGCCGGGCGTCTCCGCTAGGAGCGCCGGGCGGCCCTGTGAACCGTCAGCCTGTTCGGCCGAGATCGGCGACTGAGATCAGCCGGCCGACTTTTCGTCGATGAACTTGACCGCATCGCCGACCGTCTGGATGTGCTCGGCGGCGTCATCCGGGATCTCGATGTCGAATTCTTCTTCGAAGGCCATCACCAGCTCGACGTTGTCGAGCGAGTCGGCGCCCAGGTCGTCGATGAAGCTGGCCTTTTCGGTGACCTTGTCCGGATCGGCGTCCAGATGGTCGATGACGATCTTGCGAACGCGCTCGAGGGTGTCGGACATGAGTGTCTCTCTGCCTGTTTGAAATCGCCGTAGAGGCGGGGGTAGCTCAGAAATCGCCGTCTCACGGCAGCGATGGCGACGCAAGCCCGAAAGCCCGAACCGCCGACGCATTCAACCCTTTAGCACAGGCTTTCGGGCTGGAAATAGTCTGTTGCGCGACGTGATAAGGGCCGCGGTCCTTAAATCATCGCCATGCCGCCGTTCACATGCAGGGTCTGGCCCGTCACATAGGCGGCTTCGTCGGACGACAGATAGACGGCGGCGGCGGCGATCTCGTCGCCCGAACCCAGCCGGCCTGCCGGAATCCGGCCCAGAATGGTCTCGCGCTGCTGATCGTTCAGCACGTCGGTCATCGGCGAGGCGATGAAGCCCGGCGCGATGCAGTTGACGGTGATGCCGCGCGAGCCGACCTCCTGCGCCAGCGACTTGGAAAAGCCGATCATCCCGGCCTTGGACGCCGAATAGTTGGTTTGGCCCGGATTGCCGGTCACGCCGACGACCGAGGTGACGCCGATGATTCGGCCCGAACGGCGCTTCATCATCCCCTTCACCGCGGCGCGGGTCAGGCGGAAATAGCTTTCCAGATTGATCTGGATGACGGACTGAAAATCCTCGTCCTTCATCCGCATCAGCAGGCCGTCCTTGGTGATGCCGGCGTTGGCGACCAGGATGTCCAGCGGCGCGCCCGCCGCCGTTTCGGCTGCGTTGACCAGATTGTCGACCGATTCCGGGTCCGACAGGTTCGCCGCGGCGAAATGCGCCCGCTCGCCCAACTCCTTGGCCAGATCGGCCAGCACGGCCTCGCGCGTGCCCGACAGCACCACGGTCGCGCCCTGCGCATGCAGGGCCCGCGCCACAGCCCCGCCGATTCCGCCCGTCGCGCCGGTCACCAGCGCGGTCTTGCCTGCAAGATTGAACATCTGTTCCCTCTATTCCTTCCGTCATCCTCGGGCTTGACCCAAGAATCAGGCACCGTGCGGCGCCAATGTCGATAATGGCGCTCAGACGCCGAAGTGCGGACGGTCCGATCCTCGGGTCAAGTCCGAGGATGGCGACCTGCGTGGCTCACAACGCCTTGGCGAAGGCTTCCAGCTCTTCCGGCGTGTTCAGCGGCAAGGCCTCGGCGTCCGGCGCGATCCGCTTGGCCATGCCGGTCAGCACCTTGCCCGAGCCGATCTCGACGAAGCGCGTGACGCCGCCTTCGGTCGCCATCCACTCCATACTCTCGCGCCAACGCACACGGCCCGTGACCTGTTCGACCAGCAGGCGGCGGATGACTTCCGGATCGCTCTCGGGCCGCGCCAGGACGTTGGCGACGACGGGCACGACCGGCGCCAGGATGGTCGCCGACGCCAGGGCCGCAGCCATTTCGTCCGCCGCCGGCTGCATCAGCGGGCAGTGGAACGGCGCCGAAACGTTCAGCGGGATCGCGCGCGCTCCCAGTTCCTTGGCTTTCTCGATGGCCCGATCCACTGCGGCCTTCTCGCCTGAGATGACGATATTGCCGTTATTGTTGTCATTGGCGACGACGCAGACGCCGATTTCCGAACCGGCCGCCGCCGCTGCTTCCGCCAGCGCTAGATCCGTCTTGGGGCCGATCAGCGAGGCCATCGCCCCCTGCCCCACCGGCACGGCGCGCTGCATCGCCTGGCCGCGCAGTTTCAGCAGCCGCGCTGTATCCGACAGCGAGATCGCGCCCGCCGCCGCCAGGGCCGAATATTCTCCAAGCGAGTGACCGGCGACATAGGCCGCGCTCGCCGCGTCAAAGCCGAACTCGGTCTTCAACGCCCGGATCGCCGCCACGGACACCGCCATGAGCGCGGGCTGGGCGTTCTCGGTCAGGGTCAGTTGATCCTCGGGCCCTTCGCGCATCAGCACCGACAGCTTCTGGCCCAAGGCCTCATCCACCTCGGCGAAGACGTCGCGGGCGGATTGGAAAGCGTCGGCCAGTTGTGCGCCCATGCCGACGGCCTGGCTGCCCTGTCCCGGAAACAGAAGTGCGAGGGTCATCGACCGCTCCCTGAATCATTGATCAAGGCGCGGACCCGTAAGCCCAGACTTACCCGAGGGCAAGCCGAGGGCTCCAGGGCCTACTGCATAAGGACGCCGGCTCCGCCCGACCCTCGCCTCATTTGCCCTTCGCGCGCAGGATCGCTACATCCGGCGCAACTCCCCATTCAGACGAACCCGAAGGGCGCACCGCACCTCATGGCGCAGCAATATATTTTCCAGATGCAGGGTCTGACCAAGACCTTCCCCGGCGGCCGCAAGATCTTCGAGAACATCTGGCTCAGCTTCTACAACGACGCCAAGATCGGCGTCGTCGGCGTCAACGGCTCGGGTAAGTCCACCCTGCTGAAGATCATGGCCGGCCTGGACAACGAGTTCAACGGCGAGGCCCGCGCCGCCGACGGCATCAAGCGTGGCTATCTGGAACAGGAGCCCCAGCTCGATCCGGCCCTGAACGTGCGCCAGAACGTCGAGGCCTGGTGCGAAGAGAAGCAGTGGGTCAACCGCTTCAACGAAGTCGCCGCTGAACTGGGTGAAAACTACACCGACGAACTGATGGAGGAGATGACCTCCCTTCAGGAGAAGATCGACGCCGGCGACGTCTGGGACATCGACAGCCGCATCGACCAGGCCATGGGCGCCCTGCGCTGCCCGCCCGACGACTGGGAAGTCACCAACCTGTCCGGCGGTGAAAAGCGCCGCGTGGCCCTGGCCCGCCTGTTGCTGTCCAAGCCCGACATGCTGCTGCTTGACGAACCGACCAACCACCTGGACGCCGAATCCGTCGCCTGGCTGCAGCACCACCTGGAAAACTTCCCCGGTTGCGTCATCCTGGTGACCCACGACCGCTACTTCCTGGACCTCGTCACCAAATGGACGCTGGAGCTGGATCGCGGCAAGGGCCACCCGCACGAGGGCAACTATTCCTCGTGGCTGGAAGCCAAGACCAAGCGCGTCGTGCAGGAGCAGTCGGAATCCGAAGCCCGCCAGCGCGCCCTCACTCGCGAACTGGAATGGGTCCGTTCGGGCGCTAAGGCCCGTCAGGCCAAGTCTAAGGCCCGTCTGGCCGCCTATGAGCGGATGGTCGAGGAACAGGAATCGATGCGCGGCGCCCAAACGCACGCCCACATCCAAATCCCGCCTGGCCCGCGCCTCGGCAACGTCGTTCTGGAAGTCGAGGGTCTGCAAAAGACCTATGGCGACAAGACGCTGTTCGACAATCTGACCTTCAAACTGCCGCCCAACGGCATCGTCGGCGTCATCGGCCCGAACGGCGCCGGCAAGTCGACCATGTTCAAGCTGATCACAGGCCAGGAACAGCCTGACGGCGGCACGATCAAGGTCGGTGAAACCGTCAAACTGGCCTATGTCGACCAGTCGCGTGACGACCTGAAGCCGGACGAAACCATCTGGCAGGCCATCTCGGGCGGCACCGACGTGATGATGGTCGGCAAGCGCGAGATCAACACCCGCGCCTATGTCGGCAGCTTCAACTTCAAGGGCGGCGACCAGCAGAAGAAGGTCGGCCAGCTGTCCGGCGGTGAGCGCAACCGCGTCCACCTGGCCAAGACCCTGGCCTCGGGCGGCAATCTGATCCTGCTCGACGAACCGACCAACGACCTGGACATCGAGACCCTTCAGAACCTCGAAGAGGCTCTGGAAGAGTTCGCCGGCTGCGCCGTGGTCATCTCTCACGACCGCTGGTTCCTTGACCGTCTGGCCACCCACATCCTCGCCTTCGAAGGCGACGGCCATGTGGAATGGTTCGAAGGAAACTTCGAAGCCTACGAACAGGACAAGATGCGTCGCCTGGGCGCCGACAGCATCATTCCAAAGCGCATCCAGCACCAGAAGTTCGGGCGCTGATCGCCTGATCTGACAAGAGGAGCCGCTGCATGACCCCACGCCCCGCCGTTCTCATCATGCAGCGGCATCTCGCGCCGCTCTCGGGATTTCTGGAGAGCGCCTATGACGTCTATCGCTTCTGGGAAGGTCCGCCGATCGAGGCCGCCCACGACATCCGCGTCATGGTCGTCGCCGGCGAGGCGCCGCTGGACAAGGCGCTAATCGAACGCCTGCCGAACCTCGACCTCGTGGCCTGTTTCACCTCCGGCTATGACGGGATCGACATCGACTGGTGCCGCCAGCGCGGTCTGCCCGTCACCCACGCCCCTGGCGTCAATCACGAGGATGTCGCCGATCACGCCTTGGGCTTGATCCTGGCAGCACGCCGCCAGATCGCCTCGGGCGACCGTCAGGTCCGCGCCGGCGGCTGGACCTTCGAGACGCGCACCATCACGACGTCGCTCGCGGGCCAGAAGCTGGGCATCGTCGGCTCGGGCCACATCGGCAAGGCCGTCGCCGACCGCGCCGAGGCCTTCCGAATGGCGGTCAGTTGGTGGGGGCCGCGGCCGCACGACGCCGAATGGCCACGCGCCGACAGCCTGCTGGCGCTCGCCAAGGCCAGCGACATCCTCGTCGTCGCCTGCAAGGCGGACGAGACCAATCGCGGCCTGATCTCGCAGGACATCATCGAGGCGCTTGGCCCCGACGGCCTGCTGGTCAACGTCTCGCGCGGTCAGGTCGTGGACGAGGACGCCCTGATCGCCGCCTTGAAGTCAGGGACATTGGGTCAGGCGGCCCTGGATGTCTTCATCGAAGAGCCGACAGACCCAGCGCGCTGGGCCGACGTGCCCAATGTCATTCTGACGCCCCACACCGCAGGGGCCACGACCGCCGGGGTGCAGGGCATGCTGATGCTGCTGATCGAAAATCTGCAGTCGCATTTCGCGGGCGAGCCGCTGAAGACGCCCGTCGTCTGACTTCAGCGGGGACGCTGCGGCCGCTCGTCCGCCGTCACCACGCCGTCGCCGTTCTTGTCCATGGCCTTGAAGGCGGCGGCGAGGCCCACGTCAAACTCTTCGCGAGTAATGCGCCCGTCCGCATCGGCGTCGAAGCGCGCCAGCATACGACCGCCGCGTGCATTGGCCAGTTCGCTGGCGTCGACCACGCCGTCTTCATTGGCGTCTAGGCGGTTGAACATCTGGGTCATGCGCGCCTGCATCTGGGCCAGGTTTTCGCGCTCCGGCGGCCGCATCTGTCCGCCCATAGGCCGCCCTGACATTTCAGGCCCAGACATTTGAGGCATGGGCGTCTCGGGAAAGTCGCTCTGGGCCAACGCCGGACCGGCGGCGGCGAGAGCAAGGGCGGCGATGAACAGGCTACGCATGAGATCACTCCAAGACGGGTCTGTGGGCTTTAACGCGCGCACAAACCATTCCCGTCGACGCGTTTCCAAGAAACCGATTTCACTTGCCAAATCATATAAGGATATCTTTATATGAGCATATGAGCTTGTCCGCAGATCAGACTGTCGAAGCCCTCCGCGCCGCCGGCGAACCCACCCGTTTGCGTGTTCTGTCGCTGCTGGCGGGCGAAGAGCTGTCGGTCATGGAAATGTCCCGCATTCTGGACCAGAGCCAACCCCGGGTGTCGCGCCATCTAAAGCTGATGACCGACGCCGGTCTGATCGAACGCTTTCCCGACGGCGCGCGCGTCTATTACCGCCTGTCGCACGACGCCCAGGCGCGCCGGCTGATCGACACCGTGCTGGACATCTTGGCCGAGGACGCCGGCGAGGCCGACCATCGCCGTCTGGACGAGGTCCGCAAGGACCGCGAGGAAGCCGCCGCCAGCTATTTCGAACAGGTCGCGCCCCAGTGGGACCGTTTGCGTTCGCTCTATGTCAGCGAAAGTGCTGTCGAGGCGGCGCTGGAAAAGGCTGTGGGGCCCGGCCCCTTCGAACGCGTCGTCGATCTGGGCACGGGTTCTGGCCGGATGCTGACCCTTTTCGGCAAGAAGGCGAAGATGTCGGTCGGGCTGGACCTCAGCCAGAACATGCTCAACATCGCGCGCACCAACGTCACTAAGGCGGGCGTGGAGCAGGTCGAACTGCGCCACGGCGATATCTTCGCCACCCGCCTGCCCGCCGCCAGCGCCGATCTGGTGATCGTGCATCAGGTGCTGCACTATCTGTCCGATCCGTCCGCCGCCGTCGCCGAGGCCGCCCGCCTGGTCAGTCCGGGCGGCCGCCTGGTCATCATCGACTTCGCTCCGCACGACTTCGAACATATGCGCGAGGCGCATCAGCATCGTCGCCTGGGCTTCGCCGACAGCGAGATCAACGGCTGGCTGGTTGACGGCGGCCTAACGCCATCGGCCCCCATCGCCCTGCCCCACGACGCCGAGGGCCTGACCGTGACCATCTGGACGGCGGAACGCCGCGTCCAGGACAGAAAGACCGCCTGATGGCCTCCTCCGCCTCCCTCAATTTGGCCGACGCTCGCGCCCTGCTGCTGTCGCCGCTTGGCCCGGTGGCCCGCGCCGGATCGAACCGCGACGCCGTGCGCGTCTCGTTCGAATTCTTTCCGCCCAAGACCGATGAGGCCGAGGCCAATCTGTGGAAGGCGATCCGCCGTCTGGAGCCGCTGAACCCCGCCTTCGTCTCCGTCACCTACGGCGCCGGCGGTTCGACCCGCGAGCGGACTCACCGCACGGTCCAGCGCATCATCACCGAGACGTCGCTGCGCCCTGCCGCCCACCTGACCTGCGTGGAGGCCAGTCGGGAAGAAGTCGATGAGGTCATCGAAGGGTACAAGGCGATCGGCGTCGATCACATCGTGGCCCTGCGCGGCGATCCACCGGGTGGCGCTGGCATCGGCGGCGTCTATCAGCCGCGCGCCGACGGCTATGCCAACGCCACCGAACTGACCGCCGCCATCAACCGCATCGGCGGTTTCGACGTCACGGTCGGCGCCTATCCCGAGCGCCATCCCGAAAGCCCGTCCATCGATCACGACATCGAGGTGCTGAAGGCCAAGGTCGACGCCGGTGCGACCCGCGCCGTCAGCCAGTTCTTCTTCGACATCGACGCCTTCCTGCGGTTCCGGGACCGGGTGCGGGCGGCGGGTGTCACCATCCCCCTGATCCCCGGCGTCATGCCGGTGTCCAACTTCGTCGGTCTTCAGCGGATGTGCGACGCGTGCGGCGCCAGCATTCCTGACTGGCTGAAGGCGCATTTCGAAGGCCTGGACGACGATCCCGAAACCCGCAAACTGCTGGCCGCCTCGGTCGCCGCCGAGACGTGCGCACGTCTGCAGGAAGAGGGCTTCTCGGACTTCCACTTCTACACCCTCAACCGCGCCGACCTCGTCTATGCGATCTGTCGCGTTCTGGGCGTGCGCGAGACGGCGGCAGCCCAATGACCCGCGCAGAACGCATCGCCGCCCTGCATCAGGCGGCCAAGCAACGCATCCTGGTCCTCGACGGCAGCTGGGGCGTGATGATCCAGCGTCGCGACCTGGACGAGGCCGACTTCCGCGCTGACCGCTTCGTCGCCGCCAACGGATATGACGAGAAGGATCAGATGAAGGGGAACAACGACATCCTCTGCATCACCCGCCCCGACGTCATCGCCGACCTGCACGACCAGTATTTCGCCGCCGGCGCCGACATCAGCGAGACCAACACCTTCTCCGGCACCACGATCGCCCAGGAAGACTACGCCCTGGACGCCCAGGCGGTGTGGGATATCAATCTGGAAGGCGCCAAACTGGCCCGCGCCTCGGCCGATCGCTGGACCGAGAAGGAGCCGCACAAGCCGCGCTTCGCCGCCGGCTCGATCGGTCCGCTGAACAAGATGCTGTCGATGTCGTCCGACGTGAACGACCCCGGCGCCCGCAGCGTGACCTTCGACCATGTCTATGAGGCCTATCGCCATCAGGTGAAGGCGCTGAACGAGGGCGGGGTCGATCTCTATCTGATCGAGACCATCACCGACACGCTGAACTGCAAGGCCGCGATCAAGGCGATCAAGGACCTGGAGGACGAGGGCATGGACGCCCTGCCCATCTGGATTTCGGGCACCATCACCGACCGCTCGGGCCGCACCCTGTCGGGCCAGACGGCGGAAGCCTTCTGGAACAGCGTGCGCCACGCCAAACCCTTCGCCGTCGGCTTCAACTGCGCCCTGGGCGCCGACCTGATGCGCCCCTTCATCGCCGAGCTAAGCCGCGTCGCCGACACCCTGGTCGCCGCCTACCCCAACGCTGGCCTGCCCAACGCCATGGGGCAGTACGACGAAGAACCGCACGAGACCGCCCACTTCATCGAGGAATGGGCCGCGTCGGGCCTGGTCAACATCGTCGGCGGCTGCTGCGGCACCACGCCGGATCACATTCGCCACGTCGCCGAAGAGGTCGCGCCGCTGAAGCCGCGCGCGATCCCGGATCGACCGGTGGCCTTGCGGCTATCCGGCCTCGAACCGTTCGAGATGGTGGCGTGAGCAAGACCGCAGAGGTCGAGGCGTTCGAGCGGTTGCGTATCGAACTCCGAAAACTAGCAGCAAGCAGCCCCGCCTGCGTGATCGATCACGACTCTGAGAAATATATTCTTCTCCGAATGGGGGACGGCGGCGACATGTCTCTTCTGGAGGCGCGTCTGGGTAGCTACGAGCTAGGCCTGAGTTGTGGCCAAGGCCTAGACTTCAAACTTCTCCGAAATGATCACGACGTCGAAGAGGCACTCGCTCTTTGCGACGCGGTCATTGCAGGCCGAGGCGTCTCTGTCAGCGGTCCCAAAGGCTATCCGACACGCTCCTGGGTATTCCTGGATAGTCGGGGCTTCAAAAAAGCCGTCACGACCGGTTCTGTATCCATCATGTCATGGCGCCGCGCCCGGTCGATCAAGAAAAGCCTCTGGCAGCGAAACAGGTTGCCTATTCTCGTAGTTGAGTCCGCCTGATGCGCCCCACCTTCATCAACGTCGGCGAACGGACCAACGTCACCGGCTCGGCCAAATTTCGCAAGCTGGTGGTCGAGGGCGACTATTCGGCGGCGCTGGACGTCGCCCGCCAGCAGGTCGAAGCCGGCGCCCAGATCATCGACGTCAACATGGACGAAGGGCTGCTGGACGGCGTCGTCGCCATGCGGACCTTCCTGAATCTGATCGCGGCCGAGCCCGACATCGCCCGCGTGCCGGTGATGATCGACAGCTCCAAATGGGAAGTGATCGAGGCGGGCCTGAAGTGCGTTCAGGGCAAGCCCATCGTCAACTCGATCAGCATGAAGGAGGGCGAGCAGGCCTTCCGTGACCATGCGATCAAATGCCTGCGCTACGGCGCCGCCGTCGTGGTCATGGCCTTCGACGAGGTCGGCCAGGCCGACACCGCCGCCCGCAAGATTGAGATCTGCACCCGCGCCTATGACATCCTGGTCAACGAGGTCGGCTTCCCGCCTGAAGACATCATCTTCGACCCCAACATCTTCGCCGTAGCGACAGGGATCGAGGAGCACGACAACTACGCCGTCGATTTCATCGAGGCGACGCGAGAGATCAAACGCACCCTGCCCTACGCCCGCATCTCGGGCGGGGTGTCGAACGTCTCGTTCAGCTTTCGCGGCAACGAGCCGGTGCGCCGGGCGATCCATAGCGTCTTCCTTTACCACGCCATCAACGCGGGCATGGACATGGGCATCGTCAACGCCGGCGACCTGCCGGTCTACGACGACATCGACGCCGAACTGCGCGAGGCGGTCGAGGATGTGATCCTGAATCGACCGCAGCGAACGAATGTCTCCAATACCGAGCGCTTGGTCGACATGGCGCCCCGCTACAAGGGCGAAAAGGGCCAGGCCCGCGTCGTCGATCTGAAATGGCGCGACCAACCGGTCGGCAAGCGGATCGAACACGCCTTGGTCAACGGCATCACGGAGTTCATCGAGGCCGACACCGAAGAGGCGCGCCTGGGCGTCGAACGTCCGCTGCACGTCATCGAAGGTCCGCTGATGGACGGGATGAACGTGGTCGGCGACCTGTTCGGTTCGGGCAAGATGTTCCTGCCGCAGGTGGTGAAGTCCGCCCGCGTGATGAAACAGGCGGTCGCCTGGCTGGAGCCCTTTATGGAGGCCGAAAAGGCCGGCAAGCCGCGCGAACAGGCCGGCCGCATCCTGATGGCCACGGTCAAGGGCGACGTCCACGACATCGGCAAGAACATCGTCGGCGTCGTGCTGCAATGTAACAACTACGAGGTCATCGACCTCGGGGTCATGGTTCCGGCCGACCGCATCCTGGACGCCGCTGTCGAGCACAAGGTGGACATCATCGGCCTGTCGGGCCTGATCACGCCGTCCCTGGACGAAATGGTCTTCGTCGGAGCCGAGATGGAGCGGCGTGGCTTCGACATCCCCCTGCTGATCGGGGGCGCCACCACCAGCCGCACCCATACGGCGGTCAAGATCGAGCCGGCCTATCGCCGGGGCTCGACCACCTATGTCGTCGACGCATCGCGCGCCGTCAGCGTCGTTTCGGGCCTGTTGTCCAAGACAGACCGCGCGAAGAACGAGGCCGCCACCCGCGACGAATACATCCGCATCCGCGAGCAATACGCCCGCGGCCAGGAGGTGAAAGCCCGCGCCACCCTGGCCCAAGCGCGCGAAAACCGCTTCCGCATCGACCCCGCCCAGCCCATGCCCGGCAAGCCGTCCTTCCTCGGCGTGAAGGCGTTCGACGCCTGGGATCTGCAGGATCTGGCCGACCACATCGACTGGACGCCATTCTTCGCCAGCTGGGAGCTGATCGGCCGCTATCCGCTGATCCTGGACGACGAGATCGTCGGGGAGGCGGCGCGCGACCTGTTCGCCGACGCCAAGGTCATGCTGAAGCGTATCATCGACGAGAAATGGTTCACGGCGAAAGGCGTGGTCGGCTTCTGGCCCGCCCGCGCTGACGGCGACGATGTCGTGGTCTATGCCGACGAGAATCGGGATGCGGAAATCGCCCGTTTCCACACGCTGCGCCAACAGATCAAGAAGTCGAACGGCAAGCCGAACCTGGCGCTATCGGACTTCATCGCCGAGGATGGCGACGACTATATCGGCGCCTTCGCCGTCACCGCTGGTCACGGCGAACTAGAAATCGCCAAACGGTTCAAGGACGCCGGCGACGACTATTCCGCCATCCTCGCCACGGCCCTGGCCGACCGCCTGGCCGAGGCCTTCGCCGAACGGCTGCACAGGGAAGTTCGCACCACACTGTGGGGCTATGCCGCCGACGAGACGACCGACATCGACGCGCTGATCGCCGAACAATACCAGGGCATCCGCCCTGCCCCCGGCTATCCCGCCCAGCCCGATCACACGGAAAAGGCCACCCTGTTCCGCCTGCTACAGGCCGAAGACAATGCCGGCATGGCCCTGACCGAAAGCTACGCCATGACGCCGCCGGCCTCGGTGTCGGGCCTCTACTTCGGCCATCCGGGCAGCCATTATTTCGGCGTCGGCAAGATCGATCTGGACCAGGTCGAGGATTACGCCCGTCGCAAGGGCTGGGACGTCGCAACGGCTGAGCGCTGGCTGGCCCCCATCCTCAACTACGACCCCTACGCCGCCAAACGCGAAACGGCGGCCTGAGCCGGGCTCAAGCCGCCGTCTGTCATCCGGCGACCGCCGAACCGATCAGTTTATGCCGACGCTCTCCAGCGTGGCGGGCGGCGTGGTGATGTTGTCGCGCAGGCGCCGCGCGGCGTGCTCACAGCGGCCCGGCAGGCCGAAGAACAGCCCGAACGACTGGCTACGCGCCTCCGCATCGGGATTGGCCATCAGCGGGGCCCACTGCGCCTTGACGGCGGCGACGGCCTGCTCGGCCTCGGCCTTCGAAGGCGCCGACTGACGCGGCGCGGCCGCCGCCAGGGCGCTGCGGAAATCCTGGGCTTCGAGACGGCCCAGACGCACCAGCTCGACATCCTCCGGCGCGCGCGACGTCAGCGTTTCGCCCAGATCGGCATGTCCGGTCACCAGCGCATCGCACCACGCCACCAGCGGATAGTCGGCGCTCGGCGCGCCGCGCGGCAACGGCCGTGCGTAGGCGATGGCCTCGCGCGTCTTCAACGCATCGGCCGTCTCGCCCGAGCGATTACCCGTCACGATCGGTCCATCCTGGGCGTTAGCATCCTGAGACGCGACAAGCAGCAACGGCAACGCAACTAAGCCGCTGAGAAGGATTGCACCAAATCTAGCCATGACTACCTGCAAACTCGCCTGAATGTGTGGGTGTGTAGAAGGCAACGCATAGCTTGCAACGTGGCCTTTAATGGGGCGCGTAAGGAAAAAAGGGCGGCGAACCTGCGTTCGCCGCCCCATTAGTGTCGCCTCGTATTGAAGCTTAGAACGCCCAGTCGAAACCGATGCGCATGAAGCGAGGCTGTTGATAAGCAACGGGCTTGCCGTAGTTCGGGTCCACAGCGCCGGAAGCCAGATCACCCTGTTCGTAGAGCTCGGTTTGACCCTTCTCGTTGAACACGTTGAAGATGTCGGCGCGCAGAACCAAATCGCCCGGCAGCGACACAGGAACAGTGTAGCGAAGCGACAGGTCCAGGTTTCCGGTCCATTCCGAGTTAAAGCGCGATCCACGAGGAACGGCGATACCTTGGCAGAAGCGCGACGACACGCCGTAAGCCGCAGCGTCGGCATCCGTCGGGTGAACACCCAAGCAACCATAAGGCTTGCCGGACTGGACGCGCAGGTTGGCGCCGACCAGAAGTCCGTCGAACACCTGATACGAACCGAACAGTTTGATCTGGTGAGCGCGGTGGTTCGGCAGCAGACCGTACTGATTGTCCGCCAGACCGATGTGGTCGAACAGGATGGTCGAGCCAGCGTCGGTTTGACCGTTGTCCGAGAGCACGGTGCCTTCGTAGTTACCGATGTTCTTCGAGATCACGTAGGAACCTTGCAGACCCCACTTGCCATCGAAGGCGCGCTCGAACTGGAAGGTGAGACCGGTATATTCACGGATCGCCTTCACATAGCCGGTATCTTGGGCCGCAACAGTAATGACGCGCGACGTGGTTTCACCGGGCAGCGGATCACGCAGACGGAAGACCAGATCACGGCCGGGGTTGGCGATCAGGTATTGATAGTCGCCGAAGTAGATGTCTTCGCACCCAACGATGCCTTCCCGAGCGCACAGCGCGTTGATGTAGGCGTCAACCGCGATGTCCTCGGACGTGTTGTTCAGACGACGGTGGGTCAGGGTGACCCCGGCGGACCAAAGATCGCCAAACTGACGTTCATAACCCAGCACGAACTCGTCTTCGGACGTGGGATCCAGGTTCAACGCGGACTTCGAGATCGCAGGTTCGACGCTGCCGTTGCCGTTAACTTCACAGCCGACAACGCCAACCGTTCCACGACCACCCGCCGGGCACGCCGAAGGTCCCGTACGGTAGCCGGGGTTGCTAGCCAAGGTGATTTGGCTGCCCAGCGCTGCAGGCAAGCCGGTGACCGGATCGATCTGGAACCCGCCAGCCGGAGCATTGAAGTACTCGTTAAAGAACAGATCGCCGGATCGGAAGCCGAGGTTCAGAGCAGGCGGAACGAAATAGCGGCCGTACGAACCGAAGATACGATCAACCCGGTTGCCGGTAGGATCATAGCTAAAGCCAGCGCGGAGCGCATAGTTGTCGTTCAACTCGACCGACTTATCGCCAGCCAGGTTCTCAGCCTCGAACGAGTCATTTCTCAGGCCAATTTGAACGTTCAGTTGATCGTTCACATCCCAAGAGTCTTGGATGTACCAAGCGCGGTTTTGGCCCTTAATGGTGCCGCCAAACGTACCGACGGTTACTTGGACATAATCTTGACCAGCAGCCACGCCACGGGCGTCGTTTGCCGAGCCACGACGATAGATATAGTTATAACCGCCATTCCGCTGAGAAACCTTGAACTCTTCGAGCTTCTCATTGTCGATGCCGAAGCGAACGTGGTGATCACCGAACAGGCTAAAGTAGACATCGGCATCGGCGCGGTAGAACTCACGACGGGTGTCGATGATGCTTTGAGAGGCGGTGGGCTGAGTCGTAGAAAGGCGCTGCGTGGTTCCCGAACGCACATCTTGCACCAGCGAGAGCGACGGATCGCCCGGCAGAGTGTTATTCGTGTCTTCATTCACGCCGTAAGCAGCCGAAACCGTCAACCAGTCGGTGAACGATCCGGTATAACGACCCACGTAGTTTTCGCCGCCTTGCTGGAAGGTGGTCTTGTTCGCAGTCGTACCAATCACGCCGGTACGGTTGTTGAACGAATAGGTCTCACGCTCCGTTTCACGCGAAGTGTCGAAATAGGTGAATTCGACGCGGTGACCTTCGAACAGGTTGGCGTCGATCTTGGCGCCGTAGAAGGGATCGTCAGATTTATCGATGTTATAGCTGTTGCCCGTAATGGACGCGAAACGGCTTTCGTTATCGCGGCCTTGCGCCAAGCCATAGAAGAACAGACGATCGCGAATGATCGGACCGCCCAGCTCAAGCGTGTAGTCTGCTTGCCTGGTCTCGGTCAGACGGTTGGCGGATTGGAAGGTGTCCGGCGACGTTTCTTCCAGCTCGGAACCGGTGTAGTTGCCGTGCAGGCCCATCTTGAATTCGTTGGTGCCCGACTTAGTAACGGCGTTGATCACGCCGCCAAGCGCGCGGCCGAATTCGGCCGGATAGCCGCCCGTCTTGACCTCGATAGTCTTATAGAAGTCGAACGGAACGGTCACGGATCCGACATAGGTGTCGAAATTGGTGGTGTTCAGACCGTTAACGTAGAATGCGTTTTCACCAACCGACGCACCGCCGATCGAGGGTTGCCCAGCAAACGCAGCGTTAGCTGCCGATCCACCCGCAGTCGCGGTGGGCGCCAGCAGCGTGACGGCTGTCAGACTGCGACCGACCGGAACCTGCTTTGTCAGTTCTTCGATATCGACGGTCAGACCGGTCGTCGTGCGTGTGAAGTCGACGCCCTGGCGAACGCCGACGACGACGATGTCGCCTAGGTTGCTTGCGTCGGCGCTGGCGGAACCTTGAGCCGCCAAGGTGAAAGTGAACGACGAAGAATCGCCCAGCGATACTACGACTTGTTCAGACAGGGTGTCATAGCCGGGCGCTTCAACCACGACATCATATCGACCCGTCGGGATGAGCGGGATGCGGAACGTGCCGTTCGCGCTCGTCGTGACGTTGCGGGTCGCGCCTTGAGCAGCGGATCGGACGGTGACGGCGGCGCCAGACAGAGCCTTTCCGTCGGTACCTTGAACCACGCCAGCAAGGGTGCCGTTGGTGTAATCCTGGGCCGAGGCGACGCTGGGCGTCAGCAGGGTGACGGCGGGCACGGCGACAACAGCCATCAGCGCTGCGCTGCCGATCATAGTCGAATGGAGTAGTAGCTGCTTGATATTCAGCGTCATGAAAGAATTCCCCTTCCTTCGACGCGCCCACGTCTCCGCAGGCAGCGACACGAATCTCATGCAAAGGCATGATTGGCGTCACCTTAGGGCGTTCTGTCGCAGGCTGGGTAGGTCAGAACGTCTGCGTCAGGCTCTTACTCTTTTCATGTCGCAATCGTGCCACACACCTGTCACCTACCAGACAATGTGTGAACTTTGCTTGTGGCATAGGGCGCGGTCTCCGGCGTGCAGGAGGCGGCGATCAGTTGCACCGCGGCGAGACACAGGATCGCCGCCGCGACGAACGGAAGCCGATTTGATACAGCGTTGGCGATCGAACGGGCCATTGTGGGCGCTCCAGGCATGATTACCGAGACGTTAACGCAAGCTCTGCGCCAAACGCGGCCGTGACGATGATCCCGTTCGTCAGGGCGTTCGACTTCGCCTATGGGCGACGCGATCAGGTGTCGCCTTTGATTCAGCGCGTGATCGCCGACAATCCGGGGCCTTTCACCTTCACCGGGACGGGGACCTATATCGTCGGCCGACCGGACCAAGGGGCCGAGGTCGCGGTGATCGATCCAGGGCCGCTGGATGAGGCGCATCTGGCGGCGCTGATGGCGGCGGTCGAGGGGCGGCGGGTCAGCCATGTGCTGGTGACGCATACGCATCGGGATCATGCGCCTCTGGCCCGGCGGTTCGCCGAGGCGACCGGAGCACGGATTTGGGCGGCCCGGCCTCCGGTGCGGGAAACGCTTGCGTCGGGTGCGCTTGACGAGGATGAGGATGCGGACTTCGCGCCAGATGTGGTGCTGACGGGCGGCGAGGTCATCGAAGGCGACGGCTGGACGATCGAGGCGATATTCACGCCCGGTCACGCGTCAAATCATATGGCTTTCGCTCTGCTCGAAGAGAACGCGCTGTTCTGTGGCGACCACGTCATGGGCTGGTCGACGACGGTCGTGGCGCCGCCGGATGGGAATATGCGTCAGTATATGGCCAGCCTGGATGCGGTGATCGCGCGCGACTTCGATGTGCTGTGGCCGACCCATGGGGCGCCGGTGACGGAGGTGCGGCCGTTTCTGGAAGCCTATCGCGCGCATCGGCTGCAGCGGGAGGCGCAAGTGCTCCAGCGGCTGGCGGCGGGAGATCGCACGATCACCGAGATGGTCCCGGTTCTCTACGCTGCCGTCGATCAGCGGCTGTGGCCGGCAGCGTCGCTGTCGGTGCTGGCGCATCTGATCAAGCTGGTCGAGGACGGCGCGGCGATCAGCGATGGCGTGCCCGGCCTGTCGGCGCAGTTCCGGCTGACTTAGCGTCCCGCTTCCAGGTTTCGGGTGATCTTGGCGGCGAGGCGACAGGTGGCGCCGCCGTCGGGACGGCTGTTGCGAGCCGCGACGCGAATGTCTGTGCGCCCGGGACGGATGCGGACGACGGCGTCGGTAGCGAAGCCGAACCAGGCGCCGGCGTGCACGGCTTCGACCTGGAAGGTTGTGGCGCGGGTGACGACGAAGCCGGCATCGACCAGCGCGGAGGTCGCCTGCTGGGCCAGGACCTGGGTCGGGATGGCGTCCACACCGTTACAGGTCTGCGGCGCGCCGCTGCGCGGGCCGGCGGCGCGCGGCAGGCCCGGCGGCTCGTCCAGGTTGGTGCTGACGTCACGTGGATGGGGCGTCGCATCCTGGCCCTGACGCAGCACGAAGCCGGCGACGGTCGCACCCGAGAGAACCAGCGCCACCAGCGCATAAATCCCTCTGCCCCTCAGATCGCGCAGCGCCAGCACCACCGCCGCCAGAGCCGCCGCCAGACCGACCCAGGCCAGGATGCGCGCCACGGTCCAGGTCAGCAGGTCGTAACCGATCGCAAGATCGAGCCCGCCGAACCGCGTCGCCGTAACGGCTGCCACGATCAGCACGAAGGGCGCCGCCGCCAGCGCCGTCAGCCAGGGCAGAATGGCGGGTACGGGCTTTCTGGTCGGCATTCAGGCTCCTGTTCTAACTTAGGCAGCGGTCGGCAGACGATAGTCCTTCATCCGGTCGCGCAGAAGCTTCTTGTCGATCTTGCCGGTCGCGCCCAGCGGGATGTCGTCCACGGCGACCACATCGTCGGGCATCCACCACTTGGCGATCTTGCCGGTCAGGAAGTCCAGATGCTCCTGCTTGTCCAGCGTCTCGTCGGGCTTGAGCTTCAGGATCAGCACGGGCCGTTCGTCCCATTTGGGGTGGGCCGCGCCGATGACGGCGGCGATCTCGACCTTGGGGTGGCCGACGGCGATGTTCTCGATCTCGATGGAGCTGATCCACTCGCCGCCAGACTTGATGACGTCCTTGGCGCGGTCGGTAATCTGCATGAAGCCCAGGTCGTCGACCGTGGCCACATCGCCGGTGTCGAAGAAGCCTTCGTCGTCCAGGATCGAGCCGTCTTCCTTGAAATAGGCGCGGCTGATCGTCGGTCCCTTGACCATCAGGCGGCCGAAGGTCGCGCCGTCATGCGGCAGTTCGGCGCCCGCCTCGTCCTTCAGCTTCAACTCGACGCCCAGCGGCGGCACGCCCTGCTTCAGGCGGTATTTCATCTGCTCGTCGTAGGACAGCTTCAGGATTTCGGGTGGCAGGTTGGCGATGGTGCCGATGGGCGAGGTCTCGGTCATGCCCCAGGCGTGGGTGACCTCAACGCCGAAATCGTCCTGGAAGCCGCGGATCAGGCTTTCGGGGCAGGCCGAGCCGCCGATCAGCACGCGTTTCAGGGTCGAGAAGCCCAGACCGTTCTGTTTCATGTGGGCGAACAGGCCCTGCCAGACGGTCGGCACGGCGGCCGAGAAGGTGACGCCCTCCTGTTCGATCAGCTCATAGATCGACTGACCGTCCATCTTGGCGCCCGGCATCACCAGCTTGGTGCCGGCGGCGGGACCGGCGAAGGCGATGCCCCAGGCGTTGGCGTGGAACATCGGCACGACCGGCAGGATCACCTCCTTGGGCGTGGCGCCCATCACCGTGGCCTGAAGGCCCATGAAGGTGTGCAGGAAGTTGGAGCGGTGCGAATACAGCACGCCCTTCGGATTGCCTGTGGTGCCAGAGGTGTAGCAGAGGCCGCAGGCCGTCTGTTCGTCGAAGTCGCCCCAGACCACGTCGGTCGATTGACCGGCGATCGCGTCCTCATAGGCGACGGCCTTGGGCAGCTTCGTCTGCGGCATATGGGCGGCGTCGGTCATGATGACGACGCGCTCGACCTTGGGGATATGCGGCAGGATGGCTTCCAGCAGCGGCACGAAGGTCAGGTCGACGAAGATGATCCGGTCTTCGGCGTGATTGATGATATAGATGAGCTGTTCGGGGAACAGGCGCGGGTTCAGGGTATGGCACACCCCGCCGATGCCCATGATGCCGTACCAGGCCTCGATATGATTGGCGGTGTTCCAGGCCAGGGTGGCGACGCGGTCGCCCGGCTTGACGCCCCAGTCCTTCAGCGCACTGGACACGCGTTTGGCCCGGTCGTGGATCTGGGCGTAGGTCGTGCGAACGATGGGCCCCTCGACCGAGCGCGTCACCACTTCGCGCTCGCCATGCCAGTTTTTGGCGTGGTCGATGATCTTGTCGACCGTCAGCGGCCAGTCCTGCATCAAGCCCAGCATGTCGTATCCTTGTCCCTTGGATGCGTCTGCTTTGATGCGACGCTTGAGCCGACGCTAACATCGGTGATCGGCGATAAGCAACGTGACGTAGCGTCAGCAACGGCGCGGCGGATCGTCCCCCGTGGCGTCGGCCGGTTCAGCGGTCTAGAAGGCCGCCCATGACCATATTGATCGCGATCACGGGGGGCTCCGGCTCCGGCAAAAGCACCTTGGCGGAGGCGTTGGTCTCGGCCCTGCCGGAAGGGTCGGCCGTGCTGGTGCGCGAGGACAGCTATTATAAGGACGCAGCCTCCCTGCCCGGCTTCGACGCCGCGACCTTCGACTTCGACGATGTGACGGCGCGCGATCACGACCTGATGATCGCAGACCTGAAGGCATTGAAGGCCGGGCGCGCGGTGACGGCGCCGGTCTATTCCTTCATCCATCACGGCCGCGAGCCGGGCGGCGAGCCGATCCCGGCGGCCGAGGTGGTGATCGTCGAGGGCACGCATGTTCTGTGCACCCCCGATCTGACCGCCCTGTTCGACATCCGGGTCTTCGTGGACACCCCCGCCGACATCCGCTTCATCCGCCGCCTGCTGCGCGACCAGGCCGAGCGGGGCCGATCGGCGGATTCGGTCGTGGCGCAATATCTGGCGACTGTTCGGCCGGGGCATGAACGCCTGACCGAACCGTCGCGCACCCACGCCGACTTCATCGTCGCCGATGCGACGGCCGCCGTCCGCCTGGAAGACCCCCAGGCTGTGGTGCGTCTCGCCGCGCCGGTCCTGGCCCATCCGCTGCTGCAGGCCATGTTGGACGATTAGGACCAAAGGTCTCTGATGCGGTCTGGCGACTGGACCGTAAGGATAGGCTGTTGGTCTGCACCGCTGGCGGCGAGGTCGCGTGCCTCCTGCGCCTCCGCCGCGCGTTTCAGCGCCTTGATGCGCGCGCGCTCGTCTGCTTCGGCCTGTTTGATGACCTTGATGGCGTCCAGGCGTTCGTACTCGACCAGCAACTCCGCGCGGATGCGGTCATCCTCGGCCTCTTCCTCGGGCGTCTGTCTGTAGGGCGGCGGGAGACCGCGACCGGGTTTGGGACGACGAGGTTTGGGGCGGGCCATGCGGGTCTCCGGACAGGGGGTATCAGCTTCGCGGCGTTCGGCCTGCGAAGTCTGGAGGGCTGGGCGGAGCGCCGGGCCTTCGCCCGGAGTGTGAGTTTGTAGTTACCGTTTCGACGAAGGGTATGACGCTCCGCGCGGAAGGTTGGCCTGCAAGCTCGGGGCGCCGAGCGGTGGCGGTCTTATCGCCTAACCCCATAAGCCTGCGACGGGCGGGTCGGAGCAGCGATCCCCGATCCCCGGTGCGGCCGAGTATCCCCCTCGACCCTGCGACGCGACGGGCGGGTCGGAGCAGCGATCCCCGATCCCCGGTGCGGCCGAGTATCCCCCTCGACCCTGCGACGCGACTGCGGACGCCGGGGCGATTCCCCGGCCGATCAGCCCCGGCGCCGCGATGGAGTCTCACCATCGCCCCCATTCCCTCCGCTCTCGCCGCCGCAAGGTCGCAGGCCAGGCGAGCCCTCCATGCGACGAGACGGATGCATTATGGGGCCGTTTGACCCCGTGGATGGGAGACGGGGGACATAAATCGGCAAGCGGTTGAAATCGCTGCGGATGGACCAGCGGCATTGCGATGGCTGAGCATCGCCACCTCCCCATTTCATGGGGAGGTGGCTCGAAGCGCAGCGGAAAGACGGAGGGGCTCTTCAGCGCATCGGCGGCCTCTGTGGGACTTCAAGAACCCCTCCACCGCTTCGCGGTCCTCCTCCCCGCGCTGCGGGGAGGAGACGGTTGGATCAGATCAGTCCCGCCAGCGGCGACGACGGGTCGGCATACATCCGCTTCGCCATCCGGCCGGCCTGATAGGCGTCGCGGCCGGCGATGACGGCGTGTTTCATGGCGCGGGCCATGCGGATGGGGTCCTTGGCTCCAGCGATGGCGGTATTCATCAGGACGGCGTCGCAGCCCAGTTCCATCGCGCGCGTCGCGTCCGAGGCCGTGCCGACGCCCGCATCGACCAGCACCGGCACCTTGGCCTGTTCGACGATGAGGCGGACATTGACCTCGTTCTGGATACCAAGGCCCGAGCCGATCGGGGCGGCGGCAGGCATGATGGCGGCGGCGCCGGCGTCTTCGAGCCGCTTGGCCATCACCACGTCGTCGGTGCAATAGACCATGACGTCGAAGCCGTCCTTGATCAGCAGATCCAGCGCCCGCAGGGTCTCGATCATGTCGGGATACAGGTGGGCGGTGTTGGACAGCACCTCCAGCTTGACCAGGCTCCAGCCGCCGGCCTCGCGCGCCAGACGCAAGGTGCGCACCGCATCCTCGCCCGTGAAGCAGCCGGCGGTGTTGGGCAGGAAGGTGAAGCGATCCGGCTTCACATAGTCGACCAGCATCGGCTGGGTCGGGTCGGACAGGTTCACCCGGCGCACGGCCACGGTGACGATCTCGGCCCCGGCCGCCTCGGCTGCGGCGGCGTTCTGGGCGTAGTCGGCATATTTGCCGGTGCCCACGATCAGGCGCGAGTTGAAGGTGCGGCCGGCGACGGACCAGGTTTCGTTGGCTGTATCGGTCATGGATGCTGACCTAGGCCTCTCAGGCGCGCGGGGGAACCCGTCGTAGCCCGATTTGATCGGATCACCCGCCGCCGACGAACTGGACCAGCTCAATACGATCGCCTGCGGCGACCGGCGTGGCGGCGTGAAGCGACTTGGGCACGATCTCGAGATTGCGTTCGACGGCGACCTTGCGCGGGTCCAGCGACAGTTCCTCGACCAGGGCCAGGATGGTGGCGGCCTGGACCTGACGTGGCTCGCCATTGAGATGGATCTGGTGCACGCGCATTCTCCCTGACCTTCGCCTCTCCGACCGTCGCGCGTCAGATAGACGGTGACAGGCCGCTTCGCCAGACTGTGCGCTCAGCCGGCCTCGAACAGGAAGGCGCCGACCGCAACGGCCAGGGCCGCAAAGGTCGCCACCACGGTTCTCAGGATCAGTTTGCCGTCCTGGCGCATCCTCGCCGCTCCCTCAGGCCGTCCCGACCAGGGACGATGGCAGCCGGCGCTGCGAAATCCACGCCATCGCACGTAACGTCGGGTAAGGTTCAACGCCGCGAGCGTTTGACCCACGCCCTGCGTCCGCTAAAAGGCCCCTCTTGCGCCGCGCTGCGCCGGATCGATTCTGGAACCATGGCCGAAACGCCCGTCATTCATGTGCTGAACGGCCCCAATCTGAATCTGCTCGGGGTTCGGGAGCCGGATATCTATGGCCGCGACACCTTGGCGGACATCGAGCAGCGCTGCGTCAAGGCGGCCGGCGAGGCGCAAATCGTGTTTCGCCAGACCAATCATGAGGGCGTTCTGGTCGACTGGATCCAGGAGGCGCGCGAGAGCGCCGACGTCCTGATCATCAATCCGGCCGCCTATGGGCATACGTCGGTGGCGCTGCACGATGCGCTGAAGACGCTGTCGATCCCGGTGATCGAGCTGCATCTGTCCAATCCGGCGGCGCGCGAGGCGTTTCGCCATCACTCCTATGTGTCCTCCGCGGCGACCGGCGTCATCGCCGGCTTCGGCGCGGCGGGCTATGAACTGGCCGTCCAGGCGGCTCTCACCAAGGTTCGGGAACGCGGCTGAGGCCCGTCCCGTTTACTCAAGACCACGAAAGACAAGGCGCACTCCAATGGCCGATGACAAGAAACACGCCGAAATCGACGCCAGCCTGGTTCGCCAGCTGGCCGACATCCTGAACGAGACCGACCTGACGGAAGTCGAAGTCGAGCGCGGCGATCTGCGCATCCGCGTCGCCCGCGAAATCACCGTCAACGCCGCCCCGGTCCAGTACGCCGCCGCTCCGGCTGCTGCCGCTGCGCCCGCTGCTGCTGCTGCGCCTGCCGCCATGCCATCGGATCCGGCGACCATCGTCGCCCGCGCCGGCGAAGAGGTTAAGTCGCCAATGGTCGGCACCGCCTATCTGCAGGCCTCGCCGGAGGCGCCGGCCTTCGTCCAGCCGGGCGACAAGGTCAAGAAGGGCCAGACGCTGCTGATCGTCGAAGCCATGAAGACGATGAACCCGATCCAGGCCCCGCGCGACGGCGTCGTCGCCGAAATCCTGGTCGGCGACGCCCAGCCGGTCGAGTTCGGCGAACCCCTCGTCCTGCTGGAAGCCTGAGCCGTGTTCACGAAAGTCCTGATCGCCAACCGGGGCGAGATCGCGCTGCGCATCCACCGGGCGTGCAAGGAGATGGGCATCTCGACCGTCGCCGTCCACTCCGAAGCCGACCGCGGCGCCATGTGGGTGCGGCTGGCGGACGAGAGCGTCTGCATCGGCCCCGCCTCGGCGGCCAAGTCGTATCTGAACATCCCGTCGATCATCGCGGCGGCCGAGATCACCGGCGCCCAGGCGATCCACCCCGGCTATGGCTTCCTGTCGGAGAACGCCCGCTTCGCCGAGATCGTCGAGGCCCACGGCATGACCTTCATCGGCCCCAAGCCCGAGCATATCCGGGTGATGGGCGACAAGATCAGCGCCAAACAGACGGTCAAGGACGCCGGCATCCCCGTCGTCCCCGGCTCGGATGGCGAAGTCGAGACCGTCGAGGCCGCGATCGAGGCGTCCAAATCCATCGGCTTCCCCCTGATCGTCAAGGCGGCGGCGGGCGGCGGCGGACGCGGCATGAAGGTCGCCCTGACGCCTGACGATCTGGTCGAGGCTGTCCAGACCGCCCAGTCCGAGGCCAAGGCCGCCTTCGGAAACGGCGCCGTCTATATGGAGCGCTACCTCCAGAAGCCGCGCCACATCGAGATCCAGGTCATCGCCGACAGCCACGGCAATGTCGTCCACCTGGGCGAACGCGACTGCTCGCTGCAACGCCGTCACCAGAAGGTGCTGGAAGAGGCCCCCTCACCCGCCCTGTCGGCCGAGGGTCGCAAGCAGATCGGCGAGACGGTCAACAAGGCCATCGCCGCCATCGGCTATCTGGGCGTCGGCACCATCGAGTTCCTGTGGGAGGACGGCGAGTTCTTCTTCATCGAGATGAACACCCGCCTGCAGGTCGAACACCCGGTCACCGAAATGATCACGGGCGTCGACCTGGTTCGCGAACAGGTGCGCATCGCCGCCGGTCTGCCGCTGTCGTTCACCCAGGACGAGATCGAGTTCAAAGGCCACGCCATCGAGGTGCGGATCAACGCCGAGAACCCGGAGACCTTCACCCCGTCCCCAGGCAAGATCACCGACTTCCACGCACCGGGCGGCTTGGGCGTGCGCCTGGATAGCGCGATCTACGCCGGCTATTCGATCCCGCCCTATTACGACAGCCTGATCGGCAAGCTTATTGTTCACGGCCGCGACCGCGAGGAGGCCATCGCCCGCCTGAAGCGTTCGCTGAACGAGGTGGTCATCGGCGGCGTCGATACGACCATCCCCCTGTTCCAGAAGTTGCTGGCCGAGCCGGACATCCTGTCGGGCGACTACGACATCCACTGGCTGGAGAAATGGGCGGCCCGTCAGAAGGGCGACGCCTGACCGACCCCGATTTCAGCGCCAGCGGGCCTTTCGGCGGTTTCGGCCCCGAGGACCTGCTAGCCTGTTACGCCCGGGGCGTGTTTCCGATGGCCGAGGCGCGCGATGATCCGCGCGTCTTCATTATCGAGCCGGAACAGCGCGGCGTCATTCCGCTGGACGCCTTCCACATCCCCAGCCGCCTGCGCCGCACCGTGCGGGGCGAGCCGTGCGAGGTGCGGGTCGATACAGCCTTCGAGGCGGTGCTGGATGGATGCGCGGCGGCGCAAGGACCGGATCGCGAAGACACCTGGATCAACGGCCCGATCCGGCGGCTGTACGCCGCCCTGTTCGCCATGGGTTTCGTTCATTCCATCGAGTGCTGGCGTGATGAGCGGCTGGTCGGCGGGCTTTACGGCGTGTCGCTGGGCGGGGCCTTCTTCGGCGAGAGCATGTTCAGCCGCGAGCGGGACGCCTCCAAGGTCGCTCTGGTGCATCTGGTCGCGCGCCTGCGAAAGGGCGGCTGGACCCTGCTGGACGCCCAGTTTCTGACCGACCATCTGAGCCAGTTCGGTGCGGTTGAAACGCCGCAAGCGACCTATCTTGAGCGACTTCAGCCCGCGCTGTCGGTTAGACCGGACCAAGGCGCGTTGCGCGCACCCCTGACCGGTGCAGAAGCGGTCGCCTTGGCCAGCGCCTAGTCTGTCCGGACACGATTTGGGGCCCGTCCCGACAGCTTAGGATTGGCGTGTTCGCCCAGCCTGACGGTCAATGGCGGCATGACCCAGACCCCGCCAAAAGCCCCGCCCCGCCCGTCCCTTCTTCGCGAGGTGCGAGAGATCGCCCTGACGCTGCTCTTCGCCGTCATCCTGGCGCTCGCGATCCGCATCGTCCTGTTCCAGCCCTTCACCATCCCGTCGTCGTCGATGGAGCCGGGGCTGGTGACCGGCGACTATATCGTCGTGTCGAAATATCCCTATGGCTGGAGCACGGCGTCTCTGCCGTTCAATCCGGCGATGTCGCCGGGACGGCTGTTCGGGCGCGAGCCGAGACGCGGCGACGTCGTAGTGTTCCGCCTGCCGCGCGACCCCAGCGAGGCCTGGATCAAGCGCGTCGTCGGCCTTCCGGGCGACACGGTTCAGGTGCGGGGCGGCGTTGTGTTCGTCAATGGCGACCCGGTGCGACAGACCCGGCTGGATGTCGTCGCCGACCACGATGCGCCTCAAAGACGGGTCCAGCAGGTGCGCGAGACGCTGGCGGACGGGCGTTCCTACGTCACCTACGACGGCGGATCGGGCTTGCCGGGCGACGACACGCCTGCGCGCCGGGTGCCGGCGGGCTGCTATCTGATGATGGGCGACAATCGCGACAACTCGCTGGACAGCCGCTGGCCGCCCGAGATCGGCGTCGGCCTGCTGCCGGCCGAAAACATCATCGGCCGGGCCGAGGTGGTGCTGGCCTCATGGAAGCCGGGCGCAGGCCTGTTAAAGCCCTGGACGTGGCTGAACCTTCAGTGGGATCGGTTCCTGGTCCGCATCCGCTAACGCGCCCGGTACTCATCGAAGCTGATGACACCGTCGTGATTGCGGTCCAGCCGGTCGAAGTCGGCGCGGGTGGGTGACGATTGGGCCAGGGAGGGCGCGGCGACGGCGCCCAGCGCCAGGCCCGCGACGGCGGCGGCCAGCAGGGGCCGCCAGCCCAGGCGGGGTTGAGGGCGTGCGGATGACGTCGCGTTCAACTCGGCGTCTATGAAGCGGCGAATGGCGTCGCTGGCTGTCCTGCCCTCGTCACGGCACCGGGCCATGAAGGCGGTCTTGGTCGCGTGGGGCAGTCGGATTTCGACCGTCTCGGTCTTCTTGGGCGGCTTGTTGCGATCCATGGCGCGCCTCCTCGCGGCGTCAGAGCTCAGTTCTTACACCCGACGACCCAGGCGTCATAGTAGGGGCTCTGGACCCCGCTGACGGCGGGCGACGAGGCGAACATCCAGCCGCGGAAGATCTGGCGGCCTTCCTGCCGGCCGCGCGCCTGAAGCGAGACGTCCATATAGGCGATGGCGTCTTCGGTCAGTTCGTCCGGTGTCGTGACCTCGCAGGCGCGGGCCGCGAAGATCAGATTCTGGTTGAAGCGCACGGGACGACCGCCGACCTCCACCTCGAACTTCATCGTCTCGGCGGTGACCTTGTCGATGGCCTGGATGATCGCGAACTTGCGACGCTGGCGACGCGCGGGCGTGGCGGGCTGGTCGATGGCCTTGGTGGCGACGGGCTTCTCGGTCGCCACCTCTTCCTCGGCCTTTTCCTCGACGGCGGCGTCCTCGGCGATGACGACGTTGGGCGGCGGGGCCACGGCGACCGGAGAACGCGGAGCCGGCGCGCCCGCAGGCGGCGTCTCGGTCGGGACCGAGGGCTGGGCCGGGGTGGTGCGCAGAATGTCGCCGATCGGATCCTGGACCGGACGTGCATCGCGCGGCGCGTCCTGAAGCACGCTGGCGGTCACTGCACCGGCGCTCAGCACAGCCGCGACGGACGCCGCGCCCAACAGGATGCGGCGGATTTTCACTCGGGCGTCCAGGCCTGATAGTCGCCGGTCGCGGCCGGGCGCTTGGCGTCGCCCGCCAGCGAGCCGGGCGGACGCCAGGCCAGAGGCGTGCCGGTCATATTGGGCAGATGCTCCTTCTCCCAGGCGCGACGCGGCAGCGGCTGCTCGGTCGGCGGCAGGTCAAAGGTGTAGTGCAGCCAGCCGTGCCAGTCGGGCGTCACCTTGGACGCCTCGGCATAGCCGTCATAGATGACCCAGCGACGCTTGCGGCCGTCGTAGCTGACGTTGTCGCGGCTCTCGTAATAGCGATTGCCGTTCTCGTCCTGGCCGACGAAGCGACCGCGCTTGGCGATGGTGAACCGGGTGCCGATCGTGGCGCCCTCCCACCAGCCGAAAATCTTGCTCAACACGTCGTGGAATCCAACCGTAAGGGGTCGCCGGAAAGGGAGGCGGCGTCTGGTGCGGATCATAGAAACCCGCGCCCTCTTCGTCCAGCGTTCAGGCGCCTGGCGGTGAATCGATATCTTGTGGGCAAACCTGCCCAGCGACACCAGATGTATTGGCTAGGCCGCGTGTGCATCCTAGGCTTGGCCGAACCTTTCGGAGAGACGCCGCCATGCGCTTTCAATCCGGCTTCGCCGCTCGCGCCGAACGAGTCGCGATGGAGACCCGCGCCATCGAGCGCCCCGCCGGCGTGCAACAGGTTTTGGCTCCCGCCGGCTGGTCCGACGTCCGGATCGAGGCCTGGCTGGACTGGGTCGAGGCGGAAGGATTCGCAACGCCCCTGTCCGGCGACTGGCTGAACGGCGGCGTCGACGCCTGGGCCGAGCGGCTGGCGGAGACAGGCGTGAGCGAGGGCGTGTTCGACCGGGCCGAGGCCGCCGCGTTCGTCGAAGAGCTGTCGGGCGCCTTCAGGCTGGGCCTGGCGGCGCCGGCGGCGTCTGGCCCTGCGGCTGTCGGCGTCGTCGATCTGAACGACCCCGGCGCGGCGGCGCGATTGAAGGCGCACGCCGGACGGCGCGCGGCTGCGCGTCTGGGGGCTCAGGCGGCCGACGCCCTGGCCGAGGCGCTGGCGGGCGTGGCCGATGCGGTCGATCGCTGCGAAGGCCCACGCGGCGACTGCGGCGACCCGTCACGCAATCCAGCCCTGGGCCGGGCGGCGGCGCTGGCGAGGCGTTGCGGCGCCAGCGACGCCGATATCCTGAGAGCCATCGACGGCGAACGGCCCGCGATGGCCCTGGAGCCTATGGTCGAAGGCGCGCCTCTGATCGCCTTGGCGGACCGGACCCAGATTGCGGCCGGCGCGCCCGAGGCCCTCTTGGCGGCCGAGGCGGCGCTGGACGGCGGGCTGATCGTCGCCTTCGACCCGCGCGATGCGGAGACCGCGACGGCGCAGACGGCTCGGGCCATCATCGACCTCAGCGCCGTGCTGGCGCTGGACGGCGACGCAGCGACCGATCTGACGGCCCTGACGCGGTTGCTGACCGTGGCGTTGGATCTTCAGACCGCGACGCCCGGCCCCATCGCCCTGGGGCTGGACGGCCTACTGGACGCGCTGTCCGCCAGCGACGACCGCATGGATCAGGCGCAGACGCTCGCGGGTGTGGTCGCGGCGACGGCGGCGCAGACCTCGGCCGAACTGGCGAGCCTGCGCGGTCCCTGCCCCGACTGGGCGAACCCGGAGAAGCCGCGTCGCCATTCGGCCATCGGCCTGTTCGTCGAGGATGCGGACGCACGGCTGCGGCTGGGCCTGGGTCGCGTCGCGGCGATCGATGTGTTCCAGACGGCCGACGGCGAGATCGGTCGCCGGCTGCACCCCGCGCTTGCCTCGGCCATCTCTGCCGCCGGCGGCGATGTCCAGGCGGCGGAGCGGTGGACGTTCGGTCGCCGCACCCTGGTCGAGGCGCCGGGCATCGACCATACAGCCTTGCGCGCCCTGGGCTTCACCGACATCGAACTGGCCGCCATCGAGACCGCCCTGGGCTGGGCCGAGGATTTCGACACGGTCTTCGCCGCCCCCGTCCTGGACCCCGGTTTCATCCGCGACGTCCTGGGCGTGGAAGACGGCGATGGTCTGCTGCTGACCCTGCTGGGCGTGTCGGAAGAGGCGGAGACGGCGGCGACGCGCTGGGTCTTCGGATATGGCGATCTGCGCGACTGGCCTGAGGCGCCGGCGTCCGTCGCCGCCCTGCTGGACGATCCGGCGGCGGCGGCGGCCGACCTGCGGCGCGCCGTCGAGCCGTTCAGCGACATGCCGGACCTCGCGATCGAACCGATGGACTGGCGCACGACCTCCACCCAGGCCGCGCGACTGCTGAGCCAGGGCGCGCTGGACGGTCATCGCGCCATTCGTCTGTCCCGCACCACACCGCCCGCCGGCCCGCTGGTGTCCCTGCCGTCGCTCGACACCGCCCGCCCCGAGCTTGGCCGCCCCGCGCCTGCCCGCGAAGCGCCTCGCCCGGCTCCGACGGAACGGGTCGTCGAACGCGTGGTCGAGCGCGAACGCGCGCGCCGCAAACTGCCCGACCGGCGCAAGGGCTATATCCAGAAGGCCGCCGTCGGAGGCCACAAGGTCTATATCCACACCGGCGAATACGAAGACGGCGAGCTCGGCGAAATCTTCATCGACATGCACAAGGAAGGCGCCGCCTTCCGCAGCCTGATGAACAACTTCGCCATCGCCATCTCGATCGGCCTGCAATACGGCGTGCCGCTGGACGAGTTCGTGGACGCCTTCGTCTTCACCCGGTTCGAGCCGGCCGGGCGCGTCACCGGCAACGACTCCATCAAGTCCGCGACCTCGATCCTGGACTACATCTTCCGCGAACTGGGCGTCTCCTATCTGGACCGGCATGAGCTGGCCAACGCCGGAACCGACGATCTGAACGCCGACGGTCTTGGCGACGGAAAACCCGACGCCAACGAAGCCGTGCCCGCCGCCCGGTTCATCTCCAAGGGGTTCGCGCGCGGTTCGGCGCCCGACAATCTGGTCGTCCTGCCCTTTGGCAAGAAAGGCGATCCAGAGGCTCGCGCCGCCGCCAACAGCGAGGCCGTCGCCTGCCCCGCCTGCGGCGATTTCAGCCTGCAGCAACGCGGCGCCGCCTGGGTCTGCGACACCTGCGGAGCCGCTCCGGCGCTCCAAGGAAGCGATCAGGGGTAGATTAAGGGTTATGGCCTAGGGTTTGCTGACAGACGATCGAACGTCGGAGCCCGGTCCATGAAACGCACACTTTCCCTCGGCCTGATCGCCGCCCTGCTGGCCGTCGCCGCGCCAGCGCTGGCCCAGAACGCGGGCCAGATCGCCAGCGTGAAGCGCGGCGCCTCCTGCGCCGGTTGCAATCTTTTTCAGGGCGACTTTTCGGGGCTGGAGGCGCGGGGCCTGAACCTGGCCGGCTCACGCCTGCGTCAGGCGGACCTGAGCCTCAGCGTCATGAACCGCACGAGATTTTCCAACGCCGACATGCGTGACGTCGAAGCCTATGGCGGCGTTTTCTCGGGATCCAACTTCTCGCGCGCCAACCTGACCAACGCCAGCTTCGTCGGCGCCTACCTGGAGGGCGCAAGCTTCGCCGGCGCGACCCTGTCGGGGACCAATCTGTCGGGCGCTCAGCTGGCGCGAGCCACCGGCCTGACCCAGGCCCAACTGAACCGGGCCTGCGGCGACGGCTCCACCGTCCTGCCTCGGGGCTTGCGCATTCCGGCCTGCTGAGCGGCGCCGACCTTGCCTCGATTTCATGAAGTTACCTCGATTTAAGTAGGTGCGGCGGGGGTTTCGAGGCATTCAGAGTGCGTGAAACAGATCGCTGAACATATCCGGGTCCGCCCCACATTGGCCCTGCTGACGCTGGGACTGGCGCTCGCCGCCTCCCCCGCCTTCGCCGGGGTCGAGATGTCGATGCAGGACCGCGACGTGGCCCGTTCGGTGTCGCTGGGCGGATCGTGCAATCGCTGCGAACTGTCCGGCCGCAATCTGTCGGGCGCCACCTTCACCGGCGCCAGCTTCATGAACGCCACCCTGGTGGGCGCCAACCTGCGCGGCGCCGAGATGATGGGCTCCAACTTCACCGGCAGTGATTTCAGCCGCGCCAACATGGGCGGGGTCGAGATCGTCGGCGCCAACTTCACCTCCGCCAACTTCACCGGGGCTCAGATCAACGGCGCCGAGGCGCAAGGATCGTCCTTCGTTCGCGCCAACCTGACCCGCGCCAACCTTTCGGGCAGCGAGATGCACGGGGTCAACTTCACCGGCGCCACCCTGGCCGGAACCAACTTCTCCAACTCGGAACTGTTCGGCGCCACACTGGCCAATGTTCGGGCGTCGGGCGCCAACTTCGCCAGCGCCGAAGTCACGGCCTCGAACCTTTCGGGCGGCGATTTCTCCAACGCGGACTTTTCGAACGCCAGCCTGGACGGGGCGCGATTGACCGGCGGCAGCTTCTCGCGCGCCGACTTCTCCAACGCCTCGCTGCGTCGAACCGACATTCGCGGCGCGGACCTGTCGGGCGCGCGAGGCCTGACGCAGGACCAGATCAGCGAAGCCTGCGGCGACGGCTCGACCCGCCTGCCCGGCCGCCTTTCGCCCCAGGCCTGCCGCAGCAGTTCTATTCGCATCGTCCGCGCAGCGCCCACGCCGCCGGTCCCGCCTCGCGTGCGAAACCTGGTCAACGCCGAAAACTAAGCCGTCCGCCTCGGACTCGTCCCTTCGGGACCGCCCCGTATCTCAGGCCTGACCCGCACCCCAAAGACCAGAGGCCTTGGCCTGCGGCGCAATCCGATGAAACTCGGACCTCTTACGGGCGCCTCTGGCGATCTGCGGGTAGCCCACAGCAAAACGGCCCCCGGATTGCTCCGGGGGCCGTTCTGTTACGCTACTGTTTCAGCCCGAGGACCGGGTCTTCTTACTCGACGATCTTGGCGACGACGCCGGCGCCGACGGTGCGGCCGCCTTCACGGATGGCGAAGCGCAGGCCCTGGTCCATCGCGATCGGGGT
>NZ_LMNC01000008.1:0-125632 GCF_001422455.1 Brevundimonas sp. Leaf280 | reverse complement strand
GAAGTCATAGATGACATTGGCCATCAGGGTGGCGGATTCGATGTCGCCTTCGGGCGAGAAGCAGCCGCCCGTCGCCGGGGTCAGGTTGCACAGGCCTTGCGTGCCGGTGACGGCGCGAACGCGACCAATGTCGCCCGAGCGGTAGCCGCCTTCCAGTTCAACGCGCCAGTTGGGATTGAAGCGGTAGCCGAGGCGAGCGAACGCCGCCCAGCCGTCGTTCACTTCCCAGTTCCAGTTGGCGCCGGTCGTGGACGATTCAGCGTTGATATCGTCGATCATGTGGTAGCCGGCGTCGATGGCGCCGTACCAACCATTGGGTTCCGCCGACGCAGCACCAGCCGACAGGGCCAGGGCGGCCGCTGCGCTGGAGGCCAGCACGAAAGTCTTCATACGCATAGGGGGTATCCCTCCGCCTCTGTTATAGTAGGGGGCGGGTCTACCGCCTACGCGGGTCTTACCAGCCTTGCTGTATAAGGTCGAGGCGGAAACGTGACGGTTTCGATCAGCAAAGGCGATACCGTGGCCTTGATGATACAGATGAATTTGGCGTCCACACACAGAATAGTTAATCTCTAGCCGTTGATGCGTCACAATCTCCCGCAGCGAGACACTCCAACCTATGCGAGTGTCACGGCTCGATCTTTGGATCGACCATCTGCATCCCGAGCCACTCTCCTATCAGCGCCGGCTTGTCGGCCCCGTCGATCTCGACCGTCAGTTCGTGCTTCAGCAACCAGCGTCCGTCGCCCTTGTCGTCGGCCGATAAAAGCTTGAAGCGACCGCGAATGCGTGATCCCGCCGGCACCGGCGCCAGGAACCGCAGCTTGTCGAAACCGTAGTTCACGCCCATCACGACGCCATCCAGCGGCGCCACGGCGTCATAGCTCATGGCTGAAGCGAGGCTCAGGGTCAGAAAGCCGTGCGCGATTGTCCCGCCGAATGGCGTGGCCCTGGCCGCTTTCGGATCGACATGGATGAACTGGTGATCTTCGGTGCAATCGGCGAAGGCGTCGATCCGGGCCTGGGTGACGTCGAACCATTTCGACACCCCGACCTCCTCGCCGATCAGTCCCTGTAGCTCACTAACCTTGGTCATCGTACGTTTCCTGAATGCGTTTGAGGCGAGGTTGGCCGACCGTCGCGGGCAAGGGAAGACCCTCAGCCGCCGAAGCGCCCCTCGATGATCTCGGCGTACAGCGTCGGATCGACGTTGCCGCCTGAAAGCACAATGGCCGTCGTCCGTCCTTTCGTCTCGATCTTTCCGGCAAGCAGGGCCGCGAGCGAGACGGCGCCGCCTGGTTCGAGGACGATCTTGAGATGGCGGAACGCGAACCGCATCGCTTCCGCGACCTCGGCGTCCGAGACGGTGATCGCCCCCGCCAGCCGCCGGTTGATCGGCCAGGTCAGCACACCCGGCATCGGCGACATCAAGGCGTCGCAGATCGAGGGCGCGCCCTGTGGATGACCGACTCGCTCCCCGGCCGCAAGCGATCGCGCCGTGTCGTCGAAGGCTTCCGGCTCGACCACGAACACTTTCGTCGCCGGACTGCGCTCGGCCATCACCAGGTTGATCCCGGCCATCAGCCCGCCGCCGGAGGCGCCGCACAGCAACTGGTCGAAGGGCGCATCCGCCTGATCCAGCATTTCAAGCGCCGTCGTCCCCTGGCCCTCGATAATAAAGGGATCATCGAACGGGGGAACCAGGATAGACCCGCGCTCTGTGGCGATGGCCGCGCCGATCACCTCGCGGCTTTCGGTCCAGCGGTCGTAGAAGCGCACCTCGCCGCCGAAGTCGATCACGCCCTCGACCTTCACCCTGGGCGAGTCCGACGGCATGACGATGATCGCCGGCGTCCCGACCATGGCGGCGGCGGCGGCGACGCCCTGGGCATGGTTCCCGGACGAGAAGGCGACGACGCCGCGCGCCTTCTCCTCGTCGGTCAGTCGGCTGATGCGGTTGTAGGCGCCACGAAATTTGAAGGCTCCGGCGCGCTGCAGGCTTTCCGCCTTCATCATAACCCGCCCGCCGACCACCGCGTTCAGAGCCGGGCTTTCGAGCAGCGGCGTGCGGACGGCGACCCCGTCGATCTGGCGGGCGGCGTCGAGGACGCCTTCATAGCTGGGCACGTGCGTCGTCATATGCTCCCCTTACCCAAGACGCAGCCGGGAGAGAACCATGAGCCTGATCCTCGCCATCGACCAGGGCACGACCTCGACCCGCGCCATCGCCTTCGAGGTCGCGCCTCAAGCAGCGCGAAGCGCGGTAGGCGAAGAAAAAGGGGACCTGAGACCCGTCGCGGTCAGCCAGATCGAGCTGGCCCAGTATTTCCCGAAGTCCGGCTGGGTCGAACATGACGCCGCCGAAATCTGGACCGCGACGCTTCAGACCTGTCGCGAGGTGGTGCGCAAGGCCGGAGGCGTCGCCCGGTTCAACGCCATCGGCATCACCAATCAGCGCGAAACGGCCGTGATCTGGGACGCGGCGACCGGCGAGCCGCTGCATCGCGCCATCGTCTGGCAGGATCGCCGCACGGCCGACGTCACCGCACGCCTGACCGCCCAAGGCCACGAGCCTCGGGTCCAGACCATGACCGGCCTGATCCTCGATCCCTATTTCTCGTCGACCAAGTTCGCTTGGCTCCTGGACGCTGTGCCCGGATCGCGCGAGCGGGCGGCGAAGGGCGAGGTCAAGCTGGGCACGATCGACGCCTGGCTGATCTGGAAGCTCACTGGCGGCCGGGTCCACGCCACCGATGCGACCAATGCATCACGCACGTCTCTGATGGATCTGAGGACGGTCAAATGGCGTGACGACCTGTGCGATGTGTTCGATGTGCCGCGAGAGGCCCTACCCGACATCGTCCCTTGCGCAGGTGTGATCGGCGAGAGCGATCCGGCGCTGTTCGGCCAGCCTCTGCCCATTGCCGGATCGGCCGGAGACCAGCAGGCGGCCCTAGTCGGGCACGGGGCGCTGAAGGCCGGGGACGCCAAGATCACCTATGGCACCGGCGCCTTTCTGGTCGCCAATGTCGGCGCGGAGCCGGTGGCCTCGACACGGCGCCTGTTGGGCACGCTCGGCTATCAGGCCGATGGCCAGTCCGCCTATGCGCTGGAGGGGTCGATCTTCTCGGCCGGCTCGGCGATCCAGTGGCTGAGAGACGGGGTCGGGCTGATCTCGGAATCGCGCCAGTCGGAGGCGATGGCGCAGACCCTCAAGGACAACGGCGGGGTCTATATGGTCCCCGGCTTCACGGGTCTGGGCGCACCATGGTGGGAACCAGAAGCGAGGGGGACCATCGTGGGGCTGACACGGGATTCCGGTCCGGCCCATTTCGTACGCGCCGCGCTGGAAGCCCTGGCCTATCAGACGCGCGATTTGCTCGACGCCCTGGCCGCCGACGGCGCCCCGCCGCTGAAGACGCTGAAGGTGGACGGCGGCGTCACCGCAAACAGTTTCGCCATGCAGTTCGTCGCCGACATCTGCGAGGTCGAAGTGGAGCGTCCGGCCTTCCAGGAGATGACGGCCCTGGGCGCCGCGCGCCTGGCGGCCCTGGGCGTCGGCCTGCTACCCGATCTGGAGGCGCGCCCGGCTGAGGCGCCCGCCTGCTGGAAACCACGCATGAAGGCGGACGAGCGCGAGCGTCTGCTTTCCGGCTGGCGTCGCGCGGTGAAGGCCGCCATCATCGCCGCGTCGGACCGGGCGTGAGATCCGGACGGCTCAAGGAAACGACGAGGACCGCCGCATGACCGACGCCGCCCCGCTGGACGCCCAGAGCGCCTTCTCCGGCACGCGCGAGGTCGATCCGCGCTATCGCCTGGACGAGGCGGCGCTGGACGCCTGGACGCGCGCCCACGTCTCGGGATACGCCGGCCCGCTGACCGTGCGCCAGTTCAAGGGCGGCCAGTCGAACCCGACCTATGAACTGGTGACGCCCACGCACGCGTATGTGCTGCGTCGCAAACCGCCCGGCGTCCTGTTGCCCAGCGCCCACGCCGTCGACCGCGAGTTTCAGGTCATCTCGGCTCTGGCCGCGCAAGGCTTCCCCGTCGCCAAGCCTCATGCCCTATGCCTGGACGAGACCGTCATCGGCTCGATCTTCTATGTGATGGACAAGGTCGAGGGTCGGATCTTCTGGGACTTGAAACTGCCCGGCCTGACGCCCGTTGAGCGGCGCGCCGTCTATGAAGCCCAGACGGACACGCTGGCCCGGCTGCACGCCTTCGATCCGGCCGCCATCGGCCTGGCCGAATATGGCAAGGCTGGAAACTATTTTGCGCGTCAGGTCGGCCGCTGGACCAAGCAGTACCGCGCGTCGGAAACCGAGCCGGTTCCGGCGATGGACCGGCTGATCGCCTTCCTGCCCGACAGCCTCCCGGCTGAGGGCCCCAGCCGCATCGTCCACGGCGACTTTCGTCTCGACAACATGATCCTGGCGCCGGATCGAGCAGAGGTTCGCGCCGTGCTGGATTGGGAGCTGTCGACCCTGGGCGATCCGATGGCCGACTTCTCCTATCTGCTGATCGCCTGGGCTATTCCCGCCAGCCTACGAAACGGCTTGGCTGGGGCCGATCTGGAAGCCTTGGGCATTCCGTCGGTGGAAGAGACGGTCGAACGCTACGCCGCCGCAACGGGGATGCGGCCCGCCAATCTGGACTGGCTCTACGCCTACAACCTGTTCCGTCTGGCCGCTATCTGCCAAGGCATCGCCGGCCGCGTCCGCGACGGCACCGCCGCCAGCGCCCACGCCAAGACCATGGCCGCCCAGGTCGGTCCGCTCAGCGACGCGGCCTGGGGCTTTGCGAAGCAGGCAGGAGCCTAGTCCCTGACCGCGGCGCCCAGGATGCGCTTGTCCGTCTTGCCTTGCACCAGCACCGCCACGGCCTCGCCGGGGCGGGCGGACGGCAGGGCGTAGAGCATCGGGCGACCGCGCCATTCGCCAAGGCGCGTCACGCCGCGCACGACGTTCATATGTCGCACGGCCTGACCCCGGTTCTCGCCCTGACGGACCTCGACCACCTGGGGGCCCGGCGTGTAGGTCACCGCCACCACCTCGGCGCCGCCGACCGGCGCGCGGCCGGAACCGACGCCGACGCCGGCTCCGTTCTCGCGGAACTCGATCTCGGGAGGCCAGGCCTGACGAACGGCCTCCTGGCCGATGGCGGTTTCAAGTTCGACGCTGCGGGCGCCCGAGACCTGACGACGGCCGTCGATGACGACTTGGGGCGTCGAGACGCCGCGCTGGCGCAGGGCGGCGCGATAGGCGCGCTGGCGCTGGACGAACTCTGGCCGGGCGAAGGTGTCGGTCCAGCCCAGATAATCCCAGTAGTCGACGCCGTAGGTCAGGGCGATGACGCCCGGCTGGGCCGCCGCCTTCTCCACCGCCGCATTGGCCTCGATGCAGCCGCCGCAGCCCTGAGCGGTGAACAGTTCGACGACCACCGGCGGGCCGTTGGCCGTCGCATGGCGCGGCGCAAGCGGCGGACGCCCTGCCGCCGGCTGGGCCGCCGAGGCGACGGCTGCAAGGGCGCCCGCCATGACCGCACCCGCGATGATCCAACCCTTGGTGTTCATGCCGTCGTCTTTAACCCTCGACCTGTCCCGTCGCGCCTCATAATCGCGTGAGCCAATCGGGGCTCAAGCAGCGCGAAGCGCGATAGCCCCAAGGAACAAGCCTCAATCCATCAGTTGTTGCGACAGATAGACATAGTGCCGGGCCCAGCGACGGGCGTTGGCGACCGGGTCGGCGTCGTTGGAGTGGCCGCCGGCCGTGTCCTCATAATAGAGGTGGTCATAGCCCATATCGCCCAGGCGCGCGGCGAACTTGCGCGCATGACCCGGGTGGACGCGGTCGTCGCGCGTGTTGGTGGTCAGATAGACGCGGGGATAGGGTTGGCCCGGGCGGAGCTGCTGATAGGCGGAGTATTTCGCGATCCACGCGGCTTCTTCAGGGATGCGCGGGTCGCCATATTCGCCGATCCACGACGCCCCGGCCGGCAGTTCGTGATAGCGCAGCATGTCCACCAGAGGGCTCTCGATCACCGCCGCGTTGAACAGTTCGGGGTGCTGGGTGATCGACACCGAGGTCAGGACCCCGCCGTTCGAGCGACCATAGATGCCCAGACGACGCGGGCTGGTGATCCTGCGCTGTTCCAGATCGCGCGCCACGGCGGCGAAGTCGTCAAAGGCCTTCTGACGATCGCCGTCCAGCGCCGCCTGATGCCAGTCGGGCCCGAACTCGCCGCCGCCGCGGATATTGGCCTGGACGAAGACGCCGCCCCGCTCCAGCCACAGCTTGCCCATCTCGGGCTTGTAGGCCGGGTTCAGGCTGACCTGGAAACCGCCGTATCCCAGCATGACGGTCGGGTTCGACCCGTCCAGCTTCATGTCGCGCGGGCGGGTGACGAAATAGGGGATCTTGGTTCCGTCCGTTGAGGTCGCCTCGAACTGTTCGGTCACGTCGCGCGATACGTCGAACTTGGCGGGCGCCGACTTCAGCGTGGTCAGGGTCGCGGCGCCCGCATCGGCCAGGCTGAGGGTCGGAGGGACCAGGAAGCCCTGGGTCGAGACGAACACTTCGCCGCGTGCTTTGGACGAGTCGCCCAGACCGACGGCGAGGTTGTCGGGGACGGTGATGTCGGTCCGTGGCCAGCCCCATTCGCCCCTGTCCTGAAACACAGCAGCTTTGCCCCGAACATTGTCGGTGTAGGACACCACGACGCGATCGGAGAGGACGCGGACATCAGCCACGGCCTGACGCGTCTCCGGCCGGAAGATCATATCGGACGCATTGGTGATGACGATGTCCCCAGCGGCCGTCGCCGGGTGCAGCACCTCCAAAACCTCAGCTAAAAGGTCACCCGCGTTGCGATTCTTGCCGCGTCGCGACCAAGCTTCCTCGGCCGTGAAGACGAGCTTGCCGTTCAGCACCCCGTGGATGGACACACGGGCGGGAAGTTCTAGGCGCACAGGCTGACCATCCACCAACTGCCATGTCTCGGACCGGAAGGTGTCCAGCGGGCGGGTGATGATGACGGCCGTCACATTGCCGTCCTTGTCGCGATAGACGGCGGGGCTGACGCCATAGCCGCCGTCGCCCTGTTCGCCGCGATAGACCTCGGTCGCCTGGGCCAAGGTCTGGCCGCGCTTCAGCGTCTTGACGATGAAGGGATAGCCGGACTCCGTCATGGTTCCGGCGCCGAAGTCGGTGGCGACCAGAAGCGTGTCGCGGTCCAGCCATTCGATGCGGTGCTTGCCTTCGGGCAGGCTGAACCCGCCGTCCACGAAACGCTTGGTCGTCAGGTCGAACTCGCGCACGACCACCGCGTCCTCGCCGCCGTCGGACAGATTGATCAGGCAGCGGGTGTCGTCCGGCGCCAGGCAGTCGGCGCCCTTGAACACCCAGTCCTTGCCCTCGGCCTTGGACAGGGCGTCGATGTCCAGCAGGGTCTCCCACTGCGGCGTGGCGGTGCGGTAGCTGTCCAGCGTCGTGCGGCGCCAGACGCCCTTGGGATTGGCCGCGTCCTGCCAGAAGTTGCCGATACCGTCGCCCAGGAAGCTGGGCGTGGGGATGCGGTCGGTGGCGGTCAGGATCGCCTGCGCCTCGGCCCGGAAGGTCTCGTAGCGCGGGTCGCCGGTCAGAACGGCGAGGGACTTGCGGTTCTCCTCGGCGACGAAGGCCATGGCCTCGGCCCCGTCCACCTGCTCCAGCGCCAGATGATCGTCCGCCGCCGCGACGCCCGCCGGGGTCAGGTCGTGCGGGAAGTGTGGAGGGGGGAGTTGCGTCGTCAACGCTGCGCCATCTGGCCCAGAACAGTCATAACAGACCGGCTTGTCTTCCGCCGCAGCAGTCGACGTCTGTGCGAGCACGGGCGTCGCCCCCATCAGAAGGGCCGGGATGGCGGCGGACAGGATCAGGTGACGCATTCGAAAACTCCGCAAACTAATCCTCCTCCGCATCGCGGGGGAGGGGGACCGCCGCAGGCGGTGGAGGGGGCGGAACCAGACAGGGTGCATGGGGTCGTCCCCTCCACCACTTCGTGGTCCCCCTCCCCCGTTCGCAAGCGCTCACGGGGGAGGATTGAGTTCTATTCCTGCGCCGGCGTGTCCATCAGGCGGCGCGACAGATAGGTGTATTCCAACGCCAGACGGCGCGCGGTTTCGCGCAGGTTCGCCCCCGCCGCGTGGCCGCCGTCGACGTTTTCGTAGAACAAGACCGGATAGCCCAGCTCCTCCAGCCGCGCCGCCGCCTTGCGGGCATGGCCCGGATGGACGCGGTCGTCCTTGGTCGAGGTGTGGATGAAGACTTCCGGATAGGGCTGGCCCGCGCGCAGGTTCTGATACGGCGAATATTGCTCGATCCAGGCGCGCTGTTCGGGGATGTCCGGGTTGCCGTATTCGCCGATCCACGAGGCGCCGGCCAGCAGCTTGTGGAAGCGCAGCATGTCGAACAGGGGCACCTGGATGACGGCGGCGTTGATCAGGTCCGGCCTCTGGGTCAGCATGGCCCCCATGAACAGGCCGCCTTGCGAGCCGCCCATGATGCCCAGCTTGGGCTGGCTGGTGATGTCGCGGGCGATCAGGTCCAGGGCCACGGCCTGGAAATCTTCGTGCGCGCGCTGGCGGTTCTGCTGCAGGGCCGCCTCGTGCCAGCGGGGGCCGAACTCGCCGCCGCCGCGCGTATTGGCGATGACATAGACCCCGCCGCGCTCCAGCCACAGCTTGCCGACCGTCGCCGAATAGCCGGGCAGCAGCGAGCTCTCGAACCCGCCGTAACCGTACAGAAGCGTGGGGTTGGAGCCGTCCAGCGGCATGTCCGCCTTATGCACCACGAAATAGGGGATCATGGTGCCGTCGGCCGAGCGGGCCTCGTGCTGATCGACCGTCATGCCGGTCGCGTCGAACTTTGCCGGCATCGACTTGGCCTGATCGACCGCGCCGGTCGCCGCATCGGCAAGCCACAGGCTGGACGGGTTCAGATAGCCGGTGACGCTGACGAAGACCTTGTCGTCCTTCTCGGAGGCCGAGCCGATGCCGACCGAGACGTTCTGCGGCAGGTCCAGGGTCGTGTGCGCCCACTCGCCTTCACCAGGGGTGTAAACGCGCACAGAGCCGCGCACATTGTCATACAGGGCCACGACCAGCCGGTTGCGCGTGACGTTGACGCCCTCGATCGCCTGACGCTCGGTCGGGCGCAGCACCAGCTGGGCCGGGGTCGCCTGGTCGGCCAGCCAGGCCTCCAGCGGCCAGGCGATCAGGTCGCCGGTCTTGAAATCCTGGCCCGACGGCGCGGTCCAGTCCTGTTTCAGCGACACCAGCAGCCGCCCGTCCACCAGGCCGGTGATGTCGGACTTGGCCGGCAACTGAAGCTGGGTCAGGGCGCCGTCGTCGCTCAGACGCCAGGTCTCGGACGAATAGAAGTCCACCGAACGGTTGATCAGCGTCGCCTTCACCACCCCGTCGGCGTCGCGAAGCGTATAGCCGGACACAGAGACGTCCGTCGGCTTGCCGGTGAACAGGGTCTCGGCCTGATCCAGCCCCTGGCCGCGCTTCAGGCGCTTGACCACCATCGGATAGCCCGAGTCGGTCAGGGTGCCGGGGCCGAAGTCGCGCGAGATCAGCAGGGTGTCCTTGTCGATCCACGACGCGCCGCCCTTGGACTCCGGCAGGACGATGCCGCCCTCGACGAACTTGCGCTCGACGCTGTCGAACTCGCGCAGGGTCACCGCGTCCTTGCCGCCGTTCGACAGGCTGAGCAGGCAATAGCGTTCTTCGGGCGCCAGGCAGGTCGCGCCTTTATAGACCCAGTTCTGCCCCTCGGCCGCCGCCAGGGCGTCGATGTCCAGGATGGTCTGCCACTCGGGCGTCGCGGTGCGATAGCTGTCCAGCGTGGTCCGGCGCCAGACGCCGCGCACGTGCTGGGCGTCCTGCCAGAAGTTGTCGATATGGCCGTCGTGGGTGAAGCCGGGCGAGGGGATGCGGTCCTGAGCCTGGACGATCTCCAGCGCCTGCTGATGCAGCGGCTCGTAGCGCGCATCGCCCTGCAGCACGGCGAAGGTGCGGTCGTTATGGGCCTTGACCCATTCCATCGCCCGCTCGCCCTCGACCTCTTCCAGCCACAGATAGGGGTCGGTCGCGTCGCTGGTCGCGAATCCACCGGCGGGGGCGGGAGAAGAAACAGGAGTCTGGGCCATGGATACCGAAGTCAGGCTGGTGGAGGCGAGAAGGGCCGCGAGCGCGACGGCGGAAGAGCGGATCATGGACAGTCCCCGAAAAACGACGCCGGCACCTTAGCGGCGGCGCGGTCGGCGGCAAGTCGCGCGACCTTACCGTTTTGTCACACCGCCCTCAGTCCTCGTCTTCGATGCACAGCAGGTTGCCGCAGGCCTTGCAGTGGACCGCGTCCTGATCGTGGGTCTGAAGCCCGCAGGCCTCGCACGGATAGCGGACCTTGTGCGGCTTGATCAGGGCCTGGGCCAGACGCAGGAACAGGGTGATGCCGACCAGCATGATGGCGATGGACAACAGCTTGCCCAGCGAGCCGGGCAGGGTCACGTCGCCGAACCCGGTCGTCGTCAGGGTCGCCACGGTGAAATACAGGGCGTCGATATAGCCCGCGATCCCGTCGTGCCCCAGGAAGGTCGCATAGACGAATCCCGTCGTTACGAAGACGAAGGTGACCAGGCTGGACAGGGCCCGCACGATGCCCTCGACCCGGGTGTCGTCGAACTTGGCCCCGATGGTGCGCCAGAAGAAGTCCGAGTTCAGCAGGGTCCAAAGGCGCAGCATCCGCAGGAAGCCCAGGTTGAACAGCCAGGCGGGGAACAGCAGCGTCGCCAGGATGAACAGGTCCAGCCAGACGATGGGCCGCTTCAGCCAGTCCCTGATGTCCGAATAGGCATAGGCCCGCGCCGCCAGATCGGCCGCCAGGGTCGCCGCCACCAGATAGTCCAGCGCATAGAAGGCCCATCCCATATTCTTCAGGATTGGCGAGGCCAGGAAGAAGGCGATGATGGCGAAGTCCACCGCGATCACCATCAGTCGGAACTTCACCGCCGCCGGCTGGCTGCCGTGATAGAGATAACGCAACCGCGCCTTCAGCCGCAGGCCGTCGTCCTTGGGGTCGGTTTCGGTGTGGGACACGCTGGTTTCCGGGACGCAGGGTTGGGCCTATATGGCCTGCATGACCCGTCCTTTCGTCAAGATGAACGGCGCCGGCAATGACTTCGTCGTCGTCAATGCGCTGGAACAGCCGTTCGCTCCCGGCGACGACCAGATTCGCGCGCTGGGCGACCGCGAGACGGGCGAGGGGTTCGACCAGCTGATCGCCATCGAACCGTCAGACACGGCCGACGCCTTCATGCGGGTGTGGAACGCCGACGGATCGATGGTGGAGACCTGCGGCAACGCCCTGCGCTGCGTCGGCTGGCTGTTGATGCAGGCGAACGGATCGGATCGCGTCGTCATTGAGACGGCTGGCGGCCCGACCACCGCCACCCGCGCCGGTGACCACCGCGTGACCGTGGACATGGGCAAGCCTCGCCTGGACTGGACCCAGGTGCCGCTGGCCGAAGAGATGGACACCCGCGGCATCGAGCTTCAGGTCGGCCCCATCGACGCCCCGATCCTGCACACGCCGGGCGCCGTCTCGATGGGCAATCCGCACGTCGTCTTCTTCACCGATCGTCAGGACGACGCGTTCGTCATCGGGTCCGGCTCGCTGGTCGAGCATCACCCGTTGTTCCCGCAAGGGGTCAATGTCGGTTTCGCAAACGTGCTGGACCGGGACCACATCCGCCTGCGGGTCTGGGAGCGCGGGGCCGGTCTGACCAAGGCGTGCGGCACCGGCGCCTGCGCCGCTCTGGTCGCCACCGCGCGGCGCGGCCTGACCGAACGCAAGGCGACGGTCGTCGTCGATGGCGGCGAACTGGTCATCGACTGGGATGCGGAAACCGATCACGTCCTGATGACCGGCCCGGTCGAAATCGAGCGGACGGGAGTGATGTCGATCTGACGGCGTTGACGCTGACGCGCAGGTAAGGCTCCGGGCCGATTGCGCAGGCTTCCTCCGCGTCAAGGGTTGGCGCGGCCCGTCCCAGCCTCTAGGACACGAACGGTTACAGCCACGCCGATGCCCTGGACGACCGATGCCCGATCAGACCGAAAAGCAAACCTTCTCCGACGACGAAGCGCTGGACTTCCACCGCATCCCGACGCCGGGCAAGATTTCCATGGCGCCGACCAAGCCGATGGCGACCCAGCGCGACCTGTCGCTGGCCTATTCGCCGGGCGTAGCCGTGCCGGTCCTGGCCATCGCCGCCGATGCGGACAAGGCCTACGACTACACCTCCAAGGGTAACCTGGTCGCCGTCATCTCGAACGGCACCGCGATCCTGGGCTTGGGCAACCTGGGTCACATGGCCTCCAAGCCGGTCATGGAGGGCAAGTCGGTCCTGTTCAAACGGTTCGCCGACGTCGACAGCTTCGACATCGAAGTGAAGACCACCGATCCGGACGAGTTCATCACCGTCGTCAAGAACATCGGCGACACCTGGGGCGGCATCAATCTGGAGGACATCAAGTCCCCCGAATGCTTCGTCATCGAAAGCGAGCTTCAGGACCTGCTGGACATCCCCGTCTTCCATGACGACCAGCACGGCACCGCGATCATCTCGACCGCCGGCCTGATCAACGCTGTTCATATCGCCGGCAAGAAGCTGGACGAGATCAAGGTCGTGCTGGCCGGCGCCGGGGCGGCGGGCCTGTCCTCCATCGCCCTGATGAAGGCCGCGGGCGTCAAGGCCGAGAACACCGTGATCTGCGACCGAGACGGCGTCGTCTACAAGGGGCGCGACCACGGCATGGACCAGTGGAAGGCCGCCCACGCGACCGACACGCCCCTGCGGACCCTGGCCGAGGCCATGGTCGGCGCCGACGTGGTGCTGGGCCTGTCCGCCAAGGGTGCGATCACCAAGGAGATGGTCGCGTCGATGGCGCCCAATCCGATCATCTTCGCCATGGCCAACCCCGACCCCGAGATCACGCCCGAGGACGTCAAGTCGGTGCGCTCAGACGCCATCATCGCCACGGGCCGCTCGGACTATGTGAACCAGGTCAACAACGTCCTGGCCTTCCCCTATCTGTTCCGCGGCGCGCTGGATGTGCGCGCGCGTCGCGTGAACCACGAGATGAAGATCGCCTGCGCCCAGGCCCTGGCCGCCTTGGCGCGCGAAGACGTGCCGGACGAGGTCGCCGCCGCTTATCGCGGACGCAAGCTGAAGTTCGGCCCGGACTACATCATCCCGACACCCTTTGACCCGCGCCTGATCTGGTACATCCCGCCCTTCATCGCCCAGGCGGCGATGGACACCGGCGTGGCCCGCGTCCAGATCGAGGACATGGACGCCTATCGTCACGCGCTGCGTTCGCGCGTCGATCCGTCCGCCGCCCTGATGCAGAAGATCAGCTCGGCCGTGCGCGGCGGGCCGAACAAGCGCGTCGTCTTCGCCGAGGGCGAGGAGCCGGCCGTCATCCGCGCCGCCTGGGGCTTCAAACAGGCCGACCTGGGCACGCCGATTCTGGTGGGTCGCGAGGATCTGATCCGTCAGAACGCCGCCGAGGCCGGTCTGAACTTCGACGAGCTAGGCATCGAGATCACCAACGCTCGCGTCTCCGACCACAATGTCGAGGACACCGACTGGCTGTACGAAAAACTGCAGCGCCGGGGCTATCTGCGCCGCGACGTGCAGCGGATGATCAATCAGGACCGAAACTATTTCGCCGCCACCCTGGTCGCCAAGGGCCGGGCCGACGCCATGGTCGCGGGCGTGACCCGCAACTTCAACATGGCGCTGAAGGAGGTCCAGCGCGTGCTGGATGTGGACGACACCCTGATCGGCCTGTCGATCCTGCTGGCCAAGGGCCGCACCCTGTTTGTCGCCGACACCACCATTCACGAACTGCCGAACGCCGAAGAGTTGGCCGACATCGCCGTCAAGGCGGCCGATACGGTCAGGAAGCTGGGCCGCAATCCGCGCGTGGCCTTCCTGTCCTATTCCACCTTCGGCAACCCGCCCGGCGATCGCGCCGAGAAGGTGCGCGAGGCGATCCGCATCCTGGACAAGAAGGGCGTCGATTTCGAATACGAAGGCGAAATGCCGCCGGAAGTCGCGCTGGATCCCAAGGGGCATTCGGCCTACGCCTTCAACCGCCTGACCAAGCCGGCCAACGTCCTGGTCATGCCCGCCATCCATTCGGCCGCCATCTCGACCAAGCTGGTTCAGGCCCTGGGCGGCGCGACCGTGATCGGTCCGCTGCTGGTCGGTCTGGAGAAGCCGGTGCAGATCGTCAGCTTGGGCGCCTCGGTCAGCGAGATCATCACCGCCGCCACCTTCGCCGCCTATGACGCCGGTCCCGCCTTCCAAGGCTCGGGCCTGACCTCGGCGCCGCGTCCCCCCGCGGCCGTGGTCGAGCGTTGAGCGTTGAGCGAACCCTCGCCCTTTCCCCCCGCCGCCCCGCCGCCCCGGCGGGTGGAGCCGGGTCTCTATCTGGTCGCCACCCCGATCGGCAACCTGCGCGACATGACGCTGAGGGCGCTGGACGTACTGGCCGCCGCCGATCTGGTGCTGGCGGAGGACACCCGCGTCACCGCCAAACTGCTGAGCGCCTATGGTCTGAAGGCGAAGCTGGAACGCTGCGACGATCATGCGTCCGGCCGCGCGGCCGAACAGGCAATCGAACGGTTGCGTGAGGGGCAAGTCGTGGCCCTGGTTTCGGATGCGGGCACGCCTCTGGTCAGCGACCCCGGCTTCGTCGTCGCCCGCGCGGTGATCGCTGAGGGCCTGCCCGTCCATCCGATCCCCGGCGCCTCGAGTCTGCTGGCCGCCCTGTGCATCGCCGGCCTGCCGGCCGACCGGGTGCTGTTCGCCGGCTTCCTGCCGCCCAAGACGGCCGGCCGCACCGCCGCGCTGGAAGGCTTGAAGAGCCAGCGCCAGACGCTGGTCTTCTTCGAAAGTGGGCCGCGCCTGAAGGACAGTTTGACCGACATGGCCGCCGTGCTGGGGCCGCGCCCCGCAGCCGTCGCCCGCGAGCTGACCAAACTCTATGAAGAGTGCGTGCGCGGGACGCTGGACGACTTGGCCGTCGATCCGCGCCTGGACGCGCCCAAGGGCGAGATCGTCGTGGTCGTCGGCCCCGGCGAAGAGGTTCAGGCGACCGAAGCCGACGCGGACGCCGCCCTGATCGACGCCCTTCAGACCCTGTCCACCGGCGACGCCGCTTCCGAGGTGGCCAAGGCCCTGGGGCTGAACCGAAAGACCCTGTATCGCCGGGCGCTGGAGCTGAAGGGCAAGTGAAGCGCCTGTCTCGTCCCGCGCCGGTCCGTCGCCCCAAGGCGGCGTGGCGTCAGGCGAAGGGCGGGGCGGCGTTCAAGTCCGGTCACGCCGCCGAATGGATCGCGGCCTTCTGGCTCATCCTGCGCGGCTATCGCGTGCTGGGGTTCCGTCTGAAGAGCCGGGCCGGCGAGATCGATCTGCTGGTCTGTCGCGGTCGGGTGTTGGCGGTCGTCGAGGTCAAACGCCGCGCGACGATGGAGGCGGCCCTCCTGGCGCTGAAGCCGGTCCAATACGATCGACTGATCGCGGCGGGCGAGGCGATCCGGCGCAATCGGCCAGGCCTGCAACGTCTGGAATTGAGAATTGATATGGTGGCGCTGGCTCCTTGGCGCGTTCCACGTCATCTTCGCGGCGTCGAAAGGCGCTGACGAGGGGATCGCATGACGCGCGAGGAGGCCGAGGCCGTCCTGACCGCCGCCGGTCAGGCCGAAGACGACGCCTTCCCCCTGCTGGAGGCGGCGATCGCCTGCGCCATCCATGACCATCCGTTGCGTGATCCCGAGCCTGTACGCGCGCTGGCCCGCAACGCCTGCGAGCGGCTGAAGGAGCGGATCGGCGGCGAAGGCCCTGACGAGGCCCTGGCCGAAACCCTGTGCGCCGACCTGCGGCTGAACGGCGACCTGATCCATTACGACCATCCCGACAACACCGACATCATCGCGGTCGCCGAGCGGCGGCGCGGCCTGTCCGCCGTCCTGGCGGTCTTCTATCTGCACGCGGCGCGCGCGGCCGGCATCACGGCGGCCGGCGTCGATTTTCCCGGCCATTTCATGGTTCGCGTCGAGACGCCCGAAGGTCCCGTCGCCTTGGATCCATTCAGCCAGGGGCGGCTGATCCTGCCCAGCGAACTGACCCGGCGCGCGCTTCGCGCCGGTCTGATGCCGCACGTCGCGGATCGGCTGGATCTTCTGATGGTGCCAGTCACGGATCGTCAGTCGCTGATCCGGCTGCAGAACGTGCTGTTCAGCCGCGCCATTCGCGGTCGGGATTATGAGGGCGCCGAGCGGTCGGCCCTGCGTCGCGCCCTGCTGGATCCCGAGGACCACCGACCGTGGCTCGACGTGGCCTCGGCGCGCGAGAAACAGGGCGCGCTTGCCGGCTCGCTGCAAGCCTTGGCGCGCGCTCAGGGTCTGGACGGCGTCGAGGAGGCGCGGCGGTTCACGACCTTCGAACGCGTGCGGATGCAGTTGAACTAGACGACAGCCTCGCCGCGCAACAGCCGGGGCAAGTCGCCTGTCGCGCCGCCCGCCTCCTGCATGAAGGCGCGGCGCAGAGGGCCGATGCGGTTGACCGCCGCCATGCCCAAATCGCGCGCCAGACGCACCGGCGCGATGTCGTTGGAGAACAGACGCACGAAGGCGTCGAAGCCCGCCGCTAGGGCCGCATTGTCAAACCGGCGCCAGCGGGCGTAACGCTCCAGAACGGTTTCCGACCCGATGTCTTCGCCCAGACGCGCGGCCTCGGCCAAAACCTCGGCCAGAGCCGCCGCATCCTTCAGCCCCATGTTCAGACCCTGGCCCGCAACGGGGTGAACGCCGTGCGCCGCATCCCCGATCAGGGCGATGCGCGGCGCGATCAGTTTCTCGGCCAGGCTCAGCGACAGCGGATAGACGAAGCGTGGGCCCTCGACCGTCGCCCCATCAAGAAACTCACCGAACCGCCGCATCAGATGGGCGTGGAAGGCGTCGTCCGAGGCGTCGCGCAACGCCTCGCCCCGCCGCGTCGTCTCGGTCCAGACCAGGCTGGCGCGCTGATCGGTCAGGGGCAGGATGGCGAAGGGGCCGCTTGGCAGGAAATATTCGTGCGCGACATTGCCGTGGTCGCGACCCAACCGCACCGTGGCCACGACCCCGCTCTGGCCATAGCCCCAACCGACGGTTTCGATTCCGGCGGCGCGACGCACGGTCGAGCCTCGCCCCTCGGCGCCGACAACCAGGGGCGCGATCAGGGTCGATCCATCGGCCAGGGTCACGGTCGCCTTGCCCGCATCGGTCGCGACGCTGGCGACAGAAGCCGGGGCCCGCACCGCGATCCCCGCGCGCGTCACCGCCTCGGCCAGGGCCGCACGGATGCGACGGTTCTCGACCATGTATCCCAGCGGCTCGCCCCCGGTGCGCCCGCCGATTTCGTCGGCGTCGAAGCGCAGGAAGGCGGGCGAGGCGGACCGGCTGGCCGCGCCCGGCCGACGCCCGGCCGTCACCAGAATATGATCCATCCGGCAGGCGTGGGGACGCAGGGTTTCGCCCAAGCCCAGCGCGTCCAGCATGCGGAAGGTCGAAAAGGCGACGGCGGTCGAACGCCCGTCGAAGGTCGGCGCCAACTGGTCGCTGAAAGGCTGCGGATCGACCATCACGACCTTCAACTGCGCTTGCGCCGCCGCCAGAGCGAAGGCCGCCCCGGTCAGCCCCGCGCCGGCGATGACGATGTCGTAGCGTTCGGTGTCAGCCATCCGAGGCTTGTCGCGCCGTCGCGGCCAAAGGTCCAGAGGACGGTTTGTCCATCGCCAAGGCCAAGCTGGTAAACAGCCCCTTAACCCTGTGGGTGCGACAAGGGCGGTCGAACGTCAGCCGCCGGAAGGTTCGACCCTTCATGTCCACCGCCCTCGTCATCGGCCGTCAGGCCTGGATCAGCGCCCGCATCCTGTGGGACGCGCCCTTCGTAGTGCGGTTCAGAGGTGTGCTGCAGGCCCTATTGGCGACCCTGCTGTTGGTCGCCCTGGTGTCATGGAATCCGGCGGACGCCAGCCTGAATGCGGCCTCAAGCCTGCCGACGACCAACTGGTTGGGCGCGAACGGGGCCCTGTTCGCCGATCTGTTCATGCAATCGCTGGGACTTGCGGCCTGGCCCGCCGCCCTGCTGCTGGTCGCCTTCGGCCTGGCGCGCGCGGTCGGCGATGCGATCCAGCAAAGGCTCAAGCCCACGCCGTTGAAGGCCCTGGCCGCGACCGGCGGGGTGCTGTTGCTGTCCAGCGCGCTCGCCGCCCTGGCCGCGCCCGCCGCCTGGCCGCTCGCCGCCGGTCTGGGCGGTCTGTGGGGCGATGCGGTGACAGGCCTGGCGGCACGCGGTCTCGGCGCCCTGCATGTCCCCGGCGGCCGCATCATTGCGGGCCTCATCTTCCTGATCGCCGGGCTGTGGCTTGTCGGTTTCGCCATCGGTCTGCGCGCCATGGATTTCCTGGACGCCCTGCACTGGGGCAAGTCGCTGCGCGCACCCGCGCCGCCTCAGCCGAAGCCCCAGGCCGCCCGCGAAAAGGCGCCCGCCAAGGCCCGAGCGCCCCGCGCCGCCCCACCGGAAGAGGCGCCGCTGGCCCCGACCTATGCAGAAGAGCCGCCTCAGACCGCCTATGACGACCTGCCGCCTTGGGAGGACGACGCCGTCCAGCCCGCGCCCCGGCCGTCGGCCGCCCGCCCGGTCGAGCCGCGTGTCGCTGCCGTGAAGGCGCCCAAGGCTCGCAAGGACGACGTGGACCAGCAGGCCTTCGACTTCGTGCGGCCCGAGGGTGACTTCGACCTGCCGCCGCTGGGCATACTGACAAAGCCGGCCCAGCGCGTCGGATCGGTGGACGAGGACTCCCTGAAACAGAACGCCAAGATGCTGGAGGGCGTGCTGCAGGAGTTCGGCGTGCGCGGCGTGATCGACCAGATCCGCCCCGGCCCTGTCGTGACGCTGTACGAATTGGTGCCTGCGCCGGGCGTGAAGCACGGCCGCGTGGTCGCCCTGGCCGACGATATCGCCCGGTCGATGTCCGCCCGCGCCTGTCGTATCTCCGTGGTCCAGGGCCGCAACGCCATAGGCATCGAACTGCCCAACGCCAAGCGCGAGACCGTCTATCTGCGCGACCTTCTGGCCAGCGCCGAATACGACAAGAAGGGGCATCTGCTGCCCTTGGCCCTGGGTGAGACCATCGGCGGAGAACCCTATGTCGCCGACTTGGCGCGGATGCCTCACCTCTTGATCGCGGGCACCACGGGCTCGGGCAAGTCGGTCGGGGTCAACGCCATGATCCTGTCGATCCTGTATCGCCACAGCCCGGCCGAATGCCGCTTCATCATGATCGACCCCAAGATGCTGGAGCTGTCGGTCTATGACGGTATCCCGCACCTGCTGGCGCCCGTCGTGACCGATCCGAAGAAGGCCGTCGTCGCCCTGAAGTGGACGGTGCGCGAAATGGAGGATCGCTATCGCCGCATGTCCAAGCTGGGGGTGCGCAACATCGCCAGCTACAACGAGCGCGCCCGAGAGGCCCAGACCAAGGGCGAGCATTTCGAACGCACGGTCCAGACGGGCTTCGACGACCAAGGCCGCCCGGTCTATGAGTCCGAGAAGATCCGCCCCGAACCCCTGCCCTTCCTGGTCGTCGTCATGGACGAGATGGCCGACCTGATGTTGGTCGCCGGAAAGGACGTCGAGGGCGCGGTTCAGCGTCTGGCCCAGATGGCCCGCGCCGCCGGCATCCACCTGATCATGGCCACCCAGCGCCCGTCGGTGGACGTCATCACCGGCACCATCAAGGCCAACTTCCCGACCCGCATCTCCTTCCAGGTCACGTCCAAAATCGACAGCCGCACCATCCTGGGCGAGCAGGGCGGCGAACAGCTGCTGGGCCAGGGCGACATGCTCTATATGGCCGGCGGCGGCCGGATCACCCGCCTGCACGGCCCGTTCGTCGACGACAAGGAAGTCGAGGACGTCTGCAAACACCTGAAGGCCCAGGCCGAGCCCGACTATCTGGATTTGATCACTGACGAGCCGGACGGCGACGGCGACAACGGCTATGACGAAGGTGGCGGCGGAGGCTCGGGCGACGACCTGTACGATCGCGCCGTCGCCGTGGTCACCCGCGACCGCAAGGCCTCGACCAGCTACGTCCAGCGTCGGCTCCAGATCGGCTACAACCGCGCCGCCTCCCTGATCGAGCGGATGGAGCAGGAAGGCGTGGTCAGCCCCGCCAACCACGCGGGCAAGCGCGACGTCCTGGCCGGCCCGCCGCCGATGGTGTGACGAAAATCGAGGAACGGCTGCGGCTCGGAGCCGTTGTCTGACCCGCTATCGCGTCCAAGCTTCAGCATTTCGATGAACAGGGCTTCATCGCAGCGCCGGAATATGGTCAGGCTCGCGTCATTCCGACGCCAAGCCGACCGGGCAAGACGGCAGGATCGACAACCATCCCGAACGGGAGACGAACTTCATGACCTCGCGCGCCAAGACAGTGGCTATGGCCACCCCCGACCTGCACCGCCGCAGCCTACTGCTGGGCGCCGGCCTGACGACCGGCCTGATCGCGCTGGGCGCCTTCGACGCCGCCCACGCCCAGTCCAACCTGTCGGCTGAGGATCGCGCCGTGGTGCAGCAGGCGCAGGGCTATCTTCAGGCCCTGACCTCGGCGCAAGGCACCTTCACCGAAACGGGCCCGAACGGTCAGACGCGTCAGGGCCGCTTCTATCTGCAACGTCCCGGCAAGATGCGGTTCGAATACACCAACCCGGCCGGTCTGCTGGTGGTGTCGGACGGCTATAACGTCAAACGCTACGACCCGCGTCTGAACAGCTTCCAGCAGGTGCCGTTGGGTCGCACCCCCCTGTCGACCTTCCTGGCGCGCAACGTGCGCCTTGACCAGGGCGTCCGCATCGAGCGCGTGACCCGGATGGCCTCGGGCGCCTTCGCCATCACGGCGCGGGATTCCAACCGCCCGAATGACGGTCAGGTCGTGCTGGCCTTCGCCGGCAATCCGATGCGTCTGCAAGAGTGGACCATCACCGATCCGCAGGGCGCCCGCACCCGGACCCAGCTGACCTCGCTGCAACCGGCGTCCGGCCTGTCGGCGCGCCTGTTCCAGCTCAGCGACCCGACCCGCCGGCCCGGCCGCAACTAAGGGCTTTGGGGGGCGGGTGACCATTCCTCAACCCCTGTTCCCCTAGACTGGCCGCATGAGCGCGACTGCCCCGCCATCCGGCGTCCCATCGCTGAAATGGATCGCGGCGGTCGGCGCGGGCGCCTTTGCTCTGTTCCTGCTAGGCGCATTGGTGATCGAACCCGCGCTGAACCGCCTGATCGCGCCGATCGACGCGCCTGTCGGACCTCGTGTGCATGGACAGGTCGTGATCGGGGAGGTCGTGCTATCCGGGCGCTACGTCGCGACCAATTCCGACATGGTGCTGGACGTGGACGGCGGCGCGCTGAGCACGATCACGGGCGGCCGCCTGACTTCGGCGCCGCATCGGCTGGTTCAGGCGGATCAGCCGGCCAGCGTCTCCAGAAGTTTCACCGACGCCATGGCCGTGCCGCCGACGGCCCAGATTGAGGTGCGGCGCATCACGGCTGACGAAGACTCGCGGCTGTGCGCCGGTCATCCGGTCGGATGGCTGGCCCTGGCCGTGCGGCGCGACGGTTTCGTCCTGATGCCGGTGCGACAGGGGCCGCCGCCGGGCGCCCTGCTGGGCGACGACCGCCTGTGCGCCGTGCTGGACCTCAGCCGATGATGCGAGCCCTGATGCTGGCGGCGCTGATCGGCCTGGCGGCGGCGCTTCTGACCTGGACCCGGCCCGGCGCGGAGGATCGCGGAGCGACGGATTCTGTCGTCATTCAGGTGCTCGACAACGGCTTTCACACCGATATCGCCGTCCCGCGCGCCGCGCTGGAACGCCGGGGCGGTCCTCTGGCGCTTGCGGTTGAGGCCTTGGCGCCCGGCGACTGGATACTGATCGGCTGGGGCGATGCGAAATTCTACGTCGATCAGCGCCCCATTTCAGATCGGCTGCCCGACGGGGCGCGCGCCTTCCTGCATCCCGGCAATCGATCGGTGCTGATGCTGGCCCCTCGAGGCGACGATCCGCGGCTGGCCTATGGCGAAGACAGCGCCGCCCTGATCCTGAGCCGTGCCGCGTTCAATCATCTGGCCGCGCGAGTCGAGGCTTCGCTCGATCTGTCGAACGGCCGGCCGCACATCGCAGCCCTGCGTCCAGGCGACGACGCGCGCTTCTTCGCCAGCCGCGAGACCTTCTCCATCCTGCATCTGTGCAATCACTGGACGGCCGGCGTCCTGAACGCCGGTGGCGTGGCCATTCGTCCAGTGCCGGCCATCACCTCGGGCGAGGTGATGCGCTCGGTTCGGGCCGCCGAACGGGCGCGAAAACTGGACAGACCCCCGCTGCGGGACTAGACCGCCCGACTTTCGCCTATCCGGCCGGGTCCGATCCCCAGCGGGCGAACAAGAAGGAGAGGCCGATGGCCCACAAGCAACACACCCGAAACGCCTCCGGCCCCTCCGGACCCAGCCAGCGCCAGCTGCGCGCCGGCGAGCTGATCCGTCACGCCCTGGTCGACATCCTGCGCGAGGAGGATATCCGCGACGAGGCCCTGGCCGGGGTGTCCATCACCGTGACCGAAGTGCGCCTGTCGCCGGACCTGAAACACGCCACCTGTTTCGTCGAGCCCCTGGGCGCCGGCGTCGAGGCCGCGCCGACCAATGGCCATGAGAGCGAAATCATCAAGGCGCTGAACGTCCACGCCAAATTCGTGCGCGGCCAGCTGGGCCGTCGCCTGGACATGAAGTTCACACCCGACCTGAAGTTCCGCCACGACGAAAGCTTCGACGCCGCCAGCCACATCGACCGCCTGTTCGACGACCCCCGCGTCCGCGCCGACCTGGAGCGCCGCGACGACGAGGGCGAAGAGTGATGCTGGCGATCCTCCCCCGTCCTTCACGGGGGAGGGGGACCGCGCGCAGCGTGGTGGAGGGGGCGACCCCAGACACCGGCCTTGCGTCCGCCCCCTCCACCACTTCGTGGTCCCCCTCCCCCGCTTCGCAGGGGAGGATCTGACGATGGCCCGCAAGAAGAAGGGCGACATCGTCGACGGTTGGGTCTGCCTGGACAAGCCGTTCGAGATGGGATCGACCGAGGCCGTCAGCCGCATCCGTCGCCTTTTCAACGCCCAGAAGGCCGGTCACGCCGGAACGCTGGACCCGCTGGCCAGCGGCATCCTGCCCATCGCGCTGGGCGAGGCGACCAAGACCGTGCCGATGATGATGGAGGCGCAGAAGGTCTATCGCTTCACCATCAACTGGGGCGTCTCGACCGACAGCGTGGACCGCGAGGGCGAGATCATCGGCCGCTCCGACGTGCGACCCACGGTCGATCAAGTGAAGGCCGCCCTGCCCGCCTTCGTCGGCGAGATCGATCAGACCCCGCCGCGCTTTTCCGCCATCAAGGTGGACGGCGCCCGAGCCTATGACTTGGCGCGTGACGGCGTCGAGTTCGAGCTCCAGGCTCGCCGCGTGACCATCCATTCCGCCGAGGTCAGCGACGCGCCCGACGCCGACCACGTTGAAATCACAATCCGCACCGGCAAGGGCGTCTATGTGCGGTCGCTGGCGCGCGATCTGGCTGCGGTTCTGGGCGCCGAGGGTCATGTCAGCGCCCTGAGACGCGAGCGGGTCGGGCCGTTCAGCACGCAAAACGCCGTCACTCTGGATTCTCTGGAGGAAATGGTGCATAGGGGCGCCGCCTCGGAAGGCTTGCTTGCCGTCGCGACCGCTCTGGACGACATCCCGGAATTGGCCGTGAATGAACAGGACGCCTTCTCGCTTCGGCAGGGACGCCCGATCGTTCTGCTCCCCCGTCAGGTGGAAACCCTCAAGGATCGTCTCACCAGCGGTTCGCGCACGGTTTCAGCCTTTCAGGGCCAGACCCTCGTCGCTCTGTGTCAGTTGCGGGCCGGCCGGCTAGAACCCGACCGCGTTTTCAACCTCTAGGCCCGCGCCATCCGGCAAGGGCCGAGACCCCACGGCCTCAAGTAGCGCGTAGCGCGATAGGCCAAGAAAGGACTCTTACGATGTCGGTTACTGCTGAACGCAAGCACGAGATCATCGCCGATAACGCCCGCTCCGCCGGCGACACCGGCTCGGCCGAGGTTCAGGTCGCGATCCTGTCGGAGCGCATCGCCAACCTCACCGAACACTTCAAGACCCACAAGAAGGACAACCACTCGCGTCGTGGCCTTCTGAAGATGGTGTCGCAACGTCGCCGCCTGCTCGACCACCTGAACAAGGTCGACGCCGGTCGCTACCAGGCGCTCATCTCCAAACTGGGCCTGCGCCGCTAAGGCGTCGGAACAGTGTAGAATACGCTTTCGAGGCGCGGGCGGTCACGTCCGCGCCTCGTTGTGCAACTAAGCGCTTCCAGGCCAAGTGGCTGCCGGTTGGCCGCCCGGGAAGCGTGACTACAAAAATACGACCTGTGCGCCGCAGGACTTACCGGCGCAGCTGCGAGGGCCATGACGGTCCTCTCCCGGTCGTCGCGATGGCGCGGCGGCCTCTGGATCGAAGGACTGAACGCCGACGCATCCGCCCCATGATGGGACCCCGCACGGAATACGCCGTCCGGGATACGAAAGACGAAATATGTTCGACATCAAACGCAAGACGATCGACTGGGCCGGCCGCCCGCTGACCCTGGAAACGGGCCGCATCGCCCGCCAGGCCGACGGCGCCGTGCTGGCGACCTACGGCGAGACCGTGGTTCTGGCCACCGTCGTCTATGGCCGCGCGCCCAAGCCCGGTCTGGATTTCTTCCCCCTGACGGTCAACTATCAGGAAAAGACCTTCGCCGCCGGCAAGATCCCGGGCGGCTATTTCAAGCGTGAAGGCCGTCCGTCCGAGAAGGAAACCCTGGTTTCCCGCCTGATCGACCGTCCGATCCGCCCGCTGTTCGTCAAGGGCTTCAAGAACGAGACCCAGGTCGTCGTGACCGTGCTGCAGCACGACATGGAAAACGACCCCGACGTTCTGGGCATGGTCGCCGCCTCGGCCGCCCTGACTATCTCGGGCGTGCCCTTCATGGGCCCCATCGGCGCCGCGCGCGTCGGCCTGATCGACGGCGAGCTGGTGCTGAACCCCGCCATCGACCTGATCCCGTCCTCGGACCTCGACCTGGTGGTCGCCGGTACGCAAGACGCCCTGATGATGGTCGAATCCGAAGCCAAGGAGCTGTCGGAAGAGAAGATGCTCGAGGCCCTGATGTTCGCGCATGCGGGCATGCAGCCGGTGATCGACGCCATCATCGAACTGGCTGAACACGCCGCCAAGGAGCCCTTCGACTTCCAGGCCGAAGACCACTCCGACGTTGTCGCCTCGATCAAGTCTCTGGTCGGCGAAGACATCAAGAGCGCCTACACCCACGCCGGCAAATACGAGCGCCGTTCGGGCGTCGACGCCGCCAAGAAGGCCGCCGCCGCCAAGCTGGTGAAGACCGACGAGAACCCCGACGGCGTCGACGGTTCCAAGTTCTCGGCCGCCTTCAAGGAATGCGAAGCCGAGGTCCTGCGTCGCGACATCATCGAGAACGCGCACCGCGTCGACGGCCGCGCCCTCGACAAGGTCCGCGCCATCGTGTCGGAAGTCGGCGTCCTGCCGCGCACCCACGGTTCGGCCCTGTTCACGCGTGGGGAAACCCAGGCCCTGGTCGTCGCCACCCTCGGCACCGGCGAGGACGAGCAGTACATCGACAGCCTGCAGGGCACCTACAAAGAGAACTTCCTGCTGCACTACAACTTCCCCCCCTATTCGGTGGGTGAAGCGGGCCGCATGGGTTCGCCCGGCCGTCGCGAAATCGGTCACGGCAAGCTGGCCTGGCGCGCGATCCGTCCGATGCTGCCGACCAAGGAAGATTTCCCCTACACCATCCGTCTGGTCTCCGAGATCACCGAGTCGAACGGCTCGTCCTCGATGGCCACGGTCTGCGGTTCGTCGCTGGCCCTGATGGACGCCGGCGTGCCGCTGATCCGTCCGGTCTCGGGCATCGCCATGGGCCTGATCCTGGAGCCGTCGGGTGAGTTCGCCATCCTGTCGGACATCCTGGGTGACGAAGACCACTTGGGCGACATGGACTTCAAGGTCGCCGGCACGTCGGAAGGCATCACCAGCCTTCAGATGGACATCAAGGTCGCTGGCATCACCAAGGAGATCATGAAGCAGGCCCTGACCCAGGCTTCGGCCGGTCGCCTGCACATCCTGGACGAGATGTCCAAGGCCATGGATGCGCCGCGCGCCGAACTGGGTGAACACGCGCCCAAGATCGAAACGGTCAAGATCCCCGTCGACAAGATCCGTGAAGTGATCGGCTCGGGCGGCAAGGTTATCCGCGAGATCGTCGAGAAGACCGGCGCCAAGATCGACATCGGCGATGACGGCACCATCAAGGTCGCCGCCAACGACCAGGAGAAGATCGACGCCGCCAAGGCCTGGATCCAGTCTATCGCCTCGGAGCCGGAAGTCGGAACCATTTACTCCGGCAAGGTCGTCAAGGTCGTCGATTTCGGCGCCTTCGTGAACTTCTTCGGCGCCAAGGACGGCCTGGTCCACGTGTCCCAGATCGCACTGGAACGCGTCGCCAATCCGGCCGACGTCCTGTCGGAAGGCCAAGAGGTCAAGGTCAAGTTCCTGGGCTTCGACGATCGCGGCAAGACCAAGCTGTCGATGAAGGTCGTCGATCAGGCCACCGGTGAAGACCTGACGGCCAAGATCAACGCCGAGCGCGCCGAGCGCGGCGAAGAGCCCCTGTCGGAAGACACCGGCGGTCGTCCGAAACGTGACGGCGGGGATCGCGGTGGCGATCGCGGACGTCGTCGTCGTGACTAAGCGACCTGGCATCCAAGACTGATGAGGCCCGGCGGAGCGATCCGCCGGGCTTTTTCTTTGGGGCCGCGCAACAGCTGTCCGCGATTTCACTTGCCGCGCCCGCGCCTGCGGTCTCCATTGCCGCATCCAAATTTCGAGGGGCCGCTCCATGTTCGATCGTCGTCGTCTTCTTCAGTCCGCCGCCCTGGGCGCCGGCCTCGTCGCCGTGGGCGGCCCCGCCTTGGCTCGTCAGGCCGGGGCATCGCAGGGCGACGACGCCGCCCAGCTGAAGACCTTCATGGACGCGACGTTCGAGCAGACGCTGGATAAGAGCCCCGAGGTCGTCACCATGTTCGGCCTGGACAAGGGCGACCGCGCCGCCGCCAAGTCCAAACTGACCGTTCCGACACGCGCCGAGGAAGACGACCAGCGCGCCTTCACGCGTCGCCAGCGCGCCGAACTGGCCCGCATCGACCGCTCTAAACTCGATGCCCGCAACGCCAACTACTACGACAGCCTGACCCAGAATCTGGACGGGGTGATCGCCACCTACGACATTCCCTACGGCCAGGGCGGCTGGCCCAATCCGTACCGCGTCAGCCAGCAGGGCGGCGCCTATCAGTCCACGCCCGACTTCCTGGCCAACCAGCACACCATCGAGACGGCCGCCGACGCCGACGCCTATGTCGCCCGCGTCAACGCCTTCGCCGACGTGCTGCTGGCCGAGACGGATCGACTGAAGGAAGACTATGCGCTGGGCGTCATCCCGCCCGACTTCATCCTGGCCAAGGCGATCCGCCAGCAGGATGGCGTCCTGGCGACGCCGGCGGCGACCTCGCCCCTGACCCAGTCGGTCGTGGATCGGGCCCGCGCCAAGGGCCTGACCGGCGACTGGGGCGCCCAGGTCGAACGGCTTGTGAACGAGCGGGTCTATCCCGCCCTGGCCGCCCAGAACGCCGTCCTGAAGGCGGCCCAGCCGAACGCCGTGCACGAGGCCTCGGTGCGCCGCCTGCCGCAGGGCGAGCAGTATTACGCCAATAGCCTACGCTACATCACCACGACCCGGCTGACCGCCGACGAGATCCACAGCACCGGCGTGGAACAGATGGCCGATCTGACGGCGCGCGCCGATGTGTTGCTGAAGGCGCAAGGCCTGACGCAGGGTTCGGTCGCCGAGCGGATCAAGGCCCTGGGGGACGATCCCAAATACGTCTACGCCAACACCGACGCCGGCAAGGCCGAGCTGATCGCCAAGCTGAACGCCCAAATGGCCGACATGCAGGCCCGCCTGCCCAACGCCTTCGGCCGTCTGCCCAAGGCCAAGGTCGAGATCAAGCGCGTCCCGCCCGAGATCGAGGCCGGCGCGCCGATGGGCTATTACAACTCGCCCAGCCTGGATGGGACGCGGCCCGGCATATACTGGATCAATCTGAAGGACACGGCGGAATGGCCGTCCTGGACCCTGCCGACCCTGACCTATCACGAGGCGACGCCGGGCCACCACTTGCAGATCAGCCTGCAGCAGGAGAGCGAGTCCGCACCTCTGCTGATGAACCTGCTGGGCTTCTCCAGCTACGTCGAGGGCTGGGGCCTGTACGCCGAACAGCTGGCCGACGAACTGGGCGCCTATGAGAACGATCCGGTGGGTCAGATCGGCTACCTGCAATCGCTGATGTTCCGCGCCGCGCGCCTGGTGGTCGACACCGGCATCCATTCCAAGGGCTGGAGCCGCGAACAGGGCATCCGGTACATGATGGAGGCCTATGGCGATCAGGAAGGCGCGGCGACGTCCGAGGTTGAGCGCTACTGCGGCTGGCCGGGCCAGGCCTGCGCCTACAAGGTCGGTCACAACGAATGGGTTCGCCTGCGCGAAAAGGCCAAGACGATCCTGGGGCCCAAGTTCGACATCAAGGGCTTCCACGACACGGCGCTCGCTGCCGGCGGCGTGCCCCTGTCGGTGCTGGAACGGATCGTCGACGGCTGGGTCGCGACCCAGGCCTAGTTGCCGCGCTCAGTCGGCGAGGGTCAGGCCGTCCGCTTGGCGCAAGCGATTGTGGATGTCGGTGGCGGCGACGGCGGCTTCCGCGGTCGCGACGGCGATCTGGTTGAGGCCGCGCACGACGTCGCCGGCGGCATACAGGCCCGGCACGCTGGTGGCCTGATGCAGATCGACCTCCAACCGGCCGTCGTCGGCCAGACGCGCGCCCAGCCCCCGGGCCAGTTCGGCGTTCGGCGATGTGCCCAGCGCCGAATAGACAAGGTCGAACGCGCGGCTCTGGCCGGCGTAACTCAGGGCCGTCACGCGGTCGTTCTCGATATCGATCGCGTCCAGCGGCGCCAGGATCAGTTCGACGCCCAACCGTTCCAGTTCGTCACGCCGGCTGAGCGCGTCGGGCGCGCCGATATGGATCAAGGTCACACGGTCGGAATAGGTGCGCATGAAGGCGGCCTCGCGCGCGCCCTTGTCGCTCTGGCCGATGATGGCGACAGCCTTGTCGGTCGCCTCATAGCCGTCGCAGATGGGACAGATGCGGACCAGCGCCTTTTGCACCGCCGCTTCGACACCGGGCAGATCCGGATGATGATCGACGACCCCGGTCGCCAGCAGGACGGCGCGGGCGCGGATAGCGCGGCCATCCATCTCAGCAACGAAGCCGTCGCCGTCGTGGGTCAGGCTCCGGACGCGACCCGGTTCGACGACCGCGCCATATTCCTCGGCCTGTTCGCGCATCCGCTTCAGGATGTCGGCGCCGGTGATGCCGGCCGGAAAGCCCGGCATATTGTGGCTGAGCGGGATCCAGCAGGCGCGGGGCGCCCCGCCATCCACCACCAGGCTCCGCCGACGAAAGCGCCCCAGATAGGTCGCCGCCGTCAGGCCGGCCGGACCCGCGCCGATGATCAGAACCTCCGGATCGGTCACCGCGTTCGCCAGGTGACAGGCCAAAGGTCGGACGGCACGCCGGCGCATTCGCCCATCACGCTTTCCTGCGTCAGGGTGAAGCCCTGTCCCGTCCAGGCCCAGGTCTGCGCCGCGCCGCAATCCCCGATGCCCCGCGCCTTGGCGAAGGCCGACAGGGTTCGGGTCTTGGGATCATAGGCGCCGTTGACGGTCGCGTTGTCCGGCATGACGGGATCGGAGCCCGGACCTGCCGATCCGGCGAGGATTGCGGGCCGGGGGTCGCGACCGCCCGGTCCTGTCAGATACCAATTGTGGGTGACGTTATAGGCCCCCGATCCGCAGGGCACGGCCCACAGCTCGGTGCGGGCGTCCAGCCGGGCGGACATGACCATGTCGCTGACGGCCGGCATGGCCGACGCCTTGAGGCAGTCGCCGACCTCGGTGCGAGCGCGCAGCGCGGCGGGCAGGCGCTGGTTCTGATCGCCGAAACCGGCCTGATCGACGGCCGGAGCGGGCGTCACCGTCGGCAGCGACGGCGCGATCGGCACAAGGGCGGCCGGGCGGTCGCCGCGTCGGATCAGGGCGGTTGGCGTATCCAGACGTCCCTGCTTCTCGTCGATCCACAACAGGGCGGCGGCTGCGCCGTGCAGCGAGACCTCCTGGGTCGAGGCGCCGCGAATGATCATGACCTTGCCTTGGGCCAAGGCGGCGAGGGCGGCGCGGGCGCCGTCGCGGATTTCACCGACGGGCGCCTCTGCGTCGCTCGCCTCGCCGAGCACGGCCGGATAGGCGCGGCCGTCGATGGTCAGGCTGAGGGGGCCGGCGCCCTTGGCGTCGCCGTCGGGCCAATAGCCGAAGAGGATTTGCGGCTGGGCGTCCGGGCCGGGCGCCAAAATGATACGGACCCAGCCGGCGGCGTACTCGGGCGCGAAGCCGAAGGCCCAACAGGTCCCGTCGTTGCCGCAGGTGGCGCTCCAGTCCCGGAAGGTCTTGGTTTCAGGGCGGATCTGCAGCACCGGCGCAGCGGCGGCCGGTGCAGACGGACCGGCGGCCTTGGTCGCGGCAGGCGTCTTGGCCGCATCCTTGTCTCCGCATCCGGCGATGGACAGCGCAGACAGGACAAGGGCCGAAAGGGCGACGCCGCGCCACAGGCCGTTCGGGGTCATGCCTTCTTCAACTCCGACGGCTTGTGCGCCGCGCGTGCGCCGGTCTTGGCGCTTTCGACGATATACTCCGGATTATCCTTGGAAGCCGCAACCTTGTGGCCCTTGATCTTGGTTTCCGAGGTGACCTTCTTGACCACCTTGCCGGTCGTGGTGCCCTGGCTGTGGTCCCACTTCACCTTGTCGCCGGCCTTGAACGTCTTTTCTGACATGACGATGACTCCTGCTGTGTCGCTTCCTGTTCAGCGATCAGCCTGCGCATCAGTTCCGCGTCGACCACGGGCGGCGCCTCGCAGAAGGTGACGATCCAACGATCCACCAGCTGGCGCTCTTCCTCCGTCATCCTGCCGTCCGTCACTGTTGCCAAGCCAAAGAGAAGTCCGCACCCGCCAAAGGGTTCAGGATGGATCTGCGTTATTCCGGGCGGCGACGACGGGCGGCGGGGTTTGCGCGGGCGCGCGGCCTCGCTATACCGCCGCCACGACATTCCCTTCCCCACAGTCACAGGCGGACCGCACGCATGGCCAAGATCAAGGTCGAAAACCCCATCGTCGACATCGACGGCGACGAAATGACCCGCATCATCTGGCAGATGATCAAGGACAAGCTGGTCTTCCCGTTCCTGGATCTCGAGCTGGACTACTACGACCTCGGCATGGAGCACCGCGACGCCACCGACGACCAGGTGACGATCGACGCGGCCCACGCGATCCAGAAGCACGGCGTCGGCGTGAAGTGCGCCACCATCACCCCGGACGAAGCCCGCGTGCAGGAGTTCGGCCTGAAGAAGATGTGGAAGTCGCCGAACGGCACCATCCGCAACATTCTGGGCGGCGTGGTCTTCCGCGAGCCGATCATCTGCTCGAACGTGCCGCGCCTGGTTCCGGGCTGGACCCAGCCGATCGTCGTCGGCCGCCACGCCTTCGGCGACCAGTACAAGGCCACCGACTTCCTGATGCCCGGCCCCGGCACCCTGACGATCAAGTTCGTCGGCGAGGACGGCGAAGTCATCGAGCACGAGGTCTACAAGGCCCCGGGCGCCGGCGTGGCCATGGCCATGTACAACCAGGACGCCTCGATCCGCGAGTTCGCCCACGCCAGCTTTGCCTATGGCCTGCAGCGCAACTATCCGGTCTATCTGTCGACCAAGAACACGATCCTCAAAGCCTATGACGGCCGCTTCAAGGACCTGTTCCAGGAAGTGTTCGACGAACACTACGCCGCCGAGTTCAAGGCCCGCGGCCTGACCTATGAGCACCGCCTGATCGACGACATGGTCGCGGCCGCGATGAAGTGGTCGGGCGGCTTCGTCTGGGCGTGCAAGAACTACGACGGCGACGTGCAGTCGGACGTGGTGGCTCAAGGGTTCGGCTCGCTGGGCCTGATGACCTCGGTCCTGATGACGCCGGACGGCAAGGTGCTGGAGACGGAAGCCGCCCACGGCACCGTGACCCGCCACTATCGCCAGCACCAGAAGGGCGAGGCCACCTCGACCAACTCGATCGCCTCGATCTTCGCCTGGACGCGCGGCTTCAAGCACCGCGCCAAACTGGATGACAACGCGGCGCTGGCGACCTTCGCCGACACGCTGGAGAAGGTGGTCGTGGACACCGTCGAGAGCGGCCACATGACCAAGGATCTGGCGCTGCTGGTCGGCGACCAACAGGGCTGGCTGACCACCGAGGGCTTCCTCGACAAGGTCGCCGAGAACCTGAAAACCGCTCTGCCGGACGTGGGCTGAGGACGACGTTCCTCCCCCGCTGCGCTGGGGAGGAACGCAAGAATACCAGCCCCGTCGGAGCGATCCGGCGGGGCTTTTCGTTGTGGGATCGGCCGGGGCGTGCATGATCGGCGGTAATGAGGGTGCGTTCGTGAAGCGGCTGTTCGGAAACCTGGTGCTGGCGGCGGTGGTCGTGGCGGTGCTGTCCTTCTTCGCGGCGCCCGCAGTGGCCTTCTTCGCCATTCGGTCGGCGGCTGAGGCGAACGATGTGGCGGGGCTGGCGCGGCTGATCGACTTCAACGCCGTGCGCCAATCGTTGCGGCCGCAGCTGGCGGGACGGCCCGAGGCGATGGCGCCCGCGCCGTCCTTCCTGGAAGACCCCATCGGCGCCTTCCGGCGTCAGATCGAGCAGAACCCGATCCTGCGCCAGCCGGACGTCGACGCCTATCTGACGCCCGCCGCCCTCAACGCCCTGCTGAAGGGCGAGGGCCGATACGCCAGCCAGCGCACGTCGGCGGGCGTGGCGCCGGCCTCGGAACGCAGCCGCAAGCCCTGGCCCAGCCCCGCCTACTGGAGCGTCAACCGGGCGCGGATGGCGGTGACGGATCAGGGCGGGTCGCGCACCCTGTTTACCTTCGAGCGGCGCGGGCCGTTCGAGTGGAAGCTGGTTCACATCGGCCTGCCCGACGGGACGGCCCCGGCGACGCCCGCCGTCACCGTCACCCCGCGATAAACCCGGCAACCGACGCCGCCCAGCCTGCGTTGGCTTTCCAAGGAGACGACATGAGCCGCAAGATCATCACCGGAATCCTGATCGCCGTCGTCATCGGCGTGGTCGTCGCCCTGTTCGTCTCGCCCTTCATCGCCGCCCAAGCGCTGGTGCGGGCCGCGCGCACGGGAGATGCGGCCGGGCTGGAGCGGCAGGTGGACTTCCCGGCGTTCCGCACCAGCCTGAAGAGCGAGCTGAACGCGCGCGCGGCGCTGGAAATCCGCAACCGGACCAAGGGCGACACGGGCCTGGCGGCGCTGGGGATGCTGCTGGCCCCGTCGCTGGTCGAGGGGGCGGTCGACAACTTCGTCACGCCGCAAGGCATCGCCGCCATGGTCCGCTCAGGCGAGACGCCCGAGCCGGAACGGCCCGTGCCCGCCGACGACACGCCGGCCGTCGACAAGGACAAGATCCGCCAATCCTGGGCCTATCGCGGGCTCAACACCTTCGCCGTCACCCTGACGCGCGACGACCGGCCGGACGATGCGCTGGTGCTGATCATGGAACGCCGGACGCCCTTCACCTGGAAGCTGGCCGGGGTCGATCTGACGCCCGACCCGATGGGTTGAGACGGTCGGGGACAAAAACACCGTCTAAAGTGTCTAATTCGTCTGATTGGACGGCGGGGCGCCGATCAGAAAGGGGGTGCAGTTAGCGCACTTTCGCCTTGGGTGTGCGGCCTCCTCTGTGGTGAGCGAAGAATATAGGCCGTCCCCGAGGCATGCTCAGGAAGCAGACGCTGCGACCGGGCAAGCCGCTGAGTTGCAAGGCTGTCAGGTTCGAAATTGCGATGGATTACCCCCCTTTGGGAGAGGGCTTGAGCGCACGAGCGCGCAGCGATCGTACTTGCGCGAAAGGGTGAGGGTCGGCTGGTGCGACATGGTCCGCCGGCCGACCCTCATCCGGCCCTTTGGGCCACCTTCTCCCAACGGGAGAAGGTCATCGTATTTTTACGCCAGCGCCGCTCGGACCGCCGCCAGACCGTCTTCGGCCTTCGACCCATCCGGGGCGCCGCCTTGGGCGAAGTCGGGTTTGCCGCCGGCGCCCTGGCCGCCCATGGCGATGACGGCGGCGCGGGCGAGGTCGGCGGCGTTGACGCGGTCGGTCAGGTCAGACGTGACGGCGACGGTGACCGCCGCCTTGCCCTCGGTGACGCCGATCAGGGCGACGACGCCGGTTCCGACCTGCTTTCTGAAGTCCTCGGCGACGCCGCGCAGACCCTTGCCGTCCACGCCGTCCAGCACGCGGGCCATCAGCTTGACGCCGTTGATCTCCTCAGGCGCGGACGCGGCGCCCGAGCCGCCGCCCAGGGCCAGCTGTTTCTTCAGCTCGGCAACCTGTTTCTCCAGCGACTTGACCGAGGCGGTCAGGCTGTCGACGCGGGCGGGGACGTCGGCGGTCTGGACCTTGAAGCTTTGGGCCAGCGAACGGGCGACGCCAGCCTGGGCCAGCAGATACTGCCGCGCGGCCTCGCCGGTCAGGGCCTCGATGCGGCGCACGCCGGCGGCGACGCCGGTTTCCTGAACGATCTTGAACAGGGCGATGTCGCCGGTGCGGGCGACGTGGGTGCCGCCGCACAGTTCGACCGAATAGGGGGCGTTGTCGCTGACCAGCGAGCGACCCAGCGTCAGGACGCGGACCTCGTCGCCGTATTTCTCGCCGAACAGGGCGATGGCGCCGGCCTCGATCGCCTCCTGCGGCGCCATCAGTTTGGTTTCCGCCGGGACGTTCTGGCGGATGACGGCATTGACCTCGGTCTCGATGGCGGACAGTTCGGCCTCGGTGAGCGGGGCGCCGTGGCTGAAGTCGAAACGGGCGCGCTCGGCGTCGACCAGCTGACCCTTCTGGGCGACTGCGGGGCCGAGCACATTCTTCAGCGCCGTATGCAGCAGGTGGGCGGCGGAGTGGTTGGCGCGGCTGGTGCGGCGCTTCTCGGCGTCCACCAACTGGGCCGCGCGGGTCCCGATCTCCAGCTTGCCGGCCGTGACCTGGGCCACCAGGACGTGCAGGTCGCCGGCGTGTTTGCGCACGTCGATGACCTCGGCCTCTCCGCCCGGCCATTCCAGGGTTCCGTGATCGCCGGCCTGGCCGCCGCTTTCGGCATAGAAGGGGGTGGTGTCGAACAGAACCTCGACGATGTCGCCGGCCTCGGCCGTCTCGACCGGCGCGCCGGCGTTCATCAGGGCCAGGACCTCGCCCGAGCCTTCGATATTGTCATAGCCGGTGAAGACGGTCGGCCCCATCCGGTCGCGGATCGCCAGCCATTCGTTGGTGTTGGCGGTCTGGCCCGAGCCCTTCCAGTTCTCGCGCGACCGCTGGCGCTGTTCGGCCATGGCGGCCTCGAAGCCGTCGACATTGACCGAGAAGCCCCGACGACGCGCCTCGTCCTGGGTCAGGTCCAGCGGGAAGCCGTAGGTGTCGGACAGGGTGAAGGCCGTCTGGCCGTCCAGCATGTCGCCGGGACGGAAGCCCTGAACCGCCGTGTCAAACAGGGCCATGCCGCGGCCGAGCGTGGTGCGGAAGCGGACCTCTTCCTGCTTCAGCGTGTCTTCGATGAAGGGCTGGGCGCGGGCCAGTTCGGGATAGGCGTCGCCCATCTCGGCGACCAGGGTCGGGACCAGACGGTGCATCAGGGGATCGGCTGCGCCCAGCAGGTGGGCGTGGCGCATGGCGCGGCGCATGATGCGGCGCAGCACATAGCCCCGGCCTTCGTTCGACGGCGTGACGCCGTCCGCGATCAGGAAGGACGACGAGCGAAGGTGGTCGGCGATAACCCGGTGGCTGGCGGCCTGGTCGCCGTCCGACTTGGTCGCGGTGGCGTCTTCGGACGCGGCGATCAGCGTCTTGAACAGATCGGTTTCGAAGACCGAATGCACGCCCTGGAGCACGGTGGTCATCCGTTCCAGACCCATGCCGGTGTCCACGCTGGGCTTGGGAAGGTTGCGAACGATCTGATCGTTCTCCTTCTCATACTGCATGAAGACGTTGTTCCAGATCTCCACGTAGCGGTCGCCGTCCTCGTCCGGCGAGCCGGGAGGGCCGCCCGCGATCTTGTCGCCGTGGTCCCAGAAGATTTCGGTGCAGGGGCCGCAGGGACCGGAGTCGCCCATGGCCCAGAAGTTGTCCGAGCCGGCGATGCGGATGATCTTGTCGTCGGAGAAGCCGGTGACCTTCTTCCAGATCGCGGCGGCCTCGTCGTCGTCGATATAGACGGTGACCAGCAGGCGTTTGGGGTCCAGGTCGAAGTCCTGGGTGACCAGGTTCCACGCCTTCTCGATGGCGTGCTCCTTGAAGTAGTCGCCGAAGGAGAAGTTGCCCAGCATCTCGAAGAAGGTCAGGTGACGGGCGGTGTAGCCGACGTTGTCCAGATCGTTGTGCTTGCCCCCGGCGCGAACGCATTTCTGCGACGATGTGGCGCGCGGATAGGGCGGCTTGGCGGCGCCGGTGAAATAGTCCTTGAACGGCACCATGCCCGCGTTGACGAAGAGCAGCGACGGGTCGTTTTGCGGCACCAGCGGGGCCGAATGGACCTTGGCGTGGCCGTCCGCCGCGAAATAGTCGAGGTAGGTGGCGCGGATCTCGTTCAGGCTGGGCATTCGGCGTGTCTTCGGCTGGGGCGGTCGCTAGGAACCGGCGTCATATAGGGTTTTGGCGGGGAGCGCATCATCTGCGCGGGGAGAGGCGCGCGCCCCAGAGAAGACGATGTCTCCTCCCCGCTTTGCGGGGAGGGGGACCGCGGAGCGGTGGAGGGGTTGTGCCGCCTCACGTCCCTTGGATCGGTGACGCTCCGAAGAGCCCCTCCGTCACGGCGCTGAAGGAGCGCCGCGCCACCTCCCCGCAAAGCAGGGAGGAGACGAAAGCGCCCGCTTCACACCCTCGGCGGCGGGCCGAACTTGCCGGACTGGTAGTCCTGGATCGCCTGGATGATCTCGTCGCGGGTGTTCATGACGAAAGGGCCGTGGCTGAAGACCGGCTCGCCGATGGGATTGGCGTGGCCCAGAAGGACGACGGCGTCGGTGGTCGCCGTGATCTGGACCGTGTCGCCATCGGTCAGGGCGGCGACGTTCCATTGCGGCACCGGGGTTCCGGCGACGGCGATCTCGCCCTTGACGCCATAGAGGAAGACGTTGCGGCCGGGGGCGACGGGCGTCTCGAACGTCGCGCCGGCGGGCAGGCGCACGACCGCCAGATGGATGTCGATCAGGGACTGGATCGGCGCCTTGACGCCCAGCCAGTCGCCGGAGACGGGCTCGACCGTGACGCCGGCCTCGGTGGTGAAGGTCGGGATGTCGATCTTCTGCAGGCCCACATAGTCCGGCTTGGTCATCTTCAGCCGCGACGGCAGGTTGACCCACAGCTGCAGGATCTCCATCGGCCCGCCGTCGCGCTTGAACGCGGCCGGCGACAGCTCAGCGTGGATCAGGCCCGAGCCGGCGGTCATCCACTGGATCCCGCCCGCCTTGATGATGCTCTCGCCGCCGCCGGAATCGTTGTGGGCGAGCTCGCCGTCCAGGATGAAGGTGACGGTCTCGAAGCCCCGGTGCGGGTGCGGGCCGAACGGCAGGCCGGCGTTGCCCGGCGCATAGGTCTGGGGCCCGTGGTGGTTCAGGAACAGGAAGGGATCGACCTGGTCCAGGCCGGGGCCGGGCACCGGACGGCGGGTGGTCAGGTCGCCGATGTCGTCGCGATGGGCGGGGTGCAGGCGAAGGACGGAACGGGGCCGGGTCATTCGCTACATATAGGGTGGCGGATCGGCGGTGGCGAGATCAGCCTGGACGGGTCGCCGTGACGCGACGGGCGCGTCCGTCCCGGATCCATTCGCCGGCCCAGCTGTCCGCCGCCGGATGCAGATGCAGTTCACCTTCGGACAGAGGAATGACGACGACCTCGCCCTGGGTCGAGACCGGGCCGGCGAAGCCCGTTCGGTCGACCCCGGCCGGCGCATCCAGACGTCGCCAGGCGCCCTCTACCCGACGGCCCTCGCCCCGGTCGGTCAGGGACAGCGACAGCAAGGGTTTTCCGTCCGGCTGGGCGATGCGCCAGCGGCCGTCCAGCGGGCCCATTGCGGCTTCGGCGTCGATCGCGGCCTGGGCCACGCCCTGATCATAGGTTGTCTGGCTGTCGGAGGGGCTGAACTCATAGTCGCCGGCGTAGTCGTCGACCGCGACCGGAGCCGTCAGGGGGCGGCGATGCAGGTCGGTCGCGGCGTCCCCCTCGGCCGTTTCGCGCCCGAACCGGGATGGCGGCTGATAGGGGCGAACGGCCGGCGCGCGATAGGTCTCAGGCGTCGCTTCCAGAAGACCCGTCGTCTGAATGGCGGGCTCCAGGGCGACGGCGGAAATCAAGGCGAGCAGCAACATGAGCCCACCCTGCCAAATCGCCGGGCGCGTCGCCTAGCCGTCGAACGGACGCGGAACGCAAACGTGATCCGTCGTGATGGAACCGACGTAAACCGCACAATCCGTCGATCTGGGGGTCTGTGCGTTGACACCGGCCCCACAGGGTCACAAAAGCCTTCGCAACCGCACACGGCGATTGAATTCATTCGCTTTTGAGAACCATTCGCATGAACCAGCCCAACCCGACGCCGGGTGGCGCCTCAAGCGACCGGACGGGTCGCTTCGTCACTCAACCGAACGGACATATCGCGCCGCTGTCGCCCCACATGGGCGTCTGGCGCTGGCACGTCACCATGACGGCCTCGATCCTGTTCCGCGCGACGATCATTGCCGCCACGGTCGGCGTGCTGTTCGTCCTGGCCTGGCTGGGCGCGCTGGCGTTCGGGCCCGAGGCGTTCCAGAGCGCGCTCGATCTGGCCGGATCGCCGCTGGGCCTGCTGGTCTTCTTCGGTCTGACGGTCGTGCTGTTCTCCTTCATCCTGAACGGCGCGCGCCACACCTATAACGACACCGGCAACGGGCTGACGGTGAAGTCGGCGACCGCCCTGTCGAACATCGCCGTGTGGGGGCCGATCCCGCTGGCCGTGCTGTTCTGGGTCGTGCTGTTCGCCACGGGGAGGGTTTCGCTGTGAGCGGCGCCGCAAAGTTCAAGAACAACGTCAAGGTCTCCGAGCGTCACGGCGCCGGCGAATGGCTGATCGAGCGCATCCTGCTGGTGGCCCTGCTGCCGCTGGGTCTGTGGGTCGCCTCGACCGGCTTCACCCTGGCGGGCGCCGGCTATGACGCGGCGATGGCGTGGTTCGCCAATCCGCTGAACGCGGCCCTGATGGCGATCACCTCGGTGATCTTCTTCGGCTACGTCAGCCTGGCTTGGAAAGTCATTCTGGAAGACTACGTGCCCAACGTCGGAACGCGCGGCCTTCTGGTCCTGCTGCTGAACGTCGTCTTCCTGGTGCTGGCCGCCGCCAGCGTCTTCTTCATCGTGCGGCTGGCGCTGGGTTCGGCGCCGCTGCCCGCTGGTTTCGGAGCCTGATTACCTGATGGCCGCTTACGAACTGACCGATCACGAATACGACGTCGTCGTCGTCGGCGCCGGGGGCTCGGGCCTTCGCGCCGCGCTCGGCGCCGCCCAGCAGGGGCTGAAGGTCGCCTGCGTGACCAAGGTCTTCCCCACCCGCTCGCACACCGTCGCGGCCCAGGGCGGCATCTCCGCCTCGCTCGGCAACATGGGCGAGGACAGCTGGCAGTGGCACATGTACGACACCGTCAAGGGGTCGGACTGGCTGGGCGACCAGGACTCGATCGAATATCTGGTCCGTAACGCGCCCAAGGCCGTCTATGAGCTGGAACACTGGGGCGTGCCCTTCAGCCGCACCGAAGAAGGCAAGATCTATCAGCGCGCCTTCGGCGGCATGACCCGCAACTTTGGCGAAGGTCCGGTGCAGCGCACCTGCGCCGCCGCCGACCGCACCGGCCACGCCATCCTGCACACCCTGTACGGCCAGTCGGTGCGCCGCGAGGTGAAGTTCTTCGTCGAATATTTCGCGCTGGACCTGATCATGCAGGACGGCGCCTGCACCGGCGTGACGGCCCTGCAGCTCGACAACGGTCAGCTTCACCAGTTCCGCGCCAAGATGGTGGTTCTGGCGACCGGCGGATACGGCCGGGCCTATTTCAGCGCCACCTCGGCCCACACCTGCACCGGCGACGGCAATGCCATGGTGCTGCGCGCCGGCCTGCCGTTGCAGGACATGGAGTTCGTGCAGTTCCACCCGACCGGCATCTATGGCGCCGGCTGCCTGATCACCGAGGGTGCGCGTGGCGAGGGTGGCTATCTGACCAACTCGGAAGGCGAGCGCTTCATGGAGCGCTATGCGCCGACCGTGAAGGACCTGGCCCCGCGCGACATGGTCTCGCGCTCCATGACTATCGAAATCCGTGAAGGCCGTGGCGTGGGTCCGAACAAGGACCACATCTTCCTGCACCTGGACCACCTGGATCCCAAGATCCTGCACCAGCGCCTGCCGGGCATCTCGGAGTCGGCCAAGATCTTCGCCGGCGTGGATGTGACCAAGGAGCCGATCCCGGTCCTGCCGACCGTCCACTACAACATGGGCGGCATCCCCACGAACTATCACGGCGAAGTCCTGACGCTGCGCGACGGCAACCCCGACAGCGTGGTTCCGGGCCTGATGGCCGTGGGCGAGGCGGCGTGCGTTTCGGTGCACGGCGCCAACCGCCTGGGCTCCAACTCCCTGACCGACCTGGTGGTGTTCGGCCGCGCCGTCGGCCTTCGCTGCGGTGAAGTCGTCGACAAGGCCTCGGCCGTGCCATCGGCCTCCAAGAGCCAGACCGACCAGCACCTGGCCCGCCTGGATCGCTTCCGCTACGCCGACGGCTCGACTCCGACCGCCGAACTGCGTCTGTCGATGCAGCGCGCGATGCAGGCCGATGCGGCGGTGTTCCGCACCGGCGAGACCCTGCAGCAGGGCACCGACAAGCTGCGCGCCATCGAGGCGGCCGGCGCCGATATCAAGACCACCGATCGCGGCCTGATCTGGAATACGGACCTGGTCGAGACGCTGGAGTACGACAACCTGATCGCCCAGGCGATGGTGACGATCGAGGGCGGTCTGAACCGCACGGAATCGCGCGGCGCCCACGCCCGCGAGGACTATCCCGATCGCGACGACGTCAACTGGATGAAGCACACCCTGGCGTGGAAGCGTCCGGGCGAGCAGGTCCAGATCGATTATCGTCCGGTCCACAACTACACCATGTCCGACGACATCGCGTATATCGAACCGAAGGCGCGGGTTTACTAAGATGGTCCAGCTTACTCTCCCCAGAGGCTCCAAGCCGACGACCGGCAAGGTCCACAAGGCCGCGCCGGGCTCCAAGGACGTGAAGACCTACAAGGTCTATCGCTACGATCCGGAAACCGACGCCGATCCGCGCTGGGACACCTATGAGGTGCCGACCGGCGACCACGGCCCGATGCTGCTGGACGCCCTGATCCACATCAAGAACACCATCGATCCGACCCTGTCGTTCCGGCGCTCGTGCCGCGAGGGCATCTGCGGCTCGTGCTCGATGAACATCGACGGGCGCAACGCCCTGGCCTGCACCAAGGGCTGGGACGAATGCGCGTCCAACAACATCACCATCTCCCCCCTGCCCCACCAGCCGGTGGTCAAGGACCTGGTGACGGACCTGAGCCTGTTCTACGCCCAGTACGACTCGATCCAGCCGTATCTGCAATCGGACGAGCCGGACCCCGAAAAGGAACGTCTGCAGACCCCGGCCGAGCGCGAGAAGCTGGACGGCCTGTACGAGTGCATCCTGTGCGCCTGCTGCTCGACCTCGTGCCCCAGCTACTGGTGGAACCAGGAAGAGTACCTGGGCCCGGCGGCGCTGCTGCAATCCTATCGCTGGATTTCCGACAGCCGCGACGACGCGACCCAGAAGCGTCTGGACGACCTGGAAGACCCGTTCAAACTGTATCGCTGCCACACGATCATGAACTGCGCCCAGGTCTGCCCCAAGGGTCTGAACCCGGCCAAGGCCATCGCCGAGACCAAGAAGCTGATGGTCGCGCCGAGCCGCAAGAAGGCGGCCTGAGTATCCGGCGCCGGGGGCCTTGCCTCCGGCGCCGCCTCGTTTAAGAGCGGCGCATGGCCAGCATCACCTATATCGAGCATGACGGAACCGAGCACGTCGTCGACGTGAAGCCAGGGCTGAGCGTCATGGAAGGCGCGATCCGCAACAATGTGCCGGGCATCGACGCGGACTGCGGCGGGGCCTGCGCCTGCGCGACCTGCCATGTCTATGTCGATGACGCCTGGCGCGAGGCGACGGGCAAGCCGTCGGCCATGGAAGAGTCGATGCTGGACTTCGCCGAAGAGGTCGAGCCGAACAGCCGCCTGTCGTGCCAGATCCGGGTGTCGGAGGCGCTGAACGGCCTGATCGTGCGGTTGCCGGAAAACCAGCACTGAGATGATCGACGCGCGGCTGATCGACAGGATCGGCCGATGGATCGAGCAGCGCACCGAGGCGATGGGCCGAGACAGTCCGCCGCCGGTCCTGGGGATCGCAGGTTCGCAAGGTTCGGGAAAATCGACCCTGGCCAAGGCCGTCGCCGACCGGTTCGGCGGGGCGAGCTTGTCGCTGGACGACGTCTATCTGACCAAGGCGGAGCGGGCGGCCATGGCGGCGCGGGTGCATCCGCTGTTCGCCACGCGCGGGCCGCCGGGGACGCATGACCTGGGCCTTCTGAACCGTCTGCTGGATCGGTTGCAGGCGGCCGGGCCGGCCGATCTGACGCCTCTGCCGCGTTTCGACAAATTGGCCGACGACCGGGCGGCCGTGGCGGACTGGCCAGTCGTGAAAGGTCGGCCGCGCGTCATCGTGCTGGAGGGATGGTGCTTAGGCGCGACGCCGCAGGCCGAGGCGGACCTGGTTGCGCCGATCAACGCCCTGGAAGCCCGGCAGGACGTCGGGGCCGAATGGCGCAGGGCGGTCAATGGTGCGCTGGGTCAGCCCTATGCCCACCTGCGCGGGCGGCTGGACGCCCTGATCTTTCTGAAAGCGCCGGGGTTCGATGTCGTGATGGACTGGCGCTGCGAGCAGGAGGCGGGATTGATGGGGCAGGACGCCGTATCGCCCGAGCGACGCGCGGCCCTGGCGGTCTTCATCCAGCATTATGAGCGCCTGAGCCGGCATATGATGACGGGCGGCGTGGAGGCGAACCTGATCGTCGCCTTGGACCGGGACCGCGGGGTTTCGCAGCCTTGAAGGCGGGCTTGGCGCCTGAGCCGCATCTGTGCGTTATCGGACCATGAGCCTGTTTGGATCCAAGCCCGCCGTCGAGCCCGACCGCCGCATGGGCGCGCGCCGACCCGCAAACGCGCGCGGCGTCATCTGCGCGCCCGGCCTGGAGACGGCGTGTCTGATCGTCGATCTGTCGGACGCGGGGATGAAGCTGCGGCTGGACCGGGGCGGGGCCTTGCCGCGCGAGGTGGTCGTGGTCGATGTGGCCGCGGGCGTCGCCTATCCCGCCACCGTCGTCTGGCAGCGTGGGCAGGAGGCCGGGCTGAAGCAGACCGGGGCCAAGTCGCTGAGAGGCTTGGCGCCGGCGAGGCTGATGCCCGCGCGCGACGCCTGGCTGAGGGCCGGCGGGCGCTGACCGGCCCGGTTAGTCCGTCGTATCGGCGGGCATGGAGCCGGCGTTGATGGCGATGCGGCCCACCAGCCCCTTGACGATCAGGTCCAGCGCCGATCCCTCACGATAGTCGGCGGCGGCGACGAAGTTCACCCGGTCCTCCGAGATCAGGGAATAGACCTTCTTCTGATCCCGCTCGTTCGAGCGCGGATCATAGACGGCGATCGAGAAGCCGCCCTTGGTGTGCATCATCTTCATGGTCGGCACGTCGGTGTCGCCGTCGCCGATGAAGATCATCCGGTCGAACGGCACGGCGCGCTCGTCGTCGGGGATGAAGTGGTTGATGCGTTCGTGCTCCCAGTGGTTCTTCACGCCCTTGTTGATGCGGAACAGATACTGGGTCTTGGTGGTGTAGTTGACGCCGACCGCCGGCCAGGCCGCCTCGCCCCTGTCGTCATAGACATAGTGGGAGGCGAAGACGTGGGTCAGGGCGGGGCGGATCGGCGTGCCGTCGATCATCTCCTCCAGCCCGGCGGAGATGATGTAATGCTCGATCTCCAGCCCGTATTTGGCCCCGAAGGCGTTCATCCGGTCGAACCAGCTGAGATCCTTCAGACCCTCGAACAAAGCCACCGCCTCGCCGTGCTGGCGCAGGGTCTCGCGCGTCACCGGGGCGCCGTTCTGGCGCGCGTGATGAAGCATCAGCTGCATGTACATCAGGATGCCGTCGCCGTCGGCGTCCTTGGTCAGGCGCTCGGCCTCTTCCCAGAAGGCGCCGATGCCCATGCCGACGGAGGGGATGAAGGACACCTCCTGCATATTGCCGCGCGCCAGGGTGCCGTCGAAATCATAGATCAGGGCGGTCTTCAGCAGCGGGGTCTTGGGTTCGGCCGTATCGGACATGGGGGCGAGATCCTTGGTGGAACCCGCCCTCTATATCAGCCCGCCGCGCCCGTCGATTGGCGCCGCTGACCGAAGGTGGGCGCCGCCGCCTTCTGCTCGGCCCAGTAGTCGGCGCCCGTCGTCGGCTTGAACATGGTGCGGGGCGACCCGTTGCGGGCCACCACGGCGAAGGTGTTGGTCGAGGCCTGATAGATCAGGGTGTCGCCATTGGGCCGTTTGACGGTCTCGGCGTCGCGCGGAGGCTTTGTCGTGAAAGCCGTGACCTTCGTCAGATAATCCTCGGCCGAGCGTGCGCCGAAGTCTGCGCCGTTGCGGTCGTAGAGACGGGCGATCTTGGCGTCGACGGTTTCGCGCCGATTGGCGGTCAGGACGGGTTTGACCTCCTCGGTCGTCGTTGTGGAGACCGAGACACCCACTGGCCCGGCCGAGGCGATGGGCGTGGTCGTGGTTCTTTCCCGCGTCTCGACCGCCGAGCTGTTGTCGCAGCCGGCAAGCGCCAGCAGACCGCACAGGACCAGCGCGGCCCCTCCCCTCGTCAGCGTTCTCATTCTTCCCTCCAGATACTCGCTGGGCGCGACGAAAGCACAACTTTATTGTTCGTGCAATGTTCTCGTCTCGACGCCGTCACGCGCGGCGGCTAGACCGTGGGCATGGACAATCGCCTCCTTTCGAACCGCAAGATCCTGCTGATCGTGGGCGGCGGCATCGCGGCCTATAAGGCGTTGGAGCTGGTGCGGCTGATCGCCAAGGCGGGCGGGCAGACGCGGGTCATTCTGACCGAATCCGGGGCCGAGTTCGTCACGCCCCTGTCGCTGACGGCGCTGAGCGGCCATCCGGTTAGGTCGGGCCTGTTCCACCCGGACGACGAGACCAGCATGGGCCATATCGAGCTGTCGCGCTGGGCCGATCTGGTGGTGGTGGCGCCTGCGACGGCCGGGCTGATCGCCAAGGCGGCGAACGGTTTGGCCGACGACCTGGCCTCGACGACCCTGATCGCCACGGACAAACGGGTGCTGTTGGCGCCGGCGATGAATGTGCGGATGTGGGAGCATCCGGCGGTTCAGGCCAATACGGAGCGGTTGAAGGCCTTTCCCGGCTTCCATGGCGTGGCGGTGGTGGGGCCGGATGACGGAGAGATGGCCTGCGGCGAATATGGGCCGGGTCGGATGGCGGAGCCCGCCGCGATCCTGGACGCCATTTCGGGCCTGCTGGCAGGCGCGGCCGGACAACCGCTCAAGGGACGCAAGGCCGTGGTCACGGCCGGGCCGACGTTCGAACCGATCGACCCGGTGCGGGGCCTGACCAACCGCTCCAGCGGCAAACAGGGCTACGCCATAGCCGCCGCTTTGGCCGAACTTGGGGCCGAGGTGACGCTAGTGTCGGGGCCGACGGCGCTGGCGGCGCCGACCGGCGTGACGCGGATCGATGTGGAGAGCGCGCTGGAGATGCAGGCGGCGACGCAGAGCGCCCTTCCCGCCGACATCGCCGTGCTGTCGGCCGCCGTAGCCGACTGGCGCGTGGACACCATCGCCGGCGGCAAGATCAAGAAGGGACCGGGCGGCCCGCCGACCCTGGCCCTGATCGAGAACCCCGACATCCTGGCCGGCGTTGCCGCGCCCGGTCCGAACCGCCCGGCCCTGGTCATCGGCTTCGCCGCCGAAACGACGGATCTGGAAGCCAATGCGCGCGCCAAGCTGTCGCGAAAGGGCTGCGACTGGATCCTGGGCAATGACGTGTCCGACGACGTGTTCGGATCGGACGGCAACGCCGTCCTGCTGGTCACTGCCGACAAGACCGAGACCTGGCCGCGCCAGTCCAAGACCGCCATCGCCCGGGCTGTCGCCGCCCGCATCGCCGATCATTTCAAGGCCCCCGAATGACCGAGACCCCGATCCAGATCCTGCGTCTGTCACATTCCGAAGGTCTGCCCCTGCCCGCCTATGAAACGGCCGGTTCGGCGGGCATGGATCTGCGCGCCGCCGTGCCCGAGGATCAGCCGATGACCCTGGCCCCGGGTCAACGGATGCTGGTGCCCACGGGGCTGAAGATCGCCCTGCCGCTGGGGTATGAGGCCCAGGTGCGGGCGCGCTCGGGACTGGCTTTGAAACACGGCATCATCTGCCCCAATGCGCCGGGCACCATCGACAGCGACTATCGCGGCGAGTGCGGCGTGATCCTGGCCAACATCGGCGCTGAGCCCTTCGTCATCCGTCGCGGCGAACGCATCGCCCAGCTGGTGATCGCCCGGCATGAGCGCGCGGACTGGATCGAGGTCGAGACGCTGGACGAGACCGCGCGCGGGACTGGCGGTTTCGGATCGACGGGGCGCTGACGCCCTAAACCAGCGGCCCGGTCGGCTGGATGAGGCTGGCCTTACGGCGAATATGTTCGCGCCAGGCGGTGTAGAGGCCGCTGCTGGCGATCAGGGCGGCGCCGGCCAGGGTGGTGAGGGTGGGCGTCGTGGACATCAGCCACCAGCCGAAGACGATGGCGCCGACGATCTGGAGATAGTCGAAGGGCGCGACCACGGCGACCGGGGCCTTTTGCAGCGAGGCGGTCATGAACAGCTGGGCCAGGCCGCCGGCGATGCCCGATCCGATCAGCAGGCCGAAGGTGGCGAGCGCGTGCCAATGGCCGACGAAGGGCAGCAGGATCGCCCCCACGACCGAACAGGCGACGAAGAACCAGAAGACGATGGCGGCGACGTGTTCGGTGTCGCGCAGCTGGCGCAGGGTGATGGTCACGCCGGCCGTCAGCACCGCCCCGATCAGGGCGAAGGCCACGCCCGCCAGCGGCAGGAGCGAATGGCCGACGCCCGGTCGCATGACGACGATCACGCCGATGAAACCGACCGCAACGGCGGCCCAGCGGCGCGGGCCGACCGCCTCCTTCAGCACGAAGAAGGACAGGATGGTGGCGAAGATCGGAGCGGTGAAGCTGAGGGTCGTCGCGTCGGCGAGGGGCAGCAGCGTCAGCGTCTGAAATAGGCACAGGATGGCCGCGACGCCCAGGGCGCTGCGTCCCAGATGGGCCAGGGGGCGGCGTGTCGACAGGGCCGACAGCCCGCCCGGCTGGGTCAGCACCCAGGCCAGCACGACCGGCAGGCCGAAGAAGGCGCGGTAGAACAGCATTTCCGGCGCCGCGACACCGTCCTGCGACGCCAGCTTCAACGTCGCCGTCATGATCGAGAAACAGCCGGCGGCGGCGATGCGCAGAAGAATGCCGCGGACGACATCCTCGCCCGCGGCTTTCGATGGATCAGGCGAAGGCCGCGCGGCGGCGACCATGTCGCGCGCTTAGGCCTGGCCGGTTTCGACCGGCTGCTGGGCGATCTGCTGTTGGCGCGCGATGTAGATGGCGGCGAAGTCGATCGGGTCCAGCTGGAACGGGGGATAAAAGCCGCCGTCGGCCGTGGCGCCCGAGATGATCTCGCGCGCGAACGGGAACAGGTAGCGCGGGCATTCGATAAGCAGCAGCGGCTCGATGTCCTGCTCCTGGACATTGGCCAGTTGGAACAGGCCGCCATAGACCAGTTCGACGTGGAAGACGGGCTGGTTCTCGTGCGTCGCCTTGATCGACAGCTTCAGGTCCAGTTCGAACAGGCCGTCGGGGCGGCCCTGGGCGGCCATTTCGACGCCGAGGTCGATTGCGGGCTTGCCGTCGATGCGCAGGGATTCCGGGGCGCGCGGGTTCTCGAACGAGAAGTCGCGAACGTATTGCGCCAGGATGCGGAAGCCGGGACCGGCGGGCTGGCCCTGCTGGGCGTCGCCTTGCTGGGGCTGTTCGGCGGGAGGAGCGGCGTCGGTCATGAAACGGTCTTTGGCGCAGTTTGGGGCCGATGAGGCCGGAATGAGGCGCCGCGACTACCATGCCGGGACGCTTGGCCGCAACGTCGCGCGCGCGATTGGGGGCGCGCTTCGCCTTGCCTCACCCTATATGAGCCCGTAATCACGCTAGACTAAGTGTTTGGCGCACCCGTCGTTCGCTACAGGAATCTCCTCTTGAACATGCCGGTTCAGTTCCAGGTCGTCGTCTTCGCCTTCATCGCAGCCTTTGTGCTGTTCCAGCTCTACAATGTGCTGGGCAAGCGGGTGGGCCGTCAGCCGCAGGAAGACGCCAAGATCGCGCCGCCCGGCCCGGCCCAGGCCGAAACGCCCAAGGTCGCGGCGATCGACCCGGCGACCCTGGCCTCCATCGCCAGCCTGAAGGCGCGCGATCCCGCGTTCGACCCGGCCCGTTTCCTGGACGGCGCGCGTCAGGCCTATGAGACCATCGTGCGCGGCTACGCCGCCGGCGACCGGGCCGCGCTGAAGCCGTTGCTGAAGCCCAACGTCTTCGCCTCGTTCGAGACCGGCATCGCAGCGCGCGAGACGCGTGGCGAGACCGAGACGGTCGAGTTCCTGTATCCGCCCCGGGCCGATCTGGAAGGCGCAGTGGCCGAGGGCGACAAGGCCGTGGCCAAGGTGCGCTTCCTGGCCGAACTGCGCAGTCGGGTGACCAAGGCTTCTGGCGAAACGGCGGACGCGACGACGGGCGAGCCGCTGGTCGAGGAACGCCGCACGGCCGAGCATTGGACCTTCGAACGCACCCTGGGCGCGACGGACCCGAACTGGGTCCTGGCGCGCGTCGAGCCGGCCAACGCCTGATGGCGGTTCGCGGCCGGTCGGGCGCGCTGGCGACGCTGACGGCCGCCCTGGCTGTCGCCGCCTGTTCGACCGGGCCGATGACGCCGACGGGCGCGACGGGGACGACAGGGCCGCAGACGGGGCCGGTTCCCTATACGCCCTCGCCCAATCCGACCGCGCCTTCCGCGCCGTCCGACGCCCTGAGCCCCGCTGTGCTGCCGGGCTGGAGCCAGGAGGACCATCTGGCCGCCTTCCGGGCCTATGTGGACGGGTGCGGCGCGGCGCGTGACGAGGTCGCACGCCGGGTCTGTGGACGCGCTAAGGCCATGGCGACGACGATGACGATCACGCCGTCGCAGGCGCGCGCCTTCTTCGAGGCCAGCTTCAGCGCGATCCCGGCTCAGACGCCGGACGGGCGACCGGGCCTGCTGACCTCCTATTTCGCGCCCGAATATCCGGCGCGGCGACGACCGGACGCCGAGTTCTCGGCCCCCGTCCTGCCCAAGCCCGCCAATCCACGCGCGGCCGGCGACCGGGCCTATATCGAATCCGCCGCTCGGCCCGAGCAGGCCCTGGCCTGGATGCGGGCCGAGGACCTGTTCTTTCTGCAGATCCAGGGGTCGGGCTATCTGACGTTCGAGGACGGCACGCGCGGCCGCGCCGCCTATGCCGCCGACAACGGCAAGCCGTTCGTGGGCATCGCCCGACCGATGGCGCAGCAGGGATTGTTGCCGCAGAACGGCACCTCCGGCGATGCGATCCGGGACTGGCTGGCCAGCCACCGGGGCTATGAGGCGCAGGCGGTCATGGTGCTGAACCCACGCTACATCTTCTTCCGGCTGGACCCGGACGATGACGGCCACCCGGCGGGGGCGGCGGGCGTGCCCCTGACTGAGCGGCGGGCCATCGCGGTCGACCCGGCCCACTGGCGTTATGGCGAACTGGTCTGGCTGGAGGCCGACGGGGGCAATCTGCGCGGCGCCACGGCCAGCTATCGCGGTCTGGCCATGGCGCTGGACACGGGATCGGCCATTCGCGGACCGGTGCGCGCCGACCTCTATATGGGTCGCGGCGACCGCGCAGGGGCTGAAGCCGGGACCGTGCGCCACCCCTTGCGAATGTGGCGCCTGGTCCCGAAGGGTTAGGCGACGGTCAGGGTCACCGCGATATTGCCCCGCGTGGCGTGCGAATAGGGGCAGACGGTATCCGCCTCGGCGACCAGGGCTTCGGCCTCGGCGCGATCCACGCCCGGCAGGCTGACCTCCAGCGCCACCTCCAGGCCGAAGCCCTTGTCGCTGCGCGGACCGATGCCGACCGTGGCGTTGACGGCGGCGTCGGCAGGCACCTTGGCGTGACCGCCCTGAGAGGCGACGAACTTCATGGCGCCGAGGAAGCATGCCGCGTAGCCAGCCGCGAACAGCTGTTCGGGGTTATTGCCGACGCCGGCGCCGCCCAGCTCCTTGGGCGTGCCCAGGGCGACATCCAGGGAGCCGTCAGTGGTGGCGGCGCGGCCGTCGCGGCCGCCCGTGGCGACGGCGGTGGTGCGGTACAGGGTGTTGATGGACATGGGGATCAGCTCCGGGAGGGCGTAAATATCGTGCGCGATTTAATCGCGTGACGTGATTTAGTGCGCCCGGTAGGAGGCGTCAAGCTTGCGATTGTATCGCGTGCGATTATTATCTGCCTATGACCTCACCCGCCCCCTCCTCCGCTGCCATGGCTGTCGATGACATGCTGTGTTTCGCCGCCTATTCGGCGAACCTGGCGTTTAACCGGTTCTACAAGCCGTTGCTGGACCGGATGGGCCTGACCTATCCGCAGTTCCTGGCCATGGCCCTGCTCTGGCGTGAGGACGAACAGACGGTCGGCCGGCTGGGCGAGCAGCTGTTTCTCGAATCCAATACCCTGACCCCGCTGATCAAACGGCTGGAGGCGGCCGGGCTGGTGACGCGGGCGCGCGACAGGGCGGATGAGCGGGTGGTGCGCGTCAGCCTGACCGATGCAGGACGCGCGTTGGCTGTCGAAGCCGCCTGCCTGCCGCAGTCGGTGCTGGACGCCACCGAGATGACGCCCGAAGCGCTGACCGACCTGCGCCAAGGCCTGGGGGCGCTGCGCGACAAGCTGCGGGCCGCCCAGCCGCCGGCCGAGGGCTAGGCCAGGTCTTCGATCTCGTCTTCGGTCAGTTCGCCGGGGACGATGGTGACGGGCAGTTTTCGGCCGCCGATCTGCGCGCCCTGTTTGATGATGGCCGAGACCAGCGGGCCGGGGCCGCGCGAGCTGGTTCCCGCGGCCAGCACCAGGATCTTGATGTCGGGATCGGCGGCGACGACCTTCTTGATCGCGGCCTGGGCGTCGCCCTTTTCGATCAGGAAGACCGGCGCGGCGCCGGAGCGGGTCTGCGCCTCCTCGCCCAAGCGGTTCAGCAGGATTTCCGCCTCCTGGCGCTGCTGGCGTTCGATTTCCTCGCGCACGCCCGACCAGTGGGCGTCGCTGTCGGTCGGCAGGACGCGCAGCATGACCACGCGCCCGCCCGTCGATTTCGCCCGGCGCGAGGCGAACCGCAGGGCGGCCTCGAACTCCGGACTGTCATCGACGACGACGAGGAACTTTCTCGGCATTGCGGCCTCCCCAGCCTGATCAGCGCCTGAAGAGGCCGTGCGACGACGGCTTCGTCAAGCGAAGACCCGCTGCTCAGCCATTCACGGCCGCCGTCGCCAGATCGCGGATCGTCGCGTTGGCGATCGTCAGTTTGGCGAAGGTCCAGCCCGAGCCCGACTGTTCGATCTCGTCCACCGAAGCGCGCACGCCCTCGACCGTCGCCTGTTTGGAGCCGATCCAGGCGTCCACGGCGGCCTCGGCCGCGTCCTCGCTGACTCCGACCGACGGATCGGAGGCGCGGGCGACGGCGCGGGTCAGGGCCGCCTGCTCGTTCATCAGATCCTCGATCAGACGACGGACGGCGAGACGATCGAAATGATCCGCAGACGGAATGGAGCCGGCGGCGGCGCGCAGACGGTCGAAGTCGAAGGCGGCCCCGACCTGATGATACAGGCGCGCCATGGCTGCGACCGGCCAGTTCGCCTCCTGCGCCAGATCCCCGATGTCGGAGGCGGCGACGAGGGGGCGCATGATGGCGATGCTGCGGGTCAAATCCTCAGGCGCGCCATGGTCGGCGAAACGTTTGACGCGCGCATCCAGGCGCCCCTGTTCGAAGCGCGACAGGACCGGCGCGCCCTCGGCCTGCAAGGCGTCGGCGATCGGACGATAGCGGTCGATCAGGGCCTGAACCGACAGACCGCCCTTTGCGCGGCGGGCCAGCCAGAAGGTCTGACGACGCAGGACGACGGCGATCTCCTGATAAAGGGCGATCTGGGCCTCGGCCGAGATCTTCAGGTCCAGGGCCGAAACGGCGTCCCAGGCTTCGTCCAGACGGAAGACGCGGCGGGCCGCCTCGAAGGCGATGATCAGGGCGGTGGTGTCGCATTCCGCCGAGCCGCGCAGGCGGTCGGGGAAGGTCGGGCCGCACATGTTGACGACTTCGTTGGCCATGACGGTGGCGATGATCTCGCGCCGCAGACGGTGGCTCTTCATCTCCGGCTCGAACCGGGCCAGGGCCTCTGGGAAGTAGCGGACCAGGATCTGTTCGAAGAAGGGATCCTCGGGCGCCTGAGAGGCGACGATATCGTCCGACAGCTCCAGCTTGGCGTAGGCCATCAGGACGGCCAGCTCCGGCCGGGCCAGCGGAATGCCCGCCGTCATCAGCTCCTTGACGCGGGCGTCGTTGGGCAGGCCCTCGACCTTGCGGTCCAGCTTTCCACGCGCCGACAGGCTCTGCATGAACCGCTGCTGGGCGTCCAGGGCGCCGACGCCTTCGGCCTGTTGCAGGGTCAGGGCCAGGGTCTGGTCGTAGTTGTGAGCCAGCACCTTGAGGCCGACCTCGTCGGTCATGGAGGCCAGAAGCGGCGTGCGCTCCTCGGCCGGCAGGACGCCGTTGGTCACGGCCGAGCCGACCAGGATCTTGATGTTGACCTCGTGGTCGGAGGTGTCGACGCCGGCGGAGTTGTCGATGGCGTCGGTGTTGATGCGGCCGCCGGCCTGACCGAAGGCGATGCGTCCCGCCTGGGTGAAGCCGAGGTTTGCGCCCTCGCCCACCACCTTGACCCGCAGTTCGTCGGCGTTGATGCGCAGGGCGTCGGTGCCCTTGTCCCCGACCTGGGCGTCGGTTTCGGCCGCCGATTTCACATAGGTGCCGATGCCGCCCAGATAGAGCAGTTCGACCGGCGCCTTCAGGATGGCGCGGATCAAGCTGACGGGGTCCAGTTCGTCCTCGGCGATGTCCAGGGCCGCCTTAATCTGCGGCGTCAGCTGGATCGACTTGGCCGAGCGAGAGAAGACGCCGCCGCCCTCCGAGATCAGCGCCTTGTCATAGTCCTGCCAGGACGAGCGCGGCAGGTCGAACAGACGCTTGCGCTCGACCCAGCTGGTCACATGATCCGGGTTCGGATCAATGAAGATGTCGCGGTGATCGAAGGCGGCGACCAGACGCGTCGCCTTGGACAGCAGGACGCCGTTGCCGAAGACGTCGCCGGACATGTCGCCGACGCCGACCATGGTGAAGGGCTGGGTCTGGATGTCCTTGCCCATTTCGCGGAAGTGGCGCTTGACCGCCTCCCACGCGCCGCGCGCGGTGATGCCCATGGCCTTGTGGTCATAACCGATGGAGCCGCCCGAGGCGAAGGCGTCGCCCAGCCAGAAGCCGTATGACGCCGAGACGCCGTTGGCGATGTCGGAAAAGGTCGCCGTGCCCTTGTCGGCGGCCACGACCAGATAGGGGTCGTCGCCTTCCCAGGCGATGACATTGGCCGGATGGGTCACCGAACCGTCGGCGGCGATGTTGTCGGTGATGTCCAGAAGGCCGGACAGGAAGGTGCGATAGGCGCGGATGGCCTCGCCCTGGATGGCCTCGCGGTCCGTCGTGCGGGGCAGTTGCTTGGGATAGAAGCCGCCCTTGGAGCCGACCGGCACGATGACCGCGTTCTTGACCTGCTGCGCCTTGACCAGGCCCAGGACCTCGGTGCGGAAGTCGTCGCGACGGTCCGACCAGCGCAGACCGCCGCGGGCGACGGGACCAAAGCGCAGGTGCACGCCCTCGACATGCGGCGCCCAGACGAAGATTTCGCGATAGGGTTTGGGCAGCGGCAGGTCGTCCAGCTCGCGCGAGGCGATCTTGATCGAGATGTGCGGCTTGGGCTGACCGTCGGCGTCCAGCTGGAAATAGTTGGTGCGCTTGATCGCGCCGATCAGGGCGGCGATGCGGCGCAGGGCCCGGTCGTGATCCAGGCTCTTCACGTCCTGCAGCAGAGTGACGATCTTGGCGTCCAGCTCGGCGACAGCCGGCGCGCGGTCGTCAGCCGAGCCCCCTTCGGGCGCGAACTTGGCCTTGAACAGCGACAGCAAAGCGCGCGCCACGTCGGGATATTCGCGCAGGGCCTCTTCCTGCACCGTTTGGGAGGGGTCGAGACCCGTCTGCTGACGATAGTGGGCCAGGGTGCGGATCAGGGCGGCGTCGCGCCATTCCACGCCCAGTTCGATCACCAGACGGTTGAAGCCGTCGCTTTCGTTGCGGCCGGTCCAGACAGCGGCGAAGGCATCCTCGAACGGGCCCTTCACATCGTCGAAGACCAGCGCCTCGCCACGCGGATCCTCCATCAGGAACTCGTGGACGTGGATCTCCTCCTCGCCCATCGGACGGATCGGATAGCCGTATTCCTCCAGCGTCTTCAGACCCATATCGGCCAGGATCGGCAAGACATCGGACAGGGGCACGGCCGGACCGCGACGATAGAGTTTGAAGCGGAACTGCAGACGGCTGTCGTCCGGCGTGCGGAAGGCGCGCACGGCGACGGCCTTGCCCTCGCCCGGCAGACCCGTCTCGTTCAGCCGGTTCACGTATTGCAGGTCGGTTGCGGCCTCGTCGGCGTCATAGCGATCGCGATAGGCGGCGCCGAAAGCCTTGGCCCACTGGGCGCTGAGCGGACCGACGGCGACTTCCTCGACGCCCGAGCGGCGCAGGGCGCCTTCGAAACGATCGACCCAGCCGCGACCGGCCTCGGCGACGTCGGCCTCCAGCTGGGCGGCGTCCGGGATCGGGTGGGCGCCGGGCTCTACGCCGATGATGTAATGGATGCGCACCAGGGGCGCGTCCGACAGTTGCGGATACCAGGCCGAGATGCGGCCGCCCCAGGCGCGGGCGACGATCTGGCCGATGCGTTCGCGCACGGCGGAATCGAACTTCTCGCGCGGGATGAAGCACAGGACCGAGACGAAGCGGTCGAACGGGTCCTGGCGCGAGAACAGGCGGATGCGCGGCCGGTCGTAGAGGTGAAGGATGCCCAGGGCGATGGACAGCAGCTCGTCCTCGCTGACCTGGAACAGCTCGTCGCGCGGATAATTCTCAAGGATGTTCTTGAGGCGTTTCTCATTGTGGCTGCCAGGCGCCTTGTCGGCGCGGGCCAGGGCGTTGGCCACCTTGCGACGCAGCAGAGGCACCTCGGTCGCCAGCTGGTCGTAGGCTTCCGACGTGAACAGGCCGACAAAACGGGTCTCGCCCGTCGCCTTGCCGTCCGAGCCGTAACGCTTGACCCCGACATAGTCCATGTAGGCGCGGCGGTGGACGCGCGAGCGGGCGTTGGCCTTGGCCACCGTTACCGGTTCGCTGAGATCCAGCTGGCGGCGCATCTGGCGCGTCAGTACGGCGGGTTCCGACGCGCGACGCAGCACGGTGCGCTCGGGATCGGCCAGAATGCCCAGGCCGTCAGTGGACAGGCCCAGCGGCGCCTCGGCCTCATAGTCGCCGTCGGCGTTCAGAGGGTAGTCGTAGTCGCGCGCGCCCAGGAAGACGAAATGGTCGCTCTTCAGCCATCTCAGGAAGGCGATGTTCTCGGCCAGGACGGCGGGATCGACCGGGGGCGGGGTCTCTTCCAGACGCTGCACGGCCTGGCGCATCAGAGACGTCATGGCGTCGTGATCGGCGACGGCGGCGTGAACGTCCGACAGGCTCTGGGCCAGGCCTTCGCCCAGGGCGTCGCGACGCTCCTGAGGCACGCTGTCGATGACCAGCATGATGATCGACAGGCGGCGGCCGTCCAGCTCGACCACCGGGTGGAACAGGGCGCGCACGGACACGGCGGCCTCGGCCAGGGCGCCCATGACGCTGTCGACCAGGAAGGGAGCGTCGGACTGGACGATGCGCACCAGATCGTAATCCAGCACCTTGTCCGATGCGCCGTGCAGCGGGCCGACGGTGATGGCGGGAGCGGCCGCGTCGGTCGGATAGGACTTGGCGGCGGTCCAAGAGGCGGCGAGCAGGGCGGCCAGATCCTCGCCGCTCAGCTCAGGCGTCTCATCGGCGGAATAGTCTTCGTGCGCCTGGGTCAGATAGGTCTGTTCGACTGCGCCGGGCCCGGTCCCCACGATCTTGGCGAAGGCCGCCTCCAGCGCGGCCTTGGTGATCGGCTGAACGGGTTGGCGCAGATCGTGGGCGGTCATGGACGAGCAGTCTCGAACGACGCGGCAGGGCCGCAAGGGATGCGGCGCGACGAGGCGCCACCCCCGCTGACTAGGCCAGGTCCGGTCGCTCGGGAAGCCCCTGGCGACCGTTCATTGTAATGATCAGTGATCAGGTTGGAATTATTGTGCAGCGCCACAAAGCAGAAAGCCGCCGGACTGGGGGAGTCCGGCGGCCTGCGCGAGCGGCGCCTGGAGGGGAGGGGAGGGCGCCGGCTTCGCTTCGCTGCGGTTCGGAGGGGGAGTGTCCCGCAGCGTCGAAATCGAAAATGGGAAGCCCCCTGCGCCGTTCAAGAGCGGATCGGGCGGAATCTTTCGCGACATTTTGGCGCCTCTGAGCGGCGATGAAGACGTCGGCGAATGCGGGCGACAACGGATTCCGATGCTATGCGTTAGGATGGGTCAACGGTGAAGCTGGAGCACCCGATTACATGCGTCGCTTTTTGATGGGTTCGATCGTGGCGGCCGTGGTCGGCCTGCTGCTCGCCGGCGCCGGATACTGGGCCTATTGGAACTTCTATTCGCGGTTCCAGCCGGTCACGATCAGCCGCAATCAGGCCGAAGTGCAGCAACTGCTGGACGAGGCGTCCTGGGTGTCGGACGGCAGTGGGGGACAGGCCCTGTATATCGTCACCTATCGCGACAGCGCCTCGGCCCTGCGTTACGCGCGCGACGAGGCGCCCAAGCTGAAGGCGGCGGGGATCGAGACGCGCTACATCCTGTTCGCCCGCCCCGATCTGGAAGGCGCGGCGCAATCGACGGCGGCGGAGCGGGCGACGGTTGCGGAGCTGTGGCTGACGCGGGACTGGCCGCTGTATCAACGCTGGATGGCGACGCCGGCGAACAGCTGGACCGCTGCCGGCGTGCCGCAGGCGGACGGCAATCTGGCGCGCACCGCCGTGGTCGAGGCCGGCCGCCGCTTCAACGAACGGCTGAGCCAGCTGCTCAAGGAGTCCGGCGTGGATATCAGCTATCCGCTGATCCTGTGGCGTGACAAGCAGGGCTTCCTGAAGGCCTGCGGCTGCTCGGACCGGCAGGCCTGGGCCTTCATCCGGGACGATGTCGGCGCGCCCGACCGGTTGGGCCATTCCGATGCGGGACCGATCGCGCCCGATGAAGCGGCGCCGGCGCAGGACGCCCGCCCCTCGGCCATGCCCTATCCGGACCTGCCGGCGATCCCTCCGGTCAATGCGCCGGCGGGAGGGACCACGCCGACGCCGCCCTCGCCTCAAGCCCGCCCGGCGAGTCCGCCCGCATCGAACCAACCGAGGACGCCGCCGCGCACGGCCCCGGCGCCCAGCAAGCAGGACGACACGACCTTCTACTGATCCCTTCTACTGATCAGAGGGATCGGCAGGCCTCGATCAGGCGATCGACGTCCTCGGCGTCCTGATACAGGCCGAAGCCGAAGCGGATGACGTCCTCGCGCACATCGGTGACGATGTTCGCCGCCCGCAGACCGGCGCACCAAGCCTGGGCGTCGGGATGACGCAGGGCGAGGAAACGGGCGCGCGGCGCGTCGCCCTCGACCGGATTGAGGATTTCGGCCTGCGACAACACCCCGGCCTGTCCACCCTGAACGGCCTGCTGGAACCTGGTCGCCAGATCGCGCGCATGGGCGGCGATGGCGGCGGTGTCCAAGCCCTGCTGATCCAGCATTCGGCGCACGGCGTTGAAGCGATACAGCGGGGTGCAGTCGAAGGTGGCGCCCCAGAAGCGACCGCCGTCGCTGCGGTACTGGACGCCGCCGGGAGGCCCCGACAGGTCGCCGAACTCCGCGAACCAGCCGGTGACGACAGGACGCGGGCAGAAGCCGGGCGGGGCGTGCAGGAAGCAGACGCCCTCGCCCGACATGGCGTATTTGTAGCCGCCGGAGACATAGAAGACCCGGTCCGCCACCGCCGACAGGTCGGTCGGGGTCGCCATGAAGCCGTGATAGCCGTCGATCAGCACCCAAGGCCCTTCGGGTCTCGCCAGGGCGGCAAGCTCCTCGATCCGGTCGAACAGGCCCCCGGTGCGGAAGAAGACCTGGCTGACCACAATCCAGTCGTAACCGCCCTTGGACGCCTCGGCGATAAAGCGGTCAGCGAAGGTGTCGAAAGGGGCTAGCTGAACGCGCGTGACCAGCGCCGCCCCGACCTCTTCCCACCGTTCGGCCTGACGACGGAAGGAGTGAAATTCGCCGTCGGTCGCCAGAATGCGGACCGGCTTGGTCTCCACGCCCGAAAACAGACGCAGCAGGAAGTCGTGGGTGTTGGACGAAAAGACGATGCTGTCGGGCGAGGGCAGGCCCAGCTCAGCCGCGACATGGGCCTGGGCCTCGGGGATCACCTGACCGAAGACGAGATCCCACTTGTGGTCGGCATGCAGATTGGCGTCGAGCCAGGTCTGCTGCTGCGCCTCGAAACTGGCGTCGGGCCACAGGTGATGGCTGTGCGCGGCGAAATGCAGCCGACCGGGCGCCGCTGACAGGGCGCGGGAGAAGAGGGACTTGTAGGTCATCCCTCTTCTTTTAGGACATCTCACCCAGCGCTCAAGCAGCGAGCCGCCACGCGGCGAGCGATAGCGCCCCGGGTAGCGCGCCTCTTAAACGAGAGACCCGTGGCAGTGTTTGAACTTGCGGCCCGAGCCGCAGGGGCAGGGGGAGTTGCGGCCGGTCATTTCCCAGCCCGGCGGCAGCATCTCGACCGGCAGCTTGGAACGGTCGTCGCCGATCAGCGTGCCTTCCGGGTTCTGGGCCGACGGATCAGCCATCTCGTTCTCGCCGGTGCCGGGGTTCAGGTGGATTTCCTGGAACTCGGGCAGTTCGGGCGGGGCCTGGAAGCGGAACTCGACCGTCATCAGCCAGCGCGTGACGTTGTGGCGCAGGTCGTAGAGCAGGCTCTCGAACAGGGAGAAGGCCTCGGTCTTGTATTCGTTCAGCGGGTCGCGCTGGCCATAGCCGCGCAGGCCGATGACGCCGCGCAGATGGTCCAGGTGGACCAGATGCTCGCGCCACTGCATGTCGATCATCTGCAGCATGAACTGCTTTTCGAGACCGCGCGTCTGGTCGGCGCCGATCTGCTCCAGGCGTTCGGCAGCGCGGGCGTCGGCGGCGGCCAGAAGCCGGTCCTCGATCTCCTCGTTCGACACGCCTTCCTCGGCGGCCCAGTCGTGCAGCGGCAGCTCCAGACCCAGGGTCGAGCGGACGCGCTCGTCCAGGCCGTCGATGTCCCACTGTTCGGCATAGGCCTTGGGCGGCATGTAGCGTTCGACCAGGTCGGACACCACGTCGCGGCGGAAGTCGCCGACCAGTTCGGACAGGTCCTCGGAGTCCATGAACTCCTGGCGCTGCTCGAACACGGCCTTACGCTGGTCGTTCACGACGTCGTCGTATTTCAGCAGGTTCTTGCGGATGTCGTAGTTGCGGGTCTCGACGCGCTTCTGGGCGGTCTCGATGGCGCGGTTCAACCAGGGGTGGGTGATGGCCTCGCCTTCCGCCACGCCGAAGGTCTTCATGATCGAGTCAAGACGGTCGCCGGCGAAGATGCGCAGCAGGTCGTCCTCGCAGGATAGGTAGAATTTCGAGGTGCCGGGGTCGCCCTGACGGCCGGTGCGGCCGCGCAGCTGGTTGTCGATCCGGCGGCTCTCGTGGCGTTCGGTGCCCAGGACGAACAGACCGCCGGCGTCGAGTGCGATCTTCTTCTGGACGGCGATGTCGGCCTTGAACTGGGCCTCCTGGGCCACTTCCATTTCGTGGGAGACTTCGACAGCCATATTGCGCTGTTCCAGCATCCACTTCTGCATCTTCATTTCGAGGTTGCCCCCGAGCTGAATGTCGGTGCCGCGGCCGGCCATGTTGGTGGCGATGGTCACCACGCCCGGTAGGCCGGCGTCGGCGACGATATAGGCCTCCTGCTCGTGCTGGCGCGCGTTCAGGACGCTGTGCGGAATGCCGCGCAGCTTGGTTTCGTAGGTGATGTCATAGGCGGCGTCGCCGATCTTTTCGGCTTCCTTGGCCTTGCCGGCATATTCCGGCTTCAGCGTGCGCGAGACCTCGACCTTGTACTCGAACTTGCTCAGCAGGTCCGACAGCTGTTCCGAACGCTCGATCGACACGGTGCCGACCAGGATCGGCTGACCGGCCAGGTGGCATTCGGCGATCTGTTTGGCGATGGCCTGGTTCTTCTCGGCGTGGGTCCGATAGACCTCGTCGTCATAGTCCTTGCGCTGGATCGGCCGGTTGGTCGGCACCTCCAGCACGTCCATTTTGTAGATGTCGCCGAACTCCTGGGCCTCGGTCGCGGCCGTGCCGGTCATGCCCGACAGCTTCTGGTACAGGCGGAAATAGTTCTGGATCGTCACCGAGGCCAGGGTCTGGTTCTCGGGCTGGATCTTGACGTCTTCCTTGGCCTCGATGGCCTGGTGCAGGCCTTCGGACAGGCGACGGCCGGTCATCATACGGCCGGTGAATTCGTCGATCAGAACGATCTCGCCGCCCTTGATGATATAGTCCTTGTCGCGCTGATACAGGGTATTGGCGCGCAGGGCCTGGTTGGCGTGGTGGACCAGGCTGATGTTGGCGGCGTCGTACAGGCCGGTGGTGTCGGCGGCGAAGTGACCGCCGGCTTCCAGCGCCTCTTCCATCCGCTCGGAGCCCAGCTCGGTCAGCAGGACCTGTTTCTGCTTCTCGTCGAGCTCGAAGGACTCCTTGTCCTTGATCAGCTCCTTGATCAGGCCGTCGAGGATTTTGTAGAGGTCCGATCGGTCCTCGGTCGGACCCGAGATGATCAGAGGCGTGCGCGCCTCGTCGATCAGGATGGAGTCGACCTCGTCGACGATGGCGAAGTTGTGCGGACGCTGCACCATTTCGCGTCGGTCGTAGACCAGATTGTCGCGCAGATAGTCGAAGCCGAACTCGTTGTTGGTGCCGTAGGTGACGTCGGCGTTGTAGGCTTGCTGGCGCTGGCCCTGAGATAGGCCGTTGACGATGACGCCGACCTCCAGACCCAGGAAGCGATAGACCTTGCCCATCGTTTCGGCGTCGCGGCGGGCCAGGTAGTCGTTGACGGTGATGACGTGGACGCCCTTGCCGGGCAGGGCGTTCAGATAGACGGGCGCCACGGCGACCAAGGTCTTGCCCTCGCCGGTCCGCATCTCGGCGATGCCGCCTTCGTTCAGGATCATGCCGCCGGCCAGCTGCACGTCATACTGACGCTGGCCCAGCACCCGTTTGGAGGCCTCGCGCACGACGGCGAAGGCCTCGGGCAGGATCTTCTCCAGCGTGTCGCCGTTCGCCAGCCGGTCGCGGAAGGCGTCGGTCATCATCCGCAGTTCGTCGTCGGACAGGGCCGCGAACTTGGGCTCCAGCGCATTGATGCGCTGGGCGTGGTCCTGGAAGGCCTTGACCTTGCGGTCGTTGGAAGAGCCGAAAAGTTTCTTGGCGAAGCCGAGCATGTCAGATCCGGTAAAGGTCGAGCGTCATTAGAGGAGCGGCTCTGAAATCCCGTGAGGGGCGGCGATACGGACGCCGCGAGAGAGGCCCTGACCGATCGCGGCCCCGGAGCGCCGCATCAGGCGCGCGCGAAGGGCCGCGCAGACGATCAAAACCCCTCGACTTGGGCGCAGGCGGGACTTAAGCACCGGCCTAACCCCTGTCAACGCGAGGGGCTTTCGGCCGCCTTCGACGGAGCGCCCCCTTGACCCCATTCCGGCGATCTTCACGCATCCTGACCGCGGCGCTTCTGACGGCGGCGCTTTCGACCGCCGCCTGTTCGCGATCCGGCGACGACCGGCCGCCCGAACCGGGAGATCAGGCCGTGGCGACGGTGCAGGACGAGACCATCTGGGCCTCGGACGTGAAGCGCGAGGCGGTGGCCCAGGGTTTGATCGGCGAGGGCGAGGCGCTGGATGCGACCTCGGACCTTTTCAGCCGCGTGCTGGACGAGGTGATCGACCAGAAACTGCTGGCCGGCGAAGCGCAGCGGCGCCGACTGGATTCCTCGCCCCTGGCGCAGCGGCGTCTGGAAGCGACGCGCGAGCGTATCCTGGGCGACATGCTGGTCGAGAGCGTGGTCAACAAGGCCGTCTCGGACCAGGCGGTACAGACCCTGTATAATGAGCAGCTGCGGCTGGCGAAGACCTCGGAAGAGATCCGCGTGCGGCTGATCCTGTCGCGCACCAAGCCCGAGGCGGACGCCGTGATCGGCATTCTGGGTCAGGGCGCTGGCTTCGAGGCGGTGGCGGCGGAGCGGTCGATCGACGAGGCGACGCGGTTTTCCGGCGGCGATTTGGGCTATTCGACGCTGGACGTGATGCCCCAAGCCTATGCCGACGCCCTGCGCGACAAGCCGGCCGGCTCGACCGTCGGACCGTTCCAGACCGAGGGCGGCTGGGCCGTTCTGAGGGTCGAGGACCGTCGCAAGGAGAACCCGCCGACGCTGGAGCAGGCGCGGCCGCAGATCGTGCGCTATCTGACCTATGAGGGCGTGCGGCAGTTGCTGGAGCAACTGCGCGGCAAGGCCAAGGTCGATGTGCGCCTGCCCGCGCAGACGCCGCCCGCATCGCCTGCTCCTTCCGCTTCTCCGGGCGCCTAACATGACCAAGCCTCCCTCTACGACCGGCCAGAAGATCGAGCATGCATTCGAAAAGGCGCTGGACCCGTTCGCCACGGCGCTGAAGCGCGCAACCCGCACGCCGGGATCGGATGCGGCGCCAGCCGCCGCGCCTGCGCCGGCCGCCGCCGGCAAGCCGGGTCTGGCCATCTCGCCCCTGGCCGTGCCGTTCCCGACCATTCCGCCGATCGGCGGGGTCGAGATCGCGACCGCGCGCGCCGGCTTCTACAAGCATGAGCGCGACGACCTGGTGGTGTTCCGGTTCGCGCGGGGGACCAGCTGCGCCGGGGTCTTCACCCGCCACAAGATCGGCTCGGCGCCCGTGGACTGGTGCAAGAAGCATCTGGCCGGGGCCGAGGGCGGCAAGGATGTGCGCGCCCTGGTGATCAACGCCGGATGCGCCAACGCCTTCACCGGCAAGGCCGGCGCGGACGCGGCGCGGCGCACGGCCTCGGAGGTCGCCAAACGGTTCGGTTGTCGCCAGCGCGACGTCATGCTGGCCTCGACCGGGGTGATCGGGGTGGTGCTGGACGAAAAGAAGATCGTCGCCAAACTGCCCGAGATCGAGCAAGGACTGGACGCCGACGCCTGGGCCAGGGCCGGGCGCGGCATCATGACCACCGACACCTTCCCCAAGGGATCCTACGCCGAGGCCGAGATCGAGGGCTACAAGGTCCGCATCGCCGGTATCGCCAAGGGGTCGGGCATGATCGCGCCGGACATGGCGACCATGCTGGCCTTCATCGTCACCGACGCCGACATCCATCCGAACGTGCTTCAGGCCCTGCTGGGCCTGCACGTCCGCACGACCTTCAACAGCGTGACGGTGGACGGCGACACCTCGACCAACGACACGGCCCTGCTGTTCGCCACCGGAACCTCGGGTGCGCCGCGCATCGGGCGGGTCGGGGACCGTCGCCTGAAAAGCTTCTCGGCCGCGCTGGACAAGGTGATGCTGGATCTGGCGCACCAGCTGGTGCGCGACGGCGAGGGCGCGACCAAGTTCGTCAAGGTGACGGTGGACGGCGCCGCCTCGCCCGCCTCGGCCCGCAAGCTGGCCAAGTCCATCGCCGACAGCCCCCTGGTCAAGACGGCCATCGCCGGTCAGGACGCCAACTGGGGCCGGGTCGTCATGGCGGTGGGCAAGACCGAGGAACCGGTCGACCGCGACCGTCTGGCCATCAAGTTCGGCCCGCACCAGGCCGCGATCGACGGCGCCCCGTCGCCGACCTACGACGAGGCCAAGATGACCGCCTATATGAAGAACCCCGAGATCGACATCACCGTCGACGTGGGTTCGGGCCGGGCGTCGGCGACCGTGTGGACCTGCGATCTGACCAAGGGCTACATCGAGATCAACGGCGACTATCGCTCGTGACCGCTGCGCCGCTTCCCACCGTCCTGGTCGTCGCCGTCGCCCTGGTTGACGTGGATGGGCGGGTTCTGATCGCCAAGCGTCCCGAGGGCAAGAAGCTGGCCGGTCTGTGGGAGTTTCCGGGCGGCAAGGTCGAGCCCGGAGAGCGGCCGGAACAGGCGCTGATCCGCGAGCTGAAGGAAGAGCTGGGGATCGACGTTAGCGAAAACTGTCTGTCGCCGTTCGTTTTCGCCAGTCACGCTTACGATTCGTTTCACCTGTTGATGCCATTGTATCTGTGCCGACGGTGGGACGGCGTGGTCACGGCGCGTGAACACGACGGCCTCGCCTGGGTGAAGCCGAGCAAGCTTTCGGACTATCCCTTGCCTCCGGCGGACGAACCTCTGGTCGCCTGGTTGCGCGACCTGCTCTGACCACCGCCGACCAGGGAGGCCGGCCATGCGACGTCTTATCGGCCGGTTCCTACGCAATGAGAGCGGGGCCACAGCCATCGAATACGGGCTGCTCTGCGCCCTGATCTTCCTGGCGATCGTGACCTCGATCAGCGCCTTGGCGAACAGCCAGAACGGCGGCCTGGCCGCCACAGTGAACAAGCTGAGCGCCGCCATACAGGCCGCGATCAGCTAGTCCGGCTCTTCGCCCGTCATTTCCTTGACGCCCAGCGCATCGGCCAGCCGCGTCTTGGCCGAGCCGCGCGGCAGGGGCTTCTGCTGGCTGTCGTGGGATTTCCAGCCGGCCAGATGGATGATCTCGAACGTCGCCGGGATGCGGCCGTCGTCGAGACCGTATCGCTCGGCATAGAGGGCGGCGGCGCGCGCCACGATGCGGCGGCTTAGCGGCCGAACGGGTCCGTGCAGCACGTTGGTCTCGCCCATGGCGCGCAGGTCGCGGATCAAGGCGAACAGGTCGGTGTAGCGGACGGTGAAGCGGTCCACGTCCGACACCGGCAGGGCGAACCCGGCGCGCTGCAACAGGGCCGCCCCGTCATAGCCGTCAGCGAAGGGCGAGACACGCGCCTGGGCGCCGCCGCGCTCCTCCAGTTCGACCTCGGTCAGGACGGCGCGTAGCTCTTTCAGGGTGCCCGCGCCGAACAGCGTGCCGATGAACAGGCCGTCCGGTTTCAACGCGCGCCGGATCTGGGCCAAGGCGCCCGGCAGATCATTGGCCCAGTGAAGGGTCAAAAGGGAGACGATCAGATCGGTCGAGGCGTCGGCCAGCGGCAGCGCGTCCGCACCCGGCGCTGCACGCTGGGCCAGGGAGACGGGCGTCTGGATGGGACCGACGCGTCCGGCGGCGTCGCTGGACCGCACCGCCGCATCGAACACGCCTGGATGAGCGGACAGATCGACCGCAGCGGGAAAATCGCGCAGTATGGCTTCCAGGCTCTCGGCGGCGTTGGCGGCGGCGCGGGCGTGCAGGAAGTCGGCTTGGGGGAACCGGGCGGCAGACCGCGCCAACCGCGCCTGACGTCGAACGGCGTCGAAGATGCGCGGGGGGCCGTCGGAAGGGGATTGGGGGGCGGTCATGGACGCACAGGATGGGGGTTGGCGACGCGCCTGGGAAGGGGCGGGCCGTCACTTGCGCGGAGCGGGGCGGGGACTGGCCGACCTGATCCTGCCGCCGATGGCGCATGACAGCCGAGAGGCGACGGCTGCGGCCGGCCTGACGCCCGATGCCTGGAGCCGGATCAAATTTCTGGAAGCGCCGGTCTGCGACGGCTGCGGGGCGGCCTTCGACTTTGACGGCGGCGCCTTCGCCGAGGATCGCTGCGCCGCCTGTATCGCCAAGCCCTATGCGTTCGAGAGAGCGCGCGCGGCTTGCCTGTATGACGAGGCGTCGCGTGGCCTGATCCTGAGGTTCAAGCACGGGGACCAGCAACAGTTCGCGCCCCTGTTCGCGCGCTGGATCGGACGCGCCGCCGCCGATCTGGTCGAAGACGCGGACGTGATCCTGCCCGTGCCGCTGCATCGGTTTCGCCTGTTGTCGCGGCGCTTCAATCAGGCCGCCGAAATCGCCCGGCCGCTGGCCCGGCACGCCGGCCGCGACTATTTGCCCGACGGTCTGGTCCGCACGACCCACACGACCAGCCAGGGCGGCAAGAGCCAGCGCGGGCGGCGGCTGAACGTCAAGCAGGCCTTCTCCGTGACCGAGGCGGGCCGGCGTCGGATCCGGAGGCGACGCATCCTTCTGATCGACGATGTGTTGACCACTGGCGCGACCGGAGAGGCCTGCGCGCGCGCCCTGATCGACGCCGGAGCGCGCGCCGTGGATCTCGCCGTCATCGCGCGGGTGCGAAACGCCCGTGAACTGACTATGTGAAGAGCGCCCTATCGCTCGCCGCGCGGCGGCTCGCTGCTTGAGGGCGCTGGATTTTATTTTGGAGATCTGAACTTGGCCGACGTCGTCATCTACACCAAGCCTGGCTGCCCCTACTGCTTCAGCGCCATGTCGCTCCTGAAGAAAAAGGGCGTGGACTATACCGAGATCGTCGCCTCCAACGATCCCGACAAGAAGGCCGAGATGGTCGAGAAGTCGGGCGGCCGCATGACCTTCCCGCAGATCTTCATCGACGGCCAGCACGTCGGCGGTTCCGACGACATCCACGCGCTGGATCGCGACGGCAAGCTGGACGGACTTCTGGCCGCCTGATCCATGAGCAGCGGGCTCGACATCGCCCTGATCCAGACGCGCACGCCGGCGACGGCGCGAGAGGCGCTGGCCCATGTCGAGCCCCTGATCCGCGAGGCGGCGTCGGGCGGAGCGAAGTTCATCCTGACGCCCGAGGGGACCAATGTCCTGGAGCAGCGCCGAGACCGGCGCGATGCGGCGATCACGACCGAGAACGAGGACGTCGCCGTTCTGGGTCTGCGTCGTCTGGCGGCGGAACTGGGCGTCTGGCTGCTGATCGGTTCGGCCATCGTCCGGTCAGACCAAGCGGGAGACGGCCGCGCCGCCAATCGGTCGCTGCTGATCGATGCGTCGGGCGGGATCGTGGCCCGATACGATAAGCTGCACGTCTTCGACGTGAACCTGCCCAATGGCGAGACCTATCGCGAAAGCGCGACGGTGAGGCCCGGCGACGGGGCGGCGGTGGCGGACACGCCCTGGGGTCGGCTGGGCCTGACCATCTGCTACGACATCCGCTTTCCCCATCTGCATCGCCAGTTGGCCAAGGCGGGAGCGTCGATGATCGCCGTGCCGGCCGCCTTCACCGCGCCGACGGGCGAGGCGCATTGGGAAACCCTGTTGCGCGCCCGCGCCATCGAGACGGGGGCCTTCGTCCTGGCGCCGGCGCAGGGCGGACTGCACGAGGATGCTCGCCGCACCTGGGGGCGATCCACCGTCGTCGGCCCGTGGGGCGAGATCATCGCCAAGGCGGATCACGACGAGCCTTGCATCGTGCGTGCGAAACTGGACATGGAGGCCGTGGCCAGGGCGCGCGCCGCCGTGCCCTGCCTGACCCACGATCGCGATTTCCTGCCCGCTGTTTGACGCCCCATGATCCGCTACGCCCTCAAATGCGACCAGGCCCACGCCTTCGAAGCCTGGTTCGGCTCCTCGACCGACTATGACGACCAGGCGGCGCGGGGGCTGGTGGAATGCCCGTTCTGCGGTTCGCACGCGGTCGACAAGGCGATCATGGCCCCGGCCGTCAGCGGCGCTCGCAAGGCCGATCCCGCCTCTGACGCCGCCGCCAAGATGCAGACGATGATGATGGCCGCCGCCCGCGAGGTCCGCGCCCATGTCGAGGCCAACTTCGACTACGTCGGCGACACATTCGCCCGCGAGGCGCGCGACATCCACGAGGGCCGATCCGAGAAGCGCGAAATCTATGGCGAGGCCACGCCCGCCGAGGTGAAGAAGCTGAAGGACGACGGTGTTCCGGTATCCGCCCTGCCTGACGCGCCGCCAGACCCGTCCAAGGTGAACTGATGACCCTGCAATGGCGGCCCATGCGGCCTACGGACATCGATGCGGTGGTGGAGGTAGCGCGGCTGTCGTTTCCCGACCACTTCGAGGATCGCGCCTGTTTCGAAAACCGGCTGGCGCTTTATCCGCGCGGCTGTTTCGTGCTGGGGGAGGGCGACGGCGCCGCGCGGGGCTATCTGATCGCCTATCCGTGGAAGTCCGAGAGCGCGCCGCCGCTGAACACGGTGATCGAGGGCCTGCCGGCTCAGCCGGGTTTGATCTATCTGCACGATCTGGCCCTGCACCCCGAGGCGCGGGGCGGGGGCGTGACCGGCGCCATCGTCGAGCGACTGGCCGAAAAGGCGACGGAAGACGGCTGGCCCGCCATCGCCCTGGTCGCGGTCAATGACGCTGTCGGCTTCTGGTCGCGACACGGTTTCGTCGAGCAACCCGCGGAGGCCATGGCGGCCAAACTGGCCAGCTACGGCGCCGACGCCCGCTATATGCTGCGACCGCTCTAGCGCCGATTGAGCGCGGTCTGGCCGCCCGCGCGCACGAAATGCATGCGTTGAGGACGGGGCAGGGCGACATAGGCCCGGCGTCTCATTTCACGCTCGCAGACGCTGGCGTCGCCAAGGCTGTCGGGGGTCAGGACGGCGCGATGGACGGCGCACCAGTCGCGGCTGGCGGCGCGGATCCGGCTGGCCAGGATCATGACTTCGCCCGGTCGGGCCATGTTTTCAGCCCCTCGGCGTTCACATGCATGTCCGGCGCTTCGCCCGAGGCCAAGGCGGCGGCAAGCGCCGCTGCGATCATCAAACCCATCGTCATCTCCCATCGGAATGGGCCTGTGTCAGGCCCGTCGGGGGAAGGAGGCGTCCGTAAGCGGCGTCGGATGCGGCGTCGGGTATGAAATATCGGTAAGGCGGGGATCGGCGCGACGAACGCCCGCTCTGGTCTTTCTGTCCACATGCCTGTAAGAGGCGCGCGCCTCCCGCATGCCTTTTCATGACCAGCGGCCGCCCGTATGCCGGCCGCGCCTTTTCGCGATACTCAAATGAACCTGCGCAACGTCGCCATCATCGCCCACGTCGACCACGGCAAGACGACCCTGGTGGACCAACTGCTCGCCCAGTCCGGCGTCTTCCGAGCCAACGAGGCGCAGACCGAGCGCGCGATGGACTCCAACGACCAGGAAAAAGAGCGCGGCATCACCATCCTGGCCAAGTGCACCTCGGTGCTCTGGAACGGCAAGGCGGGTGAAACCCGCATCAACATCATCGACACCCCCGGCCACGCCGACTTCGGCGGCGAGGTCGAGCGCATCCTGGGCATGGTGGACGGCTGCGTCATCCTGGTCGACGCCGAAGAGGGCGTCATGCCTCAGACCAAGTTCGTGCTGACCAAGGCGCTGAAGATGGGCCTGCGCCCGATCCTGTGCATCAACAAGGTCGACCGCGCCCACGCTGATCCCGACCGCGTCCACAACGAGACCTTCGACCTGTTCGCCGCCATCGGCGCGACGGACGAGCAGCTGGACTTCCCGCACATCTACGCCTCGGGCCGCAACGGCTGGGCGACGCTGGACCTGAACCAGCCCAACGACAATCTGGCCCCGCTGTTCGACCTGATCGTCGACCACGTGCCGCCGCCCGCCGTCCAGGCCAACCGCGACAAGCCGTTCCGCATGCTGGACGTGCTGATCGAAAGCGATCCGTTCCTGGGCCGTCTGCTGACCGGCCGCATCGAGAGCGGCAAGGCCGTTCCCGGCATGGCGATCCACGCCCTGGACCGTGAAGGCAAGGAAATCGAACGCGGCCGCATCACCAAGGTGCTGGCCTTCCGCGGCCTGAAGCGTCAGGCTCTGGACGAGGGTTCGGAAGCGGGCGACATCGTCGCCATCGCCGGCATGTCCAAGGCGACCGTGGCCGACACCCTGTGCGCCATGGAAGTCACCGAGCCTCTGCCCGCCCAGCCGATCGATCCGCCCACCATCTCGATGACCGTCTCGGTCAACGACAGCCCCCTGGCCGGTCGCGAAGGCGACAAGGTCCAGTCGCGCGTCATCCGTGATCGCCTGCTGAAGGAAGCCGAGGCCAACGTCGCCATCCGCGTGACCACGACCGAAGGCGGCGACGCCTATGAAGTCGCGGGCCGTGGCGAACTGCAGCTGGGCGTTCTGATCGAGAACATGCGCCGCGAAGGCTTCGAGGTTTCGATCTCGCGTCCGCGCGTGGTGTTCCAGACCGGCGAGAACGGCGAGAAGCTGGAGCCGATCGAAGACGTCATGATCGACGTCGACGACGAGTTCTCGGGCATCGTCATTGAGAAGCTGTCGGCCCGTAAGGCCGAAATGACCGACATGGGCCCGTCGGGCGCCGGCAAGACCCGCATCAGCCTGAAGGCGCCGTCGCGTTCGCTGATCGGTTACCAAGGCGAATTCCTGACCGACACGCGCGGTTCGGGCGTGCTGAACCGCGTGTTCAGCCACTATGAGCCGCACAAGGGCGCCATCGCCGGTCGTCTGAAGGGCGTTCTGATCTCGAACTCTGACGGTGAAACCGCCGCCTTCGCCCTGTGGAACCTGGAAGACCGCGGCATCATGTTCGTCGGCGCCGGCGAGAAGACCTATCAGGGCATGATCATCGGCGAGAACGCGCGCTGGGACGACCTGGACGTCAACCCGATCAAGGGCAAGCAGCTGACCAACGTCCGCGCCTCCGGCAAGGATGAGGCCGTTCGCCTGACGCCGCCGCGCCAGATGTCGCTGGAACAGGCCATCGCCTATATCGACGACGATGAACTGGTTGAAGTGACGCCCAAGTCCATCCGCCTGCGCAAGCAGACGCTGAACCCGTCGTTCCGCAAGAAGCGCGTTCGCCCGGAGTAGTCAGCAATCCCTGACTGACGTGCGGTGGGATGCGGCCTATAGACGGCTGACATGAACGCCTCGCCCAGTCTGGATGACCGCCTTGACGAGGCCGCCCGCGCGGAAGACCCGCGCGCGGCGGTCTCTGTCGTTTTGCGCGAGACCTATGACGCCGCCCGCGCCCGGGCGGAGCGCAAGCTGGACGGCGGCATGAAGGGCCGCGATGTGGCGCGTCTGTACGCCGCCGCCGCCGACGAGATGCTGGCCGGCCTGTGGCGGGTGGCGACCCAGACGCTGTGGCCGACCTCGCCGGTCGAGGCCGAGCGGCTGGCCCTGGTCGCGGTCGGGGGCTACGGCCGGGGCGTGCTGGCGCCCCATTCCGATCTCGACCTGCTGTTTCTGAGATCGTCCAAAGCGACGCCGCGCGGCGAGCAGGTGATCCAGTTCGTCCTCTATGTGCTGTGGGACCTGGGGGCCAAGGTCGGGTCGGCGGTGCGCTCGGTCGAAGAGTGTCTGAACCTGTCGCGCACCGACATGACGGTGCGGACGACCCTGCTGGAGGCGCGTCCGCTGGCGGGGGACGAGGCGCTGGCCCAGCTGATGATCGGCCGGTTTCGCGACATGGTGTCGAAATCCGATCCGCGCCCCTTCATCGCCGCCAAGCTGGAGGAGCGGGCCGCCCGGCACGAAAAGGCCGGCTCGACCCGCTACAAGGTCGAACCCAACGTCAAGGACGGCAAGGGGGGCTTGCGCGACCTGAACACCCTGTACTGGATCGCCCGGTCCCTGGCGCCCGAAAGTCGGCTGGGCGCCACGGTGATGGACGAACTGTTCACCCCGCGCGAGCGACGAACGTCGGACGAGGCGTTCGACTTCCTGTGGCGGGTCCGCATCCATCTGCATCTGATCGCGGGCCGGGCCGAAGAGAAGCTGACCTTCGACATGCAGCCCGAGGTCGCCCGGCGCATGGGCTGGCGCGGGCGCGGCGACGAGCCGGCGGTCGAGCGGTTCATGCGGCGATACTTTCTGGTGGCCCGCGACGTCGGCGCCCTGACCCGCGCCATGTCGGCCAAGCTTGAGGCGCGCCACCAGAAGACGGCGCACGGCCTGTCGCGTCTGATGGCGCCGTTCCGGCCCGCCCCCCGGCGCAAGCTGGAGGTCGAGGGGTTCTGGATCGATCAGGGGCGTCTGTCGGTCGAGGGGCCGGAGGTGTTCGCCGCCGATCCGGTCAAGCTGCTGACCCTTTTCGTCTGCGCCGACAAGCACGACCTGGACCTGCATCCGGACGCCTTTTCGGCGGTGACGCGCTCGCTGTCGCTGGTGACGCCCCGGCTGAGGCGCGATCCGGCGGCGACGCGGGCGTTCCTGGACGTTCTGGCGCACGGGCAGCGGCCCTATCGCGTCCTGACCATCATGAACGAGACGGGTTTACTGGGCCGGTTCCTGCCTGAATGGGGGCGGATAGTCGGCCAGACCCAGTTCAACATGTACCACGCCTATACGGTCGACGAGCACACGCTTCAGGCCATCGGCATCATCAACGACATCGCGCGCGGCAAGCTGAAGACCGACCACCCCATGGCCAGCGAGATCGTGCATCTGATCTCGGACATGGAAGCCCTGATGCTGGGAATGCTGCTGCACGACGTGGGCAAGGGCGGCGAGCGGGGGCAGTTGGAGGACGGCGCCATCGCCGCGCGTCGGGCCTGTGAGCGGCTGGGCGTCGATCCGCGCCGGATCGAACTGGTGGTCTGGCTGGTGCGCAGCCATCTGGCGCTGTCGGACTATGCCCAGAAGCGCGACCTGTCGGACCCGGCGACGATCCGCGCATTCGCCGAACTGGTCGGCGATCCCGAGCGACTGCGGATGCTGCTGGTCCTGACCGTCGCCGACATCCGGGCCGTGGGGCCGGGGGTGTGGAACGGCTGGAAGGGTCAGCTGATGCGCACCCTCTACAATCAGGTCGCCGCCCTGTTCCGGGGCGAGGACGTGACGCGCGAGGATCCGCTGGCGGCGCATCCGGCCCTGGTCCAGCGGGCGCGCGAGACGGGCGCGGCGGCCGAGAGCGCGCCCACCGCGCCGGTGCAGGGGCTGACGGTGCAGACCACCGAAATCTCCATCGCAGCGGCCGACCGACCGGGCCTGTTCGCCGATCTGGCCCAGACCATGGCCGCCCTGGGCGCCGACGTGACCGACGCCCGCGTGGCGACAGAGGACGGTGTCGTTCTGGACGTGTTTCGTGTTCAGGACGGAGCGGGCCTGCCCTATGGCCAGGCCGAGCCGCGTCGCCTGAAGGCTTTGGTCGAGGCCCTGGAAAAGGCCGCGCGGGGCGAGGGCCGCATCGGCCAGGCCCCCGATCCGACCGGCAATGCGCGCAAGGCGGCCTTCGAAGTCCGGCCCGTGGTCATGGTCGATCACCACGCCAGCGAGGTCGCCACCGTGGTCGAGGTGTCCTGCGCCGACCGGCCGGGCCTGCTGGCGGACCTGTCGCGCGTGTTCAACGACGAAGGCCTGAGCATCCGCTCCGCCCATGTCGCCAGCTATGGCGAGCGGGCGGTGGACAGCTTCTACGTCGTGGATCGCAAGGGGCGAAAGATCACCTCGGAACAGCGGATCGCCGAACTGCGCACCGCGCTTGAGGCCGTGCTGGACAGCCGCGCGCCCGCGCCCGCCGGACGCAAGGTCGCCTCGGCCCGCGCCAGCGCACGCGACGTCTCCGACCTGGGCCGCCGCAGCCCGCGCGCAAAGCCCGTATCGCCCGGCGAACAAGCGCGCTAAGCGACAACCTTCCTCCGCGCCCTGTCGAATGTCCGCATGAGCCTCGCCCGAAACACCCTGGTGCAGTCGACCCTGACGCTGGGCAGTCGAATTCTCGGCTTCGTGCGCGACATGGCGCTGGCGGCGCGCTTCGGCCAGGGGCCGATGATGGACGCCTTCACCACGGCGTTGATGCTGCCCAACATGTTCCGCCGCCTGTTCGCCGAGGGCGCCTTCGCCCAAGCCTTCGTGCCGGTCTATGGCGGGGTTCGGGCGCGCGAGGGCGAGGAAGCGGCCGCCGTCACGGCGTCCGAGGCGCTCAGCTTCATGCTGGCCGTGGTCGCGGGCTTCTGCATCCTGCTGCAGGTCGTGATGCCCTGGATCATGCCGTGGCTGCTGTCGGCGTATCAGGGTCAGCCCGAGGTGCTGCGCGCCGCCGTGATCGCAACCCAACTGGCCATGCCCTACCTGGCCTGTATGACCGTGGCCTCGCTGCTGTCGGGCGTGTTGAACACCGGGGGTCGGTTCGCCCTGTCGGCGGCCGTGCCGGTGTTTCTGAACCTGTGCACCCTGGCCGCCCTGATGCCGCCGCTGATCCTGCCGATCCCGCAGGAGACGGTGCTGCTGATGGTGACGGCGGCGGTGACGGTGTCTGGGCTTATCCAGGCCGGCCTCTTGTGGTGGGGCGTGCGGCGTCTGGGCGTGCGGCTCAAGATCGGCCTGCCGCGCATCACGCCGAATGTGCGTCACACCCTGGCGCTCGCTGTGCCCGGCGCCCTGGCGGGCGGGGCGCTGCAGATCAACTCTCTGGTGTCGCAGTTCCTGACCGGGTCGGACGAGGGCGCGCGTTCGGTGCTGTATAACGCCGACCGGCTGTATCAACTGCCGCTGGGCCTGGTGGGGGTCGCCATCGGCCTGGCCCTGGTGCCGCGCCTGACCAAGGCCTTCGTCGACGGCGATCACGAGGGCGGGCAGAACACGCTGGACGACGGCATCAACCTGGCCATGGCCTTCACCCTGCCGGCGGCCGTGGCCCTGTTTGTCATTCCCTTCTTCATCATCGACGCGACGGTGACGCGGGGCGCCTTCACCTCGGCCGACGCCGCCCGCACCGCCGACGTTTTGCGTCAGTTCGCCTGGGGCGTGCCGGCCTTCGTCCTGGCCAAGGTTCTGACCCCGCCCTTCTTCGCGCGCCAGGACACGCGCCGTCCGATGATCTTCGCCGTGGCCAGCGTGGTCATCACCGTCATCCTGGGCTCGGCCCTGTTCTTCTGGTTCCGCCGTCAGGGCTGGGACGGAGTGCTGGGCCTGGCCATCGCCACCAGCACCTCGGCCTGGGTGAATGTCGCCCTGCTGGGCGGGGTCCTGATCCGCGAGAACAGCTGGCGGCCGTCGCCGGCCTTTTTGTCGCGCATCGCCCGCGTGATCGCCGCCAGCGCCATGATGGCCGCCCTGCTGTTCGCCGCCGACGTCTTCTATCCGCAGCTTAGCCGCCTGTTCCTGGCCAAGGAGATCGCCGTCCTGGTGGTCTGCGGCGCCGGGGCCGGGCTTTACGGCTTCTGCCTGCTGGCGTTCCGGGCCGTCACGATCTCGGAACTGAAGGCCACGCTGAAGCGCGAGCCCGGCGGCGGCGCGGCCTCCGGTCTGGACTGACAGGCGGCGAACCGATAAGCGCGAGGCCATGACGACCTCGGGCCTGATCCATGACCTGCGATGGCGCGGCTGAGCCGCCGCCTGCCTCGCCACGCCTGCCTTTCGACCTTCCGAGACCCGATCCCATGACCGACCAAACCCCCGCCGTTGCGACATATGACGGCCCGCGCCGCATCCTGTCCGGCATCCAGGCCTCAGGCGCGCTGCACCTGGGCAACTACCTCGGCGCCTTGAAGCGGTTCGTGGAACTGCAAGACCAGGGCGCGCCGGTCTATGTCTTCGTCGCCGACATGCACGCCATCACCGTGTGGCAGGATCCCGCCAAACTGACCGCCCAGACGCGCGAGATCGCCGCCGCCTATCTGGCCTCGGGCCTGGATCCGGAAAAGGCGATCATCTTCCCGCAGTCGGCCGTGCGCGCCCATGCGGAACTGGCCTGGATCTTCAACTGCGTCGCCCGCCTCGGCTGGCTCGACCGGATGACCCAGTTCAAGGAGAAGTCGGGCAAGCACAAGGAACGCTCCTCGGTCGGCCTCTACACCTATCCCGTGCTCCAGGCGGCCGACATCCTGCTGTACAAGGCCACCGAAGTGCCGGTCGGAGAGGACCAGAAGCAGCATCTGGAGCTGACCCGCGACATCGCCGCCAAGTTCAACAACGACTTCGGCGTTCCCGGCTTCTTCCCCGTGCCTGAGCCGATCATCCAGGGACCGGCGACCCGCGTCATGTCCCTGCGCGACGGGGCGGCCAAAATGTCCAAGTCGGATCCGTCCGACAACAGCCGCATCAACCTGACCGACGACGCCGACACGATCGCCTCCAAGATCAAGAAGGCCAAGACCGATCCCGAGCCGTTGCCGGAAACGCTGGAGGGCCTGAACGAACGGCCCGAGGCCAAGAATCTGGTCGCCATCTATGCGGCGTTGGCGGGCCTGACCCGCGAACAGGTGATCGCACAGTTTGGCGGCCAGGGTTTTGGCGCCTTCAAGCCGGCGCTGGCGGACCTGGCAGTGTCGTCGCTGGCGCCCGTGACGGCCGAGATGCGCCGTCTGATGGACGATCCGGCCGAGATCGACCGCGTGCTGAAGGCCGGCGCCGAACGCGCCGCCGATGTCGCCGATCCCGTGGTGGACGAGGTCAAGACAATCGTCGGCTTCTGGAGGGCGTAATGAGCGTCTATGAAGCCAAGGTCGTCTGGAACCGCGGCGAGCAGCCCTTCCAAGACAAGCGCTACAGCCGTGCCCATTCCTGGAGCTTCGACGGCGGGGCGGTGGTGCCGGGGTCGTCGGCGCCCTCCAGCGTGCCCGTGCCGATGTCCGATCCGGCCGGCGTCGATCCGGAAGAGGCGATGGTCGCCTCTCTGTCCAGCTGTCACATGCTGTGGTTCCTTGCCTTCGCCGCCAACGCCGGCCTGGTGGTCGACACCTATGTCGACGAGGCGTCAGGCAAGATGGGCAAGGACGATAACGGCAAGCGCTACCTCGCCGAGGTGACGCTGCGCCCCTTCACCAGCTTCACCGGCCGCGAACCCGATCAGGCCGAGATCGACGCCCTGCATCATCAGGCGCACGACCATTGCGAAATGGCCCATTCGGTCCGCGCGACCATCACGGTCGAGGCGACGATCGGCTAGGCGGCTCAGCCGTGTGGGACGGCGTCGGTCAGGAAGGCGCCGAAGCGGCGCAGGGCCTCGGTCGTCAGTTCCGGGTCGTGGCGCATGGGGCCGTTGTTGGTCGGTTCGTCGAAGGCGTGAGTGCCCCCGGCGATCCAGCTTTCGACCTCGGAGCCGCAGTTGCGGATCATGGCGTTGACCTGTTCGGCGTTGCGCACAGTGGTCAGGTGGTCGCGCTTGCACGTGACGGCCAGGACGCGCGGGCAATGCCGCCAGGGCTTTAACCGGTTGAAGGCGAACGGGCCGATGTAGGGATAGGCCAGCCAAACCGCCTTGACGCCGGACAGGTCGGCCTCGGCGGGATCGATCACGCCAAAGGCGCCGGGCGTCGGCGCGCCGCTCATCATCTCCATGATCGACCAGCCGCCGTGGCTCCAGCCGGCCAAGGCCAGCTTCGTCGCGTCGACATCGGGGCGGGCCGAAACGCCCTGGATCGCCGCCAGGACGTCGCCCACCCGCTCATAGCCCCGGAACGACAGGCCGGTGCAGACCGCCGCCAGGGTAAAGGCCCGGCCCCAGCCGCGCGGGCCGTAGGAATCGACGATGAAGGCGCGCCAGCCCGCCGCCTTGGCGACCTCGGCATAGCGGGGCAGGTGATCGCGCAGCCCCCCGCAGCCATGGAACAGCAGCACCGCTGGCCGGGGCCGGTCGTCGTCGGGGCCTACGACGGTGATGTGGGGTTTGAGGCGGGCCCAGCGGCGCTTCAGGTCGTCCATTCCCGAGTTACGCCGCAGCTTGCCGTCGAAAGCCAGTCCAAAAATCAGGCGCTCAACCGGCGCAGCGCAGCGTAAGGTTCAGCCGGCCGCCGCCGGGAATCAGGCGCGACGATCCGGCCAGCACGCGGTCGACGCCGTGACGGGCCAGGCGGGCGGGTCCGGTCAGGGCGCAGACGTCGCCGCTGTTCAGCCTCAGCGTCGTGGTGCGTCCGCCGTCCGCCTCGCCGATGCGGAACGTCGCCGCGTCTCCCAAGGACACCGACAGGACAGGCGCGCCGAGATCGGCCTCGTCCTTGTCCTGGTGCAGGCCCATCTTCGCCGCATCGCGATACAGATTTACCAGACAGGCGTCCGGCGGCGTGGGCCAGCCGACCGTGGCGTCCCACAGGTCAAGCAGCACAGTCGGGATCGCGGGCCAGGGTCGCACGGTCTCGGGATGGGTCGACTGGTAGCGATAGCCGCCCCGGTCGGAGACCCAGCCCAGCGGCCCGAAGTTGCTCATCTGAACTGAGAAAGGCCGACCGCCCGGCGTGGTCGGCCGATAGAGGGGCGCATCATTCAGCCGGTCGAACACCTCGCTGACCAGATCAGCCTGCGCCGCTGCATCGAGCGCCCCCGGCCAGAGCCGGAAGCCCTCGACGGCGGTCTTCACCTCAACGGGTGTAGGTGTATTCGCTGACCTCACAGACATTGATGCGCGACCGCGTCAGCTCCTGACCGTTGGTGAACTCGGCCTTGAAGTCATAGATGCAGGCGCCCGAGCCGTCATCGATGTTGATGCGCACATCCTGCCCGCTTTCCAGAACGTCCGAACCCAGGATGTCCTCTTCCCAGTCGTCGCTGCGCGAATCCGACGCGTAGAAACGCAACATGGTCCAGCCGGTGCGGTTCTTGATGGTGACGTGCCGATCATAGCCGTCCTTCGACTGCACCATCGGCGTCGCAGCAGGCGGCGCGGCGGCCGCTGCGGAGCCGACAAGAATGGCTGCGGCGACGACGGCCTTGAGCGTAGTCTTGATCATTGTTTCCTCTCCCTTCCTCGATCGCGTTCCTCAGAGCGCGATGCAAAATCTTATGCGCCGTAATCGCCGCGCCTGCATCTTCGAATTTCGGCGTTCTTCGAAAGCGTTGAATCGCATAACGCCCTTGCGGGCGGGGGGGATTTTCCCATATCGGGGCCAGCTTCGGAGAAACCCCGCGAAACTTGGGGCTATCCAGCCTGATCCACGCCAACCCAACCGGGGGCGGTCACGCGCGGCGCTTCGTCGAAGGCCGCCGCATCGCCCGCCGAACCAGAGAGACTGAAGAACACATGGCCAAGATTATCGGCATCGACCTGGGCACCACCAATTCGTGCGTCGCCGTCATGGACGGCAAGACGCCGAAGGTGATCGAAAACGCCGAGGGCAACCGCACGACCCCATCGGTCGTGGCGATCCAGGACGGCGCGGAAGTGCTGGTGGGCCAACCCGCCAAGCGCCAGGCCGTCACCAATCCGTCCAACACCTTCTTCGCGATCAAGCGCCTGATCGGCCGCAACTTCGATGATCCCGTCGTCGCCAAGGACAAAGGCATGGTGCCCTATGAGATCGTCAAGGGCCCGAACGGCGACGCCTGGGTGCGCGCCTTCGGCAAGGACTATTCCCCGCAGCAGATTTCGGCCTTCACCCTGACCAAGATGAAGGAAGCGGCCGAGGCCTATCTGGGCGACAAGGTCACCCAGGCCGTGATCACCGTGCCGGCCTACTTCAACGACAGCCAGCGTCAGGCGACCAAGGATGCCGGCAAGATCGCCGGCCTGGAAGTGCTGCGCATCATCAACGAGCCGACCGCGGCGGCCCTGGCCTATGGTCTGGAAAAGAACGACGGCCAGAAGATCGCCGTCTATGACCTGGGCGGCGGCACCTTCGACGTCTCGATCCTGGAGATCGGCGACGGCGTGTTCGAGGTGAAGTCGACCAACGGCGATACCTTCCTGGGCGGCGAAGACTTCGACCTGCGTCTGGTCGACTACCTGGCCGACGAGTTCAAGAAGGAGCAGTCGGTCGATCTGCGCCAGGACAAGCTGGCCCTGCAGCGCCTGAAGGAAGAGGCCGAAAAGGCCAAGAAGGAGCTGTCGACCACGACCCAGTACGAGGTCAACCTGCCGTTCATCACCATGAACGCCTCGGGTCCGCTGCACCTGAACATCAAGCTGACGCGCGCCAAGCTGGAAAGCCTGGTCGAGGATCTGGTCCAGCGCACGATCGAGCCGTGCAAGAAGGCCCTGGCCGACGCCGGCCTGAAGGCTTCGGACATCGACGAAGTGGTTCTGGTCGGCGGCATGACCCGCATGCCCAAGGTCGTGGAAGCCGTGAAGGCCTTCTTCGGCAAGGAGCCGCACAAGGGCGTGAACCCTGACGAAGTCGTGGCCCTGGGCGCCGCCGTTCAGGCCGGCGTTCTGCAAGGCGACGTCAAGGACGTGCTGCTGCTGGACGTGACGCCGCTGACCCTGGGCATCGAAACCCTGGGCGGCGTGTTCACGCCCCTGATCGAGCGCAACACGACGATTCCGACCAAGAAGAGCCAGACCTTCTCGACCGCCGACGACAACCAGTCGGCCGTGACGATCCGGGTCTTCCAGGGCGAGCGTCCGATGGCGTCGGACAACAAGATGCTGGGCCAGTTCGACCTGATGGGCATTCCGCCCGCACCGCGCGGCATGCCGCAGATCGAGGTCGCCTTCGACATCGACGCCAACGGCATCGTCAACGTCTCGGCCAAGGACAAGGCGACCAACAAGGAGCAGTCGATCCGCATCCAGGCGAACGGCGGCCTGTCGGACGCCGACATCGACAAGATGGTCAAGGAAGCCGAAGCCAACGCCGCGACCGACAAGGCCAAGAAGGATCTGGTCGAGGCGCAGAACGCCGCCGACAGCCTGATCCACTCGACCGAAAAGGCCCTGGCCGAGCACGGCGACAAGGTCGGTGCGGACGAGAAGACGGCCATCGAGACCGGCCTGGCCGAGCTGAAGACCGCGCGCGAAGGCACGGACCCGGAAGACATCCGCGCCAAGACCAACACCCTGGTCCAGGCCTCGATGAAGCTGGGTGAGGCCATGTACGCCCAGCAGCAGGGCGACGCCGCCGCCGAAGGCCAGCCGGCCGACGACGGCGTGGTCGACGCCGAGTTCGAGGAAGTGTCGGACACGGACGGCGACGACAAGAAGAGCGCCTGATCCGTCACAGGTCGCTGAAATGATACGGCCCCGCTTGTCTTGCGATAGGCGGGGCCTTTTCATGAAACTTGCATCATTGGTCCCGGACCCCATGTCAGCCGGGACATCGATTTCGACCAACGCTCGATAAGAGGCGAGGCGAAAGCGAACGGGGAAGTATGAGGACGAACGCCCGATGGCGCGTGATTATTACGAAGTTCTGGGTGTCGAACGCACGATCGACGCCCCCGGCCTGAAAGCCGCCTACCGCAAGCTGGCCATGATCCACCACCCGGACCGCAACGGCGGGTCGGAAGAGTCGATGGCCAAGTTCAAGGAGCTGTCCGAGGCCTATACGGTGCTGTCGGATGACAACAAGCGCGCGGCCTATGACCGTTACGGCCATGCGGGCGTGAACGGCGGCGGGGGCGGCAATCCCTTTGGCCAGGGCGGCCAGGGTTTCTCGGACATCAACGACATCTTCTCCCAGGTCTTTGGCGATGCGTTCGGCGACGCGTTCGGCGGACGCCAGGGCCGGGGTCAGCAGGGCGGACCGCGCCGGGGCTCAGACCTGCGCTACGATCTGGAGATCACCCTGGAGCAGGCCTACAAGGGCGAGGACGTCGAGATCGACATCCCCTCGACCATGACCTGCGACACCTGCGAGGGGTCGGGCGCCAAGCCGGGCACGAAGCCCGTCACCTGCACCACCTGCCAGGGCGCCGGTCGCGTGCGCCAAGCGAACGGCTTCTTCCAGGTCGAGCGCACCTGCCCCCGTTGCCACGGCCAGGGTCAGATGATCGCCGATCCCTGCACCACCTGCCACGGGCACGGCCAGGTGCGCAAAACCCGCACCCTGAACCTGAAAATCCCCGCCGGCGTGGACGACGGTTCGCGCATCCGTCTATCGGGCGAGGGCGATGCGGGCCAGCGCGGCGGACCGCGCGGCGATCTATACGTCTTCATCTCGGTCACGCCGCACGACCTGTTCGAGCGCGACAACCTGGACCTGCTGGTCACCGTACCGGTGCCGATGACAGTGGCGGCCCTGGGCGGCGAGATCGACGCCCCCTGCCTGGTCTCCACGGCCTGTGACGGCAAGTGCAAGGCCTCCGTCGCCGTGCCGGCCGGCGCCCAGACCGGCAAGACCGTGCGCATCAAGGGCAAGGGCATGCCCCATCTGAACGGCCGCAATCGAGGCGATCTGGTCGTCGAACTGTTCGTCGAGACGCCCACCGATCTGACCGCGCGCCAGCGTGAGTTGCTGGAAGAGCTTGCCCTGTCGTTCGGGGAGGGGCAGAACCCCAGGAATTCCAGCTTTGCCGGAAAGGCGAAGCGTTTCTGGGCCGACATCCTGGGCAGTCAGGACGCGGACGGGTCGAAAGAGAACGCGGTTTGAGCGCAATCTTCCACGCCGGCATTTCCGGCTATCGCGGCCGGATGGGGCGTGCGGTCTCTCAGGTTCTGGACGCCCGCGAGGACGTGGTGGTCGCCGCCCGCTTCGATTGGGGCGAAACCGCCGACCTGTCGTTGTGCGACGTGATCATCGACTTCTCGACCCCGGCCGCCTCGGTGGCTCTTGCCCAGAGTGCAGCCGAGCGCGGCGGCCCGGCTCTGGTGATCGGTTCGACCGGCTTCACGGACGAGCAGGAGGGCGATCTGATGAAGGCCGCCGAGAAGGTCGCCATCGTCAAGAGCGGCAACTTCTCCCTGGGCGTGAACATCCTGATCGGCCTGGTCCAGCACGCCGCCCAACGTCTGGACGCCCAGGATTGGGACATCGAGATCACCGAGGCCCACCACCGCCGGAAAGTGGATTCACCGTCGGGCACGGCCCTGATGCTGGGCGAAGCCGCCGCCGAGGGCCGGTTCGCGGATCTGGATGACCTGCGCTCCAAACCCTACGACGGGGTCCAGGGCGAGCGCGAGAGCGGCAAGATCGGTTTCTCCTCTATCCGCGCCGGCGGCATCATCGGCGAGCACACGGTGCTGTTCGCATCGGAAGACGAGGTGCTGACCCTCAGTCATTCGGCGATCGATCGGTCGCTGTTCGCAAAGGGCGCTGTCGCCGCCGCCGCCTGGGTGCGGACGCGAGGGCCCGGTCTCTATGACATGCAGGACGTGCTGGGCTTCCGGCAGGCTTGAGCCTGGGGCGCTGCGCGCCGCGCTATGTTCGCGACGCGGTCGCTCACGACTTGAGCGCTAAAAAGAGACTAAGCCGCGTCTTCCTGCGCCGGCAGGCCGTAGGCGTCCCACAGTGATCGGTCCTTCAGCGCCTTGGCGAGGAAGGCGACGTGGGCGGCCTGTTCCTCAGGCGTGGAGCGCGGCGCCAGAGGGCGGGGGCGCTGGCCGTAGGCGGCGGCTTCGATGACGCCGCCGGGGCCACGACCGACCGGCGCGGACGACAGGTCCAGCACCCGCTCCTTGCCGCCGCGAAGCTCCAGATAGACCTCGGCCAGCAGACGGGCGTCGATCAGGGCGCCGTGCAGCGTCCGCTCGACCAGCGACACCTTGTAGCGTTTGCACAGGGCGTCCAGCGAGTTGGGCATGCCCGGAAACCGCGTCTGGGCCAGTTTCAGCGTATCGATCCAGCGCGCCTCGCCGGTGATCGGCCGGCCGCACCGCGCATATTCGAAGTCGATGAAGTTGCGGTCGAAGGCGGCGTTGTGGGCGATCATCTGTGCATCGCCGATAAATTCGATCAGGTCGTCGGCGATCTCGGCGAACTTGGGCGCATCCTTGACCTTTTCGTCGGTGATGCCGTGAACCCGGATGGCGTCGGGCGGGATCAGCCGCTCGGGATTGACGAAGCGGTGGAAGGTGCGGCCGGTCGGCAGCAGATCCTGAATCTCGATACAGCCGACCTCGATCAGTCGATCACCCGTCTTGGGATCGAAGCCGGTGGTCTCGGTATCCAGAACGATTTCGCGCGCCATGTCCCCTTAATGGCGGCATTCGCCTCAGTGCGAAAGGCCAGCCGCGCTGCGCCGGGGAGATATCCACGACGGGTCCAGGACGGTGGTGACAATCGCCTCCACATCCGCCCGCGCGGCATCGAGGCCCCGGCCGGTGTCGATCACGAAATCCGCGCGCGCACGCTTTTCGGCGTCCGGCATCTGGCGCGCGAGGATGGCGTCGAACCGTTCGCGCGTCATGCCGGGACGGGCCAGGACACGCTCGGCCTGGATCGCAGGATCGGCGGTGACGACGACCACGGCGTCAACCGCCGCATCGCCCCCGGTCTCGAACAGCAGGGGGATGTCGAGGACCGCCAACCGGGTTCCCGCAGCGCGCGCCGCCTCAAGATCCGCCGCCCGCCCCTCGGCGACCAGAGGATGGACGATGGCTTCCAGCCGGCGAAAGGCGGTCTCGTCGCGACCCAGGGCCTCGGCCAGCCGCGTGCGGTTCACGGCGCCGTCCTCCACCACGCCGGGAAAGGCCTCGCCCACTGGCTCGACCGCTGCGCCGCCAAGGGCATAGAGGCGATGCACCGCGTCGTCGGCGTTCCAGACGACGGCCCCTAGATCGGCGAACATGGCCGTCGTCGTGGACTTGCCCATGCCGATGGAGCCGGTGAGACCGAGCAGGATCATGGCGTCTCGCCCAGATGGCTCATTAGCAGGATGCGCAGGTCCAGCGGCGGCGGCGGGCGACGAAACAGGGCCTGAAACGATGGCGCCGCCTGGCCGATCAGCATGGCCAGACCATCCACCGTCGGCAATCCGCGCGCACGCGCCGCCGTCAGGAAGGGAGTGGCCAACGGCTTGTAGGTCATGTCCATCATCACCGTGCCCGGCGCGATCCGGTCGAAATCGATCTGCGGCGGGACGCTGAGCGCATTGACGACCAGGACCGCGCCGTCAAACGCCTCCGCCGCCGCCATGACCCTCACCGACGGCCCCAGATCGGCGGCCAGGGCCTGGGCCCGTTCCAGCGACCGATTGACAATGCGGACCTCGGCCCCCGCCTCGACCAGGGCGCCCGACCCAGCGCGCGCCGCACCGCCGGCGCCCAGCATGACCACCGGTCGGCCGGCGACGTCCAGATCCGGCGCCTGTTCCTTCAGCCCCCGCATCAGTCCGACGCCGTCGGAGCTGTCGGCCAGCACACGCCCGGCTTCGAACGTGAGGATGTTGGCCGAGGATGTCAGCCGCGCCGCCGGCGTCGCCGTGTCGGCCAGGGCGAAGGCCTGCTCCTTGAAAGGCGCGGTGACGTTCAGGCCCATGATCAGGCCCGCGCGCCCGGCCGCGACCAAGGCCTCGAAACCGGCTGCATCGGCGGGGGCGAAGGGGACATAGGCGCCGTCGATGTCGCCCGCCGCCAGCCAGGCATTGTGGATCACCGGACTGAGCGAATGGGCCACCGGATTGCCGGCGATCCCGGCGACTATTGCGGCGCCGGTAATGCGATGGACGCTCATGCCGCGATCACTCCCGCCCGCCGCAGTTCGGCCAGCACAGGCCACAGGGGCAGGCCCAGGACGGTGAAATAGTCGCCGTCCACGGCCTCGAACAGCTGAGACCCCAGGCCCTCCAGCCGGTAGGAGCCAACGCAGGACAGCAGGTCCTCGCCTTCCGCCGCCAGATAGGCGTCGAGGAAGGCGTCCGAGAAATCCCGCATTCGCATCTCGACCGTATCGACGCCGGACCAGACGATCTGACCCTTGGTCGCCAGGGCGGCGCCGGAATGCAGCTGGTGCGACTTGCCGCGCATGGCTTTCAGCCGCTCGCGCGCCGCATCTAGCGATTTCGCCTTGGACACCAGGCCGCCATCGAAGGCCAGGGTCTGGTCCGAGCCCAGCACCCAGGCGGTTTCGTCATCGCGCGACACGGCCAAGGCTTTGGCCTCCGCCAGGCGCACCGCCAGGGCCGCCGCATCCAGATCGCCGGACACGGCCTTGATCGCGTCTTCGTCCACATTGGCGACCCGCACCTCGAAGGCGACGCCAGCGTTTTCCAGCATGGCGCGACGGGCGGCGCTCTTGGACGCGAGAATGAGGGTCTCATTCATCTACCAGGTCGTCCCGATCTTGTGGTTGCGATGCTCGCTGAGCAGGTTGGTGATCGCCGCCGCCGTTTCCTCGACCGAGCGGCGGGTTACGTCGATGGTCGGCCAGCCGCGCCGTTCGAAGGCCCGTCGCGCCTTGATGGTCTCGTCGCGGACGGCGTCCTGATCCGTGTAGTTGGACGACTGGTTGGCGTTCAGATTGTCGATCCGATTGCGACGGATCTGCACCAGCCGGTCGGGCGAAACCGTCAGGCCGATCACCAGCGGCTTCTTCAGCTTCGTCAGCCGCTCACCATCTTCCTGACCTGGCACCAGGGGCACGTTCGCGGCCCGGATGCCGCGATGGGCCAGATAGATGCAGGTCGGGGTCTTGGATGTCCGGCTGACCCCGCACAGCACCACGTCCGCGCCCTCCAGCTGGTCCAGCGAGCCCTGGCCGTCGTCATAGGCCATGGCGTAATCTAGCGCCGCGATCCGGTTGAAATAGTCGTGGTCCAAGGCGTGTTGGGCCCCGACGCGCGTGGACAGGGCGGCGCCGAGATAGCGCGACATGGCCCCCACCAGGGGATCCAGCGCCCCGATCTGGGGCATGTCCAGACGGCGGCAGCCTTCTTCCAGCTGCTCGCGCAGATCGCGGTCGACCAGGGTGTGGAGAACGACGCCCGGCGCGGACTCCACCTCCTGCAACACCCGCTCCATCTGCTTCTCTGACCGAACAAGCGAATAGATGTGCTCGATCGGAATGACGCCGTCGAAGCGCGCGGTCACCGCCTTGGCCATGGCGTTCAAGGTCTCACCGGTGGAGTCCGACACCAGGTGAACGTGGAAATAGGTGGCCAGACGGGCCGGTCCCGAGGGTCTCGCAGGGCTCATGAGACTGTCTGTCTCCCTGTTGAAAGTTGGGGGACGGCGTTGGACCGTCGGGGCGCCGTTTTTCTTAGCCGCTGATCGATCCGCCCGCGAGCGGGGATGATGGTGGATCGCATCGGTCGTCCGCCGCCGGATCATCCCAAGGCGGAAAACCGAATTTCCAACCGCTGTGGAAAATCCTAATGAAAGGTTAACGGCGCTTAACCGCGTTCACAGCCGCAAGTCCCCACAAACCCTTGCCCGTTAAGGTTTCGTTAGGGATTGTCCACCGGCGGGATCAGCCGTTTCGACATCCCCGTTAACGACACGCCAGGCGTGGATATCCGCTTTTGTTCCGCCGCCTCCGATCGAGTCATCCCCGCCATTCCACCGCCCTACCTGCCACTTCGAATCTTTTAATTCTTAATCTGATTAGGGATTGAGAGCGGGGGGCTGTGACCTTAATCCTCCGGGATGACCGATCAGACCCAGACTGCCGATCCGACACCCTTGGTGCTCCGGGCTCTCCGCGGGGAGACGTTGGAGCGTCCGCCGGTGTGGTTCATGCGCCAGGCCGGTCGGTATCTGCCGGAATATCGCAAGCTGAGGGCCGAGGCGCCCGACTTCATCGCCTTCTGTCTGAACCCCGAAATGGCCGCCGAGGCGACGCTTCAGCCCATGCGCCGGTTCGGCTTCGATGCGGCGATCGTCTTCGCCGACATCCTGCTGATCCCGCGCGCCTTGGGCCAGGACGTCTGGTTCGAGACGGGGGAGGGGCCCCGCCTGGGCGAAATGCCGATCCCGGGTCGGATGGCCGAACTGGCCCCGGCGGCGGGCGAGCATCTGTCGGCGGTAGGTGAGACCCTGTCGATCGTGCGCGCGGCCCTGGAGCCGGAACGGGCCCTGATCGGCTTCGCCGGCGCGCCCTGGACCGTGGCGACCTATATGCTGGACGGCCAGGCGCGCAGCATCGGCAAGGGCGAGCGCGCCCAGGCCCGCACCAATGCCTATGCTGATCCCGAGCGCGTCGATGAGACGCTGGAGGTTCTGGTCGAGGCCACCGCCCGATATCTGAAGATGCAGGCGGACGCCGGAGCCCAGGTTCTGAAGATCTTCGAGAGCTGGGCCGAGGGCTTGCCGGACGACCTGTTCGAAAGACTGGTCCTGAAGCCCCACCAGGCGCTGGTGAAGCGCACGCGGGAGCTGGGGGTCACCTTACCCCTCATCGGCTTCCCACGGGGCTCTGCAGCGCTCGCAGAGCGGTATGCCGAGGCGGTCGAGGTTGACGCCGTCGCCTTGGACACCGCCTGCCCGCTCGAGGTCGGCAAACGCGTGCAGCAGATCAAGCCGATCCAAGGGGCGCTCGACCCGCTGTTGCTGCGCGCCGGCGGCGATCTGCTGGACCGACGCGTCGATCAACTGATGGAGGCCTGGGGGCAGGGGCCTTGGCTGTTCAACCTCGGCCACGGCATCCTGCCGGACGTGCCGATCGACCATGTCGAGCAGGTTCTGAGACGGATCGGCGCCCAATGAGCGATGCGAACCCCGGCCGCCGCATTGCGGTGGTGCTGTTCAATCTGGGCGGGCCGGACGATCAGGCTTCGGTCAAGCCGTTCCTGTTCAACCTGTTCAACGATCCGGCCATCATCGGCCTTCCGGGGATTTTGCGTTCGCCTCTGGCCAAGCTGATCTCCAACCGGCGCGAGACCAGCGCCCAGGCCAACTACGCCCTGATGGGCGGGGGATCCCCGCTGCTGCCCGAAACCCGTCGCCAAGCCGAGGCGCTGGAGGCGGTGCTTGGCGCGCGGCTGGGCGGCGATGACGTCAAGGTCTTCATCGCCATGCGCTACTGGCACCCGTTGACCGAAGAGACGGCGGCCGAGGTCGCCGCGTTCGGACCCGACGAGGTCGTCCTGCTGCCGCTCTATCCGCAGTTTTCGACCACGACGACGGAATCCTCGTTGAAGGCTTGGAACGCCGCCTATGCTGGTCCCGGCGTCAGCCGCGCCGTCTGCTGCTATCCGGCCGCGACAGGCTGGGTCGAGGCCCAGGCCCAGGCGATCGGCGAGAAGCTGGACGAGGCGGTGGGTCAGCCGGTGCGGGTGCTGTTCTCCGCCCACGGCATCCCCGAGAAGCTGGTGACCGGCAAGGGCGATCCCTATCAGGAGCAGATCGAGACGACGGTCGCCGCCGTGGTCGCCGCCATCGAGGCCCAGCGCGGACCGATCGACCACGCTATCTGTTACCAAAGCCGGGTCGGGCCGATGAAATGGCTGGGCCCGTCCACGCCTGAAGCCATTGAAACCGCCGCCAAAGACGGCGTCGGGGTCGTCGTCACGCCTATCGCCTTTGTCTCGGAGCATATCGAGACCCTGGTCGAGCTGGATATCGAATACGGCGAACTGGCCCATGAAAAAGGGGCCAGTCCGTATTTGCGGGCGCCGGCGGTCGGGATCGAGCCGCTTTTCATTGACGCCTTGGCCGACGCAGCCGTGAGCGCATTGTCGCACAAGGGCGTCGCGCCGTTCGGCCAGGGGTGCAAGGCGGACTGGAAGGCCTGTCCGCATCGCAAGGGAAGGCAGGCGGCATGAACACCTATGATCTCGCACGCGGGCTGCACATTCTGGCGGTGATCGCCTGGATGGCGGGGCTGCTGTTCCTGCCCCGGCTCTATGCCTATGACGCCGAACAGAACGCCAAGCCCGAACCGCTGAAAAGCGAGATGCAGACGCTGTTGCGCCTGTGGCAAACGCGGCTGCTGCGCATCATCCTGAACCCGGCGATGATCCTGGCCTGGGTCTTCGGTCTGTGGCTCATCCACATCGACGTCTCGGCGCGCGGCGCCGCCTTCCTGGGCGAGCCGTGGATGGTCGCCAAGCTGGCTGGTGTCGTCCTGCTCAGCGGCTGGCACGGCTTCCTGGCGGCCCAAAGAAAGAAGATCGCCGCCGGCACGTCGAAATATTCAGGCAAGTTCTGGCGCATGACGAATGAGGTTCCGTTCGTCCTGGCCATCATCATGGTGCTGTCGGTGACGACGGAGTGGACGTTCCGATAAGCGGCTCCGCTTGACCTGACCCGCCGCCTGTGGTTCCGCTGGCGGCGAACCGTTCGGCGTCCTGCGCCGGCGGTCCCTCTCTTTCGTGACGCCTGCAGGCCTTGGAGCCAGCGGGAGCCCGTCGCACCTCCCTTCGGCCTACCGGCCAGACATTTTCAGAGACCCGCGCCGCAGCCGTCTGGCCGTGTGCGCCCGCGAGCCTGCATCATGACCGACGTCCGCGACACCAATCCCGACACCCCCGAGAACGAAGGCGTGGAGGTTGAAGCCCCCACCCATCACGGCGCTGCGCATGAAGCGGGCGAGGCGGCGGGCGCCGATTCTGGCGTGGACACGACGGCGGATGACGAAGAGGACGGCGAGCCCGTCGTCGCCAACGGACGCATCACGCTCGCCGAGCTGAACGAGAAGACCCCGGCCGACCTGGTCGCCTTCGCTGAACAGCTGGAGGTCGAGAACGCCTCGAACCTGCGCAAACAGGATTTGCTGTTCGCCATCCTGAAGGCCCTCGCCGACGAAGAAGTCGAGATCATTGCGGACGGCGTGCTGGAAATCCTGCCGGACGGGTTCGGCTTCCTGCGCAGCTCGGACGCCAACTATCTGCCGGGTCCGGACGACGTCTATGTCTCGCCGTCGCAGATCCGCCGCTTCGGCCTGCGCTCGGGCGACACCGTCCACGGCGCCGTGCGGGCGCCGCGCGAGGGCGAGCGTTACTTCGCCCTGCTCAAGGTCGACACGATCAATCTGGAAGACCCAGAGGCGGTCAAGACTAAGGTCCTGTTCGACAACCTGACGCCGCTCTATCCCGAAGAGCGTCTGCACATGGAAATTCAGGATCCGACGCTGAAGGATCGCTCGGGTCGGGTCATCGATATCGTCGCGCCGCTCGGCAAGGGCCAACGCTGCCTGATCGTGGCGCCGCCGCGCGTCGGTAAGACGGTGATGTTGCAGAACATCGCCAAGTCGATCGAACGGAACCACCCGGAGGTCTTCCTGATCGTCCTGTTGATCGACGAACGCCCCGAAGAAGTGACGGACATGCAGCGCACGGTGAAGGGCGAGGTTGTCGCCTCGACCTTCGACGAGCCCGCCACCCGCCACGTCGCCGTCGCCGAAATGGTGATCGAAAAGGCCAAGCGTTTGGTCGAACACAAAAAGGATGTGGTGATCCTGCTGGACTCCATCACGCGTCTGGGCCGGGCCTACAACGCCACCGTCCCCTCGTCGGGCAAGGTGCTGACCGGCGGCGTCGACGCCAACGCTCTGCAACGGCCCAAGCGCTTCTTCGGCGCCGCGCGTAACGTGGAGCAGGGCGGTTCGCTTACCATCATCGCCACGGCCTTGATCGACACGGGCAGCCGCATGGACGAGGTCATCTTCGAAGAGTTCAAGGGCACCGGCAACTCGGAAATCGTGCTGGACCGCAAGGTCGCAGACAAGCGCATCTTCCCCGCCATCGACGTGCTGAAGTCCGGCACCCGCAAGGAGGACCTGATCACGCCGAAGGATCAGTTGGCCAAGACTTATGTCCTGCGCCGCATCCTGAATCCAATGGGTCCGCAGGACGCGATCGAGTTCCTGCTCGACAAGCTGCGTCAGTCCAAGAACAACTCGGACTTCTTCCAGTCGATGAACACGTAATCTGTCTTCGGACGTTTCACGTGAAACAGGAAGCCATGCGATGAAGGTCAATGTTGAAGTCGATTGCACGCCGGCGGAGGCGCGCGCCTTTCTCGGCCTGCCGGACGTAACGCCGCTGAACGAGGCCATGGTCGCGGAGATGCAGAAGCGGATGGAGGCTAATGTCGCCGCGATGCAGCCCGAGGAACTGATGAAGACCTGGACCAGCTTCGGCCTCCAGGCTCAGGACCAGTTCCGACGCCTGATGGAAGCGGCGGTAAAGTGAGCATCCGCCCACTCCGGAGCCGCTTGGTCTGAGTTGATGATCGACACCATCTTCGCCTTGGCGACGCCGCCCGGCCGAGGCGCCATTGCGGTTGTCCGTCTGTCGGGCCCCGGCGTCGAGGCCGCGTTGACGGCGCTGGGCGCAACCCGCTTGAAGCCGCGCATGGCCTCGGTGCGTGACCTCAGCCATGCCGGCGATCACATCGATCAAGCCTTGGTGCTGCGTTTTGTGGCGCCAAACAGCTACACGGGTGAGGACGCCGCCGAATTACATCTGCATGGCGGTCGCGCGGTCGTTGAGGCCGCCAGCCGCGCCTTGATCGAATTGGACTTGCGCCCGGCGGATCCTGGAGAGTTCACGCGCCGCGCCTTTCAGAATGGCCGCATGGATCTGGCGCAAGCCGAGGCGGTCGCCGATCTGATAGACGCGGAGACCAGCGCCCAGGCCAAGCAGGCCTTGGGTCAGTTGGACGGCAAGCTCAGCGAGACCTATGCCGGTTTCCGCCGTGATCTTCTTCACGCCTTGGCTCTGGTCGAGGCCGAGATTGATTTTCCGGATGAAGAGGTGCCGGATAATCTGGCTCGCACGGCAGCGCCGGTGTTGGACCGACTTGGCGCCGACCTGCGACGCGCGGTCGATACCGGGCGGCGTGGCGAACGGGTTAGGGACGGTTACCGCATCGTCCTGGTCGGAGAGACGAACGCCGGGAAGTCGTCGCTGTTCAATGCTCTCGTTGCGCGTGAGGCGGCCATCGTCACGTCGATCGCCGGCACCACGCGGGATGTGCTGGACGCCGATCTGATAATCGGCGGCTATGCCGTGACATTGTCGGATACGGCCGGCTTGAGAGACAGCGACGACCCGGTCGAGGCCGAGGGCGTGCGCCGCGCCCGGATGCGCGCCGAGCAAGCCGACTTACGTCTTTGGGTTCGCGCGCCTGACGACCCGGACGGGGTGGCTGCGGCTTACGTCAAGGATGGCGATCTGATCGTGGCGACCAAGTCCGACCTAGGCGCCGGCTTAGGCGAAGGCGAGTATGAGACTTTGGCGGTGAGCACCGTGACCGGCGCCGGCCTGGCCGAGCTTCGGGACTGGATTGCTGCCCGTCTTGCCCAGGATCTATCAGGCGCCGACTTCCCCGCCGTGACTCAGGAACGGCATCGGCTGCGTTTGCTTGAGGCGTTGGAAAGCGTGGATGCGGCGCGGGCTGCACTGAATGTGGCGCCGGAAATGGCTGGCGACGATCTGAGACGGGCTGCCGACGCTATGGCGCGCGTGACAGGTGCGATCGGTGTTGAGGACATTCTGGGCGAAGTCTTTTCGACCTTCTGCATCGGAAAGTAGGTCTAGCCATACCGGTGTTTCACGTGAAACGGAGGGCCATCTTAGTCTGACGGGCTTGGCCTGCCTCTGGCGGTCAAACCCGTTTTGCCCTATGTGGCGGCGATGATTTCTCCCTTAGATTTCGTGTTCGACGTCGTTGTCATCGGCGGCGGCCACGCCGGCTGTGAAGCGGCGGCGGCCTCCGCGCGGGCGGGTGCCCGCACCGTCTTGCTGACCCAGAAGCTGGAGACGATCGGCGAGATGTCGTGCAACCCAGCTATCGGGGGGCTGGGGAAGGGGCATCTGGTTCGAGAGATCGACGCCATGGACGGCGTGATGGGGCGGCTGGCCGATGTGTCCGGCATCCAATTCCGCCTCCTGAACCGGTCCAAGGGCGCCGCTGTTCGGGGCCCGCGCAGCCAGATCGACCGCCGCCTCTATCGCGAGGCCATGCAGGCCGAACTGAAGGGGACGCCCAACCTGACCCTGATGGCGGGGACGGCCGAGCGGCTTGTCCTCGAAGGCGACCGTGTGGTCGGCGTCGTGACCGGCGCGGGAGAGACGGTTCGCGCTGGGGCAGTCGTCCTGACGACCGGCACCTTCCTGAACGGCGTCATCCATCGCGGCGATGAACGCATCCCGGCGGGGCGGCATGGTGAGGAGCCCTCGACCGGTCTGGCCGCCGATCTTCATGCGGCCGACCTGATGATGGGGCGTTTGAAGACGGGCACGCCCGCACGCCTGGACGGGCGGACCATTGACTGGGATCGTCTGGAAATGCAGCAGGCGGATGAGGCGCCGTCGGCCTTTTCCTTCCTGACTGACCGTATAGACGTGCCCCAGATCGCCTGTGGCGTGACGCACACGACAGAGGAGACCCATCGGATCATCGCAGAGAATCTCGGCGAGAGCGCCGTCTATGGCGGCAAGCTGTCGGGCCGGGGGCCGCGCTATTGTCCGTCGATCGAGGACAAGGTCGTTCGGTTCGCCGACAAGACGAGCCATCAGATTTTCCTGGAGCCGGAAGGGCTGGACGATCCCACGGTCTATCCAAATGGGATTTCGACCTCGGTATCGGAGCCGACGCAGCTCGCCTTCCTGCGAACTATCCCGGGATTGGAAGCGGTCGAGGTGTTTCGATACGGCTACGCCATCGAATACGACTATGTCGACCCGCGCGAGCTGACGGCGGCGCTGGAGGTGAAGAAGCGTCCCGGACTGTATTTGGCCGGACAGATCAACGGGACGACCGGTTATGAGGAGGCCGCGGCGCAGGGGCTGATGGCGGGGCTGAACGCCGCGCGTTCAGCGGCCGGCCAGGAGCCGGTGATCCTGGGGCGTGATCAGGCCTATATCGGCGTCATGATCGACGATCTGGTGACACGCGGTGTCACCGAACCGTACCGGATGTTCACCAGCCGGGCGGAATATCGGCTGACGCTGCGAGCCGACAATGCCGACCTTCGGCTCACACCCCTTGCAATCGAGCTGGGTATCGTTGGTGACGAGCGGCGCATTCGTTTTGAAGGCAAGGCCTCGGCGCTTGCGGCAGCGAGTGCTGTTTCACGTGAAACACTGTTCACCCCCAACCAAGCCAGCGCACTCGGCATATCTGTAAATGCTGATGGTCGTCGACGGTCGATGCGCGAACTGTTGGCCTTCCCCGATGTGACTTTGGATCAATTCCTCTTGGCAGTGCCCGTCATTGCCGATTGGACCAATGAAGTCCGCGAGCAGGTCCAGATCGACGCGGCCTATGCCAACTATTTGGATCGCCAATCGCAGGATGCGGACGCTCTGAAGGTGGAGGAGGGGCTGATGCTTCCGACCGATCTCGACTACGGCGCCGTCGGCGGTCTGTCGAACGAGGTGAAGGAGAAGTTGGCTCGCGTGCAACCTCGGACCCTGGGCCAGGCTGGCCGGATCGAGGGCATGACGCCCGGCGCTTTGACGGCGCTGCTGGCCTATGTGAAGCGCGCGCCCAAGGCATCGGTCGCGGCCTGATGTTGGAGGCTGAACAAGAGGCGTTCCGTGCACGCGCCAATGCGTCAGCGGAACAGATCGCCGACCTCGAAGCCTTTCGACTGCGATTGGTCGAGGCCAATGCGGTGATGAATCTAGTCGGCCCGGACAGTCTGCCAGACTTCTGGAACCGCCATGTCTGGGACAGTGCGCAACTGCTTGATCTGGCGCCGGACGCGAAGACCTGGGCGGATCTGGGGGCAGGGGCCGGCTTTCCCGGGCTAGTGCTTTCCACCATGCTGAAGGGGCGGGATGGGGCCCATGTCTGGCTGATCGATAGCCTGGCCAAGCGCTGCCGATTCCTTCAGGAGGTTGTGAATGCATTGTCATTGCCGGCGACGGTCATCGTCGGTCGGGCTGAGGCGCAGACTGTGACGTGTGACATCGTCACCGCCCGAGCCGTCGCGCCAATGGAGAAACTGCTGGGTTATGCACAGCCCTACTTCCAAAGGGGTGCACAAGGTCTGTTCCTGAAGGGGGAGCGTGCCGAATCCGAGTTGATCGAAGCGCGCAAATCCTGGCATTTCGAGGCTGAACTGGCCCCGTCGCAAAGCGACGTGCGCGGCCGCATCGTGACAATCCGGAGCCTCCGCCGTGCCCGCTCAACGCGCTAGAAAGCCCGCCCGCGTCCTCGCCGTGTCCAACCAGAAGGGCGGGGTCGGCAAGACGACAACGGCGATTAACCTGGGCACTGCCCTGGCCGCCATTGGTGAGCGGGTGCTGATCGTGGATATGGACCCGCAGGGAAATGCCTCGACGGGCCTGGGTGTTCCACGTGAAACACGACGCGTCACCATCTATGACGTCGTCGTTGATCAGCGCTCCATCGCCGATGCCTCGGTCCAGACGACGGTCCCGGGTCTGTGGATCGTGCCCGCCGACGCCGATATGTCGGGCGTTGAGATCGAACTCAGCCAAGCGGATCGCCGGTCTTATCGGCTGCGCGATGCCCTGCGGGCACATGACGACGGCCCTACCGCGTATGACTATGTGCTGATCGACTGTCCGCCGTCGCTGAACCTGCTGACGCTGAATGCGATGGCGGCTGCGGACGCGGTGCTGGTGCCGCTACAATGCGAGTTCTTCGCCTTGGAAGGCCTGAGCCAGCTGATGCGCACCATCGACATGGTCAAGCACAGCCTCAACCCGTCGTTGGAAATCCAGGGCCTGGTCCTGACGATGTTCGATCGTCGCAGCGCCTTGTCGGGCCAAGTGGCGAACGACGTCCGCGCCCACTTCGGCGACAAGGTCTATGAGAGCGTGATCCCGCGCAACGTCCGAGTCGCGGAGGCGCCGTCGTTCGGCAAGCCCGCGCTGATCTATGATCTGAAGTGCGCGGGCAGCCAGGCCTATCTGCGGCTGGCCAAGGAAGTGGTGAAGCGCGAACGCCAGCGCCTGAAGCTGGCCGCCTGAGTTTATTAGAAACGGAACAGTATCTTGGCTGAACGACAAAGAGGTCTGGGCCGCGGCCTGTCGGCGTTGATGGGACAGGACGCCGAGGCGCCGGTCGCATCCGACGCGCCCGTGCCCGCCGGTGTGCAACGCGTACCGATCGAAAGCCTGAAGCCGAATCCGGACCAACCCCGCAAGACCTTCCGCCAAGAGGATCTGGAGGAGCTCACCGCCTCGATCCGCGACAAGGGTGTGCTGCAGCCGATCCTCGTGCGGACTCAACCCGGTGAGGACGGCGTCTGGCAGATCATCGCCGGCGAACGCCGCTGGCGCGCCTCACAGGCGGCGCGCTTGACCGAAGTGCCGATCGTGGTCCACGAGATGGACGATGTGGAGGTGTTCGAAGTCGCGATCGTCGAAAACGTCCAGCGCGCGGACCTGAATCCTCTGGAGGAGGCCGAGGCATACCGCGTTCTGATGGAGCGCTTCGGGCGGACGCAGGATGCGGTGGCGGGCGTGGTCGGCAAGAGCCGCAGCCATGTGGCCAACACCATGCGCCTGCTGCAACTGCCCGAGCGGGTGCTGTTCTATGTGCGCGAAGGCAAACTGTCCGCGGGTCACGCCCGGGCCCTGATCAATACGCCCGATCCGGGTCAGTTGGCGGACATCGCCTTCGTGGATGGTCTCAGCGTCCGTGAGACAGAGGCCCTGGCGCGCCGTGCGGTCGAGGGGCCGAAGCCGACGAAGACCAAGTCGGCGTCGGCGGCCGTCGGCGGGGAAGGGGCGGCCGATGTCGCCGCCCTGCAGCAGGATCTGGCCGATGCGCTGGGCCTGAAGGTCCAGTTGTCGGACAAGGGCGGCAAGGGCGAGCTGACGATCGGCTACGGCTCGCTGGAGCAGCTCGACGACCTGTGCCGCCGTTTGATGCGCGGCTGACCGCTAGCCTGTGCTAGGGTGTCGATATGACTGAAGACACGACACCCACCGCCGCCGACAAGCTGAAACAGGCGCTCGCCGCCAAGAAGGCCAAGGCGGGTCATGGGTTCAACGCCCAGCCGGGCGCCAAGGCCGAAGAGAAGGCTGTGTCAGCGCGCAACGTCGCCATGGCCCAGCCCGCCTTCCGCAAGGCGTCTAAGCGCGGCTAGGGCTACAGTCCCAGCCGTCTGGCGCGACCTGCGATTTCCAGCAGCAGGCGTTCGGCGATCAGTTGGTCCGGCATTCCGGTCGTCTTGGTGGCGACATCGGCCGTGTTGATGCTGTCCAAGACCTCGTCCAGGGCTTCGAGCCGCCAGGAGCGCGCCTGACGCAGCATTTCCGCCTCCTGTTTCCAGAAGACGCCAGCGGCCTTGGCGGCCTCCTTGGCGTTTGCGCCGTTGGCCTGCAAGATATTGATCCGGCGTAGCTTTCCAAGATGGATCGCAGCGGAGCGAACGGCCAGCACCGACGATTCGCCCTCGGCGAAGGCGCGCCTGAGTCCCGCTTGCGCCGGACCGGGCCGCGCGCCGAAAGCCTGAAGCGCCGCGTCCGACAGGGAGGCGTCCGGCTCGACGCCAAGATGATGCTCCAGCACATCCATATCCAGCGTCTTGCCGGAGCCGGGGCCGATGAACAGGGCCAGCCGCTCGATCTCCTGCCGCATCAAGCCCCGCTCGCGCGGCAAGCGCGCGACGAAACGGTCCAGGGCGTCGGACGTCAGGCCCACCTTGTCGGCGGCCAGGGCTTCACGGACCATGCGGGCGACATCGCCGGTCTCGTCCTCGTAGCAGACGATGCCGACCGCGCCGTTTTCCTTCTCGGCCGCCTTTCTGAGCGCGGATTCGCGGCCCAGTTGGTCGGCCTCGACCACCATCATGGCGTCGGGATTGTAGCCGCCGTCGGCGTGGATCTTCAGCGCGGCGGCGACAGCCTTGTCCACGCCGGGCTTCAGCGCCGACAGACGGATGCGCACCAGACGACGGCCGCCCATCAGGGACATGGCCGTCAGGGCCTCTTCCAGTTTCGTCTCATCGCCGTCGATGTCGCTGTCGGTCAGGACGGTGACGTTGAAGGGGTCGTTCAGGTCGGGGGTGACGGTCCGGCACAGCACCTCGGCCCGTTCGGCTACGCCGGACCGGTCCTTGCCGTGGATCACCGCCGCCCGGATCGCCGGATCGGGCGCCTTCAGAAAGCGATCGATCTCGGGGCGTTTGGCCAGGATCACGGGTTCGACAGCGCCTGCATCAGATCCAGTCGGATCAGGCGAGCCAGTTCGGCTGCGGCGCGCTCCTCGCCGTCCTGCTGGGCGGCGATGGCGGCATAGGGCTGGTCGGCGGTGGCGTAGGTCGTGGTGACCGTTTCCGTGCCGCTGACAGGCGTTCCTCCGGCAGCCGGGGTCAGGGTCCAGGTCGCCTTGACCGTCAGTTCATAGCGGGTGGCGGTGTCGTCGATGCGGCGACCCAGCGAGCGGCGGTTCTGCTGGACCTCTGTCGTCAGGCGATAAAGCGGCGTCGCGCCGCGATCCCAGGCCAGGACGTCTTCCAGCTGCTCGCGCAGGCGATAGCCCAAGCGGTCGTCCTGGGTCGTGACGGCGATCCGGCGCAGGGATGAACCCACGGCCGGCTCGGCGTACATGGGCGTGAAGCCGCAGGCGGAAACCGCCAGAGACGCGAGAACCGCAGAAGTCGCCGCAATACGCATCAGCCAGCCACCAGATTGACGATGCGGTCTTTGACCACGACGATCTTCTTCACGCTCAGACCCTCCAGCCGCGCCTTGACCGTTTCGTCGGCCAGGACCAGGGCTTCGACCTCGGACGGCTCCATGCCGCGCGGCACGCGGATTTCCGCGCGACGCTTGCCGTTGATCTGGATGGGCAGGACCACCTCGTCGTCGGCCGCGAGCGCAGCGTCCCACACGGGCCAAGGCGCGTCCAGAACCATCCCGTCTTCACCCAGCCGCATCCAGGCTTCTTCGGCCAGGTGCGGGGTGAATGGGGCGATCAGACGGGCCAGCGCCGAAAGGGCCTGACGCTTGGCGTCGCCGCCGGCATGGGCGTTGTCGCGAATGGTGGCGACGAAGGCGTAGAGCTTGGCGATAGCCGAGTTGAAGCGGAAGCCTTCGACCCCTTCGGACACGGCCTTGATGGCCTTGTGCGTCTCGCGCAGCAGATCGGCGTTGGCCTTGTCTTCGCCCGCGAAACCGGCGTCATAGGTGTCGAACAGGGTCCAGGCGCGCTGGACGAAGCGGCTGGCGCCCTCCACGCCGCCAGGGGTCCACTGCACGTCCCGCTCGGGCGGGCTGTCGGACAGGACGAACAGGCGACCGGCGTCCACGCCGTGGCTTTCCAGTATCTCGGCCGGAGCGACGACGTTCTTCTTGGATTTGGACATCTTTTCGATGTCGCCGATGACCAAGGTCTCGCCGGTCGACAGCTGGCGGGCCGAGCGGACGCCGTTGTCGTTCTTGAGCTCGACGTCAGTCGGCTCGACCCAGGCGCCGTCGGCCCGGCGATAGGTCTCGTGGACGACCATGCCTTGGGTGAACAGGCCGGCGAACGGCTCCTTCACCGACAACATGCCGGCGTCGGACAGGGCGCGGGTGATGAAGCGGGCGTACAGCAGGTGCAGGACCGCGTGCTCGACCCCGCCGATATATTGATCGACAGCTAGCCAGCGGTCGGCGGCGGCCTTGTCGATCGGCGCCTCGGCCGTCGGATCGGTGAACCGCGCAAAATACCAGCTGGAATCGACGAAGGTGTCGAGCGTGTCGGTCTCGCGCGTCGCATCCGCGCCGCACGAGGGGCATTTGACGTGCTTCCAGGTCGCGTGACGCGCCAACGGGTTGCCGGGCACGTCGAAGGTCACATCATCAGGCAGGATGACCGGCAACTGATCGGCGGGAACCTCGACGACGCCGCAAGACGGACAGTGGATGATCGGGATCGGGCAACCCCAGTAGCGCTGGCGCGAGACGCCCCAGTCGCGCAGGCGATAGATGGTCTCGGCGCGACCCTGGCCGGCGGCCTCGACCTTGGCGATGGCGGCGGCCTTGGCGGCCTCGACGTCCATTCCGTCCAGGAAGTCGGAGTTGAAGATGCGGCCGGGACCGACATAGGCCTCGGTTCCGATCTCGATGGTCTCGGCGTCGTCGGGCTTGACCACCGGCGTCACCGGCAGATCGTATTTGCGGGCGAAATCCAGGTCGCGCTGGTCGTGGGCCGGGCAGCCGAAGATGGCGCCCGAGCCATAGGTCGACAGCACGAAGTTAGCGGCCCAGACCGGCAGGGTCTTGTCCGGATCGAAGGGGTGGCGGACGCGGACGCCCAGATCGACGCCCAGCTTCTCGGCCTTTTCGATCTCGGCTTCGCTGGTGCCGCTTTGGGCGCAGGCCTTGATGAAGTCCGCCACGTCCGGCCGGTGCTCCGCGATGGCCTTGGCCAGGGGATGGTCGGGGGCCAGGGCCAGGAAGCTGGCCCCGAACAGGGTGTCGGGGCGGGTCGTATAGACCTCGATGGGGTCGCGGGCGTGATTGGGTTCGCCCTCGGGAGAGGCGGGCAGGAAGGCCGGCGCCTCGGCGATGTCCCACCACAGGGTCGCACCCTTGGACTTGCCGATCCAGTTCTCCTGCATCAGCCGGACCTTTTCGGGCCAGCGGTCCAAGGTCTTCAGGCCGTCGATCAGGTCGTCCGCATAGTCGGTGATGCGCAGGAACCACTGGTTCAGCTTGCGCTTCTCGACGACGGCGCCGGAACGCCAGCCGCGGCCGTCGATCACCTGTTCGTTGGCCAGGACCGTGTTGTCGACGGGATCCCAGTTGACCACCGCATCCTTGCGATAGACCAGACCGCGCCGATACAGCTCCAGGAACCAGGCCTGCTGCTTGCCGTAGTATTCCGGGTCGCAGGTGGCGAACTCACGCGACCAGTCCAGCGAAAGGCCCAGCAGCTTGAGCTGCTCGCGCATGTTGGCGATGTTGGAATAGGTCCAACCCTTGGGATGGATGCCGCGCTCCATGGCCGCGTTCTCGGCCGGCATGCCGAAGGCGTCCCAGCCCATCGGGTGCAGAACGTCGTACCCTTGCGCGCGCTTGGACCGCGCCACCACATCACCCATCACATAGTTGCGGGCGTGACCCATGTGGATGTTGCCCGACGGATATGGGAACATCTCCAGCACATAGTATTTCGGCCGGCCGGTGTCCTTCGTGACGAAGGCGGACGCCTTAGCCCATCGGGCCTGCTGGCGGGGTTCGGCGGTCTTGGGTTCGTAACGGGCCACGGTCGTCCTGAAAGTCGAAAGGGCGCTGACGCCCTCCCGGCTCAACTAGCCCGAAGGACGACAGCGCCCAAGAAGTAATGCGTCCTAAAAACTCTTGGACGCGTCGCGCTCAAGCAGCCCGAAGGGCGGTAGCGCCTAGAAATAAAGCGAGCGCCGGCTTTAGCCGGCGTTCGACAGGTTCAGCTGTCGCGCCTTGGTCAGGATGGCGTTTTCCAGATCGGCCTCGGTCTGGGCGGCAACCGGGGCGGCGGTCCACTGACCATCGGCGCCCTTCACTTCCTTGGTCACCGTGACGTTCAGCGCGTCGGCGCGCAGACGGGTGTCCAGGATGAAGACGGTCGCCTTGAAGCGCTCGTTCGGCGTCTGGGGGTTGATGTACCAGTCATAGTTGATGACTCCGCCCCACGGATCGGCGGTCAGCAGCGGCATGAAGCTGAGGGTGTCCAGCGAGGCGCGCCACAGGAAGGCGTTGACGCCGATGCCCTGTTGCACGTTCGTCTTGGGCGCAGACTTCTTGCCGCCGACGAAGGGAATGCTCGAGCAGGCCGACAGGGACGCGCCCAGGGCCACACCCGAGACCAGCACGACCGCGACGTTCCGAACCAGGGCCTTGTTGAGGCTCATCAAGAGAAGTCTCCGTAAACTCAGGGACGTGAGAGCCCTCGCCCGCACGCGCGCACGGCATGGGGAATGCCGATTACCAGGCTCTATAACACGGCGAAAAGGGGCGATGACAAGGCGAAGTCGGTTTCCCGTCGCATCGCGCGTCGCGGTGTTTTGTGAAGGGCATGTGAGATTTCGCCGGAATCCGCCCGAATCCCGTGACGCTTGAGCCACATACGCCGACAACAATGTGCGGGAACCTTGTTATCGCCGGCTCATTGCGTTGACCGCGCAGACACCCGGTGTCTAATCGCGGGGCTCACGACCATATAAGGTCGGTTCAGGGTTGAAACGCCGCCTCATGGCGGGGTTCGAAGGGTTTGGTATGCGGTTCGGTGGTTTCCTGGCTGTGGTGATGGCGACGACGGCGATGGCCACGTCGACGTCGGCGCTTGCCCAAAGCACGTCCACCGTTTCCCTTTCGGAAGCTCAGGCGGCGCAGCGCAATGCGCCGGCGCCGCAGCGTCGCGGCCTGCGCCTGAACGACCGTGGCCGCTGGGGTCTGGATTTCAACCTGAACCAGCCCGTGGGTCGCGAGACCGACTGGGGTGATGTCGAGGCCGGCGCCTATTATCGCCTGAACGACCGCCTGCGTGTCGGCGCCGCCGCCGCCGTCAGCACGCCGGAAGCCGATCCGGCCCGCGCACCCGAAACCAACGGCCGGGCCCAGCCCCGCGTCCGTCTGGAAACAATCTTCAAGTTCTGATTTTGACTGGTCAGCGAAACGCTGACTGGATCGCATTCACCGCCGCCAGGCCGCAGGCGCCTGTGTGTGCGAGCGTTGCGGCGTTTTCCGGCGTGACGCCGCCCAGCGCATAGACCGGCAGACCGGCGGCTTTCACATGCCGTTCGAATGCCGCGACGCCCAAAGCGGGTTTGCCGGCTGACGCGCCGCCCGCCGGAAACACCGGCGACAGGATCAAGGCGTCCAAATCGCCAAGCGGCGGGGATACGCCATGCCAGGCCGCCGTCAGAATCCAGCCGGGTCGGTCCGAGCGAATGCGCGGGGCATGCTCCACAGCACGTTCGGGCAGGTGGAGCCCGTCGGCGTCGATCGCCTCGGCAAGATCCAAGTCCAGCCCGATCAGCAGTTTCACACCCCGACCGGCCGTCGCTTCCCGAAGCCGATGCCCCGTCTCGACGGCGTCGGAGGCGCCAAAGGCGCGATAGACCACGGCCGAGCCGGCGGGCAGGCGCGCCGCTGTCTCCCACGGTCTGGTCGTGCGATCCGGGTCGGTGAAGAACAGCATCGGCGGCAAGGTCGCTGCGGCCGGGCTGACAGCGGCGGCTGCGCGGTTTAGAGCGGTCGCGGCGTTCCAGAGCGCGCGCGCATCGTCGCTGTAACCGGCCGGCAGGATCATGACCTCTTCTTCCTCCGCTTTTTCCGCCCCGTCCATCGCCGAAAGGGTCGCCGAGGTGCAGGCGCGTATCGATGCCGCCTGCCATGCGGCCGGTCGGGATCCAGCGGATGTGACCCTGACCGCCGTCTCCAAGACGCAAGCCCCCGAGGCCATCGACGCCATACTGGCGACGGGTCAGCGGATCTTCGGCGAGAACCGGGTGCAGGAGGCGCAGGGCCGTTGGGCTGACCGTCGCGGGGAACTGCCGGGTCTGGAACTGCGGCTGATCGGCCCGTTGCAGACCAACAAGGCCGAGGATGCAGTCGCCCTGTTCGACGTGATCGAAACCCTAGACCGTGAAAAACTGGCGCGCGCCTTGGCGCAGGCGGGCGAAAAGCGCGGCCGATCGCCGCGCGTCCTGGTCCAGGTGAACACGGGCGCGGAGCCTCAGAAAGCCGGGGTCCTGCCCGACGCCACCGACGCCCTGATTGCGGCGGCCCGCGACACCTATGGGCTGACGCTCGAGGGTCTGATGTGCATTCCACCGGCGGATCAGGACGCAGGGCCGCATTTTCAGATGTTGCGGGACATGGCCGAACGAAACGGTTTGCCGGTCCTGTCGATGGGCATGAGCGGCGATTATGAAACTGCCATCCGATGCGGCGCGACGCACGTCAGGGTCGGAACGGCCTTGTTCGGGGAACGAAATCGACCCGAAACGCCCTCTAGCTCGTAACCCGATGTGAATATTCGCACCCCCAAGCCTTGGCGCGGGGGCCAAGCCTCGCCATTGTCTGTCCCATGCCTACGCCCAAGACCATTCTGATCATTGACGACGACGACGACCTGCGCGAGGCTTTGGCCGAGCAGTTGAATCTGCACGAGGAGTTCAGGACCCAGCAGGCCGCGACCGCGACCGATGGCGTGCGAATGGGGCGCGAGATCCGCGCCGACCTGATCCTGCTGGATGTCGATCTGCCCGACATGGATGGCCGCGAAGCCTGTCGCCTGTTGCGCAAGGACGGGGTTTCGACACCGGTGATCATGCTGACGGCGCAATCGGCGGACGCCGACGCCATCTTGGGTCTGGACGCCGGAGCCAACGACTATGTCACCAAGCCCTTCCGATTCGCCGTGCTGCTGGCGCGCATCCGCGCCCATCTGCGCAGCCATGAACAATCCGAGGACGCCGTCTTCACCATCGGCCCCTACGAGTTCCGGCCCGCCGCCAAGGTGCTGATGGACGCCAAGGGCAAGAAAGTGCGGTTGACCGAAAAGGAAACCAATATCCTCAAATACCTCTATCGCGCCGGGGCCAAGCCGGTGTCGCGCGAAGAGTTGCTGACCGAGGTTTGGGGCTACAACGCCGGGGTCACGACCCATACGTTGGAAACCCACATCTACCGTCTGCGTCAGAAGATCGAGCCGGAACCGGGCCATGCGCGTCTGCTGCTGACCGACGCGGGCGGATACCGGCTGCAGCCTTAAGAGCTCAGTCGGCCGTCTTCGGGCGGACCTTGAATAGCGGCAGGAAGATGTGGACCAGCGGGCCGATGGTCAGGGCGTAGAGCAACGTGCCCAGACCGACCGAACCGCCCAACAGCCAGCCGACGGCGATAAGGGTCAGTTCAATGGCCGTCCGCACCCATTTCACCGGCCAGCCGGTGCGCGCGACGATGCCGGTCATCAAGCCGTCGCGGGGACCGGGACCGAGCCCGGCGCCGATATAGGCCCCGCTGGCCACGCCGTTCAGGACGATGCCGGCGATGAGCAGGCCGGCCCGGAGCGGTAGGCCCAGGTCGGACGGGATCCAGTCCAGACCAAAATTGGCGACCGTGCCGATGACCAGAACATTGGCGAAGGTCCCGATCCCTGGTTTCTGGCGCAGGGGAATCCATAGCAGCAACACGGCCATACCGATCAGATTGACCACCAAACCGAAGCTGATCCCGGCGGGTTTCGCGAACCGCTCGAACACCCCTTGGTTCAGCACGTCCCATGGATCCAGACCGAGATCGGCGCGGACGATCAGGGCGATAGATAGGCCGTAGAGAAACAGGCCGGCGAAGAGCTGGATCAGGCGACGGGTCATAAATCGATCCGATGCGCCAAACTGGCTATCAAAAACAGAGCCAGTTATGCCATTCTGGCCCCATGTCGTCGCGGTCGATCGGTCTTGTTTCTCTGACGCGCCACCTCGGCGCCTGGCGGTCGCCGGGCGCAGGCGCAGCCTATCGGCAGCTTTCAGGCGCGATACGACTGCTGATTCTGGATGGCCGACTGCCCTTGGCGGCGCGTTTGCCCGGCGAACGGGAACTGGCCCAGGCGCTGGGCCTGAGCCGAACGACCGTCTCGGCCGCCTACGGACGCTTGCGGGATGACGGGTTTCTCACCGGCGGGCAGGGCGCCGCCGCACGCACCAGCCTGCCGAACGGACCGGCGCCGCGTCATGAGGCGACGCAAACGGACAAGCCCGGTCTAATCGACCTGACCGCCGCCGTCCTGCCGGCCGATGCCAATGTGCATGCAGCCTATGTGCGGGCGCTGGAGCGATTGCCGGCGAACCTGCCCGGACACGGTTATGAGACGGCGGGGCTGGAGGAGTTGCGCGAAGCGGTGGCGGCTGGCTATCGGCGGCGCGGCCTGGCGACCTCTTCGGGTCAGATTTTGATCACGCACGGCGCGCATAACGGCCTGGTTCATCTTCTGCGCCTGACGACGCGCCCCGGCGCCCCGGTGGTGTTCGACCATCCCACCTATCCGCAGGCGATCGACGCCATCCTGGCGGCGGGCGGTCGCGCCGTGCCCGTCGCCTTGCCGGACGGCGAGGGCGAGGAGGGTTGGGATGTCGAGGGTCTGATTGCGGCCTGCCGCAGCAGCAACGCGGCGATGGCCTATCTGGTGCTGGACCACAACAATCCTACGGGACGGATGATGCGGGCGGCGGACCGGACGCGCTTTCTGGCGGGGCTGAAGGGGTCGGAAACCTTACTGGTGCTGGACGAGACTCTGGTCGAACTGACCTTGAGCGGACCTCCGGCGCTCAGCGCCTCGGCCGTCGATGCGCCGCGGATGGTCAGATTGGGATCGATGTCCAAGAGCGTCTGGGGCGGTTTGCGAATAGGCTGGATCCGCGCGGACCGGGCGGTGATCCAGCGTCTGGCCCAAAGTCGCGCCAGCTTTGATCTGGGTGTCCCGATCCTGGAGCAGCTGGCGGCGGTCGAACTGTTGAACGACGGCGGCAAGGCCCTGGCGGCGCGCCGGCCCCTCTTGCGCGCCCGGCGGGATCATCTGCGGGCGCGGCTCGCTGAAAAACTGCCTGACTGGGTCTGTCCCCGCCCGGCTGGGGGATTGTCCCTGTGGGCGCGCCTGCCGGGGCCGATCAGTTCCGCTCTCACGATCGCGGCCGAGGCCGAAGGCCTGCGCCTCGCCGCCGGTCCGCGATTCGGCGTCGACGGCGCCTTCGAACGCCGGCTGCGCCTGCCCTATACCCTGCCGGAAGATCAGCTGGACGAGGCGGTGGTCCGGCTCGGGCGCGCGGCCAGAAAGGTCGGCCGGGGTCGAAAGGCGCCGGCGTCGGTCAAGCCGGTCGCCGTCTATTGAGGATCAGACATCCAGATCGACCGTCACCGGCGCGTGGTCGCTGGGACGATCCCATTCGCGGACGTCGTCGTGGATGCGGGCGGTGTCCTTGACCACGGCGGGGGTCAGGCCGGGCGACGTCCAGATGTGATCCAGGCGCAGACCGCGATTTGATTTGCGAAAGTCCGCGGCGCGGTAGCTCCACCAGCTGGCCAGTTTCTGGGGCTCGGGGAAGCGGTCGCGCAGCACATCGGCGAAACCGCCCGTCTCCTGAAGCCGGTTCAGGGTGTCGACCTCGATCGGCGTGTGGCTGACGATCTTGGACATGTAGCGGTGGTTCCAAACATCGCCTTCGCCGGGGGCGATATTGAAATCGCCGGCCATGACCAGGGGACGAGACTTGTCCTGATGGGCCACGATGGCGGTCAGCTGTTCATAGAAGTCCATCTTGTGATCGAACTTGGGGTTCAGCGCCCGGTCGGGAACGTCGCCGCCGGCCGGGATGTAGAAGTTCTGCACGTCGATGCCGGACACGCGGGCCGAGACGCAGCGCGCGTGACCCAGTTTGCACACCTGGAAGGTGTCACTGTCCTCAAGCGGCAGGCGACTGGCGATGGCGACGCCGTGCCAGCCCTTCTGGCCCGCCACGCGAAGGTGGGGCATGCCCATGTCCTCAAAGGCGCCGCGCGGGAACTGGTCCGTGGTGCATTTGATCTCCTGAAGCATCAGGACATCGGGCGCGCGTTCGGCGACGAAGCGGGCCACCTGATCGATGCGCAGGCGGACGGAGTTGATGTTCCAGGTGGCGAGGCGAAGGGTCATGCCCCCGTCTAGCAGGCGCGCCGCGTAAAAAAAGCCCGGCCGCGACGGGCCGGGCTTTGGGAGGTTCGTCTCTCTCGCCGCCGGGGAGGGGATATTCCAGGGCGGCAGAACGGCCGCCGCCGTTCCTGTGCTAAAAGTGTCACTAACGATTATAAAAGTCAAATCGTCATAATTACCCGCTTGCGCGTGCTGATTATGAAACAGTCCGGCAGCGGATCAGTCTCGCGGCGTTTGCGCTTGCGGGGCCGTCGCCCATTCGCCGCGCCAGTCGTAGCTGAGCGTTACGCAGTGCCGATAGGCGCCGTCCGACCACCGACCCACCGCCTGCATGGTCAGGGGACGGGGCGCACGCACGCGGCCCATGATCAGCCAGACCTCGTCGGCGCCGGGACACAGGGCGCGCGACAGGCCGCGGCCGTCGCCGTCCTGATCGATGGCGTAGATGTCGTTTTCCTCGGCGCCTTGGGGCAGGACGCGTCGCGCGGCGTCCGGCCCGCCGCGCGTGAAGCCTGCTGTCCCGCGCGCGGTGGTGGAGAACAGACGCTCCACCTGCACCGCGCCGAAAAGGCCGCGCCGCACCTGCAAGGTGACGCCCTTGGTCAGCGCCTGGGTGATCCGGTCCGACGCATTATAGGCCAGGTAGCGGGTGTCCGCATGGGCGGGCGCCGCCGCCGAACCGACGGCGATCAGGGCGAGAGCGGTGGCGGTGATACGGCGCATACGTTTCTCTTCCTCAGGTTTTGCGGCGAGAACGGGGCCTGATCCGATCAGCGTTCGCCGAGGCAGCGCAGCGCGACCTCGAGATTGCGCAGGCCGTCTTCGCCGGTGACGGCCGGCGTTTCGCCGGTCGTGATGGCGCGGGCGAAGGCCTCCAGCTCCTTCTTCAGCGGTTCGGCCGGCCAGCTGTTCAGCATCCGGGTCGAATAGGAGCCGTCCGGCTGCTGGCCGAAATATTCGGTGACCTGGCGCGTGATCAGATCAGCGACGATGAACTTGGTCTTGGTCGCGACCTGCAGGGTGCGGGTCTTGTAGGGGGTGACCCAGTTGGTGGTGATATGGGCGATCACGCCGCTGTCCAGGCGGAATTGAAGCAGGGCCGTGTCCTCGCGGTCCGCGCGGGTGCGGGCCAGTTGCGGCTGGACCTCGACGATCTCGGAACCCGTCAGGTGGCGGATGATATCGATGTCGTGTACGGCCAGATCGATGACCACGCCGACCTCGCCCATGCGGGGCGGGAACGGACCGACGCGGGTGATCTGGATCGAGATGATGTCGTCGTCAGTCACGGCCCGCTTGACGGTTTCGACCGCCGGATTGAAGCGCTCGACCTGACCGACCATCAGAACGCGGTCATTGGCCTTGGCTGCATCGATCATGCGCTGGGCGTCGGCGACGCTGGCGGCGATCGGCTTTTCCACCAGGACGTGGACGCCCTTTTCCAGCAGGGCGACGCCAATCTCGGCGTGGAACCGGTTGGGCGTGGCGACGATGGCGGCGTCCAAGCCGGCGTCGACGAAGGCCTGGGCCGTCGTGACAGGCGATGCGCCATAGGCGGCGGCGACGCCCTCGGCCGTCACCGCATCGGGATCGAAGACGGTGGTCAGGTCGAACTCGCGCATCTCGGAGGCGACGCGCGCATGGTTGCGGCCCATGACGCCGACGCCGGCGACGCCGATCTTGAGGGCGGGGGTGTTCGGCATAGGCTTAGCCCTTGTAGCTGGCGACGGCGGCGACGACCTTGTCCTGGGTCGCCTCGTCCAGATCGGCGTGCATCGGCAGGCTGAGGACCCGGTCCCTCAGCCGTTCGGTGACGGGCAGGCCGCCCGCACCCTGAGGGAAGCGCTGATAGGCCGGCTGCATGTGCATGGGCACCGGATAATAGACGGCGGTGGGCACGCCCTGATCCTTCAGGTGCGCGGCCAGCCCGTCGCGGTCCTCATGCTCGATCGTGTATTGCGCCCAGATGGAAACGCCGCCGTCGATGACGTGGGGCACGGCCGAGACATGGGGCGCGAGGTGTTCGTTGTAGCGGGCGGCGATCCGGTTGCGCCACTCGATCTCCTGACCGAAGACCTTCAGCTTCTCGATCAGGATGGCGGCCTGGATGGTGTCCAGCCGGCTGTTCATGCCGATGCGCATGGCCAGATATTTGGGGTCGTGGGCGAAGGCGGCGGCGCCGGCCTCCAGGTCCTTGGCGACGACCTTGCCGTGCACGCGAAGGGAATCCATTTCCTGCGCCAGATCGTCGTCGTCGGTCAGCACCGCCCCGCCGTCGCCGTAGCAGCCCAAAGGCTTGGCCGGGAAGAAGCTGGTCGTGGTGACATCGGCCCACTTCAGCGGATGGTCGCCGTTCAGGGTGCATCCGAAGCCCTGCGCCGAATCCGAGATCAGCTTGAGCCCGTGGCGGTCGCAGATCGCGCGGATGGCGGGATAGTCGGCCGGCTGACCAAACAGATCGACGGCGATGACCACCTTGGGCGTCAGGCGACCTTCGGCCTTGACCGCTTCGATGGCCGCCTCAAGCTTGGCCGGGTCCATATTGTAAGTGTGGGCGTCGACGTCCACGAACACAGGCGAGGCGCCCAGCCACGGCACAACCTCGGCCGTGGCCGTGAAGGTGAAGCTGGGGCAGAAGACGGCGTCGCCGGTGCGGACGCCCCAGGCAATCAACGGCAGGATCAGGGCGTCGGTGCCGTTGCCGCAGCCCAAGGCGTGTTTGGCCTGACCGAAGGCGGCGAGGTCGGCCTCGAACTGGCGGACCTGCGGACCCATGACCCAGGCGCCGCCGACGACGGCTTCCTGAACGGCGGCCTCGATCTTGCCGCCGAGGCGTTGGCGCTGGGCCTGAAGGTCGATGAAGGGGATCATGGGGGACGCTCTCCACGGGGGAATCGGGGGCGGCGGCCGGACAGGCGGGCCGCGAATGTCGGGTCGTCCTAGCAAGATCGGGCGCGCGGGCCAAATCGCGCGGCGTCACATCGCGTTGCCCTTTGCTACCGCACACAGGTCTTGGCGCCCGTCGGCTTGCGCCGTAAGCCAGCGCCATGACGACGCTTTCCGCCGCCCGGACCGGGGTTTCGAACTGGCTGTTCGACCATGCCCTGCCGCTGTGGGCCGAGCGGGGCGTGGACGCCGATGGGCGTTTCTTCGAGCAACTGGACTTCGACGGCCGTCCGGTGACTGGTCTTCGTCGTCGCACGCGGGTTCAGGCGCGTCAGGTCTATGTGTTCTGCGAAGCGGCCGCCTTGGGATGGGCGCAGGGCCGCGCGGTGGCCAAGGCCGGGCTGGATCAACTGATAGCCGACCGCCGACGTGATGACGGCCTTTGGGTCTCGGCAACCGATGACGACGGCGTGGTGGTCGATGAGACGCCGGATCTCTATGATTTGGCCTTCGTTCTGTTCGCGCTCGCGGCGGCGCACCGCGTCCTGGGTGATGCGCGAGCGCGGCCTTTGGCGCTACAGACGCTGGCTGCGATCGATCGGTTGATGGCGTCTTCGCATAGGGGATGGGAGGAGGCGCTGCCGCCACGCCTGCCGCGGCGTCAAAATCCCCACATGCATATGCTGGAGGCGATGCTGGCCTGGCATGCGGTTGCGCCCGATCCGGCGTTCGAGGTGGCGGCGCGGGTGTCGCTTGACCTGTGCAAACGCCGCTTCCTGGTCGACGGCGCGATCCGCGAATATTTCACCGAGGATTGGTCCGCCGATCCAGCGACGGGTCATGTGATCGAGCCGGGCCACCTCGAAGAATGGGCCTGGCTGTTGAAACAGAGCGGGGACGATTCAGATCTGGCCACGGCGCTGCATCGTCGAGCGGCAGCCCAGGGTTATCGCGACGGATTCGCCATCCGCGAGATCGGCCCGGCGGGAGAGGTGCTGGATGGCGGGCGGCGTCTGTGGGCCCAAACCGAGGCCATTCGCACGGGGTTAAGTTTTGGCGACGCCGGCGTTTCGGCACTGATCGCCGCCGTGTTCGACACGCATCTGGCGACCGCTGTGCCGGGCCTATGGGTGGACAGCTACGATGCCCAAGGCCGCTCGCACGATGCGGCGGCGCCTGCGTCCAGCCTCTATCACCTGATGACCGCCTTTTCTGAACTGCTTCGGAGCGACGCATGACCGGCCGGACCGCCGCCTTTTTGGATCGAGACGGGGTGCTGATCGAGGACAGAGGTTATCCGCATCGTCCGGAGCATCTGAAGCTGATTCCGGGCGCGGCGGCGGCGGTGCGGCGGATGAATCAGGCCGGCTATCGCACCGTGATCGTGACGAACCAGTCGGGCGTGGCGCGGGGCCTGTTCAGCGAAGAGACGATGAACGCCTTCAACGATCTGCTGGTCGCGCGACTGGCCGAAGAGGGCGCGATCATCGACGCCGTCTATTCCGCGCCCTTCCACCCCGAGGCGATCGAGGCGCGTTACCGCCATCCCGACCACCCTGATCGCAAGCCCAATCCGGGCATGTTGCTGCGCGCCATCAAAGAGCACGATCTGGACCCGACGCAGTCCTTCATCATCGGCGATCAGAAGCGCGATCTGCAGGCCGGAGAGCGGGCCGGGGTGGCGGGCTACCTCTTCGAAGGCGGCGATCTGGACGCTTTCGTACGCGATGTGGTCGGTCTCTAAGACCGGGCGTCGCATTTCCTCGCCTGGTGAATTACTCTGGTCTAAAATCCGAGGAAATCGCCAATGAGCGCGCCCTATCCATTCGTTGAACGCCGCTGGACCTCGCCGGATGGGCTCACGCTCTTTGCGCGGGATTATGCGCCCGGTCCCGGTGTCGCGCGGCCGCCGGTGATCGCCATCCACGGGCTGACCCGCAACAGCGCCGATTTTGAAGCCATCGCGCCGCTTTTGGCCCAGAGCGGGCGTCGGGTGCTGGCCGTGGATGTGCGTGGACGTGGCCTGTCGGACCGTGCGCCCGACCCCATGACCTATATGCCCGACGTCTATGCGCGCGACGTGCTGGCCCTGATGGAGCAGGCCGGGATCGATAAAGCGGTCTTCGTGGGCACCTCGATGGGCGGGCTGATCACCATGGCGCTGACGGCGATGCGGCCGAAGGCGGTTGTCGCGGCGATCCTGAACGACATCGGGCCGGAGGTGGCGCCGGAAGGTCTGGCGCGCATCGCCGCCTACAGCGGTCAGCCGGTGGAGATCGGCTCCTGGGCCGATGCGGCGGCCTATGCGAAGCGGATCAATGCGGTGGCGTTTCCGCACTATATGGATGCGGACTGGGACGCCTTCGCGCGGCGCATTTTCCGCCAGCAGCCCGACGGCGAGATCGCGCTGGACTACGATCCCGACATCGCCGTGCCGATCCGCGCGGCGGGGGCCAAGGCGCTGGTTCCGAACCTGTGGCCCATGTTCCGGCGGCTGGCGAAGAAGAAGCCGACGCTGCTGGTGCGGGGCGCTGCCTCGGATCTGCTGAGCGCCGACATCGCCGCGCGGATGAAGAGGGCGGCTCCAACCATGGCCTATGTCGAGGTTCCCGGCATCGGCCACGCGCCCATGTTGGACGAGGCCGAGGCCAAGGCGGCGATCTTCGAATTCCTGGCCGAGGTCGATTAGTCCCTGGTCGGGTCGACCCGTGACGTATCGCCGTAGGTCAGGGCCAGGAAGACGTCCTCCAGGTCCGGATCTTCGGTGGTGATGTCGGCGATGGTGACGCCGGCGGCGCGCACGGCGTTGATGACCTGCTCGACCGACGACTGCCCCTTTTTATAGGCGACCGCGAAGGCGCCGCCCGGACGGGGCGTAACCTCGAAACCGGCCAGCACCGGCGGCGTCGCCTGGGGCGTTTCCGGGGTCACGACGACATTGCGGCTGTCCAGACGGCGTAGAAGCTGCGGCGTCGGCTCGCAGGCCACCACCTCGCCCCGGTTGACGATGGCGATGGTGTCGCAAAGCTCCTGGGCCTCTTCGAGATAGTGGGTGGTCAGGACGATCGTCACCCCCTCCTCGTTGATGCGGCGGACATAGGCCCACAGCTGGCGACGCAGTTCGACGTCCACGCCGGCCGTCGGCTCGTCCAGGATCAGGATGGGCGGATTGTGGACCAAGGCCTTGGCCACCATCAGACGGCGCTTCATGCCGCCGGACAGGGCGCGGACATAGGCGTTGGCCTTGTCCGACAGGCCCAGCGCGGCCAGCAGTTCGTCGGACCGGCGCTCGTCCTTGGGCACGCCGTAAAAGCCCGCCTGCACCTCCAGCGATTCGCGCGGGGTGAAGAAGACGTCGGCGACGATCTCCTGCGGCACGACGCCCAGAGCGGCGGCGGCGTCGCGCGGCTCCTTGTCGATGTCGCGGCCCCAGATGGTCACCGAGCCCTCGGACTTCTTCACCACCCCTGCCAGGATGTTGATCAGGGTCGATTTGCCGGCGCCGTTCGGGCCCAGCAGGCCGAAGACCGAGCCGCGCGGAATGACCAGATCGACGCCGCGCAGAGCCGTCTTGGGGACGGCCTTCTTGGACCCGGCATAGGTCTTCTTCAGTCCCCGCACCTCGATGGCGTTGTCGGGCAGGGCGGGGGTCTCTGACATGGTCGGCTATTCACTCGGACGGGACGGCGAGCGGCATAGGTAGGGCGCACGATCGCAATCGCCAACCTGTCTTGCCGACAGCATCAGACAAGCAGACCTGTCTATGTGTCAATGGTGCTTGACTTAAGCATTTCGCGTGTCTAGCTTGCTTGTCATTAAGACAACCAAACTTGATGGAGATCGACGTGACCGCCGTTCAAAAAGGCAAAACGCCTCTGACCCGCACCCGCCTGATCGGCTTCGTCGCGATGGCGGTCTGCGCCATCGGTTACATCGGCGGCGGACTGGCGCTGCTGGCGGGCAAGACCGATCAGATCGAGATGACGCATGCCGCCATCGCCGGCGCTGCCCTGTTGCTGATCGGCGAGATCGGTCTGTGGGTCGGCGCGGCCTGTCTGGGCCTGACCCTGTTCAAGAAGCGCAAGGCGATGCTGAACCGGCTGCTGGGTCGCCGGATCGCCGAGGTTTGACCTTCCGGCCTGCGCCGCCTAGGAAGCGCGCAAGCCTTTCAGACCCGGACCGGACCATGCCTCCCCGCCATTCCGACGCCATCATCCCGCCGCCCGAAGAGATCGTCGTCTCGACCAAACGCGTGGCCTGCGACGGCGGCGGCGGGGCCCTGGGCCATCCGCTGGTCTATATGGACATGGGCGAGGACGACTTCATCGAGTGCGGCTATTGCGACCGGCGTTTCGTCCTGTCGGCCCAGTCCCACGACGAGAACGAATATCTGAGCCCCGCGGCCCGCGCGCCCGAGGCCCACTGAGACCGTAACCTCAGTTCAGTCGCGGTGTTGCGGCGGTTGGGTCTATAGACGGCTGACACGCTGTTCGGACGGAGACGAGCCTTGCGATATCTGCACACCATGGTCCGGGTAAAGGACATCGACGCTTCGCTGCACTTCTATTGCGACCTTCTGGGTCTGCAGGAGGTGCGCCGCATCGAGAACGAGGCGGGCCGGTTCACGCTCGTGTTTCTCGCCGCGCCCAAGAATCTGGAACAGTCGGCGGCGGAACGCTGCCCCGAGGTCGAGCTGACCTTCAACTGGGATCCGGAAGAGTATCAAGGCGGCCGCAACTTCGGTCACCTGGCCTATAAGGTCGATGACATCTACGCCGCCTGCCAGACGCTGATGGACGGCGGGGTGACGATTAACCGTCCGCCGCGCGACGGCAACATGGCCTTCGTCCGCTCGCCTGACGGCATCTCCATCGAACTGCTTCAGGAAGGCGCGCCGTTGGCGCCGGCCGAGCCCTGGGCCTCCATGCCGAACGTCGGCGCCTGGTGATGACGGCGCGGACGGCCGCTCTGCTGACGGTTGCGGCGGTCGTGCTGTCAGCCTGCGCCTCGACCACCGAGAGCAACACAGGCCGCACGGCGACGGAGCAGCTGCTGTTGGCGCGCGCCTCGGACCGGGCGGTCGAGGGCCTGGTCCTGCCATTGCCGACGGGCGCTTCGGTCTTCATCGACGACGCCTACTTCCAGGGAGAGGGCACCCGCTACGCCGTCAGCGCGATCCGCGGCGCGATCTCGGACGCCGGTTTCAGCCTGGCCCGCAACAAGGACGAGGCGAACGCCGTGTTCGAGATCCGCGCCGGCGCCCTGTCGCTGGAACAGATGCGGCGAGTCTTCGGCATTCCCGAGATGCGGATTCCGATCAACGAGACCTTCAACGTCGTCTCTCTGCCGGAACTGTCGGTCTATAGTCACCGCGACCGGGTCGGGGTCGCCGAGTTTTCCGGCTTCCTCTACGAAGCCAAGACCGGTGCGCCGCTGGGCGCGGTGGTGCCGATGATCGGCACCTATCGCATCCGCAGCCACAAGGCCTTCATGGTCGTGTCCTGGGGCCAGCAGCAGGCCCAGCCGGGTCAACGCGATCCGGGATCGAGCTGGACCGAATTCTGACGCTGACGCGGGGGCTTTGGAGCCCTATGTTCCCGCCATGACCGACACGACTGCGCTCGAAAATCCAGAAACCGAACGCCAGATGACGCAGGACGGCCCTGCGCTGCGGCTGTGGATGATCGACGCCTCGGCCTACATCTTTCGCGCCTATCACGCCCTGCCGCCATTAACGAGAAAGTCCGACGGCCTGCCGGTCGGCGCGGTCCAGGGCTACTGCAACATGTTGTGGAAGCTGCTGAAGGACATGAAGGGCGCGGATGGCCCGACGCATCTGGTGGCCATCTTCGACCACTCGGAAAAGACGTTCCGCAACACCCTGTACGATCAGTACAAGGCCCATCGCCCGCCGCCGCCCGAGGATCTGGTCCCGCAGTTTCCGCTGGTGCGCGAGGCGACGGCGGCGTTCGGCGTGCATTGCGTCGAACTGCCCGGCTACGAGGCCGACGACCTGATCGCCACCTACGCCTGCAAGGCGCGCGATGCAGGCGGCGAGGCGGTAATCGTCTCGTCCGACAAGGATCTGATGCAGCTGATCGGCGGCGGCGTCGTGATGTGGGATCCAATGAAGGACCGGCGTCTGGCCGAGCCTGAGGTCTTCGAAAAGTTCGGGGTTGCGCCTGAGAAGATGGTCGACCTGCAGGCCCTGATCGGCGACAGCGTGGACAACGTCCCCGGCGCGCCAGGCATCGGACCGAAGACGGCGGCGCAGCTGCTGGACGAATATGGCGATCTGGACACCCTGTTGGCCAATGCCGGTGAGATCAAACAGCCCAAGCGCCGCCAGACTCTGATCGACTTCGCCGACCAGATCCGTCTGTCGCGCGAGCTGGTGCGCCTGACCTGCGATGCGCCGGCGCCCGAGGCGATCGACGATTTCGCTGTGCGCGATCCCGATCCCGCGATCCTGTCGGCCTTTCTGGAGACGATGGAGTTCCGCTCGCTGCAGCGCCGCGTCGGCGACGGCAAGGCCGGGCCCAGCGACGTCTCGGCCTTTGCGCCCAAGCGCGCGACGAACCTGAACGCGCCGGTCGCGACCCCTCGCTACGGCCAGGTCGTCGAAGGCCCGGCCGAGGTTCAGACCTTCGATCACGCGGCTTACGAATGCGTCCAGACCGAAGAGGCGCTGGATCGCTGGATCGCGCGCGCGACCGAGGTCGGCGTAGTCGGCTTCGACACCGAGACCGACACGCTGTCGGCGACCCACGCGGGTCTGTGCGGCGTGTCGTTGGCGGTGGGGCCGAACGAGGCCTGCTACATCCCCCTGACGCACGAGCACGAGCCGCAGTCCGGCGAGGGCGGACTATTTGGCAAAACGGGCGAGGCGCCCGAGCCGATCCATCAGCTGGACAAGCCCACGACCCTGGCGAAGCTGAAGACGCTTCTGGAAGACCCGTCGGTCCTGAAGGTGCTTCAGAACGCCAAATACGACGTCGCCGTCATGGCGCGTCGGGGCATCCGCGTCGCGCCCTATGACGACACCATGCTGGTCTCCTATGTGCTGGAGGGCGGACTGCACGGGCACGGAATGGACGAGCTGGCGCGCCTGCACCTGGGCCACGAGCCGATCGCATTCAAGAGCGTGGCGGGCGCCGGCAAGAGCCAGAAATCTTTCAAGCACGTCGCGCTGAAACCGGCCTCGGAATATGCTGCCGAGGATGCGGATGTGACGCTGCGGCTGTGGCGTATTCTGAAACCCCGTCTGGCGCGTGAGGGCCTGTCCACCGTCTATGAGACGCTCGAGCGCGGCATGCCAACGGTGCTGGCGGACATGGAGCTGAACGGCGTTCGCATCGATCCCGACCGACTGAAGCGCCTATCCAGCGAGTTCGGCCTGCGCATGGCCGAGCTGGAGGCCCAGGCCCATGAGATCGCCGGGCGGCCCTTCAACATCGGTTCGCCGCGCCAGATCGGAGAGATCCTGTTCGGCGAACTGAACCTGCCGGGCGGCAAGAAGACCGCCTCGGGCCAGTGGGGCACCGACGCCAGCGTGTTGGAGGAACTGGCGCTCAGCCACGATCTGCCGCGCGCCATCCTGGACTGGCGCCAGCTGTCGAAGCTGAAGGGCACCTATACGGACGCCCTGACCGCGGCGGCCGATCCCAAGACGGACCGCGTTCACACCAGCTATCAACTGGCCGCCGCCACCACGGGCCGTCTGGCATCCAGCGATCCCAACCTGCAGAACATCCCCATCCGCACCGAGACGGGCCGCGAAATCCGCCAGGCCTTCATCGCTGCGCCGGGCAATGTCCTGATCAGCGCCGACTACAGCCAGATTGAGCTGCGCCTTTTGGCCCATATCGGCGATATTCCCGAACTGAAGCGCGCCTTCAAAGCGGGGCTGGATATTCACGCGGCGACGGCCTCGGAGATGTTCGGCGTGCCGGTCGAGGGCATGCCGTCCGAGACGCGGCGCCGCGCCAAGGCGATCAACTTCGGCATCGTCTACGGCATTTCGGCCTTCGGCCTGGCCAATCAGCTGGGCATCGATCAGGGCGAGGCGGGGGCCTATATCAAGACCTATTTCGAACGGTTCCCCGGCATCCGCGCCTATATGGACAAGACCAAGGCCGAGGTGCGCCAGACCGGCTTCGTCTCGACCGTCTTCGGCCGCCGAATCCACATCCCGGCCATCCATTCCAAGTCCGGAGCCGAGCGCCAGTTCGGCGAGCGCGCCGCCATCAACGCCCCGATCCAAGGCGCGGCCGCCGACATCATCCGCCGCGCCATGATCCGCATGCCCGCCGCCCTGACCGAAGCCGGTCTTGCTACGCGCATGCTGCTTCAGGTCCACGACGAACTGGTGTTCGAGGCGCCGGAAGCCGAGGCCGACCGCGCCATCGCCGTCATTAAACGCGTGATGGAAAACGCGTCGGACCCAGCCGTGGCCCTGACCGTACCCCTCGTAGTGGATGCCCGCGCGGCGTCGAACTGGGACGCGGCGCACTAGGAACGGGCTAGGCGGCGATCATGCCGATGTCGTCGGGGAGTTCGCCGCGGCCGAGCAGGCCGGTTTCGAAGTCCATGAAGATGTCCATCAACTCCTCGACGTTCACCGGAGCGGCGGAGGGACCGAAGCGGAAACGCCAGTAGCTGACGATGTGCTGGACGGCGCCCAGCTGGTCGCCCAGCTTGGCGAACATGGAGGGGGCGTCCAGCAGGAAGTCGCGGAAGGCGATCGGGCGGCCTTCCTGGGTCAGTTTGGCGTAGGCGTCGTCATAGACGCGCAGAGTGCGACTGACCTCGTCGCACGTCTTGATGATGCGGCCGCGCAGGACATCGCGGCTGCGCGCCAGATATTCCTTGGCGGCGCGATCGACCTTGCCGACGGGCTTGATGGTGCGCACGGCCTCGGCGACGCCGGCGACTTCGCCCAGCAGGGCGGCGAGCGTCCACTTGTAATAGAGGAAGCCTTTCCAGCAGAAGACGCCCTCCTGATACTGTTCGGGCGCCAGGCGCAGCGTCAGTCGCAGGGCGTCCAGCTGATCGCCGGGCGTGTTCGACAGGATCTTTGACGCCATCCGCCCGGCCGAATCCGAGTTCACTGCGATCGTGTCCGCGCCCAGGCTGAGCGTCACCAGCGGCTCGATCTCGCTGCGAACGAAGGCCAGCATGCGCTGAAGATCACTGTCGCTGATCGAGAAGTAGCAGGGCGAGGGGTCCAGGCCGCCGCGCCGCAACTGCTCGCGCAGCAGGAAGGGATCCAGCGACGGCAGTTTGTCGATCAGGCGCAGGGTCTCGATATCGGGATGGTTGGGCGCAACGCCGAACGCCTCCATCATCATCCGCTCAAAGCCGATCTGATTGACGAAGACGTATCGGCCGCCGGTCTTCAAATCTCCATCGTCGATGGGAATGACGACCTTGGTCGCGACCTGGCGTCGGCCGGTGAACAGATCGGTCTCATTGCGTCGAAGACGATGCTTGATGATGAGGGCGCGGTTCAGCGCCACTGTACGGAAGATCGGACGCGCCGCCCAGTCGGGATTGCGAACGGCGCCGTCGGGCGCGCTGTCGCCGTTCTCCTCCCACACGCGCAGCAGATTCAGCACGCGAGCTGTGGAGGCCGAGCTCTTGAGGTGCTCCAGGTTGCGGACGGCGCGATCAGTCATGGCGCTGACGTTACGCCAACAATCGTCACCAAATGGCTTAGCTCGGGAAATAAAATATCTGCGGTCGGCGAATTTCTGCCGTTCGATCCTGCGCGCCGGACAACGGCTTTGAGCGCTGTGCTGGCGCGTGACGGCGATCCGGGTCTAGAACGACGGCATGCAGATTTTCGACATTCTGATCATCCTCGCGATCCTGGCCGTGACCATCACTCTGGGCTTCGGCCTCTATTCGCTGTTCCGGGGCGGGGACTATGCGCGCAGCCATTCCAACAAGCTGATGCGGCTGCGCGTCGGGCTTCAGGCGGTCGCCGTCATTCTGCTGGTCGTCGGCATGATGTGGAAGGCGACGCAGGGAGCCTGATCATGGTAACGCTGAACAAGATCTACACCCGCACGGGCGATGACGGTCGCACGCGGCTGGCGTCCGGCGCGCCTGTGTCCAAGAGCGATGCCCGGGTCGAGGCCTATGGCGCGGTGGATGAGCTGAACGCGGTGATCGGGGTCGCCCGGCTGAACAGCGGCCAGAACGACCGGATCGACGCCATGCTGGGCCGGATCCAGAATGAGCTGTTCGATCTGGGCGCCGATCTGGCCACGCCTCTAGACCCGCCGCCGGCCTGGGAGGCCTTGCGCATCGTCGAGAGCCAGGTTGCGCGCCTTGAGCAGGAAATCGACTGGATGAACGAGAGCCTGAAGGCGCTCGACAGCTTCATCCTGCCGGGCGGCGCGCCCTTGTCGGCCCATTTGCATGTCGCGCGCACCGTCTGCCGACGGGCCGAACGCGAGGCGGTGCGTCTGATCGAAAACGGCGAGGCCGTGAACGTCGAGGCGGTCAAATATCTGAACCGCCTGTCCGACCATCTGTTCGTGGCTGCGCGACGCGCCAACGCCAACGGCGCTAGCGACATCAAATGGAAGCCCGGCGCGACCCGCTAGGCGAAACCGGTCAGGCGGCGGGACGCGCCGCCGCCAGTGCGGCTTTCTGACGCTCGGCCTCTGCGGCGCGGGCGCGGCTCTGGGCGGCGAGATCCTGTTCGATCCGAACCAGCTCCCGGTTCTTCTCGGCCGAAGCCTCGGCGCGCGACACGCCATTGGGGCGGCCGGTGATCTGCGCGATGGAGATGGGCTGGGCGCAGATGCGGCTTTCCATGTCGTACCATTTGCCCGCCGCCTCGCAGCGTTTGCCGGGCGCGACCCAGTAGTCCTGCAGGGCGAAAATCCCGACGACCGTGATGCCGAACAGGCCGAAGAAGATCATCGCCAGGCGGGGAAAGGTCAGGAAACGCTTCATCTCGTGGTCCGTTGGATAGGGATCGAAGCCACAGCTTGACCCCACGTTACGTTGACAGGCCTTCGCGACCGCTCCATGTCCTGCCCACACATTCAGGCGATTTCACGGATAGACCCATGAAGGTACTCGTCCCCGTCAAACGGGTGATCGACTATAACGTCAAGGCCCGCGTCAAGGCGGATCAGTCGGGCGTCGATCTGGCCAACGTCAAGATGAGCATGAACCCCTTCGACGAGATCGCCGTCGAAGAGGCGGTTCGTCTGAAGGAAGGCAAGGAACACCATGCCGCCGGCACCGCGACGGAAATCGTCGTGGTCTCCATCGGCGTCACCCAGGCCCAGGAAACCATCCGCACGGCGCTGGCTATGGGCGCGGATCGGGGGCTGCTGATCCAATCGGATACGGATCTTGAGCCGCTGGCGGTCGCCAAGCTGCTGAAGGCGGTGGTCGAGGAAGAAAAGCCCGACCTGGTCCTGATGGGCAAACAGTCGATCGACGGCGACAACAATGCCGTGGGCCAGATGCTGGCCGCCCTGCTGGACTGGCCCCAGACGACTTTCGCCGGCAAGCTGGTGATCGATGCCGGCAAGGCCACGGTCACGCGCGAGGTCGACGGCGGCCTGCAGACGATTGCTGCCGAACTGCCGGCGGTGGTCACGGTGGACCTGCGGCTGAACACGCCGCGCTATGCCTCCCTGCCGAACATCATGAAGGCCAAGAAGAAGGAGATCGCCATGAAGGCGGTTGCCCACTACGGCGTCGATGTCGCCGACCGCCTCAAGGTCATCAAGGTCACCGAGCCGCCCAAGCGGTCGGCCGGCGTCAAGGTGGCCGATGCGGCCGAACTGGTTTCCAAGCTCAAGTCTGCGGGAGCGCTGTAATATGGCTGTCCTCGTCATCGCCGATCACGACGGTTCGACCGTTCGCGACACCACCCACAAGACCGTGACCGCCGCGCTGGGCCTGTCGTCCGACGTGGACGTCCTGGTCCTGGGGCAGGGGGCGCAGGCCGCCGCCGATAGCGCCGCCAAGATCGCGGGTGTCCGCAAGGTGCTGCTGGCCGAGAGCGCTGGTCTGGGCAAGATGCTGGCTGAGGCGGTCGAGGCGACCGTCCTGCCGCTGGCCGGGAGCTACGACGCCATCCTGACGCCGGCCACCACGGACGGAAAGAACTTCGCCCCGCGTCTGGCCGCCAAGCTGGACGTCGCGCCGATCTCGGACATCATTGAGGTGGTGTCGGCCGACACCTTCGTGCGCCCCATCTATGCCGGCAATGCGCTGGAGACGATCCAGTCGGCCGACGCCAAGAAGGTGATCACGGTGCGCCCGACCGCCTTCGCCGCCGCGGCTGAGGGCGGTTCGGCCCCGGTCGAGAGCGTCGCCGGCGCCGATGCGCCCAAGACGGCCTTCGTGTCCGAGGAAATGGTCAAGTCGGACCGGCCCGAACTGGGCGCCGCCAAGATCATCGTCTCGGGCGGTCGCGCCCTGGGCTCGGCGGACGAGTTCCATGCCGTGATGGAGCCGCTCGCCGACAAGCTGGGCGCCGCCATCGGCGCCTCGCGGGCGGCGGTCGACGCCGGCTATGCGCCCAACGACTATCAGGTCGGTCAGACCGGCAAGGTGGTCGCCCCGGCGCTCTACATCGCCATCGGCATCTCGGGCGCCATTCAGCACCTGGCCGGGATGAAGGACTCCAAGACCATCGTCGCCATCAACAAGGACGCGGACGCCCCGATCTTCCAGGTCGCGGACTATGGTCTGGTCGGCGACTACAAGACGGTGGTGCCGGAACTGATGGCCGCCTTGGGCTAGGCCCAGGTCGAATCGATCTGAAGGGGGCGCGGCGCCGATCGGAGCCGCGCCCTTTTTCTTGCCCGTAGAGGACGGCATGGCGAACTTGCCCATAAGGCTGCAGCCTGGCGCTGCGGCCGATCGCATTGATGGCTGGGCGACCGACGCCGAGGGACGACCCGTGCTCAAGGTGCGCGTCCGCGCCCGTCCGATCGAGGGAGAGGCCAACGACGCCCTAATCCGGATGCTGGCCAAAAGCCTTGGCGTGCCGAAGTCGTCGATCAGCGTGGGACGCGGCGGACAGTCGCGCTCGAAAATGATCGTCGTGCAGGGACTGGATGACGAAGAGCTGCGCTCGCGCCTCGTCGACGGTCTTTCTGGCGATTGAGGAGAGCCATCCGGCCGATTGATGCGTTCTGCATCGGAACAGGAGACCAGCCCAATGACGATGGACGCCCGCATCCTCCACGCCCGCAGCGGCGTCACGCTCGAGCAGAAGGACGATGTCTATAGGGTCTCAAGCCTGCGGCTGTCCGACCCGGCGACTTTCTCGGAAGAGGCGGACGCCCAACGCGCCTTCGATGATGAGGTCGCGGCCTCCGAGCAGGATCCAGAGCTGATGTCGCGTCTCGGTGGGGCCTGAAAAGGCGAAACGCCCGGATTTGCGGGCCCCGAACAGGCTCGAGGACTGCGATTCCTGATCGACGATCATGAGTCTGCGAGAAACTTCCCCTGTCGTGTCAGAATCCGCTTGCTGACAAATCCGCCTCTCCGTATAGAGCCGCCTCGCTCGGAAACGGGCTGGCCGGCGGGCCGCGGGGG
>NZ_LMNC01000007.1:0-130680 GCF_001422455.1 Brevundimonas sp. Leaf280 | reverse complement strand
CCCGAGCTTGCAGGCCAACCCCCCGCGCGGAGCGTCATACCCTTCGTCGAAACGGTAATCTCTAATCACACTCCGGGCGAAGGCCCGGCGCTCCGCCCAGCCCTCCATCCCCTCCGCCCGTGAAAGGCAGGAGCGTCGAACCATGCCCGAATTTACAGCCTCAGTTCGTCCGGCGGATCAGTTCGTCCGCCAGCGCCGGCGTCAGATAGCCGTCGGCGATCCGGTTGTTGGCGATTTGCCAGCGACGCAGGGCCGCGCGGGTGTTGGAGCCGATCACGCCGTCGACGCCCTGGGTGTCGTAACCCAGTTGGGTCAGGGCGCGCTGCGCCCCGATACGCTGATCGCGCGTCATCGACGGATCGTTGGGCCAGGTCTTTGTCAGCCCCGGCTTGCCCATGATCCCGTCCGCCGTCAGGCCGATGGCCAGGGCGTAGGACACCGAGTTGTTGTAGCGGCGGATCACATAGTGGTTCGGCAGGGCCAGGAAGGCCGGACCGTTCGCCCCCTGGGGCAGCAGGATGGTCGCCTCTTCCAGGGCCTCGGCCCCGTTCGGTGTGCCGCCTTGCGCCAGGCGCACGCCCTTGGCCGCCCAATAGGCCCAGTTGTGCTTCGGGCCTTCCGCCTCGGCATAGTCGAAGCCGGAGGGCAGGGTGACTTCATAGCCCCAGCCCTGACCGCGCTTCCACCCGGCCTGGGCCAGCAGGTTGGCAGCGGACGCCAGGGCGTCGGCGTCGTCGCGCCAGATATCGACCTTGCCGTCGCCGTCCTGGTCCACGCCCAGGCGCAGATAGTTGTCGGGCATGAACTGGGTCTGGCCCATGGCCCCGGCCCAGCTGCCCTTCAGGCCCGCGCGCTCGCGCCGGCCGTCCACGACGATGTCCAGCGCGTCCTTCAGCTGGCCCTCGGCCCAATCGCGTCTGCGACCGTCATAGGCCAGGGTCGCCAGCGAGCGGATCACGTCATAGTCGCCCTGCACCTGACCGAAAGCGCTCTCCTGGGCCCAGACGCCGACCAGGATTTCGCTGGGCACGCCGAATCGTTGAACCACCGACCACGGCACCCGGTCGATGCGCTGTTTGGCCTGGGCGATTCGCACCGGGGTCACTGCATTCTGAACATAGGCGCCGGCGGGTTTGGAGAATTCAGGCTGGTTGCGATCCAGGCGGATCACCGTTGGATCGGGCGTCAGACCCTCCAGTTCCCGGGCGTAGTCCGCGCGGCGGGCGCCGCCCTTGCGCGCCAGAAATCCCTGTTTCCAGCCCTCGAAACCCTGCTGGTCATAGGCGGCCAACGGCGGCGTCTGGGGGGCGGGGGCCGGCGTCGTGACAGGGGAGCCCGCCTGCGGCTGAGGCTGGGGCGTCGGCAGGTTCACCTGGGGCTCGGGCAGCATGGGCGCGCAGGCCGAGACGCAGCCGATCAGGAGAAGGCGGTAGGAAAAGCGCATGAGATTCAAACTAAAGCCCCCGGGGTCAGACACGAAATGACATCCGCGCGAACGGTCATTTCGACGCCCTAAAGCGCGCGCGGCGCGAATGCGTTGCCTCACTGTTCCCCGGTCGGGTGTAAGGCACGCCGTTAACCACCTTTGTATTGGACGCCTTATACGTGTGTGTCGTAATGACGCACCAGCTCTGACGGCCTGATGGCGGAGCGGCGACGCGGCGGGCGTGCAACCCCGTAAACCCTCCGTTCGACTCGGAGGTCAGGCCTCCAGCTTTTTTGAGGTGCTATCGCCCTTCAGGCTACTTGAGCACGTGTAAGAAAATGCGTCGCCAGGCAGGCGGGGCCTGGGTTTTCTGCGGTTTTGCCCCTTGGCGGGTTGACCTTCGCAAGCCCTCTCTCTATACGACCGCCTCCGCCGCGATCCGACCGGGTCAGCGGCTTTCTTATTGGTTTCTTTCAGGACGTCCGACCATGAAGGTCCGTAGCTCGCTCAAGTCGCTGAAGACCCGCCACCGCGACTGCAAGGTCGTGCGTCGCAAGGGCGTCGTCTTCGTCATCAACAAGACCGACCCGCGCTTCAAGGCGAAGCAGGGCTAAGCAGCGTTCGCTGCGCGCCGCTTCGGCGGCGTGCGCACGCTGGGTCGCGCTCAAGCAGCCCGAAGGGCGATAGCGCGCTTGAAAGTTGACGATCCACAGGCTGCGGATTTCTGTCCGCGGCCTTTTTCGTGTTGGCGGTTGTCGCGCGCCTGTCCGCATGGTTAGCGTCCGCGCCTGATTTCTGGAGTATTCCCATGGCTGACGACGCCTCGTTCGACGGTGGTTCCGACGTTCTCACCGCCACGGCGCAGGGCCGCCTTCGCACCATCATCGAGCGCCTTGAGCGTCTCGAAGAGGACAAGCAGGCCGTCATGACCGACATGAAGGAGGTCTTCGCCGAGGCCAAGGGCGAGGGCTACGACGTCAAGATCCTGCGCAAGGTCATTCGCATTAGAAAGCAGGACAAGGCCAAGCGTCAGGAAGAGGACGCCATCCTGGACCTCTACCTCTCGGCGCTCGGCGAGATCTGAGGCTGACCCGGCTTGAAGCGCACCCCCTTCAAGCCAGGAGGCAGTCTGTCGCGATCAGGCGGCCCGAAGGGCGATGGCGCCAACAAGAAGCCGCTGCCCAGCCCCTTCGAGATGCAGCGCGAGGCGGCTAAACGCGCTGCGTTGAATGCCTTGAAACGCGCTCGCCGCGCGGCGGACAAGGCGGGCGTTTCCCTGTCCGAATGGGAGGGCGAGTTCATCGATTCTGTCAGCGAGCGCGTGAAGACCCACGGCCGCGCCTTCGCCGACCCCGAAAAGGGCGCCCCGGGGCAAGCCCTGTCGGCGATGCAGGGCCGCAAGCTGAAAGAGATCACCGCCAAGGCCAATGGCGAAGAGCCGAAACGGCGTTGGGCTCGAAAGAAGCCGGAGTGATCTTCTCCTCCCCACTTGTGGGGAGGGGGACCGCGCAGCGGTGGAGGGGCTCGCGAATCTCCAAAGACGCTATGATGCGGTGAAGAGCCCCTCCGTCACGGCGCTAAGGAGCGCCGCGCCACCTCCCCACGATGTGAGGAGGAGAGGGTAGGTCTCAGCCCGCTTCCTTCAACTGACCTTCCAGCCCCTGTTCCCGGACCTTGCGATACAGGGTCGAACGGCCGATGCCGAGGCGGCGCGCGATCTCGCTCATATGGCCGGCATAGACCTCGATGGCGTGCTGGATCAGGTCGCGTTCGATGTCCTCGAGCGTGCGCAGATGGCCGCGCTCGTCCAAGATCCGGATCGGCTGATCGACCTGCGCGGCGGCGTCGGTCTGGGTGCCGGCGGCTGTGGCGGCTTGCAGGGGTTGGGCATCGGGCATTGGCGCGGCGACGCCGGAGATGGCCGGGAAATCGTGCGGCTGAAGGAAGGGCGCGTCGGCTAGAACGATGGCGCGGAACACCGCATTTTCCAGCTGTCGCACGTTTCCGGGCCAATCGAACCCTTGCAGAAGGGCCAGGGTTTCGGGCGCGCATCCGGCGATCCGCTTGCCTTCCTCGGCGTTGAACCTGGCGATGAAGTGATCGACCAGGGGCGCGATGTCCTCGCGCCGGTCGCGCAAGGACGGGGCCTCGATCGGGAAGACGTTCAGACGATAGAACAGGTCCTCGCGGAAGGCGCCGTCCTTGACCTGCTGGGCCGGGTCGCGATTGGTCGCCGAGACGATGCGCACGTCGATCTTCACCGGGCGTTTGCCGCCGACGGGATCGATCTCGCCTTCTTGCAGCGCGCGCAGCAGCTTGACCTGCATGTCCAGCGGCAGTTCGCCGATCTCGTCCAGGAACAGGGTGCCGCCGTCCGCCTCGCGGAACTTGCCCAGCGTCTTGTCCACGGCGCCGGTGAAGGCGCCCTTCTCGTGTCCAAACAGGATGGATTCGATCAGATTGGCGGGCAGGGCGCCGCAGTTGACGGCTACGAAGGGCTTGCCGGCCCGGTCGCTGGCGCCGTGCAGGGCGCGGGCGATGACCTCCTTGCCGACGCCGCTCTCGCCGGTGATCAGGACGGGAATGGAGGATTTGGCGGCCCGGGCGCCCAGCGCCTTGACCATGCGCATCGGCGGGCTGTCGCCCACGATATCGTCGAAGCTGGTGCGGCCCTGGACGCGCTTGGTCAGGCGCCCGACCTCGGCGGTCAGGCGCTTCATCTGCATGGCGTTGCGCACGCCGACCAGAAGCCGTTCCGGTCCAACGGGCTTGACGAAGAAGTCTTGGGCCCCGGCCTGCATGGCCTTGACCACCATGTCGATGCCGCCGTTGGCCGTCAGGACGATGACCGGCTCATTGATCCCGGCGCTGCGCAGTTCGGCCAGGCATTCCAGCCCCGACATCTCGGGCATGACCATGTCCAGCAGGATCAGGTCGGCCCCGCCGCCGCGCGTCATCCGGTCGATGGCCTCGCCGCCGCTGGCGGCATGGACCACGGCGTTGCCGTCCCGCTCCAGCACGGCCTGGATCAACCGGCGCTGGGTCGGATCGTCGTCAACGACCAGGATGGTCTTGGCCATGAAAATCCCTTGTCCTGTCGCCCAACCCGTCACGGATGGATCGTTTCGGGACGATTCCTAGGGTGGCGAGGTGAAAATCGGGTGACACGGCGTGGTGAGCGTCCCGTTAACGCAGCTCTGTCGCGTCGCATCGCACCTCGGGGCTGGCGCGCAATCTCTGGCCGTCGACAACCAGGTCGGGAAGGGCGGCCGGCGCCGTCGCGACGCCCTTCGACAGGCCCTCGTTCATCCGCTCAGCATTGCGCCCGCAGGTGAAGCCATATCGGCCCGTCACGCGCCACTGGCCCTGGCTGTCCTGATCGAAGGCGACGATTTCGCGAGCCGTGGCGACCAGCAGATCGGTTCGTGCGTCGCCATTCAGGTCCGTCGATCGCACGACGCAGGGCGTTTCCGCATTGCAACTGAACAGCACGTCGACCTGCGCGTCCAACTGATCGACGAAGCTGGCGGGCACGGATTGGCCATCGGCGGCCTTCAGGCGGATGGCGGCCTTGCGCTCTTGCCGTCCTTGCGCCGTATCGCCGGATGGCCAGGGGCGGGCCTGGGCGGCGCGGGCGTTTCGCGCGATGCGAGGGTTTGTGGATGCGGCCAGACGACGGAGCGCGGCCTCGCCGGCCTTGCCGCTCTCGAACCGCAGGAAGTCGTAGTCGAACGCTTCAGCGGACACGGCGCCCCGTTCCAGTCGAGCCACTTGATCCCGCACGGCCAGCCGCGCCGGATCGGCCAAAGGGCTGAACAGGGCCAGGATGACCAGAACCGACAGAACCGCCGCGACGACGTTGGTCCGCTCCAGCGGCTTCATCCAGCCTCCCGGTTTCACGGCCGCCAGCAGATAGCCCGCGCCATAGACCAAGCCGATCAGCGTGCAGGCGACGGCGATGATCCGATCGGGCGTCAACCCATGCTGGCCAATCCGCAAGCCTAGGCCCCAGGCGGCCAGAACGATCAACGGCGCGATCAGGACCGACGCCGCCCGCGCGCCGTATCGCAGAGCGACCGGCGGCAGATTGTCGGCGCGCCCATCCTGATAGGCCGTGTTGATCAGCACGATCAGGGCGGCGGCGGCCGACAGCACCAGCGCCGTCGCGCTGCGCGTCTCCCACAGGCCGTCCAATCCGGTGAAGGGCAGGGCGAGAAGGAAGCCGCCGACCAGGACCGTGATCACCAGGAGCAGCCAGGACAGCAGCATCAACGCCACGGTCCGCACGCCCCGGATCAGGCCGTCGCGCACATCGGTCAGCTGGACAGCGGTGGCGAAGACCAGGGCTGTGACCGGAATGGCGAACCACGCCTCGCTCAGCAGGTGCTGCAGAAAGCCGAGGCCGATCATCTTGAACAGGGCCGCGCCCAGATGCAGCAGGATCCAGAAGGCGCCGGTGAAGCCCAGCGACAGGGCCAGTTGGACCCCCGCCTTCCAGGCGATGTCGAAATAGTCGGGATAGTCGACGATCCAGCGTCGTTCGCGGATCGCAGGCACGATCAGGTGGTGGGCGATGAACAGGGCCGCCGCGCCGAAGGCCAGCACGGGGAAACTCAGGAAAGGCGGCTCCTCTTGCGGCTTCAGCACCTGGCGAGCGACATCGTGGGCGCCCAACAGAGCCAGCACGCCGGCTGCGGCCGCCGCCCACAGGATCAGGGCCAGCGGCTTGACCCGACCGACGCCGGCGAGAACCACCACCGGCACATAGCCGGCCGCCAGGGCCAGGGCGCCGAACACCACCGGCTGGGTTTCGGGCCAGACGCGGCTGTCGGCCGCCAGATACAGCAGATAGAGGGCCAGCCCCTGAACCAGACCTGTCGCCAGGCGAATCGCAAACAGGGCCGAGGCCCCGCCAAGGCCCGTCCGGCCGGTGTCATGTTGCAGGGTTTCGGTCATTCACGCGTCTCCGAAAGGCAGGATTGCACGGGCCGTGACGCCGAGAAAGCGCAAGGGACGGTTGCGGCCGTCGCCGCGCATCCCCAGAACAGGGGCATGAACGCTCCCTTCAAGACGCCCAACACTGAAGCCCCGCTATGGGACCTGACCGACCTCTATGCGTCGCGCGACGACGCCAAGGTCGCCGCCGATCTTGAAAAGGCGCGCGGTCTTGTCGAGGCGCTGAACGGGCTGAAGGGGCGGCTGGCGGCGGATCAGGGCGCGCAGGCGCTGGGCGAGGCGCTGGACCGCGCGATCCAGTTTTATGAGCAGGCGTCCGATGTGCTGGGTGCGCTGGGCGCCTACGCCTTTCTGTCCGCCTCGACTGCGCGTGATGATGCGACGGCGCAAGGATTCGAGGCCGATGTGCGCGAGAAGATCACCGCCATCGCCACCCCGACCGTCTGGCTGACGCTGGAGATCAATCAGATCGACGATGCGGCGCTGGAAGCGGCGCTCACCGCCCACGCGGGCGCGGCGCGCTGGCGGCCTTGGCTGCGGCGCGTGCGGGCGATGAAGCCGCATGAGCTTTCGGCCGAACTGGAGACCTTCATCGCCGAGCGCGGCCCGATCACGGCCCAATGGCCGCGCCTGTTTGATGAGCAACTGGCCGCCCTGCGTGCAAAGGCGGGCCACGAGGAACTGACGCTGGCCGAGGCGCTGAACCGCCTGTCGGACGCCAAGCCCGCACGCCGCAAGGCCGCCGCCGAGGGTCTGTCTGAGGCGCTGGCCGCCCGCGCCCCGACGCTCGCCCTGGTGCTGAACACCGTCGCCGCCGACAAGGCGATGGAGGATCGCTGGCGCGGTTTCAAACGTCCCGCCGATAGCCGTCACCTGGGCAACGAGGTGGATGGCGAGGCCGTGGATGCGATGGCCGAGGCGGTCGCCGCCGCCTATCCGCGCCTGTCGCACCGCTATTATGCGCTGAAGGCCAAGGCGATGGGCAAGGCGCGCCTGGACCACTGGGACCGCAACGCGCCTATCGAAACGACCGCCCCGCGCGCCTTCACCTGGACCCAGGGGCGCGAGATCGTGCTGGACAGTTTCTCGGACCTGGGCGGCGACTTCGCCGACCGGGCCGGCGGCTTCTTCGACAAGCCGTGGATCGACGGCCGGGCGCGGCCGGGCAAGCAGTCGGGCGCCTACGCCCACCCCGTCACCGCCGACCGCCATCCCTATGTCTTCCTGAACTGGATGGGCGAGCGGCGCGACGTGCTGACCCTGGCGCACGAACTGGGTCATGGCGTCCACCAGACCCTGGCGGCCGATCAGGGCACGCTTCTGGCCGATACGCCCCTGACCCTGGCCGAGACGGCGTCGATCTTCGCCGAGGGGCTGACTTTTGATCGTCTATTGGCGACCGCGCCGAAGTCCGAGCAGCGCGGCCTGCTGGCCGGTCGGATCGAGGACGGGCTGAACACCGTCGTGCGCCAGATCGCCTTCCACCGGTTCGAAACCCGCTTCCACGACGAGCGGCTGCAGGGCGAGGTGTCGCAGCAGCGGATCAACCAGCTGTGGCTGGAGGAAATGGGCGCCTCGTTGGGGCCGTCGGTCAAGCTGAACCCCGGCTATGAACACTGGTGGGCCTATGTCAGCCACTTCGTCCACTCGCCGTTTTACGTCTACGCCTATGCGTTCGGGGACCTGCTGGTTGCGGCGTTGATGGAGGCGCGACGCAATGACCCGGCTGGGTTCACGCCGCTATATCGCGAGCTGTTGGCCGGCGGCGGATCGCGGACCTATGTCGAGGCGTTGAAGCCGTTCGGTCTGGACCCGCGCGACCCGGCCTTCTGGAGCGTGGGCTGTCAGAGGCTGGAGCGTCTGGTCGATCAGTTCGAGGCGCTGGCCTGACCAGGGCATGACTGCGGGCTTGAGCGGGGCCGTCGCCTCGGTGTAAGTCCGCGATAACGACGAGGGGATTCCACGAATGGCCGACCTGCACGACACCGCCAACGCACCTGCCGACGCCGATGCGCAAGCCTATCTGCACGGCCATATGGAAGTGCGCGAACAGGTTTCGACCTACCGCCTGTTCCTGGACCTGGCCAAGTGGGGCAGCCTGGCCATCGCCGTGCTGCTGCTGTTCCTGACCCTGTGGTTCCACCCAGGCGGCAGCTTCATGGCCGCCGTCATCGGCGCGGTCGTTCTGGGCGGCGTCGGCTTCGTGGCGCTGAAGTCCAAGCCCGGCGCCGCGCACTGAGCCTTGCATGGGATCGCCCTCGGGCGGTCTGAAATAACGCGCCCTCGCCAAGCTTCGGCATAACAGTGCTTTGACGGCTTGCGCCGGAACGGCCTAACCTTCGTTCAACGAAAAGAACGAGGGGATTCGCTTGGCCGTCGCTATCGCCGTCACCCGTGAACGTCGCGAAGGCGAGACGCGCTGCGCCGTCACGCCCGAGACGGTCAAGAAGCTGATCGCCCTTGGGGCGACCGTCACGGTCGAGGCCGGGACCGGTCTTGGCTCCTCCATTCCCGACGCCGACTATGCCGCCGCAGGTGCCGTGGTGAAGCCGGACACCCGCGCCGCGCTGGACGGCGCCGACATCGTGTTGAAGGTGCGCGGCCCCACGGCTCAGGAAACCAGCGCGCTGAAACCCGGCGCCATCGTCATCGCCATGCTGGACGCTTGGCGCGACAAGGCGACCGTAGACGCCCTGGCCGGGGCCAACGCCACCGCCTTCGCCATGGAGTTCGTGCCCCGCATCACCCGCGCCCAGGTCATGGACGTCCTGTCGTCCCAGGCGAACCTGGCCGGATACCGCGCGGTGATCGAGGCGGCCTATGCCTATGGCAAGGGCTTCCCGATGATGATGACGGCGGCCGGCACGGTCGCCGCCGCAAAGGTCTTCATCATGGGGGTGGGCGTCGCCGGGCTTCAGGCCATCGCCACCGCGCGTCGTCTGGGCGCCGTCGTCACCGCCACCGACGTCCGCCCCGCGACCAAGGAACAGGTCGAAAGCCTGGGCGCCAAGTTCCTGGCCGTCGAGGACGAGGAGTTCAAGGACGCCCAGACCGCCGGCGGCTATGCCAAACCCATGTCGGCCGAATATCAGGCCAAACAGGCCGAACTGACCGCGACCCATGTGCTTAAGCAGGACATCGTTATCACCACGGCCCTGATCCCCGGCCGCGCCGCGCCGGTGCTGCTGACCGCCGCCCATGTCGCCTCAATGAAGCCCGGCTCGGTCATCATCGATCTGGCAGTCGAGGCGGGCGGCAATGTCGAGGGCTCCAAGCTCAACGAGGTCGTGACCACCGCGAACGGCGTCACCATCGTCGGCTGGGCCAATCTGCCCGGCCGCATCGCCGCAGACGCCAGCGCCCTCTACGCCCGCAACCTGACCGCGTTTGTGGGTCTGTTGATCAAGGACGGCGGCCTGTCGGTGGACTTCGAAGACGAGATTCTGAAGGCGGCGGTGGTCACAGACGGCGGAGCCGTGGTGCATGAGGGGTTGCGGGGATGATCGGGTCTGGCCTTCGTAATGCTCTGTCGATTTTTTCCTTGATCGTGATTTTCGGCGGAGCTGTCTTCTGCCTGTTTCTGCTGATGTTTGCATTCGTGCAGGACCAGTCCGGCGCAGCATTCGGCAGGGCGCTTACCAAAGTCGGGCCGATCTTTTTCGGCAGCGTCATCAACGGGGGAGTCCTTCGACTTCTCATCAGCATCGATGCTCGATTGGAGCAGAAAACCTGACATGGAACACGTCGATCCCACCGTCTTCCGCCTGGCCATCTTCGTACTGGCGATCTTCGTCGGCTATTATGTGGTCTGGAGCGTGACGCCGGCCCTGCACACGCCACTGATGGCCGTGACAAACGCCATTTCCAGCGTCATCATCGTCGGCGGCCTGATCGCGGCGGCGGCCGTGTCCGGTGACGCGAGCGGCCCCAGCGCCTGGATCGCCAAGGGCGCGGGCGTGCTCGCCGTCACCTTGGCCAGCGTCAACATCTTCGGCGGCTTCATGGTCACGCGGCGGATGCTGGCCATGTACAAGAAGAAGGAGCGGCCCGCTGCTAAGGCCGCTCCCGAGGCGTCTTCGTGACGGACGCCGCACAGATCGCTATCACTGGATCCTGGGTCGCGACCGGCATCGGCTTCGGCCTGTGGCTGTACGGCTGGTTCGGGGCCAAGACGCCGATCAAGCGCCAGCGGCTGCACGACTGCGGCATCGCCCTGGTCTTTTCGGCCATTCTGGTTCGCGTGGTGACGCAGGACCGGCCGTTGGGCGTCTTCGAATGGGCCCTGTTCTTCATCGGCCCGCTGTTCATCGCCGCCGCCCTGTGGCGGCTGGCCCGCACGTCTTGAGGGGAGGGGCGTGATGAACGCATCTTTGGCCGCACTGGCCTATCTGGTTTCAGGCGTCCTGTTCATCCTTTCGCTGCGGGGGCTGTCTAGCCCCGAGACCAGCCGTCAGGGCAACACCTTCGGCATGGTCGGCATGGCGCTGGCCATCGGCGTGACCCTGCTGACGCTGGGCACCACTGGCGCGCTGGACACCGTGACCCTGGCCCTGATCGCGGGCGGCGTCATCGTCGGGGGCGGGGCGGGCGCCCTGATCGCCAAGCGCGTGGCCATGACCGACATGCCGCAGCTGGTCGCGGCCTTCCACAGTCTGGTCGGCATGGCCGCTTGCCTGGTCGCCATCGGCGCCATCTATGCGCCCGAGGCCTTTGGAATCCTGTCGGATGACGGAAACGGCATCAAGACGCTGTCGATCATCGAACTCAGCCTGGGCGTCGCCATCGGGGCTATCACCTTCACCGGCTCGGTCATCGCCTTCGCCAAGCTGAATGGCAACATGAGCGGCGCGCCGATCATCCTGCCGGCGCGGCATCTGATCAATGTCGGCCTGGCGCTGGGTCTGGTCTTCCTGATCGGCATCCTGATCGGCACGAATGGCGCGGCGACCTGGGCCTTCTGGGGCGTCTTCCTGATCGCGCTCGTTTTGGGCGCGACCCTGATCATCCCCATCGGCGGGGCCGACATGCCGGTCGTCGTGTCGATGCTGAACTCCTATTCCGGCTGGGCGGCGGCGGCGCTGGGCTTCACGTTGGAGAACATCGCTCTGATCATCACCGGCGCTCTGGTCGGATCGTCGGGCGCGATCCTCAGCTACATCATGTGCAAGGGTATGAACCGCAGCTTCATCAGCGTCATCCTGGGCGGCTTCGGCGGCGGCGATGCGGCGGCCGGTCCCGCCGGCGCCAAGGAGACGCGGCCGGTTAAACAGGGCTCGGCCGAGGACGCCGCCTTCATCATGAAGAATGCGTCCAAGGTCATCATCGTGCCCGGCTACGGCATGGCGGTGGCCCAGGCCCAGCATGCGCTGCGTGAAATGGCCGACAAGTTGAAGGAGGAAGGCGTGGAGGTGAAATACGCCATCCACCCCGTCGCCGGTCGGATGCCGGGCCATATGAACGTCCTGCTGGCCGAGGCCAACGTCCCCTATGACGAGGTGTTCGAGCTGGAGGACATCAACGCCGAGTTCGCCACCGCCGACGTCGCCTTCGTCATCGGCGCCAATGACGTGACCAACCCGGCGGCCAAGACCGACCCGACCAGCGCCATCTACGGCATGCCGATCCTGGACGTGGAAAAGGCCGGCACGGTGCTGTTCATCAAGCGCGGCATGGGCTCGGGCTATGCCGGGGTCGAGAACGAACTCTTCTTCCGCGATAACACTATGATGCTGTTCGCCGACGCCAAGAAGATGGTCGAAGGGATCGTGAAGCGGCTTTGAGCCATGGCCAGCACGCCCAAGACCGGCCCCACAGACGCCTCTGTCGATGACTTCTTGTCTGCGATCGACGATCCACGCCGACGGTCTGACGCTCATGCCGTCGCCGCGCTGATGTCGGAGATCACCGGTGAACCGGCCGTGCTCTGGGGATCGTCCATCATCGGGTTCGGCAATGACGGCGGCCCCAAGGGCGGCTGGCCGCTGATCAGCTTCTCGCCGCGAAAAGCCAATCTGGTGCTTTATGTCGCTGGGGATTTCCCTGAACGTGCCGAGCTTATCGCCCGCTTGGGCGAGGTGAAAACCGGCGTTGGCTGCCTCTATATTTCGCGTTTGGAAGATGTCGATCAGGCGGTTCTGCGCGACCTTTGCGGTCGCGCTGTTCGTGCGCTCAAAGCCGGGGCGGACTGAAGTCTCGTCAGACCCCTATCGCGCAACCTTGACCGGCGCTATCACGCGTCCGTGAACACATTGTCCGAACCTCTTCCTGCCGCCCATCGCCGTTTTGAGGCTTTGGACTCCCTGCGGGGTGTGTGCGCCATCCTTGTGGTGATGTTCCACATGCCGGTCGCAAGTCATTGGCGCGACTGGGGTTTCATCCAGCATTCCTATCTGTTCGTCGACTATTTCTTCGTCCTGTCGGGCTTCGTCATTGCCCATGCCTATGCGAACCGACTGCAGTCAGGACGCGACGCCGGGCGATTCATGGTGCGGCGCTTCGGGCGGATCTGGCCGCTGCACCTCCTGATGCTGGCGGCCTTCATCGGGCTGGAGCTGGCGCGGCTTGTCTTCCATTTCGACAGTGCGCCGCCGTTCACGCGGGATCGGTCGATCGAGGCGATCTTCACCAATCTGGCGCTGATCCAGGCCTGGCATGTGCATCCCTATCTGACGTGGAACGGGCCATCGTGGACGCTCAGCGCCGAATGGGCCTGCTATCTGATCTTCGCGGGCCTGGTGCTGATTGCGCCAAAGCGTTTCCGCTGGATCGGGCTGGTGCTGGCGATCATCGGCGGCGTGCTGGTGCTCAGCTACGCGCGGCGCTGGATGAATACGACCTATGACTTCGCCGTGCCGCGCGCGGTCTATGGCTTCTTCCTGGGCTGCCTGCTGCAGGGGCTCTGGACCCGCATTCCGCGGCTCAAGGGCGGCGCCGCGACGCTGTTGGAGATCGCGGCCATCGTCGCCGCCTGCGTCTTCATCGGCTATGCTCAGGGGCCGATCACCGTGGCCGTCACCTTGATCTTCGTGGCGCTGATCTGGGTCTTCGCCGGCGAGGAGGGGGCGCTGTCACGCGTGCTGGACCACCCGGCTCTGGTCACCCTGGGGCGCTGGTCGTTCGCCATCTACATGGTCCATATGTTCATCCTGACCGTGATGATGATCGTGGCCAAGAAGCTGGACCGGGTCCCCGTTCGTCGCATCGACTTCGGCTCTGTCTGGCTGAACGACCTGTTCGCCGTCGCCATGTTCGGCTTCATCGTCGCGGTCGCCGTGGCGGCTCACCGACTGGTCGAGCAACCGGCCCAGCGCATGATCGACCGCTGGACCAAGCCCAAGGCGGCCTGAGGTCAGGCGGCCATCCGCCATTCGGGGGCCATGTCGCCGGCGCGGCCTTCGTCCCACAGCATGTCCTCGTCCGAATAGCGGCTGCTGGCGGCGGCCGAGATGACGTCGACCACCTGTTCCTCCAGACGGTCCCAGATCACGGCGAGGTCGGACGACCCATCGGCCTCGCACGGCACGATGATATAGCGGCTGGCGTTGACGGTCTGGGTGGGTTGGAAACGCGCCATCTGATGATCTCCTGAAGCGGGGGCCTCTTGTCGATGATGTCGTTATGAAGCAGTGTTGCGTCAGAAACGGACGTAAGGATCGGCGAAGGCATTGAGACACGACAAGGCGGCGATGGTGATCGATTTGGCGCGCCGCATGGCCGCCAGCGCCGAAGGGCTGAGCCTGGATGAGATCGCGCGCGATATGCGCGTCGGCCGCCGCACCGCTGAACGGATGCGTGATGCGGTTCTGATGCTGTTCCCCCAGGTGGACGAGCTCTCGGATCCGCCGTCCAAGCGCTGGCGCATCCGGGGGGGGCTGTCGGCCTTCGAACAGGCGCCGACGGCGACCGAAATGCTGGAACTGTCCAAGGCCGCGACCGCCCTGCGCGCCGCCGGCGAACCGGCGCGCGCCATGGCGCTGGAGGGGCTGGAGCGCAAGCTGAAGGCGGCGATGCGTTCGACCACGCTGAATCGGATGGCGCCGGATCTGGAGGCCCTGGTCCGGGCCGAGACCATTGCGGTCCAGGCCGGGCCGCGCCCCTCCGCCGACGAGGCGATGCTGACCGCCATTCGCGCGGCGGTGCTGGCGCAGCAGCCCTTGGGCTTCACCTATTCCCGTCCGGGCGCCGAGCCGCGTCGGCGCAGCGTGGCGCCGTGCGGCGTCATGTTCGGCCGGGCCAACTATCTGGTCGCCGCCGATCGCGAGACCGGCCGCATCCAGACCTTCCGCCTGGACCGAATGAGCCACGTCGCCCCGCAGGAGGGGATGGCCGTGCCGCCCGCCGATTTCGACCTCGGCGTCTTCGCCAGCCAGTCCTTCGGCATCTATCAGGACGAGATCGAGGACGTCGTGCTGCGCATTACGCCCGAGGGCGCGGCCGAGGCCAAGAGCTGGCGCTGGCACCCCACCCAATCGTTCGAGGATCAGCCGGACGGCGGCGTGATCGTGCGGTTCCGCGCCTCGGGCATGCGCGAGCTGGCCTGGCATCTGTTCACTTGGGGCGAACAGGTGCAGATCCTGGCGCCGGAGCGGCTAAAGGCCGTGATGGCCGGCGAACTGGCGGCGGCGGGCCGTGCCTTGGAACGGGCCCCAGCCTGACGAAACCGTAAGCTGACGCGGCGCGTTGACGACCGCTAGGCTTCGCGCCGAGCGCCCTTCAGGAGATCGCCCTTGCGCGTCCACGCCTTCGCCTCGTCCGCCATGCTGGCCCTCGCCCTTATGAGCGGCGCCTGCGCCGCCGGGCCCATGTCGGCGCCGACGACCTTTCAGGAGGAAGGCGGACCCCAGGTGACGGTGACGCGCGACGGCGATCAACTGAACATCGACTATCGCTTCGGGCGCGACGTGCCGGTCTGGGCCTTCCAGGATTCGGCGCTGGAACAGGATTCGCGCCAGCCCTGGCGACCGCGCCAATGGACGGTCGAGACGCCCGGCGTCGTCATGGAGCGACGCGGCCATTACGACATCATCCGCAGCACGGACGGCGGTCCCGTGCCGCGCGAGGTCCGCTTCCGCGTTCGACCGCAGGCGGTGGATCTTGAGGCCGAATATCCGACCCTGCTGTTCTCCAACGGCGCGGTGGCGCTGCCGACGCGACAACTGGATGTCTTCGCTTTGCCGTCGGCCAAGGCGGCTGAACAGGTGCCGGACGACCTGAACCGGATCCGGCTGGATGGCGGTCCCTCGCGTGTGACGTGGCGCGATGAGAATGGACCCGTCTTGTTCAACGGCCGCCGCCGTGACGAACTGACCACGACGGACGAGCGCAGCTATGTCCTGCTGGGCGAGGCGACGGTGACGCCGGGGGACGGCCTGTCGACCGTCATGGACCCCAATCTGCCGCCGTGGATCGGCGAGGAGATCCGCGGCTTTGCGCCGCGTGTCGGTCACTATTATCGCGATCGCCTCGGCGCGCCGGGCTCTGGCGGCGATACGCCCATCGTCATGGTGGCCTGGAACGGGCCGACCGAAAGCATGACCAGCATGGGCGGCAGCGTCCTGCCGGGCCTGATCGTCATGTCGTTCGAGGGCAGGGGCGTGACCTCGCCCCAGCCGGAAATCGTGGAGCGTTCGCGCTGGTTCATCGGCCATGAGGGGGCGCATTTCTGGCTGGGGCAGACGGTGCGCTACGCCTTCGCCGACGAGGCCTGGATCACCGAGGGCGGGGCCGACCTGATGGCCGTGCGCGCCCTGAAGGCCCTTGATGCAAACTATGACGACCGGGCCGAGCTTCAGTCCGAGGTGGACGACTGCGTCAACCTGGCTCGCCAGCCGGTCGCCCAGGCCGGCGCCCGGGGCGAACACCGCGCCTATTACGCCTGCGGGGCTGTCTTCGCCCTGGCCGCGGAGGGCGCGCAACGCCTGCGGACCGGCGGCGACTGGTTCGACTATCTCAGACCTCTGCTGCGCCAGCCGGATAGTGTGCTCAGCCGCGAGGAATGGCTGACGGCCCTGACTCGGACATCGCGCGACCCGTCGCTGCGCGGCGATGTCGAGCGGCTGCTGGATCAGGGCGCGCCCTATCCGTCCGCCGTCATCGCCCGCCTGTTCCAGCGCACCGGCGTGGCCTTCCGCATGATCGACGGCCGGGTGGTTCTGAGCTGAACCCGATCTCAGCCACTGGCGCGGTTAGTCGGATTGAACCCGAACCTTGGCCGTGGCGTTGTGGCGGGATGAAAACAGCCTTGATCCCGATGGCGGGTGCGATCGCCCTTCTGGCCGCCTGCGGCGATCACGAGGTCAATCCGCCGAACGAACCGGCGGCGCCCCTGCGCACGCCCGAGGCCATGCAGCCGGTCGAACCGCCGGGCCCGTCGTCTCTGGCCGGGCGGGGGCCGCGCAGTTTCGTGGGCGTTTGGGCGGCGAACCCGCAATGGTGCGCCCGGCCCCAGGGCGAACGCAGCCCGATCACCCTGACGCCGCTGCGCTTCGACGCCTATGGCCGTAACTGCGACATCGCCAGCATCGACGAGACGGGTTCCGGCTATGTCGCAGTGCTGCGATGTGCGGGCCGGCCTCAGACCGAGCGGGTGCACATGGGCACGAGCGGCGACGTGATGAACCTGACCTATGTCGATCAGGACATGAAGACGGTGAAACTGGCGCGCTGCCCCGGTTCGCCGCGCGCGCCCGATCCCGCCAATCCGCTGGAAAAGATGATGAAGAAGGACGGGGCCGAAACCCCGTCCGCCGCGCCGCCTAGTTGAACAGGAAGTTCATCACGTCGCCGTCCTTGACGACATAGGACTTGCCTTCAGCGCGCAGCTTGCCGGCCTCGCGGGCCTTGGCTTCTCCGCGCAGAGCGACAAAGTCGTCGAAAGCGATGGTCTCGGCGCGGATGAAGCCCTTTTCGAAGTCGGTGTGGATCACGCCGGCCGCCTGGGGCGCGGTGTCGCCGACATTGATGGTCCAGGCGCGGGCTTCCTTGGGCCCGACCGTGAAATAGGTCTGCAGGCCGAGCAGCTTATAGGCCTCGCGGATCAGACGGTTCAGGCCAGGCTCTTCCAGACCCAGGGTCTCCAGGAACTCCTTCTGTTCCTCGTCGTCCAGCACGGCGATCTCGGACTCGATCTGGGCCGAGATGACGACCGAGTTAGCGTTGTCGGCGGCAGCGCGAGCCGCGACCTTGTCGGACAGGTCGTTGCCCTTGTCGGCCGAGCCTTCCTCGACGTTCGAGACATAGAGGGCAGGCAGCGCCGTCAACAGTTGCAACATGTGCCAGGCCTTGATGTCCTCCTTGGACACCTCGGCGGTGCGCGCGGGCTTGCCGGCGTTCAGCTGGGCCAAGGCCAGATCGACCAGCTTCAGCGTCAGGACGGATTCCTTGTCGCCGCCCTTGGCGCGCTTCTCGAGCTGCGGCCGGCGACGCTCCAGGCTTTCCATGTCGGCCAGCATAAGCTCGGTCTCGATGATCTCCAGATCGGCGATCGGATCGATGCGGTCCTCAACGTGGGTGATGTCGTCATCGACGAAGCAGCGGGCGACGAAGGCCACGGCGTCGCAGTCGCGGATGTTGGCCAGGAACTGGTTGCCCAGGCCTTCGCCCTTGGACGCGCCGCGCACCAGACCGGCGACGTCGACGAAGGTGATGCGGGCCGGGATGATCTCTTTCGAACCGGCGATCTCGGCCAGGGCGTTCAGACGCGCCTCGGGCACCGCCACATCGCCGGTGTTCGGCTCGATGGTGCAGAACGGATAGTTGGCCGCCTGGGCCGCCGCCGTCTTGGTCAGGGCGTTGAACAGGGTGGACTTGCCGACGTTGGGCAGGCCGACGATCGCGACTTTAAGAGCCATGGTATTCCTCGTGAGGCGCGAGCCTTTAGCGGGTTCAGAGCCGTTTGTCAGGCTCGCGCTTCAACTGAGGTCAGTGGGCGGCGTGATCCATGCCTTCCATGGCCGGTTGGCGAACCTGCGCCTGAACCGTGATCGCCGGCGCCGACGCGAACTGGAAAGTCAGCGGCACAGTCTCGCCGGCAACCATAGGCGCGGTCAGCCCGATCAGCATCAGATGGTTGCCGCCCGGCGCCAAGGCCACGGCCTGACCGGCGGGCAGGGGCAGGCCCGCCGTCAGCTCGGCCATCTTCATCATGCCGTTCTCGGTCTTCATCTCGTGGACCTGAAGCGATGCGGCGCGCGGCGTCGATCCGCCCATCAGCCGGTCGTCGCTCGCGGCGGTCAGGGTGACGTAGCAGCCGCCGGCCTTGGCCCCATTCGGCGACGGGCGGCACCAGGCGTCGGTTGCGGTCACGGCGTCGGTCGCGGTCGGCGTCTGAGCGGCGGGCGCCTTGGCCGGCTCGGACGGATTGCAGGCCGCCAGCGACAGGGCGGCGGCGGCAAGGGCGAGTTTGGTCTTCATGGCGTCGGGTCTTTCACGAGGCGGCGGGACGGCGCCGGATCATCGGACGCAGGGCTCGGTCGAGCAATACGGCCGCGATCAGGCTCAGTCCCGTCAGGGGATAGAGGATGGCGAGGGGCAGGACGATGCCGAGCACAGCGGCGCGCGCTCGCGGTCCCGGCGGGGCGGGCGGGGCGCCCAGGCGTCGGCGCGACAGATTGGGCGGGCGGCGCTTCCACCACATGACCAGGCCGCTGATCGCCAACAGCCACACGCCGATGCAGCCCAGCAGCATGACGATGCGGTTCGCCTGTCCGAACTGCGTGCCCTGGTGCGTATAGATGCCGAACTCGATGGCCTTGGCGCCGACGCCGAACTGGTCATAGCCAATGTCGCCCAGCAGCCGCCCGGAGGCCGCATCGACGTAGAGCGACCGGCTGTCCTGAACCCGTGTCGCCTGGGTCGTCAGCGTATAGGCGGTGTCATCGGCCTTGGGGATGTTCACCGTGTAGGGGCGCGCCAGGCTGGCCTGATCCGCGACCCGCAGAACCTGCGCCAGGCCGCCATGGCCGGCGTGGTCGTGGGTCATCACCATGCCCTCCATGGTCCAGCCGGCCCCGACCGGCGCATCGTGGTGCTGCGCCTTCTGCCAGGCGCCGGCGACGGGTGCGGGCGGCCGCCCCAGCCCCGTCTCCTTGACCGCGCCCATGACCTTGTCGCCCCAAACCGCGGACCACGGCATGCCGGTCACGGCCAGAAACAGCACCACTCCGCCGACATAGAAGCCCGTTAGCCCATGCAAGTCGCGCCAGAACGGTCGTCGGCGGCTGTCTGTCGTCTGCGGTGCAAAGGTCGCGACGCCCCGCGCGCGCGGCCACCACAGATAAAGCCCTGTGGCGAACAGGATGATCGTCCAGCCGGCGACGATCTCGACCATGATGTTGAACGGCCGCCCCAGCAGGGTCAAGCTGTGCGTCTTCTTGACCAGCTCCATGAACCCGCCGGCCGGAATGACGCCGGTAGCCCGGCCGGTGTGCGGATCGACGAAGACCGTCTTCTGCACCCCATCGGGCCGATCGACCCTGATCCGGATCGCCTGATCGTCACGCGCGGGCATGACCAGATTGGCGACGCGCCCCCCGCCTGCGGCTTGGGCGGCCGAAGCCACCCACGCATCCGGCGCCGCTTGGGTCTTAACGGCCGGCACACGGATCATGTCGCGATACAGAAAGCCGTCGATTTCGTCCTTAAACAGATAGAGTCCCCCCGTCAGGGCCAGCAGCATCAGCACCGGCATGACGAAGACGCCGGCATAGAAGTGCCAGCGCCAGACCGAGCGATAGGCGCCGGACAGATCGTCCGGCGTCGTCTTGTCGAGATTGCGCGCCATCAGTAGCTCATCCTGACGCCGACATAGGCCGAACGTCCGTCGCCGGGGAAGAAGACGGCCTTGGACACGGTAGCCACCCGGGCGTCCGTGACCGCGCCGAAATTCGACACATAGGCTTCGTCGAACAGGTTGCGTACATCGGCGAACACCGTCAGTCGGCGATTGACGGTCCAGCCCATATTCAGGTTCGCGACGGCGTAGGACGGCGACTTCAGAGTGTTGGCGTAGTCGACCCAGGCGTTTTTGATCGACCATTCCACGCTGGGCGCGATGAACCAGCCAGCCGGATCGTCGTAGCGAAGCTCTGCGCGATACAGATGCGGCGGCACGACCGGCAGATGGCTGTCGCCATAGACCTTGTCCCCGTCGAAATAGAAGTCGGAGAAGGCGTAGGTCTGGCGCAGCCGCCACTCCGGCGCGATCCGCCAATCCAGCCCTGCCTCGATCCCCTGGTGGATGGTCGGTCCCGCGTTGAAGTTCGCGGCCGGTATGCCAAGGGCGGCATTTACAGCAAAGTTCAGCAGTTCGTGTTTCAGATCGGCGCGATAGGCGGTCACGTCCCACGTCAGCGGTCCCCGCCGACCCCGCGTGCCGACTTCCCAGGTCACGGCCTCTTGCGGAACGAGGGGCTGATAGCCGCCGGCGGTTGGCGACAAGGCCGAGAAGTTGGGCGGCTCGATCGAGCGGGTGACGTTGGCGAAGACCTGGGCGCCGTCCTCGCTCTCCCACAACAGGCCGGCGCGAGGCGCGAACCAGTCGAAGATCTTGTCGGTGGTCAGATCGATCGTGCCGACGACGTTGGGGACGAGATAGCTCTGATAGTCCCGCTCGGCGCGCCCCCAGGTTCCACCGGCCACCAGCGCCAGGCGATCGGTCACGAACAGCCGCCCCTCGCCGAAGACATCCAGCCCCTTGCCGTTCTGGAAGCTGCGGGCGCGTAAACCGTTCTGCTGTCCGCCGACATTGACCCACTGTTTGGCGTCCAGATCACCCTGTCGATACCAGGCGCCATAGAAGGCGTCGGCGCGCAGCCCGCCGATCCGGCCCTGCCAATCGAACCGGCCGAAGGCGCCGTAGTTGCGGCTCTGTTGGTCGATGACCTGGAAGATAGGATGGTCCAGATCCTTCCAGGTTCCATAGAGAGCGCCCTCGAACACCGTTGCGTCGTCCAGCCTCCAGCGGGTCTGCAAAGTGGTGCGAAGCGAGCGCATATTGCGCTGATAGTTGAGGGCGATATTGGCAGGATTGGCCGCCTCGGGATTTGTCAGGGCGTCGGACAGACTGACGCTGCCCGGAATTTCCTGATGGATGTCGCCCCACGAGGCCAACAGGCGAACTTCGCGATCCTGCCCAAAGCTGCGCCCGATGTTGCCCGACAGGTTCAGCGCCTTGCCTTCGCTCTGTTGGCGCCAGCCATCGACGCTCTGACCCGTGACGGCGGCGAAACCGTCCCAGTCGCCGCGAACGCCCGCGACCTCGGCATGGGCGCGCACGGTTCCGTAAGAGCCGCCGTCCAGGCGCAGGTTCAGGTTGGACGAGGCCATGCGCCCCGTCGGCGTAACCAGATTGACCGCTCCGCCCAGCAGGGCTCCGCCGAACCGCAGCGCATTCCCGCCCTTGTAGACCTCGGTGTAGCGGGCGATCAGCGGGTCGATAAGCTGGAAGTCACCGAACCCATCGGCCTCGTTGAACGGCACGCCGTCCTGAGCCAGCAGAACGCCTCGGTTGTGGACGGCATTGCCTATGCCCGATCCGCGAATCGACAGGCGAATGTCGCCGCCCCACTTCTTTTGGGCATAGACGCCAGGCGCATCGCGCAGCACGTCGGCGAGATTGGTCGCATACCGGTCGGCATAGGATTCGGCTGAAATGACAGCAACGGCGCCCGGCGTGCGTGACAGCCGCTGTCGCGCGTCTGCGACGATGGGCGGATCCTCGGCGTTGCGGCGGCCGGTGACGATGACGCTGTCCAGCAAAGCCGGTTCGGGCGTCTGCTGGGCCAGGACGGGGCTCGTCCAACCGGCGTTGGAGAGGGCGGCGAGCAGCAGCGCGCAGGGCGCTGCGGTAGTCTTGAAGGACATGGATTGAACCTGAAATCAGAACGAGACGGCGCGCGGGCGCTGGGGCCGGCGCGGGCTTGGGTCTGGTTCAGGCTTGGGGTGGGGCGGTGGACGGCGGACGCGGCGGCGCGCGCGCCGGCGGCGGCGGGCTGACGCTGGCGGCGATATAGACGACGCGCTCGACAGTGCGGACCACCGGCGCCGGCTGGGGCGCAGGCGGGCAGGGCAGGGCGGCGGCCAACGGCATGACGCAGGCGGCGCATTTGGCCCCGACGTGCTTGTTGACCGGGCCGTCCATGCCGCCGGACTGGATCGTCTGGGGGCCTTCCGCCGAACAGATGACCAGCGGATGACCCGGCTGGACCGCCGCGAGAGCCGCGAACGGCAGCAGGGTTCCGAGCACGAGCGCGAACACCGCCGCCAGGAAGGCGAGCGATTGCGAGATCGACCAATTGTCGGCCTGGGCGCGGGTCACGTCTGGCCTCTACGGCGTTTTGCGACGGCGCGATAGGCGGCGGTTTGTCCTAAAGCTCGCCGCGCGCGGCCTGGCGGGGGCTGAACTTGGGCGCGGGGGCTAGGCGCATGACCTCGCCCTGATAGCGTTCGTCGTCGCCGGCGATCGCGAACGGCAGGGCGTCGGCGCAGGCCTGAAGCATGGCGTCCAACCAAGGCTGTTCCGCCTTGTGGAAGTCGCCCAGAACATGGGGCATGACCAGTTCCTTTTCGCCGGGATGGCCGATGCCCATGCGCGCACGTCGGAAGTCGGCGCCCAGATGACTGATCAGGGAGCGGATGCCGTTCTGGCCGGCCGCGCCGCCGCCGGTCTTCATGCGGAACCGCCCGGGGGCCAGGTCGATCTCGTCGTGGAAGACGATGATTTCGCTCGGCTTGATCTTGTAGAATCGCGCCGCCTCGCCGACCGCCCGACCGCTTTCATTCATATAGGTCTGGGGCTTCATCAGAAGGACCTTGGTCCCGTCGACCAGACCCTCGCTGACGATCGACTGGAACTTTGCGCGCTCGGGACCGAACTGCCACCGGCGCGCGATCTCGTCGGCGGCCATGAAGCCGATGTTGTGCCGGTTCTTTTCGTATTTCCCGCCCGGATTGCCGAGCCCCGCGATGATGATCATGGCGTCCTCTTGCCGTTTGCGTCAGGCAAAGAAAAGCCCCGCACGGCGAACCGGGCGGGGCGTGATCTTGTCGAAGCGACGAAGGATCAGTCTTCGGTCTTCTCGGCCGGGGCGGCCTCGGCCTCGGCGGCTTCGTCAGCAGCTTCTGACAGGGCGGCCGACGAGATCTTGACCGTGGCGATCACGAAGTCGCGGTCGGTGATGGTGGCTTCCGCGCCCTTGGGCAGCTTGATGTCCGAGATGCGGATGGTGTCGCCGATTTCGGCCTTGGCCAGATCGACAACCAGCTCTTCCGGGATCTGGTCGGCGCGGACCAGGATCTCGACGGCGTGACGGACGATCTCCAGCGAGCCGCCCTGACGCGAGTAGGGCGCTTCATCGGCGTTCAGGAAGTGCACCGGCACTTCGATCTTGACCGGAGCCTTCTCATCGACGCGCATCAGGTCGAAGTGCAGGGGGCGGTCCGAAACGGGGTCGAACTGCACGTCCTTGGCGATGACCGGCTGGGTCTCGTCGCCGTACTTCAGGGTCACCAGATGGCCCAGCAGCTTGCCGGTGTAGAGCGACTTGCGGAAGTCCTTCTCGTTCACCGAAATGGCGACGGGGGCTTGCTCGCCGCCGTAAAGGACGCCCGGCACGAAACCGGCGCGACGCGCAGCGCGAGCGCCGCCGGTGCCGACGCCATCGCGGACGTCCACGTTCAGAATGATCTCGGCCATGTGGCTCGCCTCAACAACAACGGAAACGCCGCGCCAACCCGGGGCTCTCGCGGCGGGGGTGATGAACCCTCGAATTCAAGAGCGCGGGCTATTACACGCATCAGGTCCAAGGCGCAACCGTCAAAGGTTCCGCTTCACGCCGCCCGCGCGCGATCCTTCAGCAGCGACGTCGGCGCCGCGACGATGCCCAGCAGTTCGGCGGCGTTGAACGGCTTGGCCAGGTGGTGGTCGGCCCCGGCCGCGCGTCCGGCGGCGACGTGCTCTGGCATGGCGTTGGCGGTCAGCATGACGATCGGCGTGCGATCTAGGCCCATCGTCGCCTCGTGCAGGCGAATCTCCTGAGTCGCCGTCAGCCCGTCCATGATAGGCATCTGCATGTCCATCAGCACCAGGTCGAAGGTGTCGGCCCGGAAACTTTCCAGCGCTTGGGCGCCGTTCTCGGCGATCACGATCTGCGTGGGCGTCTGCGCCAGAATCAGTTCGATGACACGGCGGTTGGTCGGATGGTCGTCGGCGACCAGCACGCGGATCGTCCGCGCCTGCTCCACGACGGCGGGTTGGGCCGGCGCTGGTTCTTTGCGCGACGGGGCCTGGGTCTGTCTCAGCGGCAAAGTCAGGATGAAGGCCGCGCCGCCGCCGGGTTCGCTCTCGCAGCCCAGGTCGCCGCCCATCATCTCGGCCAGCTGACGACAGATGGACAGGCCAAGACCCGAGCCGCCGAACTTGCGGGTGATGCCGCCGTCGGCCTGTTCGAACCGGCTGAACAGGCGCGCCCGCGTCGCGGCGTCGAAGCCGATGCCGCTGTCCTCGACGGTGAAGCGCAGCACGGGCGAGCCCTCGCGGTCCGCGCCACGCTGCACGATCAGGCCGACGAATCCCTTGCTGGTGAACTTGACGGCGTTCGAGATCAGATTGGTCAGCACCTGCTTCAGGCGCACCGCATCGCCCAGGATCCAGACGTCGTCCTCCAGATCGATATCGACGTGGAAGTCGAGATGCTTCTCACGCGCGTTCTCGGCGTAGAGCTGAGCCGCCTCGCGCACGACCGTCGCCAGTTCGAAGGCGTCTTCGGTCAGCTCCAGCTTGCCCGATTCGACGCGAGCCAGATCCAGGATGTCGCTCAGCAGGGTCTGCAGCGTCTTTCCCGACGCCTGCATCAGATCCAGCATCTCACGCTGTTCAGCCGTCAGATCGGTCTTGGCCAGGGCCTGGGACAGGCCGATCACACCATTCAACGGCGTGCGGATCTCATGGCTCATGTTGGCCAGAAACTGGCTCTTGGCGACATTGGCGGCCTCGGCCGCGTCACGCGCTTCGGACAGGGCCTCGGCGTCGCGCTTCAGATCGGTGATGTCGTTGCAGACCGTGACGGTTCCGCCCTCGGATGTGCGGCGATCCTGAATACGCAGCCAACGCCCGCCGGCGACCTGCTGCTCGCTGTTCGAGGACAGCTGACGACGCGCCTGCATGCGCTCGTTCAGCCATTCCTCTTCGCGACCCGCCGCCTCCTGATAGCGACCTTCGTCGATGCCGATGCGCAAGGCCTCTCGGAAGGTCAGGCCGACGACCAGATGCGGCTCGAGCTCGGGGTTCACCTCGGCATAGCGGGCATTCCAAAGCACCAGCCGATCCTTGGAATCATAGAAGCCCAGGCCGTCAGGCATGGCGTCCACCGCCTCGCGGATACGGCGCAGCGCGGTGGCGCGCGAAATATAGGCCATCATGCCGAGCACGCCGGCGGCCGTGCAGATCATCAGCAGAATGGCGGCCAGCAGCAATCGCATCGCCTCGCTGGACAGCCCCTGGTCGGCGGCGACGGTTGGGTCCGGCGTCACCGTGATGGCCGCCATGCCGATGAAATGAAGAACGATGACGGTCGCGGAGAGTCCCGTCGTCGTCGCCAGCAGGCGCAGCAGGCCGCCTCGACGATAGAAGAAGGCCGTCGCACCGCCGATCGCCAGGGCCGCGATGATGGACAGGGCGACTAGGCCGGGATCCCAGCTGATGTGCGCGGGCGCCTTGATAGCGGCCATACCGAGGTAATGCATGGCTCCGACGCCGGCGACGGCGATCACCGCGGCAAGCACGCGCCACATGCGGCCCTTGCCCATCAACGTCGAGCCAATCGTCAGGCCGATCATGGCCAGTGCGATCCCCAGGGAGGCGACCGTCAGGAAAGGATTGTAACGCACCGGCACGCCAGCCACGAACCCCTGCATGGCCACGAAATGGGTCGCCCAGATCGACAAGGCCCCGATCATGACGGCCAGCAGGACCGAGCGGCGGCGTCGATTGGGGTCGCGTCGGCCCATCTGCTGCATGACGTGGGTGGAGACGCCCAGACCGGCCATGCAGATCAACGCAGCGAACACCGTAATCCGCCAGTCGTGATCGTGCGCAATGCAATGGATGATGCGGTCCACGAGGCCTCCCCTTGGGTGTACGATAGGCGACAATCCTAAAGAAACCGTGCGGCGAAGCTTATGGGCGCCTCAGGCTGTCGGCACGCCGTCACAGAATCCGTGCAAGGATCGGAATCGTTCTTCAGTTCGAGGTCGCCCGGACCCATGCCTTACGAAGTCTCGCCATCGCCTGTCGCTCCGGTATCCACCTCGCGGCTGTGGACGGTCGGCGCCAGCATTGGCATCGCCATCGTGACCCTGCTCGTGCTGGCGATCCTGCATCCCGAACTCGCGAACTGGCTGGTCGGCGGGGCGGTGATCGTGGCGGCCTCGGCCTGGCTGTTGAACATGAGCGAGGCGAGCAGGGCTGAGCCGGCGGCCAATCAAGGCACTGCGACCGAGCCCGCCATCGACATGGTGACGGGCGATCTTCTCGACCGGGTGTTCGAGGCGCTGGACGATCCGGTGCTGGTGGTCAGCGGCGGCGAGCCGGATGACATCGCCGGGCGACGCATCGTCATGGCGAACGCGGCCGCACGCGAACTTCTTCGCATCCAGCGTCAGGGCGCCTTGTTGGTCCAAGTGATCCGCGAACCGGGCGTGCTAGAGGCTGTGGACGAGGCCCTGTTCGGCGGGACGGCGCGCACAACGGATTATGCGACGGGCGGTCAGCGCGACCGACGCTGGCGCGCCTGGACCCGTCCGCTCTCACTCGAAACGTCCGGGAAGGCCGGGTCGGAACTGGCCCTGCTGATCCTGCGCGACGAAACGGACTCGCGCCGCATCGAGATGATGCGCGTGGACTTCCTGGCCAACGCCAGCCACGAACTGCGCACGCCCTTGGCCTCGCTCAGCGGTTTCATCGAGACGTTGAAAGGCCACGCACGTGAGGATGTGGTCGCGCGGGACCGCTTCCTGGACATTATGTCGGCCCAGGCGGACCGGATGGGGCGGCTGGTCGCGGATCTGCTGTCGCTCAGCCGGATCGAACTGAACGAGCATATTCCGCCGTCCGGCCGCGTCGATCTGGACCGCGCCGCCTCCGACGTGGTCGACGCCATCAGCGTTCTGACGCGCGAAAAGGAGATCGCCATCGCGTTGGATCAGGGGGAGGCGAGGGCGTCGATCAGCGGCGATCGGGACGAGATATTGCAGGTGGTGCAGAACCTGCTCGACAACGCCGTCAAATATTCGTTACGCAACGGCACGGTCGAAATTTCGGTGCGTTCGGACCTGTCGTTCGACGAGGCCTGGGCCTCGCGCATGCCTGGTGCGACACGACTGCCGCTGGTCACGCCCGATCGCACGGCGGGCGTCTCCTATGCCGCCGTCACGGTGCGCGATCATGGGCCCGGCATGGCGCGCGAACACCTGCCCCGCCTGACCGAGCGCTTCTATCGGGTCGAGGGTCAAAAGAGCGGCGAGCGGCAGGGGACGGGGCTGGGTCTGGCGATCGTCAAACACATCATCAACCGTCACCAAGGCGGTCTGGTGGTCGAAAGCGCGCCCGGCATGGGCGCGGCCTTCACCGCCTGGTTCCCCCAGCCGGTCGAGCGACGCTGAGGGCGCGACGGACGGTCGCTGTCACCCAACTGTCATCGACCCGTCGTAATCCGCTGACCATTCGCAGGCAGTAGTCGCGCCGCGTTGGTCCCGATGTTCAGGACCGTCGTCGATTCGCGCACGGCGCTTCGGACTTCTGAATGATCTGGATTTATCTGCTGATCCTCGTCGCCTTGAGTGCGGCCGCCTTCTTGGGCGGACGCACGTTGGCGCGTCGTCGTGCGATCGGCGCAAAGCCCCATTCCCGCCCCGGCCAGCACGGCGCCTATGCCCTGATCTGGGTCGCCGCACCGGCTCTTCTGGTTCTGATCCTGGCCTCGGTCTTCGCCGCCCCGCTTCAGCGTCAGCTGACCGCCGTCGGCACGCCTGATGCGGTCGCGGCGCTGGAGCCGTTCCGCCGCGACGCCTTCTTCGCCGACGCCCACCGCGTGGGTCGCGGAGAGGCCGCGCTGCAGATCTGGGAACGCCCGCTGGCCGAACAGCTGCCGGTCGAGGCGCGCCGCATGGTTCGCATCGAACGCACCCTGTCGTGGGGCGGCGGCGTCGCCGCCATTCTGGCCGCCATCCTGGGCGGCCTGTTCGCCCTGACGCAGATCAAGCCTCAGACGCGCGCCCGCAACCGGGTCGAGGGCTGGATCTACGGCGCCCTGTTCGTCTGCTCGGCCATCGCCGTCCTGACGACCCTCGGCATCATCGCCTCCCTGGCCTTCGACAGCTTCCGCTTCTTCCAGAAGGTGCCGGTTCTCGACTTCCTGTTCGGCACCCAATGGAGCCCGCAGATCGCCATCCGCGCCGATCAGGTCGGGTCGTCGGGCGCCTTCGGGGCCGTGCCGCTGTTCGCCGGCACCCTGCTGATCATGGTCATCGCCATGTGCGTCGCTGCGCCCATCGGCCTGCTATCGGCTATCTATCTGTCGGAATACGCCGGCCGCACGACCCGCGCGGTGATCAAGCCGCTGCTGGAGATTCTCGCCGGCGTGCCGACCGTCGTTTACGGCTTCTTCGCCGCCCTGACCGTCGGGCCGTTGCTGAGGGTCTTCTTCAACGAGATCGGCCTCTTCCTGATCGGCGGACCGCTGGACGGGCTGGGCCAATACCTGGCCCTGGTTCAGAACCAGATGGCCCTGACGGCCGGCGCGGTGATGGGCATCATGCTGATCCCGTTCGTGTCGTCCTTGTCCGACGACATCCTGAACGCCGTGCCCCAGTCGCTGCGTGACGGCTCGTTCGCCATGGGCGCGACCAAGTCCGAGACGGTGAAACGGGTTCTGCTGCCCGCCGCGCTGCCGGGCATCGCCGGCGCCTTGCTGCTGGCGGTGTCGCGCGCCATCGGCGAGACCATGATCGTGACCATGGCCGCGGGCCTGGCCGCCAACCTGACCTTCAATCCGCTGGACACCGTCACCACGGTCACCGTGCAGATCGTGACCCTGTTGACCGGCGACCAGGAGTTCAACAGCGCCAAGACCCTGTCCGCCTTCGGCCTGGGCCTGACCCTGTTTCTGGTCACCCTGATGCTGAACATCATCGCCCACCGGATCGTGCAGACCTATCGGGAACAATATGACTGACGCGACCCCCGATCAGATCGACGGCGCGGCCGCCAAGGGACGTCTAGACCGCCTGCGGGCCGGTCTGAAGCGTCGCCATGCCAAGGAAACGCGTTTCAAATGGTATGGCCGCCTGGCCATCGCGGCCGCCATGCTGTTCCTGGCCGTGCTGCTGGTCCGCATCGTCGAGCAGGGCCACACCGCCTTCTACACCCACACCGTCACCGTGCCGGTCTTCATGGACCCGGCGCGCGTGGACCGCGCCTATCCGCAGGGCTCCAATTTCGAGCAACTGGCCGCCGAGCAGCAGCTGGCCCGCATGGGCATTCAGGACGACGCGGCCGGGACGAAGGCCGCGCAGATGAAGCGGTTGTTCTCGTCGGAGCTGAAGTTCGTCGCCGCCGATCTGGTCGCCAAGCGCAGCGAAGTCATCGGCGAGACCGTACCCCTAGCCGTGCCGCTGTCCGATGACGCCGATCTGTATCTGAAGGGCGAAATCTCCAGGGAGACGCCCGAAGATCAGCGCCGCCTGACCGACCAGCAGATCGCCTGGCTGGACCGGATGCAGACCGAAGGCGTGATCGGCTCGCACTTCAACACGGCTCTGTTCAACAACGGCGATTCGACGCAGCCGGAACTGGCGGGCGTCCTGGGCGCCGTGGTCGGTTCGGCCCTGATGCTGATGGTCACGGCCCTGATCGCCATTCCGCTGGGCGTCGGCGCGGCCATCTGGCTGGAAGAGTTCGCGCCGAAGAATAAGCTGACCGACATCATCGAGGTCAACATCAACAACCTCGCGGCCGTGCCGTCGATCGTTTACGGCCTGTTGGGTCTGGCCCTGTTCATCAACTGGATGCATCTGCCGCGCGCCAGCCCCATCGTCGGCGGCCTGGTCCTGGCGCTGATGGCCCTGCCGACCCTGGTCATCGCCACCCGTTCGGCGCTGAAGGCCGTGCCCCCGTCGATCCGCGAGGCCGCCCTGGCCATGGGCGCATCCAAGACCCAGACGGTGTTCAGCCACGTCCTGCCGCTGGCCATGCCCGGCGTCATGACCGGCGCCATCATCTCGATGGCCCACGCCCTGGGCGAGACCGCGCCGCTACTGCTGATCGGCATGGTCAGCTTCGTGCCGGGCGTGCCGCACGCCATCGACCAGCCGGTCGGCGCGCTGCCCTCGCTGATCTACATCTGGGAGAACGCCTCGGAGCGGGCCTTCCACGAACGCACCGCTGCGGCGATCATCGTCCTGCTGGTCTTCATGATCATCATGAACGCGGCGGCCATTATCCTGAGGCGGCGCTTCGAGCGTCGGTGGTAAGAGAATGAAATTCCGTATTTTCCGCTCCGCCGAGGACCAGGCCGGCGCCGGCTCGGTCGATCCGACCGAAGCGCCGCGCATGGGCGGTCAGGTCCTGCCCGAAATCGTCCTGTCCAAGGGCGCAGCCGCCGAACCGCGCGTCGAGGACGCCACGCCCCGGTCTGGCCCCGCCGTGGTCGATAGCCCGCCCGTCGGTCCGATCAAGATCGCCGCGCGCGACGTCTCGGTCTTCTATGAGGGCAAACAGGCGCTCTACGACGTCTCGTTGGACATCCCTGACAAGACCGTCACGGCCCTGATCGGCCCGTCGGGCTGCGGCAAGTCCACCTTCCTGCGGACCATGAACCGCATGAACGACACTATCGCCGGGGCCAAGGTCACGGGCCGCATCGCCATGGACGGCGAGGACATCAACGACCGTTCCATCGACCCGGTGCTGCTGCGCGCCCGCGTCGGTATGGTGTTCCAGCGTCCGAATCCCTTCCCGAAATCGATCTACGAAAACGTCGCCTACGGACCCAAAATCCACGGCCTGGTGTCGTCCAAGGCCGAGATGGACGAGGTCGTTGAAAAGGCGCTGAAGCGCGCTGGCCTGTGGGAAGAGGTCGCTGACCGCCTGCAATCGTCGGCCATGGGTCTGTCAGGCGGCCAGCAGCAGCGTCTGGTCATCGCCCGCGCCATCGCCGTAAACCCCGAAGTCATCCTGATGGACGAGCCCTGTTCGGCGCTGGACCCCATCGCCACGGCGCGGATCGAGGAGCTGATCGACGAACTGCGCGAGCGGTTCTGCATCGTCATTGTCACCCACTCGATGGCCCAGGCCGCGCGCGTGTCGCAACGCACCGCCTTCTTCCACATGGGTCGTCTGGTCGAGACCGGGGATACGGAAGACATCTTCCAGAATCCGCGCGAACGGCGCACGCTCGACTACATCACGGGACGCTTCGGCTAATCCGATGAACCAGCACACCGTCAAAGCCTATGGCGACGAACTGAACCAGATCACGGCCGAGATCGCTCGCATGGGCGGCCTGGCCGAGGCCCAGGTCGCGGACGCCATCGACTCCGTCGCCCGGCGCGACATCGCCCTGGCCCGCGCCGTGGTCGAACGCGATCTGAAGCTGGACGCCCTGCACCGCGATATCGAGAAGAAGGCGATCCGCCTGATCGCCTTGCGTCAGCCGGTCGCCAGCGACCTGCGCCGCACCTTGGGCGCCATGAAGATCGCCACCGATCTGGAGCGCACAGGCGACCTCGCCAAGAACATCGCCAAGCGCGCGCTGATCCTGGCCGAAGCCCAGCCGATGCAGCCCCTGACCCGTTCGATCGAGCGAATGGGACGGCTGGTCTCGACCCGCCTGCGCGATGTGCTGGACGCCTATACGGCCTCTGAGCTCGATCGCGCCGTCGCCGTCTGGCAGACCGACGACGAGGTCGACGAGCACTACAACGCCCTGTTCCGCGAACTGCTGACCTACATGATGGGCGATCCGCGCACGATCGGCGCCTGCACCCATCTGCTCTTCATGGCCAAGAACCTGGAGCGGATCGGCGACCACGCGACCAATATCGCCGAGACCGTCCATTACGAGATCACGGGCGAGGACATCGTGGGCGAACGCCCGCGCGCCCAGCCCACGGCTGAGGATTCCGATCCGACGCCAAACCTTTCGACGCACTGACCCGAGACCGGAGACCCGACGTGCAGCCCTATATCCTTGTGATGGAAGACGAGGACGCGCTGGCGACCCTTCTTCAGTACAATCTCGAAAAGGAAGGCTACGACGTCGCCGTCGCCGCCGACGGCGAGGAGGGCATGCTCCAGATCGACGAGCGTCTGCCCGATCTGGTGCTGCTGGACTGGATGCTGCCCAAGCTGTCGGGCATCGAGGTCTGCCGTCGCATTCGCGGCAAGGCCGAGACCCGCAACCTGCCGATCATCATGCTGACAGCGCGCGGCGAGGAGAGCGACCGGGTTCGCGGTCTGGACACCGGCGCCGACGACTATCTGACCAAGCCCTTTTCGATGGTCGAGCTGATCGCCCGCATCCGCGCCGTCCTGCGCCGCATCCGTCCGGGTCTGGCCGACGACCGCCTGAACCACGGCGACATCGTTGTCGATCGCGTCTCGCACCGGGTGAAGCGCAACGGCAAGGAGGTACATCTGGGCCCGACCGAGTTCCGTTTGCTGGATCACTTCATGCAGCATCCCGGACGGGTGTTCAGCCGCGAGCAGCTGCTGGACGCGGTCTGGGGCTCGGACGTCTATGTCGAGGCCCGCACCGTCGACGTCCACGTCGGGCGCCTGCGCAAGGCCCTCGCCATCGCCGACGAAAGCGCCAATCCTATCCGCACGGTCCGCTCGGCTGGCTATTCGCTGGATCTGGAAGGCTAAAAGAAGAAGGGCGGCTCTCGGAGCCGCCCTTTGCAATTCAAATCTGCTCTGCGACGACCTCGTCGGGGTCCAGCGCATAGACCGTGGCGCAGTATTCGCAGGTGACGCGGATCTTGCCGTCGTCCTCCAACATGTCGGCGCGTTCGGCGGGATCGAACGAGGCCAGGACCGAGGCGATCCGTTCGCGCGAGCAACGGCAAACGGCCGTCAGTTCTCGCGCGCCCTCCAGCCGCACGCCGTCTTCGTGGAACAGGCGGAACAGCAGCGTCTCGGGCGAGATCGTCGGATCGACCAGTTCGTCATCGCCCAGCGTGCCGAACAGGGCCCGCGTGCGGTCCCAGACCTCTTCGGTTGAACCGCGCGCCTCGTCGCCGGCGATGATCTGGATCATCGCCCCGCCGGCGCGCCACTGCGATCCGGCCTCGGTCTGAACCTGGCCGACGGCCAGGCGCACCTTGGTCGGCACCTGTTCCGACTGCTGGAAATAGTGTTCGGCCGCCAGCGACAGGCTCTCGCCCTCGATCGGCGTGATCCCCTGGGTGCGCTCGAAGTCGGGGCCCCGATCCAGCGTCATGATGAAGACGCCCTGGCCCAGCAGCGATCGGGCGCCGGGACGGGCGAAGCCCTGCGACGCCTCGGCCACCTCGGCCTCGTCGTAGCGGCAATAGCCGCGCAGTGAGCCGTCGGTGCCGTAGTCGGCGACGACGTAGCGCACGGGGCCGTCGCCCTGGGCCTGGACTAGCAGGCGACCCTCGAACTTCAGGCTGGAACCGATCAGGGCGGCCAGTGCGCAGGCCTCGCCCAACAGGGCGGCGACCGGCTCGGGATAGGCGTGGGCGGCCAGGATCTTGTCGATGGTCGCGCCCAGGCGAACCAGGCGACCGCGCACGGGCCAGCCTTCGATCTGGAAGGCGGCGGCCAGATCGTCGGAAACGGGAATGTTGGGCGCGTGATCGGTCACGGCGAGGTCCTTTGGGGCGTCATTTCGGGATCGCGGCTATGTAGGCGCCCGCAGGCGGCTTGATAAGGGGGCTAATCCGCCCGGTCTGGGGGAGGGCGACGGAACCGATTTCGGCGCGGATCGCTCTTTTGGCTCAAGCGGAGCCGTCGCTCCGTTCATGACGCCAATAACTGAAGAGGTTCCGCCGATGATCCGCGACATCGATCCGATCGAAGAGATTCGCAAACACCCCGGCATCACCGCCGGCAGCCTCCTCGCAGTCGCGCTCGGCGCTGTCGCCGTTGTCTATCTGACGCAACGCAGCGGCCCCACCCGTTACCAGCGCATCAAGTCGCGTATCGACCCGCGCGGCTGGGTCGATACGTCCGAACTGCGCGACCGTTTCCACGACGCCGTCGACGCCTTCCGCCACCGGGCCGAGGATGTCGGTGAACGCGCCGGCGCGCTTTCGCGCGACGCCCGCCACCGCGCCGCAGACACCGCCTATGACGTGCGCGATCGCGCCGACGACTGGTTCCGTTCGGCCCGCAAGGATGGCAAGAAGGCGCTGAAGAAGCATGGCAAGACGGCGCGCCGCTATGCTGACGACGCCGGTCAATATGCGCGTGACCACGCCCGCGAAGGCGGCGCCCTTCTGGCGGTGGCGACCATCGCCGCAGCCGTCGGCGCAGCGGTTCTCGAAAGCCGTCGTCCCGACAGCCACGTGCGTCGCATCGCCCGCTTCTGACATTTTCGTGTCGCCCGCCCGGTGAAAATCGCGGCGGGCGGCAAACTTTTAGCGCATCTGCCCACAGTGAGCAGCATCGCTCGGCTTTGCCGCAGGCGCGAAGGCCGCTAAGACGCCGCCCATGAGCGCGCGCCCCACCCTGATCTTCGACTTCGATTCGACCCTGGTCGATTTCGAGACCCTTGAGGCCTTGGCCGACATCGCCCTGGCGGACGCGCTGGGCGCATCCGATACGCGCGCCCAGATCGCCGCCTTGACAGATCAGGCCATGGCTGGAGAGATCGAATTCGGCGAGGCTTTGCGCCGCCGTCTGGCGCTGTTGCCGCTGACCCGCGCCCATGTCGCCGCCCTGGCCCAGAGCGCGTCGGACCACCTGACGGCCTCGGTGCGGCGCAATCTGAATTTCTTCCAGCAGAACAAGGGCAAGGTCGTCATCCTCTCCGGCGGCTTCCGCGAGGTGATTGCGCCCGTCGCCGAAGAACTCGGCGTCTCTCCCGATCGCGTGCTGTGCAACGATCTGGTCTATGACGCGGACGACCGCGTGATCGGCGTGGACGACGCCAACCCTTTGTCGCACGCCAATGGCAAGCCGACCGCCATTCACGGCCTGAACCTGTCGGGTCGCGTCGTCATGGTAGGCGACGGCTGGAACGACGCCGAGGTCAAGATCGCGGGCGCCGCCGACGCTTTCTACGCCTTCACCGAGGTCGTGCGCCGCGCGCCGGTGGTCCAGGTCGCCGACGCTGAGGCCGCGTCGCTCGACGAGGTGCTGCATGCCGAAGGCCTTGTCGGCCGCTGGTCCTTCCCGCGCAGCCGAATGAAGATGTTGCTCTTGGAAAACATCCACCCCGCCGCCGTCGAGCGGCTGGAAGAGGCGGGCTATTCGGTCGAAACCCAGAAGGGCGCGCTGGACGAGGACGATCTGATCGCGGCCATCAAGGGCGTCCATGTCCTGGGCATCCGTTCCAAGACCACGGTCAGCCGCCGCGTGCTGGAACAGGCCGACCGCCTGATGGCCGTCGCGGCCTTCTGCATCGGCACCAACCAGATCGACCTGGACGCGGCCTCGGATCACGGGGTGGCGGTGTTCAACGCCCCCTATTCGAACACCCGCTCGGTGGTCGAGCTGGCCATCGGCCTGATGATCGTCCTGATGCGCGACGTGGCGGACAAGTCCTCGGCCATGCACGTCGGCAAGTGGAACAAGTCCGCCACCGGCTCAAAGGAACTGCGCGGCAAGACCCTGGGCATCGTCGGCTACGGCGCGATCGGCAGCCAGCTGTCGGTCCTGGCCGAAAACCTGGGTATGCGGGTGCTGTTCTATGACCTGTCCGAGCGCCTGGCCCTGGGCAATGCGCGCCGCATGCGCTCGCTGGACGCGCTTCTGGCCGAAAGCGACGTAGTCACCCTGCATGTCGATGGCCGCAAAGAGAACGCCAACATCTTCGGCGCGGCCCAGTTCGGCCGGATGAAGGAAGGCGCGTTGTTCCTGAACCTGGCGCGCGGCCATGTGGTCGATGTCGGCGCCCTGTCCCAGGCGATCGGCTCTGGCCGGGTCGCCGGCGCCGCCGTTGATGTCTTCCCCGAAGAGCCGCGCACCAACGCCGACCCCTTCGAGAGCCCGCTTCAGGGCCTGCCCAATATGATCCTGACGCCGCATATCGGCGGCTCGACCGAAGAGGCGCAGGAGGCCATCGCCGAGTTCGCGGCCGAGCGCCTGCTGGGCTATTTGAATCGGGGCGACACGACCTTCAGCGTCAACCTGCCCAACGTCCAGCTCTCCGACGTTTCGGGTGCGCACCGCATCCTGCACATCCACAGGAACCAGCCGGGCGTGCTGGCCGAACTGAACCGCGCCCTGGCCTCGGCGGGCCTGAACATACTAGGCCAGCACCTGAAAACGGACGAGCGCACGGGCTATGTCATCACCGACGTGGATCGCGACTACGATCCAGAGGCGCTGCGCGAACTCAAGACGGTGCCGGGCACGCTGAAGTTCCGCACGTTGCAGTGATACGTCGCTCGCAAATATCTTCTCAAAGCTGACCTCGCGGCATCTTGCGCTCTGCGCGAACTGGCGCATCCTCACGTCGAACGGCCGCGCAACGACGGCTGCGGGAGGAATTTCATGTCACGCTTCATCACCGGCGGCGCCGTCGCCGCTCTGGCGCTCGCCGCCTGCGCCTTTGCCGGCTCGGCCTCGGCCCAGACCTACAACCGTCTCGTCGTCTTCGGCGACAGCCTCAGCGACAACGGCAACCTGTTTCTGATCTCGGGCGGGACCCAGCCTCCGTCGCCGCCCTATGCGCGCCGTTTCTCGAACGGGCCGACCTTCGTCGAACTGCTGGGCTTCAACGCCGCCAACTTCAACGGTTCGGTCACGGGCAGCATCAACTACGCCTTTGGCGGCTCGCGCACCGACGCCTCGGCGGGCGTGCCGTTCGGCATGCTGAACCAGCTGTCGCGCTACACCGCCGCGGGCGGCCGCTTCAGCTCGACTGATCTGGTCAGCGTCCTGGGCGGCGCCAACGACATCTTCCAGGGTCTGCCCGCCGCCGGCGCTTCCGCCAGCCCGGTCGCCGCCATCACTCCGGTCGCAACCACGGCCGCCGCCAACATCAACAGCCTGGTCAACACCGTGGCGGGCGCGGGGGCCGGGACCATCCTGGTCACCAACCTGCCCAAGCTCAGCCTGACGCCTCAGTTCCGCGGCACGACCGCCGCGCCTCTGGCCGACTTCGCCGTCACCACCTTCAACACGGCGCTTCAGACCAATCTGACCGCCACGGCCGCCGCCCGCCCAGGCAGCAACATCATCATGATGGACCTGTTCAAGATCGGTGACACCCTGGCCGGCAATCCGGGCCTGTTCGGCATCACCAACATCACCCAGCCCTGCTTCAACGGCGTGACGGTCTGCACGAACCCGGACAGCTACTTCTACTTCGACGGCGTCCACCCGACCGCAGCGGGCCATCGGATCATCGCCCAACTGGCGACCGACTACCTCTACTATGGCGACATCGGCGCTCAATCGACCTTGCAGGGCGAGACGGCCTATCGTCACCGCGAGGATGCTTTGGACGCCGCCGGCGAGGCCCTGTCGGGTCGCCAGCCGTGGGAGGCCGGCGTGTCCGTCACAACTTCGGCCCTGATCGACAGCGTCGACACCGACGCGCGCGGCTCGGTCACCAGCTCGTCCAGCGACGGCTGGGGCGCCCGTATCGCGCTTGAGGCCGGCCCCTCGGCCAACTGGCGCTTCGGTCTGGCCGGCACGGCGCGCAACACCGACGTCGAAAGCCAGGCGCTGCAGTTCAACGTCGAAAGCTTCGGCCTGGACGTCTATGGCGGCTGGCGCTCGGGCGATGTCTTCGTCAACGCCGCCGTCGGCGTGGCGCGCGACAACATCGACGACATCGAACGCACCACCAGCCTGGCGCCGATCGTCCACACCGCCGAAACCCGCGCCCTCAGCAGCGGCGCGCGTCTGCAGGGCGGCATGTGGTTCGACATGGGCGGCGTCGCCCTGTCGCCCCGTGCGGCCCTCGCCTACGTGTCCAGCGACGTGGACGGCTATTACGAACAGGGCGTCGGCGCCCAGTATCAGTACGGCGATCGCACCGTGAAGGCCCTGACCGGCGAGGTCGCCCTGCGCGCCGAAGCGGAAATGGGTGGGTTCGGCCTGTTCGCCGAAGGGGGCTACCGCGACGCCCTGGACGACAGCTCCGATCCGGTGCGCGTCGGTCTCTACAACAACCCGGCCCAGGTGCTGTCGCGCGAGATCGACGATCCGTTCGGCGGTCAGTTCCTGGCCTCCGCCGGCGTCGAGGGGTCGGTCGGCCCGGTCAAGGTGACGGTCGGCTATCGCGGCCGCTTCGGCGACCACGCCGACAGCCACATGGGCGGCATTCAGCTGAAACTGCCGCTTTAAGCGGCAGGGGCGGGAAGGGGCCTCAGCGCCCCTTCTTCCTCACCCACATTGCGGCGTCGGCCTCGGTCAGCCAGACCTCGGCGTCGGTATGGCCGTCCCAGGCGCGCACCCCGAACGAGCCGCCCAGTTCGGTCTTCTGGCCGTCCCAGACGAAGCCTTCGGTCTTCAGCGCGTCGGCCAGCTGACGCGCCTTGGCCCGGCCCTCTTCATAGCCCGCGTGCAACATCAGCAGGGCGAACTCGTCTCCGCCCAGCCGGCCGACTGCGTCCGACTCGCGCAGATTGGCCAGGAACAGCTCCGCCACCGCGACCAGGGCCGCATCGCCGGCCGCATGGCCCAGGCTGTCGTTGACGCTCTTGAAGCCGTCCATGTCCAGATACAGCAGCACCGCCGGCACCCCGTGCCGCTGGCAATAGGCCATGGTCCGCTGCATCGCCGTGATGAAGCCGCGCCGGTTCAGGGCGGGGGTCAGCACATCGTGGTCGGCGGCGGCCTCTGCGGCCGCGGCGCGCGTCTTCCACGCTTCCAGCTCGACGCGCAGGCGCGCGATCTCGGCGGTCAGGTCGTGTTCGGCCACGTCGGTCACGGCGCAGGGTTGGCTCCGAAGGCGCGACTCAGTCTGCGTCGCGCGGTCGAACGATGGTAGAGCGTGATCCGCCGACATTGAAGGCCGACATTACGGGCCGACACGGCTGAAATCACGGTGTTGCGGTTGCGGGCGTCACCCGCGTGCTGTAACCGGCGCCTTTCCGCGAGGGGCCTTGCAGACATGGCGACTTCCGAAACCCCGGTGGCGATCATCATGGGCAGCCGGTCCGACTGGCCGACCATGAAGCTGGCCGCCGATCGCCTGGATCAACTGGGCGTCGCCTGGGACGCCAAGGTCGTCAGCGCCCACCGCACGCCCCAGCGTCTGGTCGATTTCGCCACGGGCGCCAAGGCCGCCGGATACAAGGTCATCATCGCCGGGGCAGGGGGCGCCGCCCATCTGCCGGGCATGGCCGCCTCCATGACCGAATTGCCGGTGCTGGGCGTGCCGGTCCAGTCCAAGGCGCTGAAGGGCATGGATAGCCTGCTGTCGATCGTTCAGATGCCGGCCGGCGTTCCGGTCGCCACCCTGGCCATCGGCGAGGCGGGGGCCGCCAACGCCGGCATCCTGGCCGCCCAGATACTGGCCCTGTCGGACGAGGGGTTGGCCGGACGCCTGGCCGCCTTCCGCGCCGCCCAGACCGAATCCGTCGCAGAAACCGTCGAGGACTGAGTGCCTGATCTTCCGCTTCCCCCCGGTTCGACCCTCGGCATCATCGGCGGAGGCCAGCTGGGCCGGATGCTGAGCCAGGCCGCATCGCGCCTGGGCTTCGACGTCGTGATCCTGGACCCCGAGGCCGACAGCCCGGCCGGCCGGGTTTCGGCGCGCCAGATCGTCGCCGCCTATGACGACCCCAAGGCCCTGTCGGCGCTGGGCCGCGCCGCCGATGTCGTCACCTTCGAGTTCGAGAACGTGCCGGCCGAATCCATCGAGCGTCTGGCCGAGGCCGGCGCCCTGGTCGCGCCGGGGCCGACCGCGCTGCGCGTGTCGCAGGACCGGGTGGACGAAAAGGCCTTCCTGAACGCCGTGGGCGCCCCGACGGTCGCCTTCGCCGTCATCGACACGCTGGACGACCTGGTCGTCGGCCTGACCGAACTGGGCCTGCCCGCCCTGCTGAAGACCCGCCGCGAAGGCTATGACGGCAAGGGCCAGGTCTGGATCCACGCCATCGAGGACGCGCCCGCCGCCCTGGAAAGCCTGGGCGGTCGCCCCGCGATTCTGGAGGCCAAGGCGACCTTCGTGCGCGAACTGTCGGTCATCGCCGCCCGCGACTGGGACGGTCATATGGCGGTCTATCCGCTGGGTGAGAACCGGCACGAAGGCGGCGTTCTGCGCACCACCCTGGCCCCCGCCGCCGTGGACGAGAAGACGCAGGTTCGCGCCCGCGCCATCGCCGAGGCGATCCTGGACGGGCTGGACTACGTCGGCGTTCTGGGCGTCGAACTGTTCGACCTCGGAGACGACGTGCTTCTGGTCAACGAGATCGCCCCGCGCGTTCACAACACCGGCCACTGGACCCAGGACGGCTGCGTTTGCGACCAGTTCGAACAGCATATCCGCGCCGTCGCCGGCTGGCCGCTCGGCCCCACGACGGCCCACGCCCGCATCGAAATGACCAATCTGCTGGGCGACGAAGTCGAGGACTGGCGCAAGCTGTCGGCCAAGTCCGACGAACGCCTGCACCTCTACGGCAAGGCCGAGGCGCGCCCCGGCCGCAAGATGGCGCATGTGAACCGGGTGCTGGGTGCCAGCTGATATTTGAGTTGCGCTGAACGCAACTTGCGTCATGGTTGATCCATGTCGCTGTCGCTCACCGTGTCACTCCTGCTCCTGCTGGTCACCTCCGCTGCTGGAGTGATCAGCGCACTCAGTCTCCGTCGATCGCCGCGTTTCGGCGCGCTCGGCGCGTCTTTGGCCGCGGCCGCTCTGGCCTTAATTGTCGCCGGTGTGGATCTTGGTGGGCGCTTGGGAAAAGACGCCGCCGAGCATGATAATCGATCTGAAATCACCAAGAGCGTCTGAACATGAACACCCCGATCGTTCTGTTTCTCATGGCGATGGCATTGGCCCTGATCAGTGCGTCGGCGGCTGCCTACAGCACGCCCGCAGACCCAAGGGCCTCAAACGGGGGTCGCTCACGCGTGCTGGCAGGCGCGATACTTGGCGTCGCGGTTCTGATCCTGGGCGTCGGGGTCTACCAACTTGGACACCAATCCGGTCGCGATCAGGCGCTGCGTGACAATCGCGCCGAGCTTCGTTCCGCCAAGGTCTAGGCTTTCGCCCCATACCGTATGCGGCTCAGCGCATCGCTGACCTTTCGGAACGGCGCGTCGAAGTCCTTGCCCGCCTTCCACTTCTCGAAGGCCATGACGTTTTCGATCCGGCGGGCGACGAAGGCCTCCGCCGCTTCGCGTCCGTCGAACCAGCGCATCGTCAGGGCGGGAATCAGGATGCCCGACAGGATCGTCCGCTTTGAATAGTGATTCCAGTCGGTCGCCTCGTCCCCGGCCCAGCGCCACAGATGATCCGCACTCTCCCAGGCCAGCTTCAGCCCCAGATCGGCATTGACGGGCAGGGCCAGGAAGGCGGCGCAGCGACGCGTGGCCTCCAGATCGGCGGCGCCCGCCTCCATCCGCTCGGACACGGCGCGAGCGATTCGCTCGCGAATCTTCAGCGACTTGGCGTCGATCTCATCCAGAGCCGCCAGCGCTCGCGCATCATGGCGGCGCGACAGCAGGGCCGCCAGATCGCGCGCGCCGTTGGGCAGCAGCAGTTCCTCGTCGCCCCGTGACAGGCCGCACGCCTCGCAGGCTTCGCGCACCAGACGCGCATTCCAACCCAGCGCGGGCGCGCGGGCGATGGCGGCGTCCAGCACGGTCTGTTCGGTCCGGTCGGCCCAGTCTGTCGTCTCGGTCATAAGGGCGATCATACGCCGGTCGTCATGGCGTTTCGAGCCTTGAAGAATGGTCGCGACGATCTGGACAGAAGGAGGCGGCTCGTGTATCAGCGCGCCTTCATCCGAGAGCCCGGCTGTCGGAAGACGATTTTATTTTGTTCGCCCGTCTCCCTCACAGGACGCGGCGGGCGGCCAAAGGAGAGTTTAACCTGGTTCAGATTTTCGTTCGCGACAACAACGTCGACCAAGCGCTCAAAGCCCTGAAGAAGAAGATGCAGCGCGAGGGCAGCTTCCGTGAAATGAAGCGCCACGTGCACTTCGAGAAGCCCTCGGAAAAGCGCGCCCGTCAAAAGGCCGAAGCCATCCGTCGCGCCCGCAAGCTGGCGCGCAAGCGCATGCAGCGCGAGGGCCTGCTGCCCGCGCCGAAGCCGCGCGTTCCCGGCGGTCGTTAAGACCCCGGCGAAAGCCGAAAGATTAAAGGCCGCTTCCTCTGGGAAGCGGCCTTTTTCTTTGCGTTTCGTTTCTGCGGAGCGTGGTGGAGGACTCTCGAAGTCCCACAGAAGAAGCGCCGCGCCACCTCCCCATCGCAACGCGACAGGGAGGAGACAACCGTGCCGCCTACGCCCGTCCGGTAATCGCCCGGCCGAAGCTCTTCCAGCTCAGCTTTACGTCCGACAGCGCGCCAGCGCGGAAGGCCCGCCCGGCGATCCACACCATGAAGGCGGCGGTCGCGAACATGCCGATCAGCGTCAGAATCACCTCCACCAGCGGCGGGTCGCTGGGCGCGCGGGCGCTCATCAGGAAAGGGGTGAAGAAGGGGATCCAGGACAGAACCTTGACCACCGGCGCATCCGGGCTGGTCAGGGCCATCTGCATCACCAGGATCGGCACGACCAGGATCATCATGATCGGCCCCATCAGGGTCTGGGCGTCGCGCGGCGTCTCGCAGAAGGCGCCGATGGCCGCAAACAGCACCGCATACATCAGGTAGCCGCCGACCATATAGGCGATGAAATAGAAGATCAGGCCGTCGTGCAGAAGCACCTGTCCGACCGTCGCCGCTGTCTCGGGCGAGGCCGAAATCAGGGTGAAGGCCCCGATCCCGCCCCAGACCCCCATGACCGTCAGGGTCAGCAGCGCCACGCCCAGCACCTTGCCCGTCAGGATTTCGGTCGCCGAGGCCGAGGACAGCAGCACCTCCAGGATCTTGTTCGACTTCTCCTCCATCACGCTGTTCAGCAGGATGGAGGCGCCGGTGATGACCAGCGACCACAAGAGGAAGCCGACGCCCAGGCCGATGAAGGACGGGATTCGGTCACGCATCGACACCTCTCCCCCGCTAGCCGCGCTGGGCGAGAAGGACTTCACCTCGGGCCGGAAGGTCTGAACCTCCTGCGCCACGGCGGGGGCGACCCCGGCGGCGGTCAAAAGCTCGGTGCGCCGCGCATCCCGGAGCGCATTGCGGACGAAGCCGGAGACGTCGTTGTCGGTGGCGCGCGCGGTCCAGACCTGGGCGGCGGGCTTCCCATCCATGCGGCTCAAGAAGACCACGGCGTCGAGGCGCTTGGCCTTCGAGGTCTGCTTGTCCAACGCCTTGCGGATCGCCTCGTCACGCGCCGGGCCGACGGCGTCGGCGATGGCGGGCGGCGCGTCAACCAGACGGATCTTGGGGCCGGTGATGGAGGCGACGGCGCGCCCGGCGCCCGCCTGTCCCTTTTCGGCGGCTTCGCGCAGGCGCTCGTTCTGACGATCCACATCCGCTTGCAGAGAGGCGCGCACGGCGGCGGCCAGACCCGTCGCATTGGGGCCTTCCTCGATCACCGCCACCGACTTGATCGGCTCGGAGGCCTTGATCAGCGCTGGAATGCCGCCGCCCAGCACGGCGAACAGCGGGAAGGCCAAAAGCGACAGCCAGAAGCCGACGGTCTTGGCGTAGGCGACATATTCGCGTCGCGCGATCAGCAGGGTGCGGTTCATTGGACAGCCTCCACGGATGCGACGGGTTGGTCGGGATGGTCACCGGTCAGGCCGATGAAGGCGTCGTGCAGCGTCGGCTCCTTCAGCGCGAAGCCGCGCACGTCCAGGCCGTTCAGGAAGGCCGTCTTCAACGTATCCTGACCCCCGGCGCCGGGCGCCAAGGCGATCTTCAGACGACGCACGCCGTCCTCGTCGGACAGGGTCTCGACGCCCGCCACGCCGGGTAGGGCGGCAGCGGCGTCCGCGCTGATCGCGCCGTCCAGATCCAGGAAGCGCGGCGAGGTGGCCTTGGCCTGATCCACCGTCCCCTCGAACGCCTTCTTGCCACGCGCCAGCAGCACGACCTTGTCGCACAGCCGCTCGGCATGCTGCATCACATGGGTGGAGAACAGCACCGTGGCGCCGTTCGCGGCCAGCCCGCGAATCATCGCCTCCAGGCCCTGCTGGTTCATCGGGTCCAGACCGGAGAAGGGCTCGTCCAGGATGACGAACTCGGGCTGATGCACGACCGAGGCGATCAGCTGCACCTTCTGCGCCATCCCCTTGGACAGCTCCTTCATCTTCTTTTTCTGCGCCTCGCCCAGTCCCTGCTGCTCCAGCAGGGTCTTGGCGCGCTTGCGGCCCTCCGCGACCGGCAGGCCTTTCAGCGCGCCGAAGAAGGCGATGGCCTCGACCGGCGTCATCTTCTTATAGAGACCGCGCTCCTCGGGCAGGAAACCGATCCGGTCGCGCACCTTGCGCCCGTCGTCGGCGCCCAGGATCTCGATCCGCCCCGAGGTCGCTGGCTGCAACCCCAGGATCATCCGCAGGGTCGAGGTCTTGCCCGCCCCGTTCGGCCCCAGAAAGCCGCAGATCGCCCCCTTCTCGACCTGAAAACTCAGATCGCGCACGGCGTGGAAATCGCCGTATCGCTTGTTTACCCCATCCAGCGTCAACGCCGCCATGTCGCCTCCCAAATCCCTGTCGTCAGCCTAGAATCCGACGACAGGGGACGCCAGCGACTTCGGCGCAGGGGCGCCTATTTGACCACAGGCAGATCGATGTAGGACGCGTCGTCGCCCGCGTGATGGACGGCGTTGTCGGCGACCACACCCTGGCTCTCGGTCTCGTTCAGTCCGCCCGTGTTCAGGTTGCGCACGAACTTGGGGAAGTTGGAGCTGGTGACTTCGACCCGGATACGGTGACCGGGCTGGAAGGTGTTGCTGATGGTCAGCGGCGTGGGCTGCACGGTCGACACTTGGCCCGGCGTCAGGGGCGCGGGGCGGTCATAGCCGTTGCGATAACGCGCCCGCATGATGGTGTCGCCCAGAATATAGGCTGTGCCGTCCGGCGCCACGTCCACCAGCTTGACCGCGAAATCGGTGTCGGGTGCAGAGGACGACACCTTCAGCACCGCGTCGATGAAGCCGGTGACCTGCATTGGCTCGGTCAGCGCCTCCGACGTATAGACCAGCACGTCGTTGCGCGCTTCGATCGGTCGCTGATCGAAGGCTCCGGCCGTGACCAGCCCGCCGTTGCAGCAATCGCCGCCGCCGATGGTCTGGACCGGGTTCATCGGATCATAGCGATAGCGGTCGGCCGGCTCGCCGGCGGGCGGCGCCTGAAGGCTCAGCAGGCCGTCGCCATTCAAGCTGTTGGCCCCGCCGCCCGAGCGCAGATACATCCGCACCGTCTTGACCCCGGCCGGCGGCCACTGCGCGGCCGTGCGCCAGGCGTTTTCGCCCATGTTGAAATACTGCACGTGCGGCGTGCTCTCGGGGAAGGCGCGCCGTTCGCCTTTCAGCCAGCGATCGAACCAGGCGTGCACCAGGGCGTCGCTGTCGAAGGTGGCGTCGCCCAGCGGGCGGTCGCCCGACTTGTAGTTCGGCCCCAAGCCGCCAAAAGCGCAGTGATTGTTGGGGCCGACCACGACGTACTGGTTCTCGGCCGCCTCGCGATCCTGGGTCGTGGACCGGGCGTGGTTGAACAGCTCCATGTTCGGCCCGATGGAGACGTCATACCAGCTGTTGAACCACAGGGACGGCACGCCCCAGCCCATGTCGTCGTGATACAGGCCGCCCTGACGCCAGGCCGGATCGGACGGGGTGCGCGCGATCAGCTCCTCGAACGTGCCGGCCGGCTCCCCCAGGTCCTTCAGCATGTCATTGACCGGCAGATGCCGGATCTGGCTGGGCCAGTTCACATCCGGCTTCTTGGCGTCCAGATCGTTGTAGCGGACGATCCGAGCGCGGGTTTCCTGGTCGATGTCCATCGGGATCTGGGCGCGCTGCGGATTGTCCACACCGTACAACCACACAAAGAACAGGTTGCGCGGCACGCCCCCGGTGTACCAGTTGCCCTGTTCCTGGAACCGGCCGACCTTGCCGATGCCGGCGCCCGAGGCCTGGGGCACCATGGCGGCGTGGGCGGGGTGGTTTTGGGCCGCCAGGGCCAGCTGCCATTCGGCGGAGGACGAACAGCCCAGGGTGCCGACCTTTCCATTCGACCAGGGCTGGGCCGCAATCCACGTCAGAGCGTCATAGCCGTCGGTCTGTGGATAGCCCAGGATCTGATAGTCGCCACCCGAGAAATACCGTCCCCGCTCGTTCTGGATGACGAAGGCATAGCCCTTGCTGACCCAACTCAGGGCCGAGCGCGTGGTGCGGGCGTTGTAGGCCAGCTCGTTATAGGGCGTGCGGACGAACACGGTCGGCAAGGGGCCGGACGCGTTCTTGGGGCGATAGAAATTGGTGGCCAGCCCCACGCCGTCGCGCATTGGCACCATGACCGCCATCTGCACATCCGCCAGGCGCGACAGCTCGGTCTGTGCGGCGGCGTCGCTGTAGCGCCCATAGTCCTGCGCCGAGGCGGCGATGGGCGTGGCGGCCAAAAGGCCCGCGACGACGGCGGCGACGATCCTGTTCATATCCATCCCTCCCAGAACGAGAGGGGACACTAGGATGTTTGCTACGCCCGTCGCAACGCAATGCGCGTCAGGCCTTGGCCTTCACCGTCACTTCGAAATGGCGATCAACCACCTTGGTCGGATTGACCTGCGCGCCGCCGCGACGGACCTCGAAATGCAGATGCGGGCCGGTGGAATAGCCGGTGGAGCCGACCAGACCGATGCGCTGACCGGGCGCGACCGCATCGCCGTTCGCGACATCGATCCGGCTGAGGTGGCCGTACAGGGTGCTCATGCCGTTGGGGTGGCGCACCTCGATGAAGTTGCCATAGCCCTCAGGGTCATAGCCCGTGCGGATGACCTCGCCCTCGGCGGCGGTGAAGACGGTCGTGCCTTTCGGCGCGGCGATGTCGACGCCCTTGTGCGCGCGCGCCTTGGCTTCGATGGCCAGTTTGCGCAGGCCGAATGGCGAGTTGATCGCATAGCCGCGCACCGGGGCGGTGAAGGCGATCTGGCGCGTTATAGGACCCGCCTTCTCGACCTCGGCCTTCAAGGGCGGCGACACCGGCGCGGCGATCTGGGTCGGCGGCGGCAAGGCGGCCTCGCGCGCGGCATTTGGCGCGGCGGCGGCGGCGAAGACGGCCACGGCGGCGAAGGCGGCCGTCTGGCCGGAGTGGATCAACAGGGTCTTGCACCGCGCCATCGGCGCGTTGGACAGCAGGCGTCGCATTCGGCGGCCTCTCCAGCGTCTCTACGCTCTGGAATGAAGGAAGCGGCGCCCCGACAGCGCACGGCGTTCCGTGGGAGGACGGCTTATGCCCGCTGGCTTTGGCGACTTTGGGGCTAGGGCAGGGCGGCGGATGGTCGCAGGGCGGAACCTGCCGCTCGCCCGGCCAGATCAGGCGATGATGTCGGGCAGGATGCGGTCTTCCAGCTTCACGATCTCGTCCTTCAGCGCCAGCTTCTTGCGCTTCAGCCGGGCGATCATCAGCTGATCGGGAATGGCGGCCTGACCCAGAGCTTCGATCGAGGCGTCAAGGTCGGCGTGTTCCTGGCGCAGATGCTTCACCCGCGCGTGAAGCTCGACCATTTCCTCGGTGATCGCAGGCGTGTCGTCATTCATCGTGTCATCTCCACGCCGCTCGTCTCAGGCCGCTTATAGCCACGCTGATCTCAGGCCGGAAGGGCGTCTGCGAGACGGATCAGGGCCGGGCGCGGGGTGACGTCCGCCCACATCCGGGCGGTGGCTGCCAGGCTGTCGATGATCGGGCGGGCCGGTCCGCTGGGTTCGGGGGCCAGCGCCTCCAGCGCGTCCAGCAAATGCCGTTCCGCCTCCAGCTCCAGCGCCTTGATGCGGTTGCGCACGCTCTCGCGCGGGCCGTCGTCGATATCGGGCACCGGCGCTTTCAGTATCCGCCGCACCGAACGCAGCCGGGCGACCACGACGCTGTCCCAGGCGCGGGCCGTGTCGCAGGCCGCCTCGATCGTCTCTTCGTCGGGCTTTCGGCCTGTCGCCGCGACCCAGGCGGACCACAGGAGCACGGGCACGTTCTGGTCGTGGCTGTCCTGCAGCGCCAGACATGCCTCGCCGACCCCCGGCGCGCCATAGGCGGCGACCGCCCAGTCCCACAGCCTCATGACTTCAGGCCTTCCCAGCGCCGCACCGCGCCCCAATCCAGGCCGAACAGGTCCAGCGTCCGCCCCACCGACTGATCGACCATCTCCATGATCGAGCTCGGCCGGGCGTAAAGCGCGGGCAGGGGCGGGGCGATGGTCGCGCCCATTTCGGCCAGGGCGGTCATGGTGCGAAGGTGGCCCAGGTGGAACGGCGTCTCGCGCACCATCAGCACCAGCGGTCGCCGCTCCTTCAGCGTCACGTCCGCTGCGCGCGTCAGCAGGGTCGAGGTCACGCCCGTCGCGATCTCGCTCATCGTCTTGATCGAGCAGGGGGCCACGATCATGCCCAGGGTGCGGAAAGAGCCGGAGGCGATCGTCGCCCCCACGTCGCCCAGCTTGTGAACCACCGACGCCTTGGCCGTCAGTTCGTCGGGCGACAGATCGGTCTCCTGCGACAATGTGAGCAGGGCGGCCTTGGTCACGACCAGATGGCTTTCGACGCCCAGATCGTTCAGCGCATCCAGCACGCGGGCGCCATAGACGGCGCCGGAAGCCCCTGAAATTCCGACCACCAGTCTGGCAGGCGGGTTCCGTATGGCTCCGTTCACATCATCGTCCATTTTGGGGGTCAGCCTCCTTGGGGTCCGGGGCGACGGGCTGTCACTGGAAAGTGATTACACAGCGCGCCAAACCGGGCGCTCACTCTACTGGTCCCTAACCAAAGGAGGCGCAAGCCATGACCATCGAGGCTCGTATTCGCGAACTGGGTAATCGTCATCGCACCCTGGATGAGACCATCCAGAAGGAGCTTACCCGCCCGTCCACGGATCCGTTGCAGGTCAGGGCGCTGAAGCAGAAGAAGCTTCGGCTGAAGGAAGAAATCACCAGTCTGGAGGCGCGCGCGACCTAGCGCCGACCTCCCGAAAACGACGACGGCCCCGGAGATCGCTCTCCGGGGCCGTTTTCATTGCGCGAAGGCGGATCAGTCCTTGGTGCCGAACACCGATTCCGCCGTCGGCTCGGCGCCGGGACGTTGGCGGGCTTCCGGCACGAACTCGGGCTCGGCCTCGACCTGTTCGACGGGCTGGATCGTGCCGCCGCCGTTCTTCAGGTCGTCCTTGGCCTTCTTGTCGGCGGCCTTCTTGACGATCTCGTCCAGCGCCAGCTGGCCGACCAGGCCAAGGGTCACCGGATCGACCGGCTTGATGTTGGCGCTGTTCCAGTGGGTGCGGTTGCGCACGCTCTCGATGGTGGACTTGGTCGTGCCAAGCATCTTGGCGATCTGGGCGTCCGTCACCTCGGGGTGGTTGCGCACGAACCAGGCGATCGCGTCGGGGCGGTCCTGCCGACGCGACACGGGCGTGTATTTCGGGGCCGGCTTAGCCGACTTCAGCAGTTCAGCGTGGCGGCTGACGATGGCCTTCATGCGATAGTTTTCGTCGCCCTGGGCCTTGTCCAGTTCTTCGCGCGTCAGCTGGCCGCCGGTGACGGGATCCACGCCACGGATGTCGCGCGCCACGTCGCCGTCGGCGATGCCGCGAACTTCCAGCGGGTGCAGGCCGCAGAAGTCGGCGATCTGCTCGAAGCTGAGAGAGGTGTTGTCGACCAGCCAGACCGCAGTGGCCTTGGGCATCAGAATGTCGCTCATGGGGCGTTCGTCCCGGTGTTGTTGAGCCGCCGAATGAGGCTTCGGCTGGCGTTGGATACGACGGCGCCCGGCCTTTCGACCGGGCGCGTATGATGCCGATATAGGCCTATTCGACACAAAAGAAAACGCTGAGCGACAATCCCATACAGCAACGGTTCATCCGCCCTGACGCAACCTTCGCGGTAATGAAGCTTTTCAGCTTCGGGAGAGGAGAACCACCATGTCCATTCTGCTTGGCGCGGCTCTGGCCGCAGCGATGGCTTCGGGCCAGGACTATGCGCAGCAACGCGTCGCCCCGCGCGGCGGCTATACCCAGTCGTGTTCGGAAGCCTATGTGAATCGCGGTCGTCTCTATGCCGATTGCCGCGATACGCGCGGTCGGATGCGCGGCACGTCGATCGAGCTGAACCGCTGCGGCGGCGAGGAGATCAACAATGACAACGGCCTGCTGGTCTGCGGGCGGTTCCGTGGCGACTATGAAGACAGCCAGCCCGGCCGTCCCGGCGACGGCTGGGGGCCCGGCAACGGCGGTCCAGACTGGGGCGCTGGCGCCGGCCGCGCGCCCCAAGGCAGTTATCGCCAAAGCTGCACGGACGCCTCGGTGCGCGGCGGTCGCCTGTTCGCCCGTTGCGAGGGCGGCGGTCGGGATCGTCGCGCCAGCTCGTTGGACTACAGTCGCTGCGGCCGCTTCGACATCGCGAACGAAAATGGTCTGTTGGTCTGTGGCCCGGTGCGAGGTCAGTGGGAAGGCGAAGGGGGATGGGGCGGCGGCAATGGCGGCGGCTGGGGTCGGTCCTCGATCACCGTCTATGACGACGCCAACTTCCGGGGCGCCTCGCGTGAGTTCACCAGCGAGGACCGCAACCTGGGCCGCACCCCATTCAATGACCGCATCAGTTCGATGCGCGTCGAAGGCCGCTGGGAAGTCTGCACCGACGCCGAGTTCCGGGGACGCTGCCGCATCGTCGAAGGCGATGTCCGCTTCCTGAACGGCGGCTTCAACGACAACATCTCGTCGCTGCGCCCCGTGCGTGGCGGGCGCTACTAGACGCTCAGCACGATCTTGCCGATGTGCCCGCCGGCTTCCAGTTCGGCGTGCGCATCGGCCGCCTGCTCCAACGCGAACACCGCCTGAACCGGCGGCTTCACCTTGCCGGAGGCGACCCACGGCCAGGCGGTCGCCTCGACAGCCGCGGTCAGACGCGCCTTTTCGTCCGCCGGGCGGCTGCGTAAGGTCGATCCCGTCAGGGTCAATCGCTTCAGCATGATCCGCTGCAGATCCATCTCGACCCTGGGGCCGGTCAGGGAGGCGATGACCACCCAACGCCCGCCCGCATTCAGACTGTTCAGGTTCAGGGCGGCGTAGTCGCGCCCCACCATGTCCAGAACCACGTCCGCGCCGCCCGCCTCGCGGATCTGCGCCTCCAGATCATCGCTCTTGGCGTCCAGGCTGATGTCCGCGCCCAGCGCCTTGGCGGCTGCGGCCTTGTCCGCCCCGCGTGAGGTCGCGATCACTCGGGCGCCGGCCGCCTTGGCCATCTGGATGGCCGTGACGCCGATGCCGCTGGTCGCCCCGTGGATCAGCAACGTCTCGCCGGCCTTCAACGCGCCGCCCTCGAACACATTGGCGAAGACGGTGAAGACGGTTTCCGGCAGCACGGCCGCCTGCACGTAATCCAGACCCTCGGGGATCGGCAGGACATGACGCGCATCGACCACGGCCAACTCCGCATAGCCGCCGCCGCCCAGCAGGGCGCAGACCCGGTCGCCGACCGTCCAGCGCGTCACACCCTCTCCGACGGCGTCGATCTCGCCGGCGATCTCAAGCCCCAGAACGTCCGATGCGCCTGGAGGAGGGGGGTAGGCGCCGGTACGTTGCAGCAGGTCCGGCCGGTTCACACCCGCCGCCCGCACCCGGATCAGCACCTGACCCGGCCCCGCCACGGGATCGGGCCGTTCGGCGATCTTCAGGGCCTCGACCGGTCCGGAACCGCCTTCGATTTCGATCACGCGCATCGCACTCGCCTTGCATTCGTCCGTATCCGGGCGTTCAGATAGGGACCGTGGACCGCCTTGGCCATGACAGCGCGAAAGGAAGGCGACGATGTTCGAAGATCTTGAACCCCGCCCGCAACGCGGTGAACCGCTGCGGGCTCTGTCACGCGAAGATCTGGATGTTTACGCCGTCGAGGATTTGCAGGAGCGGATCGCCGCGCTTGAGGCCGAGATCGCGCGCTCGCGCGCCGCGATCGAGACGAAACGCTCCAAGAAAAACGCCGCTGACGCCCTGTTCAACTTCGGTTCGTGATCGCGAATGATCCGCTGGCATGGCATGAGCGTTGCATCTTTCGTGCGAACGGCGCCGCCAGGGGCCGATTGCAGGACGGACCCGACCTTCTCTGATGATCAATGCTCAAATGACCTCCGCTCCGTCCCCCGCTGACCGCAGCCGCACCGTTCGCGATTTCGCCCGGTCCGAGCTGTTCGATCGCACCTTCCGCGAAGGCATGGAACTGGTCGAAGAAACCGCCGCCTATTTGGACGGCGAGGGCCGTCGCGATTCCAAGATGCTGTCGCGCGCCGCCGCCCTGGCCTATGCGGCCGAGAGCATGAAGCTGACCACCCGCCTGATGCAGATCGCCTCCTGGCTCCTGGTCCAGCGCGCCGTGCGCGAAGACGACATGTCGCCGGAAACCGCCTGCGAACCGCGCTATCGCCTGAACGAGCGCCGCATCGACGCCGAGCCCAGCCACGCCGAGTTGCCGATCGCCCTGATCGAATACCTCGTGCGATCGGAAAAGCTGTTCGACCGCACCCTGTATCTGGATCGCCGTATGTACGCCGACGATCAGGATCAGGCCCCGGAGAACCCGGTTCTCAGCCAGATGGGCATGCTCGAGGCGGCCTTCAGGGGCTGATCGCCCCCTTTACGGCCCGACGTCGTTGGCGTCCGCCCGGCCATCGTCGATGGGCTTGGGCAGGTTGACGCCGATGCCCAGCGCCTGCGCCAGCTTGTCGTCGCGGCCATAGACGTCCTCGCGGAACGCCACCCGACCCTGACCGTCCACGAAGGCGGTCCAGTACAGCAGACGCACCGAGATTTCCCGGCCGGTGGTCACGCGCGTCGTCTCGCGCGTGTCCTGGGCCGTGTCGAACTGGGCCAGCTTGGTCGGATCGGGCGACAGCAGCAGGCGCGCGAACTCCACCGCATTCTGCACCCGCACGCAGCCGTGGCTGCGCTGACGCGTGGACAGGTTGAAGGCGGCCTTCGACGGCGTGTCGTGCAGGAAGATGGCGTAGCTGTCGCGCAGCTCGAACTTCACATAGCCCAGCGCCGAGCGCGGACCGGCGCGCTGGATGACCGTGCCGTCCTTCACATACATGTCGTTGGCGGCCAGATACCCCGGCCCCTTGGGCAGGATTTCGCGGCGCGCGATGCCGGCCGGCACGTACCAGGGCGGATTGGCCACGACCGAGGCGAACGGCTTCTCCAGGCTGGGCGTCTGGTTCTCGGCCGAGCCGACGACGACGCGGTTGGAGTGAACCGGCTTGCCGTCCTTCCAATAGACCATGATGGCGGCGGCGGTGTTGACCTCGATCCGCTCGGGCGCGACCTCGCGCTTCAGCCAGCGACGGCGCTCCAGGTTCAGCGCGATCTGACGCGCACGATCTTCGGCCGAGGCGCCCAGCGAGCGCTGGGTGCCTGCGCCGATCCGCCCGTCTGCGCCAAGGCCATGGCGGTTCTGGAAGCTTTGCACCGCACGTTGCAGTTCGGCGTTGTAAACCAGGCCCTGCGACTTCAGCCGCGCGCCGTCGGCGGCCGACAGGTCGCCTTCGGCCGTCAGGCGGTCGATCAGGGCGGGGATGCGGCGATCGCTGTTGCCCGGCTCGATGGTTGCGCCCTGGGTGAAGCGGGGCCAGCCGCCCTGCGCCGCCAGACGGCGATAGCGGACATAGCCGGCCGACAGGTTCTGATAGCCGATGTCGGTGGGCGCCAGGCCGTCGTACCATTGGCCCAGCACGTTGCGGCTTAGGGCATCGCTGAGACCGCGCGGCAGGTCCACACGGTTCTTCTGCATTTCCCAAAGATCTTCAACCGTCTCCGGCCGCACCTTGCCCTCGGCCAGGACGCGGGCATAGGCCAGCGCCGCCGCCGTGGTCCGCAGGTCCGCGCTCGCCGGATCGGCCGCCAGTCCCACGAAGTCGAAATAGTCAGAGCCCGCCAGACCATGGCGATTGGCGCCGGCCGCGACGGTGTTCAAGGCCCGCACCCGGTCGGCGTTCCACACCGGCCGCCAGCCGTTCATTTCATAGAAGGCGCGCACATCCGCCTGCTGAGTCTCGGGCAGACGAGAAATCTGGTCGTTGAAGCTGTTGTAGAAGGCGGTCGCCTCCGGTCCGCGCTGCACGAAGACCTGCTGCGCGCGCGCCGCCGAGCCAAGGGTCATGGCCGCCGTCGCGACGCCCAGACCCAGTTGCCGTCTATTCATAGTCTTCCGCTTCTTCGATCGCTTCGGCCAGCGTGGCCGACGCCCCTGGTACCCGAACGCCCCCACATTATCGGTGTTCCGACCAAACAAAAAGCGCCGGCCTTGCGACCGACGCTCTTGGTGTTCCGATTGCTGCGAGATGTCGCAGCCAGGACGCGCTTACTTCTTGATGAAGCCGGCGAACTTGTTGTTGAAGCGCGAGACGCGACCGCCGCGGTCCATCAGCTGGGCGTTGCCGCCCGTCCAGGCCGGGTGCGTCGACGGATCGATGTCGAGGGCCAGCTTGTCGCCTTCCTTCCCGTAGGTCGAACGGGTCTGGTAAGTGCTGCCGTCGGTCATCACCACGGTGATGAAGTGGTAGTCGGGATGGGTATCCGCCTTCATGGTCGTCGTCCGGTCTCTGCGCGGTGACGATGCCGACCGTCCGTGCGCGTGAAATGAGAAACCCGCCACCAATCCTTTTTTAGGGAAAGGCCCGGCGGGAATGAGGGGCGGCGTTTACACCGGGGGGCGTTCCGGGGCAAGAGGCGGGCGAAATGACCGATCAAGCCGCCGCCTCCGCCCCTTCCGCCAACCGCGCCTCGGGCATGGCGTCGCTGGAGGGGAGGCCCAGCGCCGGCGCCCTTCTGGCCGACCAGATGTCCGAAGCGGGCGCCAAGCGCGCCAAGCGCCGCGACATCCGCCCGCTGGCGCGACTGATTCCCTTTGCCATGCGCCACAAGGGTCATGCCCTGATGGCGGTGTTCTGGCTGCTGCTGTCCACCGCCGCCTCGCTGGGCCTGACCGCCTTGGCGCGCGGGGCCATCGACCATGGGTTCGAGGCGGGCGGCGCCAATCTGAACATCTGGTTCCTGCTGCTGGGGGCCAACGCCCTGTTCCTGGGGCTGGCGACCGCCGCCCGCTACTATTTCGTCACCCGCACGGGCGAGCGCGTCATCGCCGATGTGCGAAAGGGCTTGTTCGGCCGCATCCTGACGCTGGACCCGTCCTTCTACGCCCATATGCGCACCGGCGAGGTGCTGTCGCGCCTGACCACGGACATCGCCCTGGTCGAGACGTTGATGACGACCTCGATCTCCTACGCCCTCAGAAACTTCCTGACCCTGATCGGCGGCGTCGCCCTGTTGTTCTTCGTCAGCCCCAAGCTGACCGGCTTCGTTTTGCTGATCGTGCCCTTCCTCTTGGGGCCGATCTTCATCTTTGGCCGCAAGGTGCGCAAACTGACTGTCGCGTCCCAGGACCGCTTCGCCAACGCCGTCGGCTTCGCCGGCGAAAGCGTGGACGCCATTGAGACGGTCCAGGCCTTCGGCCGCGAACAGAGCGCCATCACCCGCTTCGGCGCGGCGGTCGAGGACGCCTTCAACGCTTCCTTGACGCGGATGCAGGCCCGCGCCTGGATGACCGCCCTGATCATCGTTGTCATGTTCGGCGGCGTGACCCTTGTGCTGTGGCTGGGCGCCCAGGACGTGGTGAAGGGCGCCATGACGCCCGGCGCCCTGCTTCAGTTCGTTCTGCTGTCCGTCTTCGCGGCGGGCGCCGTTGGCGCGCTCGGCGAAAGCTGGGGCGACGTGCAAAAGGCCGCCGGCGCCATGGAGCGGATCGAGGAGCTGATGCGCGCCGTCGCCGGCATCGCCCCGCCGCCCCAGGCCACCGCCCTGCCGACGCCCCCGCGCGGCGAGGTGTCGATGTCGGCCGTGGGCTTCGCCTATCCCGGCCGCCCCGACCTTCCGGCCTTGAAGGGCTTCAGCCTGACCGTACGCCCCGGTGAGACGGTCGCTTTGGTCGGCCCGTCCGGCGCCGGCAAGTCCACGGTCTTCCGCCTGCTGCTGCGCTTCTACGATCCGCAGACCGGCATGGTCTCGGTCGACGGCGTCGATGTGCGCCAGGCCGATCCCGTCGCCGTGCGCGATCGCTTCGCCTGGGTGTCGCAGGAGACGCCGCTGTTCTCGGGCTCGGCCTTGGAAAACATCCGCTTCGGCCGCGAGAACACAACCCTGGAAGAGGCCCGCGCCGTCGCTGAAAAGGCTCAGGCGCTTGGCTTCATCGACGCTTTGCCTGAGGGCTTCGACACCCCGCTCGGTGAGCGCGGCAAGAGCCTGTCGGGCGGCCAGCGCCAGCGCTTGGCCATCGCCCGCGCCCTGGTCCGCGACGCCCCCATCCTACTGCTGGACGAGGCCACCAGCGCCCTCGATGCCGAAAGCGAACGCCTGGTTCAGGTCGCCCTCGATCAGGCGATGGAGGAGCGCACCACCCTGGTCATCGCCCACCGCCTCGCCACCGTCCTTCGCGCCGACCGCATCGTCGTCATGGACGACGGCCGCGTGGTCGAAGAGGGCACCCATGAGCAACTCGTCGCCCAGGGCGGCCTCTACGCCCGCCTCGCCGAGCTTCAGTTCCGCAACTAGGGCGCCGTGGTCCGCGCCAGATCCGGGAAGTCGCTGAATAGCGCATCGACCCCAGTTGCGGCGAAGGCTGCGGCATAGCCGGCCATGTCGCCGTGCCCGGCCGGGTCGTCGCCTCTGCGTCGCTCGACCGGCAGGAAGGCGTTCTCGGCCCGCAGGGTCCAGACCACGACCTTGAGGCCCGCCGCGTGGGCGTCGGCGACCAGGGTGCTCGGCGCGGTCGTGCGGCCTTCGGCGTCGCGCGGCAGGACCAATGTCATCTCCGGCGCGACCCATTCGGCGTAGGCGGCGATCGCTTTCAGCCCCTCGGGCGTGATCATCTGCGCATAGGTCACGTCCGCTCGGTCCGCCGGTCCGCCCTTGGCCGCCACGAGTTGAGCCAGCGGCGCATCGATCCGCGTCGCCAACCGCTCCAGCGGCCCGACCTCGAAACACTGGATGATGATCGGGGCGTCGGCGCCCGTCAGGCCCAGCCGCTCCAGTTCAGCGACGAAACCGTCCTCCATCGGCAGGCTGATTTCGGCGAAATAGGTCGGATGTTTCAGCTCCGGCGCCACGGCGATTGTCCGCCCGGTCCGCGCCGAGGCCTCGCGCGCGATGGCGACGACTTCATCAAAGGTCAGGATCGGCTCTTGACCGTCATAGGCGGCGCTGCCCGGTCGAAACGCGGGTAACCGCTCCCTGGCGCTCAGGGTCTTCAACTCGGCCAGGGTGAAGTCTTCGGTGAACCAGCCGGTGGTCTCGACCCCGTCGATGGTCTTGGTCGTCCGACGGCCTGCGAACTCGGGCCGGTCGCGCACGTCCGTCGTGCCGCCGATCTCGTTCTCATGCCGATCGATGAAGACGCCATCCCTGGTCAGCACCAGATCCGGCTCGATCACGTCCGCGCCCTGTTCGATCGCCAACTCATAGGCCGCGCGCGTGTGCTCGGGCCGTTCGCCGGAGGCGCCGCGATGGGCGATGATCAGGGGCTGGGCGCCAAGCTGTGACAGGGCGGGCGTTCCGGTCAGAAGGACGAGGCCGCACAGGATGAAACGGATCATCCGTCTTGGATAGGGCAGGGGCGCGACAGGCCGATGACCGTCTCCTCCCCACATGTGGGGAGGGGACCGCGAAGCGGTGGAGGGGTTCTTGACGCCCCACCGGCCGCTGGCGATCAGGCAAGAGCCCCTTCGTCACGGCGCTGAAGAAGCGCCGCGCCACTTCCCCGCAAGCGGGGAAGAGACAGAAGCGAGCCTCAGGAGCCCTGCAGAACCTTGCGCAGGTGCGGATGCAGTTCGGTGTTCGACGCCAGGATCGACTTGCCCGTCTTGGGATCGCCGTCGTTCTCGATCGTCGTGACCCGGCCGCCGGCCTCGGTGACGAACAGGATGCCCGCCGCCACGTCCCAGGGCTTCAGATTGCGCTCATAATAGGCGTCGTAGCGGCCTGCGGCGACCCAGGCGAAGTCCAGCGCGGCCGAACCCAGGCGGCGTATGCCGGCGACCCGTTGGCCCACGGCGTGCAGGTCCTTGATCGACTGGGCGTGGCCCGACTTGCCGATGAAGGGCAGGCCGGTGGCGATCAGGCTTTCGGACAGGTCACGACGGCCGGCGACGCGGATGCGCTGGTCGTTCAGATAGCAGCCCTTGCCTTTTTCGGCCCAGAACAGCTCGTTCATGACGGGGTTGTAGGTCACGCCGGCGACGATCTCGCTCGACCCGTCCGGCGCGCGGCGCTCCAGCCCCACCGTGATGGCGAAGTGGGGCATGGCGTGCATGAAGTTGGTGGTGCCGTCGATCGGATCGACGATCCAGGTGTGGGACTTGTCCGTCCCCTCGATCATGCCGCGTTCCTCGCCCAGGAAGCCATAGCCGGGGCGGGCCTTCATCAGCAGTTCGTAGAGCGTGTCTTCGGCCTTCAGGTCGGCGGCCGTGACGAAATCGCCGGGGCCCTTCCTCGACACCTGAAGCTGGGAGACTTCGCCGAAGTCGCGCAGCATCGGGCGGGCGGTCTTGCGCACCGCATCGGTCATGACTTGGAGCAGGGCGGAGGCGAGGGCCATCGGGGAATCTCCTGGTCCGAAAGTCCTTCAAAGCCGCAGCCGGACAGTCGGAGAAGTTCAGAAAGGAACGGCCCCGCGAGGGGCCGCTTTAGCGTGGTCTGTTAGTCCGCGCGGCGGACGTATTCGCCGCTGGTCGTGTCGACGACGATACGCTCGCCGGCCGACATATAGGGCGGGATCATGATGCGCACGCCGTTCGACGCCAGCGCGGGCTTGTAGGACGACGAGGCGGTCTGGCCCTTCACGGTCGGCTCGGTCTCGGCGACTTCCAGCACGACCTGATCGGGCAGCTCCAGGCCGATCGGACGCTCTTCGTGCATCTCGATGACGACCTTCATGCCTTCTTGCAGATAGGGGATGCGCTCTTCGCCGACCCAGTCCTTTTGCAGTTCGATCTGCTCGTAGGTGGTGTCGTCCATGAAGACCAGGCTGTCGCCGTTGTCGAACAGATAGGAGAAGTCCTTCTGTTCCAGCGTCACGCGCTCGACCTTGTCTTCCGAACGGAAGCGTTCGTTCAGCTTGTTGCCGGTCTCCAGGTTCTTGGCCTCGACGTTGGCGAAGGCGCCGCCCTTGCCGGGCTTGACGTGGCTGGCCTTGGTGACGACCCACAGGCCGCCATTGTGCTGCAGGACCATGCCGGGCTTGATGGTGTTGCCGTTGATCTTCATGGGGTCACATCGGAAATGGAGTTGCGCCCTCGCACCGTTCGGGGCGAGGCGAATAGGGCGCGATCCCTAGAGGAAGCCCCGATAAAGGGCAAGGCGACGCAACCTAATGCAGGGTGCGTCCGCCCGACGCGTCGTCGGCCTTGCGGTGCAGGAAGTTTCCGAACCGCACGCCTGATCCTAGCGGCGCCGCCATCTTGCCGGCTCCTTCGTCCAGCTTGCGCGCTTCGTGGGCGAAGGCGGCGGCCAGACCCGCCGACGACATGGCGGCGACCACCTGACGCGCCATCGACGACGGACGCAGGCCCAGCCAGACGGCGTTCACCGTCTGGGCCGCGACCCATAGGCCCATGGCGCGGGTCCGTTCCTTTTGCGGAGGCGCGTTCCAGACGCGCACGGCAGACAGAGTCGTCGCCGAAAACACCGCCGGCAGGATCAGGCTGAAGGCTCCCTTGGGCTTTTCGGTGATCGGCAGGTCCTTGTCGCGCACCTGTTTCAGGTTGCGACGGGGCTTCAACGCGCCCGAGGCGATGGTGTGGGCCAACAGGGCGAAGCCTACGGTCAGGGCGATCCCGGCGACCACATGGCCGGCGCTGCGGCCCTCGCTGTTCAGCAAGTCCATGGCGGCGTCGCGCACGTCGTCGATGGCGTCGTCGATATCGGTCATGGTCCGCTCCAGCTTGGCCCTGACAGGCTAATGGCCGGAGCGGATTGGAGTTCCGTCAGAAGGCAGAGCTTAGTTGCCGGTCGCCGCGCCGTCGGTGACGATCTCTTTCATCGCCGATTGCAAATAGTTCTGGGCGCCCATCAGCTCGATCAGCTTGTGCTGGTTTTCCAGAAAGTCGATGTGCTCTTCGGTGTCGGCCAGGATCTTCATCAGCAGGTCACGGCTGACGTAATCGCGGGTTTCCTCGCACTGGGTCACGGCGGCGGCGGTCGTGGCTCGGCTGTCCAGTTCCAGTTGCAGGTCGGCGCCCAGGCATTCGATCGGATCTTCGCCGACCTTCAGCTTGTGCAGGTCTTGCAGATTGGGCAGGCCATCCAGGAAGAGGATGCGTTTGATCAACATGTCGGCGTGCTTCATCTCGCCGATCGATTCTTCGTAGATGACGTTGCCCAGGTGCGCGAGGCCCCAGCTTTCGAACATGCGGGCGTGCAGGAAATACTGATTTACGGCCGTCAGCTCGTTGGTCAGCACTGCGTTCAGCGTGCGCAGGATTGCGGGGTCGCCCTTCATGGCCATGGTCCTTGGTCTCGCCACGGCGCTATCGCCGTCTGTCGAGCGCAGCCATAACACAGTAAAACGGGCTTTGTTTATTTGCGAGTTTTTATCACTGCATTGAGAGTGCGAGTGACTGTCGGCCGCAGGCGAAGCAAACTATTCGGCTGCGAGTGCGAACGCTTCGCGGCTTTCCTGAATCATCTGACGCATCTCGCAGACACATTTGGCGCACTGGGCCTGGCATTGGTTGCGCGCGAAGATGTCACGCGGACGGCAGGCGCCGGCCTCGATGGCCTGGGCGACATCACGCTGGCGAAGACCGTTACAGTTGCAGACGTACACGAGGCGCTACACGTTTCACTGACTGAGAATGGTTCGCTATAGCAGTCCTTAAGGCGATTGCAAGTCGTTCGCATGGCTCAGCTGCCGGTGGGCCGTTGACGGATCGTCGCGGGGGCAGGCAATGACGGACATGGCCCGAACACCCATCGTCCCCGAGCGTCCGCCCTGCCGGCTGTATCTGATCACGCCGCCGGTGATCGCCGATCTGAACGCCTTTGCGCAAACCCTCGATCAGGCCCTGGCCGCCGGCGATGTCGCGGCCTTGCAGATCCGGCTGAAGCCCGCCGACGACGCCGCCCTTCGTACTGCGGTCGAGGTCTTGGCTCCCATTGCGCGGCGTCATGATGTCGCGGTCCTGCTGAACGACCGGCCCGATCTGGCGCGGGCCACCCGCTGCGATGGCGTTCACATCGGTCAGGAAGACGGCTCGCTGGCCGAGGCGCGGCGTATCATGGGGCCAGACGCCATGATCGGCGTCACCTGCCACGACGACCGCGATCTGGCCTGGGACGCCGCAGAGGGCGGCGCCGACTACGTCGCCTTCGGCGCCTTCTATCCCACCGATACAAAGGAAACGGTGCATCGCCCGCCCCTAGACATTCTCACGGTGTGGCAAGAGACGGTCGAGACACCCTGCGTCGCCATAGGCGGGATCACGGTCGATAACGCCGCAGAGCTTGCCCAAGCCGGCGCCGACTTCGTGGCGGTCAGCGGCGGGGTCTGGAACCATCCCGACGGCGCAGCCGAGGCCGTCAGGCGTTTCAATGAAAAATTGCAGGCCTGACTTCAGGGGATATTAGGAACCGTGTCGTCCTATTCCGACCTCTGATTGGTCGGAACCTGTCCATGATCCTGAGCCGCGCGCTCAACATCGACGCCCCCCACAGCGCGCCCGTCAAGGGCGTGATGGCGGCTGGCCATCGGCCCGGCCCCGTCGGCGCCGACGGCCCGGATGGCCCCAATCCCCTTATCCCGGTGTTGACGGGCGTCGTCGTCGCCATCCTGGTCGCGCTGGCGATCGCCTATGCCCGTTCGGCCGGACTGGTGGCGGGCCTGTGGGGCGCCAGCGGCGTCGCCGTCGCCGTCTGGCTGCGCACGAGCAGGGGCCGCGCCAGCGACCTCACCTTCGCCGGCGTCCTGACCGTCAGCATCCTGATTGGCGAGATCATCGCCGGCAATAAGCCGCCGCTGGCGCTGGCCTTCACGATCGCCAACATGATCGAGATCGTCGGGGCTGTCCTGCTGGCGCGCCGGTTCTCGCCCACGCTCAACCTTTCCAGCCTGAACGGCGCGGTCAGCTTCCTGTTCTTCGCGGCTGTCCTGGCGCCGATCCCCGCCGCCCTGTGCAGCACCCTGATCCTGTCGCTGATGGGCCAGGGCGACATCGTTTGGCAGGGGTTCCAGACCTGGTGGCTGGGTCACGCCTTGGGCATCGCTGTATTGGGTTCGCTAGGAATGTCGCTGACGCCTGCGATGTTCGCGCGACTGCTGAAACCCAAGAAGCTGATCGAGGCCGTCGTTCTGATCGGCCTTGTTCCCGTCTTTTACTTTGTCGCCTTCACGGGCGACGTGCCGATGGGCTTCGTCCTGCTGCCGCTTCTGCTGGCCATCGCGGTACGGCTCGGCGTCGCGGGCGCCGCCTTCACCCTCGTCGTCATGAGCGTGCTGCTGGTCGGCAGCGCCATGATCGGAAACGGCCCCTATGCTCAGGGCGACCTGACCCATCAGGTTCTGATGGCCCAGATGCTGGTGCTGATCGGCTATATGCCCGTCCTGCTGGTGGCCTCGTTGCTGGAAGAGCGCGATCTTCTGGCGGAGCGCGCGCGCGTTGGTCGAGAACGCGCCGAGAAGGCCTCGGAGGCCAAGTCTCGCCTGCTCGCCAACGTCGCCCATGAGATCAAGAGCCCCGTCGCCGGCATCATCGGCATTGGCGACCTGTGGCGGCAGGGCCATCTGGGGCCAGTCTCGGCCCAGCAGGCCGAGATGTCCGACATGCTGGTCAAGACCGCGCGTCAGGTCGAAACCCTGGCCCACGATCTGCTGGATGTGGCGCGCGCCGAATCCGGCGCCGTCCGGGTCGATCTGCGGCCGACCGACATTCCGGGGCTGCTGGAAGACGTGCGCCGCACCTGTCTGCTGTGGCCCGACGCCGACAGGGTCGCCGTCGAGGTGGTGTGCGAGGGTGATGGCTTGATCGCGGTTGCGGACTCTCAGCGTCTGGCCCAGATCATCACCAACCTGACCAGCAATGCGCTGAAATACGGCGGTTCCGGCGGCCGTGTCGTCCTGCGTGCGCTTCGTCAGGACGACTGCGTCCGCATTGAGGTCAGCGATTTCGGCCCCGGCCTGTCGCCACAGAAGCAGGCGCAGTTGTTCGAACCCTTCAACCGCCTGGGGCTTGAGCGTTCGACGGTCGAGGGGCACGGCGTCGGCCTGGCCTTGGCCAAGCGATTGGTCGAGTTGCAGGGCGGCTCGATCGGCGTGATCTCGGCGCCGGGCGAGGGCGCCACCTTCTGGGTCGCGCTGCCGAAGGCGTGAGGTCGCGCTTGCGGTCGCGCTCCGGCCGCGCGATGGTCCGGCCATGCCCATGATCGCCCTTGCCGCCGCCCTCGTGATTTCCGGACAGGCGACGACGCCTCCGCCGCAGCGCGCCGGTTCCAACCTGACGCGGGACTTGAACAGCGCCCCGCCTTCCGCGACCCCGCCCTCCGCCTCCACGGCAGCTCCCACCCAGGCCCCGGCCCGGGCGACGAGCCAGGCCTTGCCTCCAATCGGCCAAACCCCCGCGGCATCGCCGCGTCCGGCGCCCGCCGCGTCACCCACGATGCGCACGAGTCAGACCCAGCCGCCCATCGGCCAAAGCCCGGCGGCCACGACGCGCCCGGCGATCGCGACACGTCCGCAAACGCAAGCCCCGACCACAACGGCGCCTCAAGCGACCGCGCCCCAACCGACAACGACCGCGCCTGCCGCAACCCCGCCGGCCGCCGCACCCGCCCCGGCGGCCTTGAACGCCGCCGCCATCGCCGCTCTGCCGTTCAGCATCCAGCTGCCTACCGGCCTGACCATCACCCCGGCGCGCGCCGGCGCGAACGCCGACATCTATCGCGTCCAGCGCGGCGACCAGACCCTGCTGATGATCTACGCCGGTCCGTCGTCGCAGTTTCCGATCTATGACGGCGAGACGGTCCGCGCCGGCGGCCGCGCCTCGGTCGTCGTGACCGAAGGCAGCCGCCGTCTGGCGATGGAGCACCTGTTCCAGCGCGCCGTGGACCCCAAGGAAATCCACGTCTGGATCGCCAGCGTCGAGGGCGCGGACCGGGATCTGGCCGAAAGCATCGGCCAGTCCATCGACGTTCGCTAGCCGCCTTGGCCCGCTGAAACGGGTCGCCACTACCCGACCATCTGGCGGCGGCTATCGCTGTTTCGCAGCATCGCCGTCCGCTGGCGGGCGGCAAATATTAGGGCTGCTTTCCTCGGCGCAGGCAGCCCAGTCCATCGCTCGTTTTCTGGCATCGATCTTTAGTCATCGCCGATACGCCAAGCCGATGTGAACCATTTCCCGTTCAGACGGTTAGCCAAGCCAGACTTTACGGAGAGGGCTGGCATGAGCACCCATGGACTGAAGGATGCGGTCGTTCGACCGTTGCATTGGCTATTGCTGGCGTTTCCGATCGCGCTGTTCACCTTCGCCCTGTTCACCGACATCGCCTATCTGAAGACGGCCGAGGTCCAGTGGACGAACTTCTCGGCCTGGCTGATCACCGGAGCGCTGGTGTTCGGCGGTGTCGCTGGCCTGTTTTCGATCTTCGATTTCGTCGTCGGTCTGCGCCATGGACGGTCTCGGCAGGCGACGGTGCATCTGGTCGCGCTCGCGCTGGCTTGGGTTCTGGGGCTGGTGAACGCCTTTAAACACAGCCAGGACGCCTGGAGCTCCGTCGGAGCCTTCGGTCTGATCCTGTCGATCCTCTGCACAATCCTGGTCCTGGTCGCCGGCTGGACCGCCTATGCCGCGCGGGAGAGCGTCCGATGAACAAGAATCTGCTCGCCGCCAGCGCCGCCCTGGCCATGGCCCTGACGGTCGCATCGTGCGGCAACGCCAGCGATCCGAAACTGAATCAGACCGGCGCGACGCCCGACTTGCCTAAGGTCAACGAGACGCTGGTGCCGCCGATGAAGATCAGCCCACCGGCAGGCTGGAACGGCGAGACGCCGACGGTACCGCAAGGCTTTACGATCAGCGCCTTCGCCACGGATCTCAAAATCCCGCGTCAGATGCTGGTCCTGCCCAACGGCGACGTCCTGATCGCCGAGGGAAGGGGCGGCCACGCACCCCCCATGCGGCCCAAGGATGTGATCGCCGGCGTCATCAAGAAGCAGGGCAACACCAAGATCAAAGGCGGCAACCGCATCACCTTGGTGCGCGACGCGAACAACGACGGCACGCCCGAACTGCGGACGGTTCTGGCGGACAACCTCGATGCGCCCTACGGCCTGGCCTATGTCGACGGCTATCTCTATGTCGCCGAACAGGGGGCGCTGGTTCGCTTCGCCTTCCAGCCGGGCCAGACCGGCATCGCCACGCCCGCCGAGCGGGTGACGGACCTGCCCTCGCGCATCAACCACCACTGGACCAAGTCCCTGACCGCCAGCGCGGACGGGTCAAAGCTGTATGTCGGCACCGGCTCGAATTCCAATATCGGCGAGCGCGGCATGGCGGTCGAGGAAGAGCGCGCTACGGTGTGGGAAATCGACCGGGCGACCGGCGCGCGGCGCACCATCGCGACCGGCATTCGCAATCCAACGGCTCTGGCCATTGAGCCGACGACCAATCTCTTGTGGTCCGTGGTCAATGAGCGCGACGAACTGGGGCCGCAACTGGTCCCGGACTATCTGACCCAGGTACGTGACGGGGCCTTCTACGGCTGGCCCTACAGCTATTGGGGCCAGAACCGCGATCCGCGCGTGATGCCGCAGAATCCCGAGATGGTCGCCAAGGCCATCCGGCCGGACTACGCCCTGGGATCGCACGTCGCCGCCCTGGGCTTGGACTTCGCCCGGAATGGCGGCTTTGGCGGGCCGTTCACCAACGGCGCCTTCATCGGCATGCACGGCAGTTGGAACCGTCAGGACCCGTCCGGATACAAGGTCGTCTGGGTGCCCTTCAACGCCGGTCGTCCTGCGGGTCAGCCCGTGGACTTCGCCACAGGCTTCCTGAAAGACGGCAAGGCGCGCGGGCGTCCTGTCGGCGTCGCGTTCGATGGGAACAAGCGTGTGCTGTTCGTCGCCGACGACCTGTCGAACACGGTGTGGCGCATCGCGCCTGCGCAATAGGCCGGCTTTTCCCTCGCCCGGCAAGGGCGAGGGAAGTCGCTATTGTCCTCGACACATAGCCGAATAAGAAAAATCCCCGGCTGCAAGCAACCGGGGACCTTCCATATGGGGTGAACTGTGACCTACGGCGTGAAGTCGATGGTGCGTTCGAAGGGGGCGTCGACCGGGCGGCCGCGATCCATGAACGGCGTGACTTCGGCGCCGTTCATCAAGGCCAAGGCGGCTTCGCCAAAGCCCATGCCCGGACGGCTTTCTTCCAGCACGACGCAATCGGTGACGTGGCCCGACGCCAGGGCGGTGCAACGCAGGCGCACGCTGAAACGGTCGGTGCTCTCTGCCTTCGGCGCGACGGTCCGTTCGATGGCGGGTTGAGGCGCATTGTAAAGGGCCGCGTCCTTGAGCAGCGGTCCAGTCGGGGCGCCCAGCAGGGCCGTCATCAATGTCAGGCTGAAGGTCAGTGTCATGGCAGGCCTCGTTCGTCTTCTATTAAGATTTGAACGAGACCTCCGTTCCCCGAAGTTTCAAAAACGCGCTGGTGTGTGCGGCGCACCACACTTCGATTTCTCTGCTGAAGTCAGAATGGCATCAAGCTGGACTGTTGTTCTTGGCACAGGGTCTTCAGCCAAGAACGCACGGTGCGCAGACGCGCGGTGTCGTGGACATCGCGGTGGGTGGCCAGCCAGAAGCGGCGCTCGATCAGGATCGACGGCAGGACGCGCACCAGTCCCTCGGCCAGGAAACAGGGCAGGACGCCGACGCCGCCCCCGGCGGCGATGATCTCCCGCTGCGCCCGGATCGAAGACGAGGCGACGTGGGGCGCGAGGCCTGGCTGGACCTCGTCAAGATAGCGCAACTCCGGTGCATAGATCAGATCGTCGATATAGCCGACGATGTCGAAGCGGCTCAGGTCTTCGACGGTCTTCGGAACGCCGTTGCGGTGAAGGTGATCGGGCGAGGCGTAGAGGGCCAGCTGATACGGCGTCAGCGGCTCGACGATCAGGCGTGCGGCATGTGGCGTGGCCAAGGTGATCGCCATGTCGACCTCTCGGCGCGTCGGCGACAGGAAGCCGGAGGTGGCCGCCAGTTCGATCCTTAGACCCGGATGGGCCAGACGCAGCGCGGGCAGGGCGGGGGCCATCAGGGTGACGCCAAAACCCTCGGACGCGCTGACGCGCACGACGCCGGCAGGCGCATCCGGTTGGGTCACGCGGCCGGCGGCCTCCATCGCGCTTTCGGCCTCCAGACCGATATCGAGCAGTTGGGCGCCGGCGGCGGTCAGCTGAAGCCCGGTGGTCGAGCGGACGACCAGGGTGGATTTCAGCGCGCTTTCCAGTCGGGCGACCCGACGCCCGACCGTGGCGGCGTCGACGCCCAACCGCTGCGCCGCGCCGCCCAGAGAGCCTGCGCGCGCCGCAGCGATGAAGATGCGCAGATCGTCCCAGTCGTACATGGCCGTCTAGTCATCTTGCAAAAACGCAGAATGTTGCCTGCAACTTTGCATTATCGACCCGCGCACAGGGGTGATAGCCATAGCCGCAACAAAAGAACCAACAGGGACACCCAGGCCATGCGCGACATTCGCCACTTCATCGACGGTGCGGCTTTCGACGGCGCGTCCGGACACTTCAGCGACGTGTTCAATCCCAACACCGGGGATGTGCAGGCCCGCGTGCAACTGGCGACGACGGGCGAGGTCGATCGTGCGGTCCAGGCGGCGCAGAACGCCTTTGACGGTTGGGCTTCGACCAATCCCCAACGCCGCGCCCGCGTCATGTTCGACTTCAAACGCCTGGTCGAGGCGCGGATGGACGAACTGGCCGAACTGCTGTCCAGCGAGCACGGCAAGGTCATCGCCGACTCCAAGGGCGACATTCAACGCGGCCTGGAAGTGATCGAGTTCGCCTGCGGCATCCCGCACGCGCTGAAGGGCGAATACACCCAAGGCGCCGGCCCCGGCATCGACGTCTATTCGATGCGTCAGCCGCTGGGCGTGGTGGCGGGCATCACCCCGTTCAACTTCCCGGCCATGATCCCGATGTGGATGTTCGGCGTGGCCATCGCGGTGGGCAACACCTTCGTGCTGAAGCCGTCCGAGCGTGATCCGTCAGTGCCGGTGCGTCTGGCCGAACTGATGCTGGAAGCGGGGGCGCCGAATGGCGTGCTGAACGTGGTGCACGGCGACAAGACGGCGGTCGACGCCATCCTGACCCATCCGCTGGTTCACGCTGTCAGCTTCGTCGGTTCGTCCGACATCGCCCACTATGTCTATCAGACGGGCGCCGCCAACCATAAGCGGGTCCAGGCCATGGGTGGCGCCAAGAACCACGGCATCGTCCTGCCCGACGCCGACATGGATCAGGTGATCAAGGATCTGTCCGGCGCGGCCTATGGCTCGGCGGGCGAACGCTGCATGGCGCTGCCCGTCGTGGTGCCGGTCGGCAAGAAGACGGCCGACGAACTGCGCGAGCGGATGGTCGCGGAAATCCCGTCGATGCGGGTCGGCGTCTCGACCGACGCGGGCGCCCACTATGGCCCCGTCGTCACGGCTCAGCATCGCGAGCGTGTCGCGGGCTGGATCGAGAAGGGCGTGCAGGAAGGCGCTGAACTGGTCGTCGATGGCCGCGACTTCAGCCTGCAAGGTCACGAGAAGGGCTATTTCATCGGCCCGTCGCTGTTCGACCATGTGAAGCCGGAGATGTCGTCCTATCAGGAGGAAATCTTCGGTCCGGTGCTGCAGATCGTGCGGGCCGAGACGTTCGAGGAGGCGCTGGCCCTGCCGTCGAACCACCAGTACGGCAACGGCGTCGCCATCTTCACTCAGAACGGCCGCGCGGCGCGCGACTTCGCCGCCCGGGTCAATGTCGGCATGGTCGGGATCAATGTGCCGATCCCGGTGCCGGTCGCCTATCATACCTTCGGCGGTTGGAAGCGTTCGGCCTTTGGCGACATCAACCAGCACGGCATGGAGGGCGTCCGCTTCTGGACCAAGACCAAGACCGTGACGGCCCGCTGGCCGGACTCGGCGCTGGAGCATTCGGACAGCTCGTTCGTCATTCCGACGATGCGCTGAGGCCGTCATGGATTTCGCTCTCAACGACGATCAGCGCGCCATTCAGGACGCCGCCCGCGCCTTCGCCGAGGCCGAACTGGCGCCCCATTCCGCGCGCTGGGACGAGGACAAGCATTTCCCCGTCGAAGTGATGAAACAGGCGGCCGAAATGGGCTTCTGCGGCATCTATACGGCTGAGGAGCACGGCGGCATGGCCCTGGGCCGGGTCGAAGCAGCGGTGATCTTCGAGGAGCTGTCGCGCGGCGACGTGGCGACGGCGGCCTTCATCTCGATCCACAATATGGCGACGTGGATGATCGATCGCTTCGGGTCGGACGACCTGCGCGGCCGGTTCGTGCCGTCGCTGGTGGGGATGGAGAAGATCGCCTCTTATTGCCTGACCGAGCCGGGCTCGGGGTCGGATGCGGCGGCGCTGCGGACCACGGCCGTGCGCGACGGCAACCACTATGTGCTGAACGGGTCCAAGGCCTTCATCTCCGGCGCAGGCACGTCTGACGTCTATGTCGTCATGGTCCGCACGGGCGGCGAGGGGGCAAAGGGCGTTAGCGCGATCGTGGTCGAGGCCGGCACGCCCGGCCTGTCGTTCGGCGCGCAGGAAAAGAAAATGGGCTGGAACGCCCAGCCGACCGCCATCGTCCAGTTCGACGACTGTCGCGTGCCGGTCGCCAACCTGCTGGGCGAGGAGGGAGCGGGTTTTCGCTACGCCATGGCCGGTCTGGACGGCGGTCGGCTGAACATCGCCGCCTGTTCGCTGGGCGGGGCGCGGCTGGCGCTGGAGACGGCGCAGGAGTACGTCGCCACCCGCAAACAGTTCGGCCGTCCGATCGGCGAGTTCCAGGCGCTGCAGTTCCGGCTGGCGGACATGGCCACGGACCTGGAGGCGGCGCGTCTGATGGTGCTGCGTGGCGCCTGGGCCATCGACACCGACCATCCGGAAAAGACCAAATGGTGCGCTATGGCCAAGCGTCTGGCCACCGACGCCTGTTTCCAGATCGCTGACGAGGCCCTGCAACTGCACGGCGGCTATGGCTATCTGAAGGACTATCCGCTGGAACGGATCGTGCGCGACCTGCGGGTCCACCGCATTCTGGAAGGCACCAATGAGATCATGCGGGTGATCATTGCGCGGGAGATGACCAAGTGAGCGAGGCCGAGGTCGTCACCCGCATCGAAAATGGCATCGGTCGCATCACGCTCAACCGGCCAAAGGCGATCCATGCGCTGAACCGGGCGATGTGCGAGACGATGACGGAGGCGCTGCTGGCTTGGCGCTCGAATTCCTCCGTCTCCGCCATACTTATCGACCACGCCGGCGGGCGGGGTTTTTGCGCGGGCGGCGACATTCGCATGATCGCCGAAAGCGGAGCGGGCGATGCGTCGGAGGCCAAGGCCTTCTTCCTGGCCGAGTACCGGTTGAACCACCTGATGTTCGACTATCCCAAGCCGATCATCGCCATTGTGGACGGCATCGTCATGGGCGGCGGGGTAGGCATTTCCGAGCCGGCCGACATTCGTGTGGCGACCGAGCGCACCACCTACGCCATGCCCGAGACCGGAATCGGCTTGTTCCCCGACGTTGGCGGCGGCTGGTTCCTGCCGCGCCTGCCGGGACAGACCGGCGTCTGGCTGGCGCTGACAGGCGCGCGGCTGAAGGCGGCCGATACAGTGGCCCTGGGCATCCATACACATTTTGTAGCGACCAGCGATCTGATCGATTTGATTGAATCGATTGGCTACCATCCTCATGATCCAAAGGCGGAGGCCGATGCTTGGGCTAGCGATCCCGGCCCGTCGTCGCTGATGCAGCACCGCGAGCTCATCGACCGGCTGTTCGCCTTCGACACGGTTGAGGAGATTTTCCAGGCGCTTGAGGCGGACGGCACGGACTGGGCGCTGAAGCAGCTGGAAACCCTGAAGACCAAATCGCCACAGTCGCTGAAAGTCTCGCTGCGTCAGATCCGCACGGGCGCAACGCTGAACAGCTTCGCCGACAATATGGCGATGGAATACGCCTTGGGCGGCCGCGTGGTGCGCACCCACGATTTCCAGGAAGGCGTGCGGGCCGTGATCGTGGACAAGGACAATGCGCCGAAATGGTCCCCGGCGGACCTGTCGGGCGTTACCGACGAGACGCTGGATGCGTTGTTCGCGCCGCTGCCGGACAATGAAAAATGGACGCCGCTGGCCTGATCACGGCGCCGACAAAGGGAGAGACACCATGACCAAGATCGCCTTCATCGGCCTGGGTAATATGGGCGGCGGCATGGCCGCGAACCAGGCCAAAGCGGGCCATGCGGTCGCCGCCTTCGACCTGTCGGCGCAGGCGCTGGAACGGGCAGGTGCGGCGGGTTGCGTCCCGGCCGGATCGGTCGCCGAGGCGGTCAAGGACGCCGAGGTCGTAATCACCATGCTGCCCGCCGGGCCGCACGTGCTCAAGGTCTATTCCGAACAGATCATCGGCGCGGCTCCGTCGACCGCCCTGCTGCTAGACTGTTCGACCATCGACGTCGAAACCGCGCGAAAGGTCGCCGGTCTAGCCAAGGCGGCCGGCTACGCCTTTGCCGACGCGCCCGTGTCAGGCGGCACCGCAGCGGCGGATGCGGGCACGCTGGCCTTCATGGTTGGCTGTGACGAGGGCGACTTCGCCCGCGTCGAGGCGGCGCTGGAACCCATGAGCCGCATCACCATCCGCGCCGGCGATCATGGGGCGGGGCAGGCGGCCAAGATCTGCAACAACATGCTGCTCGGCATCTCCATGCTGGGCACCTGCGAAGCCATCGCCTTGGCGGAAAAGCTGGGTCTGGATCCCGACAGGTTCTTCGAGATCGCGTCCAAGTCTTCGGGTCAGTGCTGGAGCGTGACCAGTTACTATCCCTGGCCAGGTCCGGTGCCGACCGCGCCGTCGAACCGCGACTATCAGGGCGGGTTCGCCACGGCCATGATGTTGAAGGACCTGAAGCTGGCTCAGGACGCAGCGGCGAAATCCGGCGCCTCGACGCCGTTGGGCGCACAGGCCGAGGCGCTCTACGCCCTGTTCGACGGTATTGGGCACGGCGGCCGCGATTTCTCCGCCATGCTGCAGATGCTGCGCGGCAAGCTGGATGAGCTTAACCCGGCATAGATTCGTCTTTCGCATTGTGATTGCGGCCCGTGCAGCTTCGGCGGCGCGGGCCTTTTCGTGTGAGGCGGTGGCCGCGACGCAGATCGCTACGGCTGGTGCGACCAAGGCGCGCGCCTGCCGTGTTCGCCTTATTCCGTTCGCCGGAATGAGCCTGCGAAGATTGAAGTCAAAGCAGCAACTTAGCTTTCCTTGACCGCTGAGGCGGCTCCAGCAGAGATCGAAAATCGCCTGAAATGTGGCTGAACGGCGCTTGCGGCGCACATTGCTCCTGTGTCATGTAACCGCTTACATCATCTATCGACGGATCTTCGAAAAGGGGCCGGGACGATAGGGAGCAGGGAGAATTCGATTGGACATGGCCGCGCCTAGCGCTGCGTCTGCACGGCAGGAGGGCCAGCCCTTCGCCAAGGCCGCCACCATGCGCGACGTGGCCGAACGCGCCAATGTGTCGGTTGCTTCTGTCTCTCGTGTGTTGAACGGCTTGGGCGTGACCTCGGACGCGACGCGCCAGCGCGTGCTCGATGCGGTCGAAGACCTTCGCTACGTCCCGCACTTCGGCGCCCGCAGCCTGTCGACCAGCAAGAACGACACGATCGGCGTCATCCTGCCCGACCTGTTCGGCGAGTTCTTTTCCGAGCTGATCCGGGGCATGGACCTGGCCGCCCGAGCCCACGGCAAGCATCTGATCGTGTCCAGTTCGCATGACGGCGCAGAAGACACCCTGGCGGCCGTACGTTCGATGCGCGGGCGGGTGGACGGCATGATCGTGCTGTCGCCACATCTGGGCGCGGCGAATCTGTCGTCAGAATTCGCGGGTCGGATGCCGGTCCTGCTGATGAACGGGGGCGCGGCAGAGCCGGGCAGAGCGTCCATCATGATCGACAACCACGGCGGCGCCGTCGGCGCGGTCCAGCATCTGCTGTCCACCGGCCGCAGGCGGATCGCCCATATTCGCGGCGCCGCCGGCAACATCGAGGCGGACACGCGCGCGGCCGGCTATACGGCGGCGCTGGATGGTCACGACCCGATCATCGTCGAGGGCGACTTCTCTCAGGCCTCGGGCCACCGCGCCGCGACCAAGCTTCTGGCCATGACGGAACGGCCCGACGCCGTCTTCGCCGCCAATGACATGATGGCCGTCGGCGCGCTTCTGGCCTTCCAGGAGGCGGGCGTGCGCTGCCCCGAAGGCATCGCCGTCGTCGGCTTCGACGATGTGCCCATCGCCGCCCTGATGCGGCCCGCGCTGACCACCATGCGCGTCAACATCGCGGAAATCGGCCGAAGGGGCGTCGAACGCCTGATCGGCCTGGTCCAGGCCGGCGCGACCGCCGACGCCACAGACACCGCTTGCGAAATCGTTCGGCCGATCCTGGTCGAACGCCAGTCCACCGCGGCGGCCTCGTCCGCCAGGTTCAACAAAGGGTAGGCCAGCCATGTTGCTGAAAACCGATCCCATCAGGAGGGGAGAGCTCAGGATGACCCAGTTCAATACGCGTAAGGCCGCGACACGTCAGGTCGCCTTGGCCGCCGCATCGGCGCTTGCCATCAGCATGGCGGTCGTCGGCGGCGCGCAGGCGCAGGTGGCGACCTCGACGATCCGAGGCAATGTGACGGATGGCGCGACGGTCGAGGCCGGCGCCACCATCGTCGCCCGCAATGTCGCCTCGGGCTTCACCAGCCGCACCACGGCGAACGCGCAGGGTGGCTATACCCTGTCGGGCCTGCGTCCCGGCACCTACGAGATCACGGCGACGACGGCCGAGAACGAGACGGCGACCGACACCGTTTCGATCGGCGTGGGCCAGGTCGGCAACCTGGATCTGGCCGTCGCAGGCGCGGCGTCCGGCGCGGCTGACGCCAACGCAGCCAATCTGGGAGACATCGTCGTGACCGGACGTCGTCTGGTCGAGGTGCGCACGCCCGAAAACGCCACAAACGTCACGACCCAGCAGATTCAGACCCTGCCGCAGATCAGCCGTAACTTCCTGAACTTCGCGGCGTTGGCGCCGGGCGTCAGAACGGGCACCAACGAGCAAGAAGTTCAGATCACCGCCGGTGGTCAGCGGGCGGAATCCGTCAATGCCTTCATCGACGGCGCCAGCCTGAAGTCGAACATCATCGCCGGCGGTATCGTCGGTCAGGACGACAGCCGCGGCAATCCGTTCCCGCAGGCGGCCGTTCAGGAATTCCGGGTCGTCAGCCAGAACTTCAAGGCTGAGTACGAGCAGGCCTCGTCCGCCATCATCACGGCCGTGACCCGCTCTGGCACCAACGAGTTCCACGGTGAAATCTTCGGCACCTATCGTGATCAGGACTTCATCAAACAAGACGAGTTTTCGCGTGCGGCCGGCCGGGAAAAACCCGCGCTGGAAGTCCAGCAATACGGCGCCGCTCTCGGCGGTCCGATCATTCAGGACAAGCTGCACTTCTTCGGCAGCTACGAGCACAAGCAGGAAAACCGTGCTGCGGCCGTGACGCTGGGCCGTCAGAATCCGGCCTACGTTAGCCAGTTCGGCCAATACATCGGCACCTTCGCTACGCCGTTTGAGGAAGACCTCTACTTCGGCAAGCTAAGCTTCCAGCCGGCAGAGGGCCATTTGATCGACCTGAGCGTCACATACCGCGACGAAGCCGACGTGACGGGTGTTGGCGGAGCCAACTCTATCGAGCGTGCAAGCGGTCTGAAACAGACGACGAAGAGCGCCAATCTGCGTTATCAATGGCAGGGCGATGGCTTCCTGAACGAGTTGGCGGTCGATTACCGCAACTACAACTACAACCCGACAGCCGTGAACTTCGATCAGATCGGTCGCAGCTATCGCATCTTCGAGAACGGCTACGATCCGTTCGGCGGTGTGTCGATCCTCAACATCGGTGGCTCGGGCAGCCGTCAGGACATCAGCGATGACGCCCTGACGGTCCGCAACGACCTGACGTTCAATGAAGTGCAGTTCAACGGCTTCCACACGATAAAACTGGGCGCCAAGGTCAGCCGTCAGAACTACAACGTCGTCAAGGAGTTCGGTCGTAATCCCGAGTTCTTCTATGACCTGAACGGCACGGCCAGCGGCAATGCCGCCGTCCCTTATCGCGTCCAGCTTGGTAACGAGTTCCCCACCGTTGACCTGACCAACACCGTCATCGGGCTGTATGTCCAAGATGATTGGCAGATCACGGACAAACTTGAACTGAACCTGGGTCTGCGTTGGGATTACGAGACCAATGCCGACAACAAGAACTACGTCACGCCGGCCTCCGTGGTTGCGGGCCTGAACCAGTGGATCGCCTCGACCGACGGCGGCAAGGCTGCCGGCTATGCGCCGAGCTGGTTCAACATCAACGACTACATCTCGACCGGCGACAATCGTGACCCGTTCAAGAAAGCCTTCCAGCCGCGGATCGGCTTCTCGTACGATGTCTTTGGTGATCGCGGCACGGTCCTGTTCGGCGGCGCCGGTCGCTACTACGACCGGGTTCAGTTCAACTTCGCTTTCGACGAATTGGCTAAGCCGTTCGATTTCACCCAGAACGTCTTCTTCTCGACCACCGGCCGCCCGGCCGGCGTGGCGAACGGCAGCTCGTCCGATCCGATCCTGTGGAATGCGTCTTACGAGACCACAGCTGGACTTGACGCCATCCTGGCCAACATCCCGGCCAAGGGCGAGGCCTTCCTGCTGAAGAACGACTTCGAGCCGCCCCGCACGGATCAGTTCAACCTGGGTGTGCGTCAACGCGTCGGCGAATGGCAGACCGAGTTCACCCTGGCCTATGGCAAGACAGAGAACGAGTTCACCTGGCAATATCTGAACCGCTGCCGCGAACCAACGCGTGGCAACGACGGCAACGGTTTCGGCGACAACGGTGGCTTCTGCGGCCCCGGCGGCACCAACCCCTACCGCTCGTATCTGGTGTCCGATCACAACAAGGAGCGGACGTTCAAGGCGCTCTACGTCAAGCTGGACAAGGGCTACACGCGTGACTCCGGTTGGGGCGTCAACATCGCCTACACGCTGTCCAAGGCTGAACAGAACGGCGGCAACGACAACTTCTGCTTCGACTGCTTCTCGGTGGAAAGCTCGCCGGTGCGGTCCTCGGGCAATGACGAGCGTCACCGTATCGTGGCCAACGGCATCGTCGATCTGCCGCTCGACTTCCAGCTGTCGGGCATTCTGACCTTGGGTTCGGGCACGCCTTACGACGTGTTCGACGGACGCGGCGCAAACTTCGTTTATCGCCCCTACGGCGCCTATCCCGAGAAGGAGCAGTTCTTCCTGCCGAACGCCTTCGCCTATCGGAATCTGGATCTTCGCCTGACGAAGAACTTCAATGTGCCAGGCGCGGGCGAACTGTCCGTCTATGTCGACGCCATCAACGTGTTCAACTTCAAGAACTACACGGGCTTCGACGGCGGGACGGGCTCGGCGACGAACCCGAATCCGAACTTCGGTCGGCCTTCGGCGGTGCTGTTCCCCACGCGGACCTTCCAGATCGGCGCCCGCTACGCCTTCTAAATCCTGAGCCTGGGCCGCCTCGTGCTTGTTGCGAGGCGGCCTTTCTTTTTCGATTGAGACCCAGTGAGCGTGCCCATGAATCGTCGAAACTTCCTGATGCGGACCACCACAGGCGCGGCGGCTCTGGCCGTTGGATTTCCGGTGATGGCGGCGGCGCAGCAGGCGGCGGCGACGGGGGCGGTCAATGGGACGCAGAGACGGCCGATGCGGCTGGATCAAGAGATCGAGGAGCTTCAGGAGCGGACGTTCCGCTGGTTCGAGAAGGTCACGGATCGCAAGACCGGTCTGACGCCGGATCGCTGGCCGACGCCGTCCTTCTGTTCGGTGGCGGCGGTCGGCTTCGCCCTGACCTGCTGGCCGGTGGGCGTCGAGCGCGGCTGGATGAGCCGGGCCGAGGCGCGTGAGCGGACCCTGACGACGCTGCGCTTCTTCCATGACCTGCCGCAAGGCCCGGAGGCCAGCGGCACGTCGGGGTACAAGGGCTTCTTCTACCACTTCCTGGATATGGAGACGGGGCTTCGTTACCGTACCAACGAACTGTCCACCGTCGATACGGCCCTGCTGATCGGCGGCATGCTGTTCGCCGCCCGCTACTTCGACGGTCGCCATGCCGACGAAGCGGAAATCCGTCAGAAGGCCCAGGCTATCTACGAACGGATCGAATGGCCGTGGGCTGTGATCCGCGACAACCGCATCACCATGGGCTGGCACCCCGAGAGCGGCTTCATTCCCTCCGACTGGCACGTCTATAACGAGGGCATGCTGGTGCTGCTGCTGGCCATCGGCAGCCCGACCCATCCGGTGTCGGTCAATGTGTGGCACGAATGGGCGGCCAGCTATGACGAGAGCTGGACCGATCGCTGGGGCAGCTGGCACCTGAATTTCGCGCCCATCTTCGGGCACCAGTACAGCCATATGTTCATCGACTTCCGCGGCATTCAGGACGCCTGGATGCGCGGGCAGTCTGCCCAACTGGGCGAATACCTCGACTATTTCGAAAACAGTCGCCGCGCCGTCTACGCCCAGCAGAAATACGCCCACGACAACCCTGGCGGCTGGGCGGGCTATTCATCTGAGGTCTGGGGCCTGACGGCCTGCGACGGGCCGGGCGATTTCAAACAAGTCATCGACGGCAAGGAGCGCGAGTTCTTCAGCTATTCCGCGCGCGGTCCGGGCGAGCGCGACGACGGCACCATCGCGCCGACGGCGGCGGCCAGCTCCATCGCCTTCGCGCCCGAGATCGTCGTGCCCTGCGTCAAGGCGATGAAGCAGAAATACGGTTCAGGCATCTATACCGAGTGGGGCTTCCTCGACAGCTTCAACCCAACACTGACAGTGCGCGAAGGGCCGCTGCAGCACGGCAAGATCGTGGACGGCGTGGGTTGGGTGGACGGCGACTATCTGGGCATCGACCAAGGGCCGATCGTCATCATGACCGAGAATCACAGGTCCGAGTTCGTCTGGCGCTATATGCGCGGCGAGCCCAATATTCGCCGCGCGCTCGACATCGCGGGCTTCACCGGCGGCTGGATGAACGGATGAGTTCAGGCCCGCACAGAAGGGGAGCCTTGGCCCTGCTGGCGGGCGGGGCTGCTGCAGCCTGCACCCCTCGCCGTGACGGGGAGACCGTTCTGCGCTTCTGGGCCATGGGCAATGAGGGCGGAACGGTCGGCCAGTTGATGCCCGAGTTCGAGCGGCGCAATCCGGGCGTCCGCGTCTCGGTCCAGCCCCTGCCGTGGACGGCGGCGCACGAGAAACTTCTGACCGCCTACGCCGGGGCCTCGCTGCCGGACGTCAGCCAGATCGGCAATACCTGGGTGGCGGAACTGACGGCCATCGGCGCCCTGTCGCCGACCCCGGCCGAGGCCGCGAAGCTGCTGACCGACCAGTTCCCGGCAGTGCTTGAGACGAACGAGATCGCCGGCCGGGCCATGACCACGCCCTGGTACGTGGACACGCGGCTGTTGTTCTATCGCAAGGATCTGCTGGCGCGGGCCGGCTTCGACGCCCCGCCCGAAGACTGGGCCGAATGGAAGCGGGCCATGCACGCGATCAAGCGCGTGGCGGGGGGCGACAACTACGCCATCCTGTTGCCGCTGAACGAGTTCGAGCAACTGCTGACCTTTGGGCTTCAGATCGACGAGCCGCTGCTGCGGGATCGGGATACGCGCGGGAACTTCTCCAACCCCGGCTTCGTCGCGGCCCTGGCCTTCTACCGCAGCCTGTTCGACGAGCAATTGGCGCCGTTGGCCTCGTCGACCCAGATTTCGAACGTCTGGACCGAGTTCGCCAAGGGCTATTTCAGCTTCTACTTCTCCGGCCCATGGAGCGTGGGCGATTTCCGCAGCAAGCTGCCGGCGTCGTTCCAGCCGAACTGGGCCACGACCGGCGTGCCGGGGCCGAAAGGCCTGGGCGCGTCGGCGCCGGGCGGGTCCAGCCTGGCGGTATTCAAGTCCTCGCCGCATCAGGAGGCGGCCTGGGCCCTGGTCCGCTATCTGTCGGAGCCGTCGGTGCAGGCCCGGTTCAACACCATCGTCGGCGACCTGCCCGCGCGCCAGAGCGCCTGGGACATTGCGGGGGTCGAGCGCGATTCGATGCTGGCGCCCTTCCGCGGCCAACTGGCGCGCGCCAAGGCCGTGCCCAAGGTGCCGGAATGGGAGCGGATCGTGACGGAGATGCAGATCGTCGCTGAACGGATGGTGCGCGGCGAATACAGCCCCGAGACCGCCGCCGCCGAGATCGACCGCCGTGCCGACCGGCTGCTGGAGAAGCGCCGCTGGATGATGGAACAGGGCAGGGCCGTATGATCGTCGCCGATCCGACCTTGGCCAGAGTGAAGCCATCGCGCGGACGCGGCGCCCGCGAACGGGCCGCCTGGGCCTTCATCGCCCCGGCCATGCTCGCCATCGGCCTATTTTTCGCCATTCCGGTGATCGCGGCCCTGCTGCTCAGTCTGACCGACTTCGACATCTACGCCCTGGCGAACCTGGACAATCTGCGTTTCGTGGGCTTGCAGAACTATGAGCGGCTTCTGACCAATCCCCTGTTCTGGGGGGCGATGAAGAACACCTTGACCTTCGCGGTCCTCGGCGTGCCCCTGTCCATCGCCGCGTCCCTGGCGGCGGCGGTGATCCTGAACGCGCGGGTGGTGAAGTGGCGGCCGATCTGGCGGGTGATGTTCTTCGCCCCCTATGTCACGACTCTGGTCGCGACGGCGGTGGTCTGGCGCTATCTGCTGCACACCCGCTACGGCGTCATCAACTGGGGGCTGGAAAGTATCGGCCTGCCTGCCGTGGATTGGCTGGGCGACCCATCGACCTCCATTCCGGCGATCCTGATGTTCGTGGTCTGGAAGATCTTCGGCTACAATATGCTGATCTTTCTGGCGGTGCTTCAGACTGTGCCGGACGACCTGTACGAGGCCGCGCGCATCGATGGCGCCGGCCCGTGGAAGCAGTTCCGCCATGTCACTTTGCCGGCCATTGCGCCGACCATGCTGCTGGTCTCGATTATCTCGGTCGCCAGCTTCTTCCAGCTGTTCGCCGAACCCTATGTGATGACTCAAGGAGGCCCGGCCCAGAGCACGGTGACAGTGCTCTACTTCATGTACGAAGAGGGCTTCAAATGGTGGAATCTGGGCTCCGCCAGCGCCGTCGCCTTCGTCCTGTTCCTGTGTATCCTGGCGATCACCCTGGTCCAGCTGGCGGTCGCCAAACGGGTGGGGGCGTATCAATGAAACTCCGCGCCATCCTGCTCAATCTGGCTGTCGGCCTCATCGCCATCATCGTCCTGTTCCCGTTGGTCTGGATGGTGTCGGTCAGCTTCATGGCGACCGGCGAGGCGGCGGTCTTCCCGCCGCCGCTGCTGCCATCGCACTGGACGTTGGAGCACTATCGCGACCTGTTCCTTAACCAAGGCATGGGGCGGTATCTCTGGAACAGCTTCGCCCTGGCGACATTGGCGACCATCCTGGCGCTGGGGTTCACGGTTCCGGCCGGCTACGCCTTCGCCAAGCTGAAGTTCGCCGGGCGTGAGCGGCTATTCCAGTTCCTGGTCGCCGCCCTGGTGGTGCCGGCCCAGATCGGCACCCTGCCGCTGTTTCTGATGCTGAAGTCGATGGGCCTCGTGAATACCTACGCCGGCGCCCTGGTGCCGTGGCTGGCGTCCATCTTCGGCCTGTTCCTGGTGCGCCAGTATGCGCTGAGCATTCCCGACGAGATGTTGGAGGCTGCGCGGATCGACGGCGCCAGCGAGGGCCAAATCTTCCGCCGCGTGGTCCTGCCGACCTTGCAACCGATCATCGTGACACTGGGCCTGTTCGTCTTCCTGGGCAGCTGGAACGACTTCCTGTGGCCCTTGATCATCCTGACGGATCAGTCGAACTACACCCTGCCGGTGGCGCTCGCGGCACTGTCGCGCGAGCATGTGCAGGACATCGAACTGATGATGGCCGGCGCAGTCGTCACCGTCGCGCCCGTGCTGATCCTCTTCCTCGCCCTGCAACGCTACTACATCCGCGGCATGCTCGCGGGCAGCGTGAAGGGCTGACCAGAACTGCGAGTTTCCATGCGTAACCTCCTGCTGGCCGCCGCCTCGGTCCTGACCCTCGCCCTGGCCGCGCCCGCCGTCGCCCAGGAGACGCGCATTCTCGACAGCATGGACGACGCGGCGCGGTGGGAGGCCAGCGCCTCGACCGACGTTCACGCCGCCGTCTCCGCCGTCGCTGGCCATGACGGACGGGCCGTTCGGCTGGACTACGATTTCGACGGCAAGGCGGGTTATGCGGTGCTCAGCCGCCCGCTGCCGTTCGACCTGCCCGACAACTACGAGATCAGCTTCTGGGTGCGCGGCGCCGGGTCGACCAACACCTTCGAGGTCAAGCTGACCGACGCCTCGGCCGACAATGTCTGGTGGAAGCAGACGGCGCGCTACGACTTTCCCGACGGCTGGACCAGGTTCGTGATCAAACGTCGGCAGGTCTCCAAGGCCTGGGGGCCAAGCCCTGAAACCGTCCTGCGCCGCGCGGAGCGGGTCGAGTTCGTCGTGGTCGCGGCCGAGGGCGGCAAGGGCTCGGTCGAGATCGACCAACTGACCCTGCGCGCCCTGCCGGTCGATCCGCCGGTTCCGCCACAGCCGATCGCCAGCGATCGACGAACGGCGTCGACCGCCGCCAACGCCGTCGATCTGGACCTCAAGACCGCCTGGACCCCGCCGGTGGGCGAGGCGTCGGCCCTGACGCTGGACCTGGGTTACGAGCGCGAGTTCGGCGGCCTGACCTTGCGCTGGGGCGAGCGCGGCGCGGCGGCGGACTATCGGGTTTCGGCCTCGATCGACGGGCGCGATTGGCGCGAACTGGCGACGGTCGTGAGCGGCAACGGCGGCATCGACTGGCTGAGAACGCCCGAGGCGACGGCGCGCTGGCTGAGACTTGAGCCGCTGAAACCCGTTCCCGCCTCCGATGTGGTCGGCTCGTCCGGAGCAGGCCAGCGGCTGGGCGCGGCCCAGGCCACGACCTATGCGCTGAACGAGATCGAGGTCGAACCGCTGACGTTCGGCGCGGACCGCACCGTGTTTCTGGAAGCCGTCGCCAAGGAAAACCGGCGCGGCCTTTACCCGCGCGGCTTCTCCGGCGAGCAATCCTATTGGACCCTGGTCGGTGTCGATGGGGGCGGCGAGAGCGGCCTGATCGGCGAGGACGGCGCCATCGAGCTGCGCCGCGCCGGACCCAGTATCGAACCTTTCGTGGTCGACAATGGGCGGCTGATCACCTGGGCCGACGTCAATATCGAACAGGGGCTGAAGGACGGCGACCTGCCGATCCCGTCCGTGACCTGGACCGCCGACGACTGGACGCTGAAGATCACCAGCTTGGCCGACGGGCCGCCCGATCAGGCGCAGCTGTGGGGCCGTTACGACCTGACCAACACCTCCAGCCGGCCGCGCACCCTGATCCTGGCCCTGGCCGCACGCCCCATGCAGGTCAATGCGCCGCGTCAGTTCCTGGCCATTCCCGGCGGGGTCAGCCCGGTGGAGACGATCGGCTGGAACGGCGCCGAATTGAAGCTGAACGACACGGTGCGGGTGCAGCCGTTGGCGGGGCCGGATCAGGTCGCGTTGGCGACCTTCGACGCCGGCGGCGATCCGCAGTCCCTGATCCTGCCATCCGCGCGGCGACCGGCCGTTGAAGCCGCGACGAAGACGGACGCAACCGGCCTGGCCGCCGGCGCCTTGACCTATGAAATCACCCTTCAACCCAGCGAGACCCGTACGGTCGGCTGGGTGTCGCAACTGTCCGGCGAGGACCTTGCGCCAGAGCCGTTAGGTCAGGCGGCTGCGGTTCTGGATACGGTCGAGGCGCGGCTGGCCGGCGAATGGCGCGAAAAGCTGGACCGTGTCGAACTGACCCTGCCGCCCGCCGCCCAGCGGATCGAGCACGCGCTGAAATCCTCGCTGGCCCATATGCTGATGTCCCGACAGGGGCCGATCCTGCAACCCGGCACCCGCAGCTACAACCGCTCCTGGATTCGCGACGGCGCCATGATGGCCGAGGGGCTGAACCGGCTGGGCATGGCCGAGCATTCGGCCGACTATCTGCGCTGGTACGCGCCCTATGTGTTCGAGAACGGCAAGGTGCCGTGCTGCGTTGATGCGCGCGGCGCCGACCCGGTGCCCGAGAACGATAGCCACGGCGAGTTCGTCTTCCTGGCCGTCGAGACCTATCGCTACACCAAGGACGAGGCCCTGCTGCGCCAGGTCTGGCCGCAGGTACAAAAGGCGATCGCCTATATGGACGAACTGCGCGCCTCGACCCGGACGGCGGCCTTCCAGGCGCCGGATCAGCGGCATCTCTATGGCCTGCTGCCGCCGACGATTAGCCACGAGGGCTATTCGGACAAGGCGGCCTATTCCTACTGGGACGATTTCTGGGGCCTGCTGGGCTACAAGGACGCGGTCTTCATTGCCGAGACGCTGGGCGATGCGGAGGCTGCCGCTCGCTATGCGGCGGCGCGGGATCAGTTCGCCGCCGACATCCGCGCGTCGATCACGGCGACGGCGGCCCATCATGGCATCGACTGGATCGCGGGCGCTGCGGACCGGGGCGATTTCGACGCCACCTCGACCACCATCGCCCTGTCGCCTGCGGGCGAACAGGATCATCTGCCGCCCGAACTTCTGGCGCGAACCTTCGACCGGTATTGGGAAAACTTCCAGAACCGCCTGACTAACCGCACGGCGTGGAAGGACTACACGCCCTACGAATGGCGGCTGGTCGGCGCCTATGTGCGGCTGGGTCAGAAGGACCGCGCGCTGGATGTGCTGGATTTCCTGATGGCCGACCGCAGGCCCGAGGCCTGGAACGGCTGGGCCGAGGTGGTGGGGCGGGAAAAGCGCGAGCCGCGCTTCATCGGCGACATGCCGCACGCCTGGATCAGCTCCGACTATATCCGCTCGGCGCTCGATCTGTTCGCCTACGAGCGGGACCGCGATCAGGCCCTGGTGCTGGCGGCCGGCGTGCCGGAGGCGTGGCTGGACACCGCGGAGGGGGTCGGTGTGCGGGATCTGCGCACCGCCTATGGGCCGCTGACCTACGCCTATCGCAAGGAACGGCGCGGCTATGTGCTCACCCTGGGCGACGACGCGACGCCGCCGGGCGGCTTCGTGCTTCAGTGGGCGGCGGGGCAGGGGCGGCCGGAGCGCGTTCGGATCGACGGCCGTGCGGCGACGTGGTCGGGCGACGAGCTGGTCATTCCCGCAGGGGCGCGGCGGGTGGAACTGCGCTGACCACCTGCGTCCCTTCTCCCATTGGGAGAAGGTGGCCCGAAGGGCCGGATGAGGGGCGGCCGGTAGGCTAGGTCGCACCATCCGACCCTCACCCTTTCGCGCGAAGGACGATCGCTAATGCTCTCGTGCGCTCAAGCCCTCTCCCAGTGGGAGAGGGGTCAGAGCCTCTGGAACGCCTTACCGGCCGCGTCGAACAGATGCGCTTGTTTCGCGGGGACGTGCAGCGTCAGGCGCTCGCCCGCCTTGGCACGGAGTTCACCCGCCAGCTGAACCGTCAGCGTGTCTTCGGACGCTGGATGCTTCAGGTGCGCCATGGTCGTCGCACCCAGGGTTTCCACGAACATGGCCTCGGCGGTCAGCGCATCGCCGTCGCCGGTCGTGGTCAGATGCTCGGGACGGACGCCCAGGGTGACGGCATCGCCAAGCTTGGCCGAGGCGGCGTCAACCGACACCCTGATAGTCTCGCCTGCGGACGTCTTCACCGTAGCTCCAGCAGCCGAGGCTTCCACGATCTCAGCGGCCAGCAGGTTCATCTTGGGGCTGCCGATGAAGCCGGCGACGAAGAGGTTGGCAGGGTGCTCGTACAAGTCCATCGGCGCGCCGACCTGTTCGATCCTGCCGCTGTTCAGCACCACGATCCGGTCGGCCAGGGTCATGGCCTCGACCTGGTCGTGGGTGACGTAGATCATGGTGGTCTTCAGCTCGGCGTGCAGCCGCGCGAACTCATAGCGCATCCGCACCCGCAGGGCGGCGTCCAGGTTGGACAGGGGCTCGTCGAACAGGAAGACCTCGGGCTCGCGCACAATGGCGCGGCCGATGGCGACGCGCTGGCGCTGGCCGCCCGACATGGCCTTGGGTTTGCGGTCCAGATAGTCGGTGATGCTGAGCGCCTCGGCGGCGGCGCGGACGCGGCGATCGATCTCGGCCTTGTCCGTTTTGGCCAGCTTCAGACCGAAGGCCATGTTCTCATAGGCGGTCATGTGCGGATAGAGCGCATAGGACTGGAACACCATGGCGATTCCCCGGTCCGACGGCGACAGGTCATTGACCACGCGGTCGCCGATCAGAACCTGGCCCGTCGTCGCCTCTTCAAGACCGGCGATGGTGCGCAGCAAGGTGGACTTGCCGCAGCCCGAGGGCCCGACGAAGACGATGAACTCGCCGTCGGCGATCTCCAGATCGACACCCTTCAGCACCTCGACGGCGCCGAACGCCTTCTTCACGTCGACCAGACGGACTTTCGCCATGCTTCCTGCTTCCCTGACCCGTTTCTGTTTTGCCGCACCGTAACCGGTTACATCGCAGGATCAATGGCGCGAGACGCATCAGTCGCGGGCTGGCGCTCCCAGCGGGAAATAGTCGCGATAGGGGCGGGCCTCGTCCACGCAGCGGGCGACTGACGGGCGCGCCAGCAGACGGGCGCGATAGGCCTTCAGCGTCTCGAACCGTTCAGGGATCGGGTGGGTCCAGTCGGCGTAGAAGAGGGCGGGCGCGGCGGCGCAGTCGGCCAGGCTGAACCCATGATCGGTCGCCCATTCGCGTCCGGCCAGACGCTGATCCAGCCAGGCGTAGGTCGTCTCCAGCATCTTGCGCGCCTCGGCGTCGCCTAGCGGATCGCGGTCGGCCTCTGCCCGCATGGAATTGAAGACTATCCGGCCCTGGGGTGTCGAGACGTAGTTGTCGAACACCCGATCCATCATCCGAACCTCGACGGCGGCTGCGGCGTCGTCGGGGATCAGACGGACAGGGCCGGGATAATGCGCCTGTAAATGTTCGATGATGGAAGCGGATTCAAGCACCGTCATCTCGCCGTCCTGCAAGACCGGGAACCGTTTGAGCGGCCATAGGGCGCGAAGTTCCGCATTGGCCGACGGATCTTCCAGGCTGCGGTATTCGAAGGCGATGTCGTTCTCGTAGAAGGCGATCAGCGCCTTCTGGCAGAAGGAGGAGAAGGGGTGGGCGTAGAGTTTCATCGCGTCCTCCAGACTAGTCGTCCGATGCGACTTTCACCCGGCATGACGGAGAGTCAATTTGCAAACCTGCAAAATTACACTTTCGCAAAATGGAGGCGCTGGATAGAAGCCCGCCACAGATCGCGGGGACCACGACATGACACAGCGCAAAATCCTGATGGCGACGGCTTCGGTCGCTTGGCTGGTGGTCGCAGGAGCCGTGCAGGCGCAAGAGGCTTCGCGCGTGGAAGACATCGTGGTCACCGGCTCGCGGATCGCGGCCGGCGACCGGATCGCGCCGGTGGAGACGGTCGGGCGCGAGGTCATCGCCGCCGCCGGGATCGCCGATGCGGCGCAACTGGTCCGCCTGGTGACCGCCAACTCGGGCTCGGAGGCCCAGATCGATCAGCTGAACCAGTCGCAGAGTTCGGGCACGGCCCAGTTCAATCTGCGCAATCTCGGCCTGGGGTCGACCCTGGTCCTGGTGGACGGCCAGCGCTGGACCAACAGCGCCGTGGTGGCGACGGACGGTTCGGGCTTCGTCGACATCAACTCGCTGGTTCCGATGATCGCGCTTCAGCGGGTCGAGGTGGTCAAGGACGGCGCCTCGGCGGTCTATGGCTCGGACGCGGTGGCGGGCGTGGTCAACTTCATCACCCGGCGGGGCGTGGACCGCCCAGAGATCAGCGTCAAATACGCCGTCGCCGACGGGTCGGAAGAGAGCGTGATCGAGGCCCTCGGCGGCTTGAAACTGCTGGGCGGCGATCTGACGCTGGCGGCCTCGCATTTCCACCGTTCGGCCTTGGGCTCGGACGAGCGGGACTTCACCCAGGCCGAACGCTATGGCCGCGCCGCCTGGACGGCCGTGACCAGCTATGGCCAGCCGGGTTCCTATTTCCGACCCAGCCGCAACGGTTTTTCGCCCGATCCGGCGTGCGGCAATCCTGCGTTCGGTAGCGCCTATCTGAACTCGCCCACGGACGCCTTCTGCCGGCTGGACTATTCGGACTTCTTCGATCTGGCCCCGGAGGAGACGCGCACGCAGCTGTTCGCGGATTACCGACGACCTGTGGGCGACATGACCCTGTCGCTGCAAGGGGCGTGGTCGGCGACCAACACCGTTGCGCGCCAGTCGCCGTCGCTGCCGATCCTGGCGCGGTCGCTGACGGTGCCGGCGACTCATCCTGACAATCCGTTCGGTGAGGCGGTGCTGTTCCGGGGGCGCCTGCTGGGGGCGGAGGCCGGCGCGTCGCAGGCCGAGTTCGACTATCGAACCTGGCGTCTGGCGGCGGGGCTGGATGGGCGTTTCGGCAATGGCTGGACCTGGAACCTGTCGGCGATCAGCAGCCGTCAGCACGTCGCCTATGACAAGCCCGACACCATCGGCAGCGCCGTGCAGAATGCGCTGAATGGCCTGGGCGGGGCGGGCTGCAATCCCGCGACCGGAACGCCCGGCATCGGCCCCTGTCAGTATTTCAACCCGTTCGGCAGCGCCTATCTGGGAACTGGGATGGCGAACAGCGCCGCCCTGATCGACGGCCTGATCGGCTCGACCGGCCTACGGGGCGCGGCGACCCTGGCGACGGCGGATGCTTCGACTAGCGGCGAGGCCCTGGCCTGGGCCGGCGGATCGGTCGATATCGCCGTCGGCGCACAGTATCGCCGCAGCGGCTTCCGTCACGACTGGAGCGATCTGGTGAACCGGGGCGATCTGCTGACGGCGGGCTTGTCGCCGGATTTCGAGGGCGATCAGGAAGCCCTGGCCGCCTTCGCCGAAGCCCGCCTCCATCTGGGCGACCGGATCGAGGCGCAACTGGCCGGGCGCTACGAGTCCTATGACGGCAACGAGGGCCGGTTCAGCCCCAAGGCCGCGATCCGGTGGGACGTCACCGACGCCCTAGCCCTGCGCGCGTCGTGGGGGCAGGGGTTCCGGGCGCCGTCGGTCTATGCCCAGTCGGGGGCGCAGGCGTCGCAGCCGTCAGTGTTCGACCGGGGTGCTTTCGTCTTCGTCAACACCCTGACCTCGGGCCGAGCCGACCTGAAGCCCGAGAAGTCCGAGAGCCTGAACCTCGGCGCAGTTTGGACGCCGCTCGAATGGCTGGAACTGGGCGTGGACGCCTGGCGATTCGACTATGCTGACCAAGTGGTCAAGGAGTCGGCCCAGGCCATCATCAACCAGGCGGCGGCCGATACGGCGGCGGGGCGGACCGGCACGGAGGCCCAGAGCCGCATCACCCGCTCTGCCAGCGGCGCCCTGACCTTCGTGCAGCTGTATTTCGTAAACGCCTCGTCCATCGAGACCCAAGGGATCGACCTGTCGGCCCGCTATCGGCGCGGTCTGTGGGGCGGGGAGGCGACGGCCTCGGCGACCTGGACCTATGTGGACGCCTATGACATCCGGCTGGACGCGTCGGCCGCGAAGGTATCGGGCGTCGGTTCGACCAACCTGAACAACATCGGCCGGTCCCTGCCACGCAATCGCGGGGAATTCGGCCTGGGTTGGAGCGGCGGGCCGAACGCGTTGACGGCCCTGGTCCACCATACCGACGGATACGCCAACGACCGCAGCGGCATCACCGACGCCAGCATCGCCAGCCAGACGACGGTCGATCTGCTCTACCGCCGCACGATCGGCGCTGACCTGGATCTGTCGGTCGGGGTGGTCAATGTGGCCGATAAGGCCCCGCCGCTGGCGCAGTTCGCCCTGGGCTATGACCCGGTCGTGGCCGATCCGCGCGGACGGGTGGTCAGCATTGGCGTGAGCAAGCGGTTCTGACCAAGCGGTTCTGATCGGCGGTTGCGCGGTCAACCGGGCGGTGTATGCATCCCCTAGGGGAGAATCCGATGACCGACGGCGAGACGACGCGCAAGCAGGCGTTCAAGGATCTGTCCGAGGACGCGCTGGGCTTTGGCGGCGCAGAGATGCGGACCGCGCGCGACCTGCTGGTGCGGCCCCGGTTGGTGCTGCAGGCCTGGATGATCGAGGGGCCGACGGGGGGCGGGCGTTACGCCAAGCCGTTGAAGCTGTATCTGGCGCTGAACGCGATCCTGATGCTGATCGTCTTTCTGCGCGGGGGCTTGAGCTTCTACCTGGAAGGCATGCCGGCCGAAGTGCTGAACCCCCTGCTTCAGGAAGCGGGCAAGTCGCGCGACGCCTTCATGTCGGACGCCGACGGCTGGATGTCGCTGGTGGCCGTGCCGATCATGGCGCCCCTCTACGCCCTGGCGGCCATGCCGCTGTTTCGCCTGTGGGACGCCGAGGACCTGGGCCTGAGATGCGGATTCCGCGCGGCCTTCGCCTATCTGAACGCCTGGACCGTGCCGATGCTGCCGCTGGCCTGGTTCATGTTCAGCCCCGGCCCGCTGGCTGCGGCGTGCAGCCTTTTGATGCTGGCGCTGGGCATCGTGGCCTTCATGCGGATGGGGCGGGGACGGTGGTATCGGGGCGTGGTTCCCGGCCTGGCCAAGGGCCTGATCGTGATGACGGCCATCGGTCTGTCCAGTGTCGTTGCGACCTTTATCGTGATGGTCATCGGCGTCTTCGCCGGATTCGCGGCCTAGACGGTCGCCTGACAAAAACACCGTCTAATTCGTCTAATTCGTCTGAAATCAGCGACCGAGCGAAATTGCACGGCGCCGGAAAAAGGCGTGCAAAGTGCAAGGTGGTGCAATTCCTGAGCGCTGCTGTTTTCAAAGACCCGTCGACATCATAATCCCGCTCGCGGATGCGTCAGGTCGATTGACGAAGGCCATCTCTAAGCGCCCGACACTAAAGGGGATTTGTCGGCGAACAATGACGGCAAGGCTGCGCCTTTGTGCGTGGATCGGTCGTCGGCCCGCATCTGTCTCGAAACCTCATTTTCGGTAGTTGCCTTGTCGACAGGGGCGCGAGCGAGGGCGACAGTGTTCGTCGAAGCCTCAAACGGTCCGCCAATGTCTCTGCGTTTACAGGCCGCTCAGGTCGCTTGGCTGAATACGAAGCTGACCCTCGATTTCATCGCCGCATCCCGCACCTGGATCGACGAGGATCTGATATCCGCCCTGCTGACGGCGGGCGTGGTGGATGCAAACGTCAGAGGCGCCGACGACGAAGGCGCGACACGCGACTCTTCCATTGGAGCCGGCATTTTGCCGAACGCCCTGCGGCGGCCTGTGAATGCAATCAGCATCGCCATGTCCCTGGGCGTGCCGCGCGAGAGCGCACGCACCAAACTGGCGGGATTGGTGGAGCGTGGCGTGCTGGTGCGGACCGACGGCGGCTTCGTCTTGCGCGCCGAGGTGTCGCAGTCGAAGCCATTCAAGTCCGCGATGGAAGCCTTCCTTCTGGCCACGGTGGAGTTCGTCGATGGGCTGGCGATTCTGAATGCATGCGGCGCCCGCGACGGCGACCGGGTCGTCACGCCAGCCTGGCCTGTCGCAGGCTTGGCGACGCGGCTGATGACGGCGCACGTCCTGAAAGGCATCCAGCACGCCCGATCGCTGAAGCCCGAAATCAGCCTGACGACGCACTACGTCCTGCTTTGGCTGTCGCATCTCACCGGAAGCGCCTTGAGGGTTGTTCAGGAGCCGGACGCCGGCCGTCTTGGCCCCCTGAACCCGCCGTTCGGGCCGGTGAGCGTGATCGAGGTCGCCAAGGCCGCCAGAATGGACGACGAAACGGTTCGCAGGCACCTGGGTCAGCTTGAAAAGGCAGGCTTGGTCATCCGGGTCGGGGGCAAGAGAGACATCAATCTGCCGGATCAGACCCTGGTCGCGAACTGGCTCGATTTCCAAAGCCGGACGATCCTCGGCACGCAGCAGTTGGTGCGCAAACTCTATGTCGCGGGCGTGATCGTCGATCGGCCAAGCGAAACCATTCGATTGTTCTGAGCGACGATGATGAGGTTCGCATCACAGATTGATGCTGGGGCTGCATTCGTCGGTTGCTCGTCGAACGCCGTCGTCAACAGGGGCCGCACCGATGCCAGCCCTTATTGATGCGTTCGACTGGGCGACGACGCCCCTGGGGCCAAAGCGCGATTGGTCGACCGCGCTGAGCATTACCTATGACATGATGATGGGAATGGGGTTCGCGGCCAGCGCCATGTGGGGCCCGGAGCGCACCTTGCTCTACAACGGCGCCTACATTCCGCTGCTCGGACAAAAGCATCCGAACGCCCTGGGCCGTCCGCTGGACCAGGTCTGGCATGAGGTGTGGGACGATTTGCGCCCTCTGACGGAGCGCGCGCTGGCAGGCGAAACCGTTTTTCTGGAAGATCTGCCGCTGACGATGGTTCGAAACGGCTATTCGGAAGACACCTGCTGGGTACTGTCCTACAGCCCCGTGCGGGACGGCGACGCGATCGTCGGCATTCTCAATATCGCCATCGAAACGACCGAGCGGGTGCGGGGCGAGCAACACCGGCAGATGCTGGTCGACGAATGCGGCCACCGGGTGAAGAACACGCTCGCCCTGGTTCAAGCGGTCGCCCGGAGCACCTTGTCGGGCGTCGATCGGGATGTGCTGGAGCGTTTTGACGAGCGACTGAACGCCATCGCCAAGACCCAGCAGACGCTGGATGAAAAGGCGTGGAATGGCGGCGACCTCGGTGAGATCGTTCGCGACGCGGTGGGTAATCTGGTGCGCAGGCCGGTTTCCATCTCGGGGCCGTCGGTGCACCTGTCGCCGCGTGTGGCGCAGACGGTCGCCTTGATCATCCACGAACTGACGACGAACGCGTTCAAACATGGCGCCCTCGCGAAGCCCGGCGGCCGCGTCTCGGTCGATTGGCGGCTGGATGAGGGTGAACTTGTCCTAACGTGGATCGAAGGCGGGGGCGCGCCGGCCCATCCGCCGCTCAAGACCGGCTTTGGCGTCAAACTGCTCGCGAGAGGCCTGCTGGGGTGCGGCGGCGCGGATCTTCGTTATGGCGTAGAGGGGTTCTCGGCGACGTTCACAGCGCCGGCGTCGCGTCTGACCGACAGTTGACGATGCCCTGCGAGGGGGCGAAAGCGGCTGCGTCAGCTTGATCCACGACCTCCGAGAGACCCATGACCTACACCCTCTACGGCATTCCCAACTGCGACACGGTGAAGAAGGCCCGGGTCTGGCTGGAGCAGCAGGGGGTCGACTATGTCTTCCACGACTACAAGAAGGCCGGAGCGGATGCGGGGCGGCTGGGCCAGTGGGTCGACGAGCACGGGTGGGAGACGGTGCTGAACCGGGGCGGCGCAACGTTCAAAAAGCTGCCCGAAGCCGACAAGGCGGACATCGACAAGGCGAAGGCAATCGCGCTGATGACCGCCCAGCCATCGATGATCAAACGGCCGGTGCTGGATCTGGGGGATCGGCGGCTGTTGGGGTTCAAGCCCGAGGCCTACACCTCAGCGCTTACCTGAGCCGGACGGTCGCGACGACGCCGAAGTGGTCGGACGGATATTCGCCGTTGGTCGGCGTATCGCCGAAGCGGCGGGCCTCGCCGGGGATGAAGGCGGCCTGTTCGACGAAGATATGGTCGATGACACGCTCTGGGTGACCCTTGGCCGGGTTCAGGGTGGTTGTGACCGAACCGCGGGGCAGGGCGCTGAAGAAGCGGGGGCCGGTCATGGTCGCCAGGCCGGAATCCTCCTGCGTCGCATTGAAGTCGCCCATGACGATCAGGGGCGTGCCGTCCTGCGGCAGCCAGCTTAGCAGCGACGCGATCTGGCGGGCGCGGACCGGGCCGGCGTCCTGTTGCCACGCCAGATGGGTGACGACGACATCGACCGGGCGACCCTGGACCGCCACGCGAAGGCGAAGCGCGGTGCGGAAATCGTCGAGCGGTTCAAGCTTGGTCGAGGCCTCGGCCAGAACCGGCAGGCGGGTCAGCAGGGCGTTGCCATAGCGGCGCGGGGCGCCCTCGGCATCGGTTGAGACGAAGGCGACGTGATAGCCGCCCAGCTCCCGCGCCAGCATCCGGGCCTGGTTCTCCAGCCCGACATTGGCGTCCTCCAGCACCTCCTGAAGGGCGATGACGTCGGCGTCCTGGGCCTTCAGGGCGGCGATCAGCAGGGGACGGCGGGCGGCCCAGTCGCCCATGTTGTGCCAGATGTTGAAGGTGACGAGCTTCAGTTCGGTGGGCGTCTTAGCCTTTGGGGCCGTGGCGCAACCTGCCAGCGGCGCGAGGGCGGCGGCGGCCAGCAGGGTGCGACGGGGGATCATCTCGGCCTCAGCCCTCGACGTCCGTCGAGGGGCGGTCGTGGCCGTCCGCGCTTTCGGTGACCCATTCGCCGGCGGCGGTCTCGTATTCGATCGCGGCGGTCTGGTCCGGCACGCGCTGTTCGCGCGCGACGCGCACGGCGGCGGCCTTGGCGTCGTCGTGGCTGGCGAAGGTTTCGGAATAGGTGTCGCCAGACTTGTAGGCCCAGCCGCCGTCATGTTCGACGATGCGATAGGTGACATGGGCCATGGGATGCGCTCCTGAGATTGATGAGATTGAACCCTAGACCGAACCGGCGGCGGCCGAAACGGCGACCTTACGAAGATTTCACCTAACGCCGCGCATCCGTTGAGGCGTCGGCCAGCCTCTTGTGATCAGAAGGCCGCCGCATCAGGCTGCTGTAACGGTTCAAGGGGTACACAAAATGGAAGACTTCATTCCGATCTTTGCGATGTTCGCCGTCTTCGGCACGATCACCGCCATCGTCTTCGGCCCGCAAGTGCTGAAGTATCGCGAGAAGCGCGACATGCAGGAAACCATCCGCCATGCGGTGGACAAGGGCCAGCAACTGCCGCCCGAACTGATCGACGTCATGACCAAGGATGTGCAGAAGAGCCTGCCGTCGCGCACCAAGGACATCCGGCGCGGTGTCATCTGGCTGGCGTCCGGCATCGGCATCGCAGCCTTCTCGGTCGTCAGCGAGCTGGGCGGGAACTTCAACGGCAATCTGGACAGCGGCCTGCTGGGCATCTCGTGCATTCCCGTCACGATCGGCCTGGCCTTCATCGTTCTGAGCTTCTTCAACAAGGGCGCGGACTGACCACGGCGGGCGGGGGAAGCTCTGATGAGCAAGTCTCTACGCGACTTCCACGATGTGGAGCTGGCCGCCCAGGCGGCGGCCGGCGGTCGGCGGGAGTATGGCGAGCTGGTGCGTCGGCACGGGTCGGCCGTGCGGGGGCTGCTGCGCCGGATGGGGGCGACGCCGTCCCTGTCCGACGACGTGGCGCAGGACGCCTTTCTGCAAGGGTTTCAGCGGTGCGCGGAGTTTCGCGGGCAGGGGACGTTTGCGGGCTGGATCAAGAAGATCGCCGCACGACTCTATCTGAAGCGGGTGGCCAAGGAGGCGCGCTACGTCGCCGAGATTGAGGCCGATCAGGCGGATGTGGTCGTCGATCGCGGCGGTCTGATGGACCTGGACGAGGCGTTGAAGACGCTCAGCGAAACAGAGCGTGTCTGCGTCTCCCTGTGCCACGGCGCGGGGATGTCGCATCCGGAAATCGCGGCAGCCATGAATTTGCCGCTTGGCACGGTGAAATCGCATGTCAAACGTGGTCTGGATAAACTCCGTGCGCGGCTACAACCGGCGCACGGCTCAGGCGGGAGGTCGGTCCATGTCGGCTGACGAATTCGATCCGATGATCGAAAGGCTGTTCGCCCAGGCGCCGAGCCTGCCGGACGAGGCCCTGTTCCTGGCTACGGTCCAGGCGCGCATGGAGACGCGGTCGCGCTGGCGCGCCCTGACCCTGACGGCGGCGGGATTGATCGGCGGCGTGCTGGCGGTGCGCGAGGGGGTGAACATCAACTTCACCGCCGACGGCGATACGACCTTGGCGCAAGGCCTCAGGGCCGCAGCCGCCACGGCGCAGGGTGCGGCGCAATCAGGCCTGGACGGATTGGGCCTTCAAGGTCTGGGCGTCGGGTCGCTGGATGTGATGAACGGCTCGGGCATGATGGCCTTCTGGATCGTCGCCGGCGCCCTGGTCGCCCTGATGGCGGCGGGCGTGGCGAAGCTGTCGCAGGACGTGTAAGCGCGGCTGCAAGGGTGACACCGGCGGGGCAGGGGCCTATCTGACCCCTTCACGTCAGGAGGCCCGGCGATGTCCGTCCATACCCAAGAGAGCGTCAAACGCATCACCGTTCCCGATATCGCCGGTCGCAAGGGCGGCGAGCCGATCGTCTGCCTGACCGCCTATGACGCGCCGATGGCGGCACTGCTGGACCCGCACTGCGATGTGCTGCTGGTCGGCGACAGCCTGGGGATGGCGGTTCACGGCCTGCCCAATACCGTGGGTGTGACGCTGGAGATGATGATCCTTCACGGGCAGGCCGTCATGCGCGGAGCCAAACGGGCCATGGTGGTCGTGGACATGCCGTTCGGCTCCTACGAGGGCGGCAAGGAGGTCGCCTACGCCAACTGCGTGCGGGTGATGAAGGAGACGGGCGCCCAGGCGGTGAAGCTGGAGACCAGCATCGAAATGGCCGAGATCGTCGCCTTCCTGGTCAAGCGCGGCATTCCGGTCATGGGCCATGTCGGCTTGCGCCCCCAGGCGATCCTGGCCGAGGGCGGGTTCAAGGCCAAGGGCCGGACCGAGAGCGAGCGCGACCGGGTGCTGGCCGAGGCCAGGGCTGTCGCCGAGGCCGGCGCCTTCTGCATTGTCATAGAGGGCGTCGCCGAATCGCTGGCGCGCGAGATCACCGAGACGATCGACGCGCCCACCATCGGCATCGGCGCCTCGGCCGCCTGCGACGGCCAGGTGCTGGTGGTCAACGACATGCTGGGCATGTTCGACTGGACCCCGAAGTTCGTGCGCAAATACGCCGATCTGCGCACCGAGATCGACCGCGCCGCCTCTGCTTTCGCCAGCGATGTGAAAACCCGCCGTTTTCCTGCCGAAGTCGAGACCTACTTCTCGAAAAAGCCGGCTTCGCAGTAACGGACGACGTTGCGGGCGGGGAGCCGACCTTCTAGGGTCCGCGCCGGTTTGCATTTCGCGATTTTGGGGCGACGTTTCAGTGGTTGATGTCTTCGAGCAGGTCGAGGAGGAGCTTCGCTCCGACAAGTTGAAGCGCCTGGCCAAGACCTGGCTGCCCGTTTTCGGCGTGGTGCTGGTCGTCGCCCTGATCGGCGCCCTGGGCTGGTGGGGCTGGGACAGCCTGAACTCCAACAAGGCCGCCAAGGCCGCCGAGGCCTATGATCGCGGCATGGAGGCCCTGCGCGCCGACAAGCCGATGGACGCCCGCGCCGCCTTCGAGGAAGCGATCAAGGAAGGCAACGGCGCCTATAAGGTCCTGGCCCTGCAGCAGCAGGCCGGCCTGGCCGTCAGCGCCAACAAGTTCCCCGAGGCTGTCCGCCTGTTCGACGAAGCCGCCAAGGCGTCCAGCGATCCGATCCTGTCGGACCCGCCCGCCTTGAAAGCCGCCTTCCTGATCATGGACACCGCGCCGCTGGCCGAGATCGAAAAGCGCCTGACGCCGCTGGCCGAAGACAAGCGCCCGCTGCACGCCTTCGCCCAGGAAGCCCTGGCCCTGGCGCGCCTGCAACACGGCAAGACCAAGGAGGCGCGTGAGGCCTTCGTGCTGCTGCAACTGGGTCAGGACGTGCCGGACTCGATCCGTCAGCGCGCCCAGATCGCCGTGGAATCCATCGACGCCGGCACCGCAGCCGCCATCAAGCCCATCATCGACGCCGCCGCCAAGGCGACCCCGCCGGCCGCTGGCGCTGCGAACGCGATGACGCCCTCGGCCGCCCAGGCTGCTCCGGCCCAGGCTGCTCCGGCTCAGGCTGCTCCGGCCCAAGCTGCCCCGGCTCAGGCCGCACCCGCTCAGGCGGCTCCCGCCGCCGCGCCGGCCGCCCAATAGTGACGACCCCTTACAGGACGCCCCCGATGAACCGAGTTCTGAAAGTCGCGCTGATCTGCGGCGTCGCCGCAACGATGGCGTCCTGCGGCACCGTGCGCCGCAACCTGCCGTTCGGTCTGGGCGGCGGCAAGGAAGACGCCGGCGCGACCGCCTCGGCCGGCCAGCGCATCTCGGTGCTGGAGTTCGAACAGAGCCTGTCGCCGTCGGCCGCCCTGTCGGGCCGCGACTTCTTCCTGCCGGGTCCGCAGGCCGTGACGGCCTGGACGCAGCCGGGCGGCACGTCAGAGAACCTGGTCGAGCATGTCATCGCGGCGCCGAACTTCCAGATCGCCTGGAAGCGGGGCGTCGGCTCGGGATCGGCCCACGTCGGCAACGTCATGGCCCCGATCGTGGCCGCCGACGGCAAGATCTTCGTGCTGGACGGCGAATCGACCGTCTCGGCGGTTTCGGCCGACACCGGCGCCATCCTGTGGAAGTCCAACGTCAAGAACGCCGATCGTGACCGCAACGGCGGCTTCGGCGGCGGCGTCGCCGTGGGCGGCGGCAAGGTCTTCGTCTCGTCCGGCTATCGCTCGATGACGGCGCTGGACGCCAACACCGGCGCCGTGGTCTGGACCCAGCAGGTGGACGCCCCGATCCACGGCGCCCCGACCGTCTCGGGCAACCGGGTCTTCGTCGTGGACGTGGACAGCCAGCTGTTCGCCTTCGACGCCAACACCGGCGCCCAGGACTGGACCTATCGCGGCATCGCCGAGCCGGCGCGCGTCATGCGCGCCTCCAGCCCCGCCGTCAGCGGCACGACCGTCGTCGCCCCGTTCGCCTCGGGCCAGCTGGTCGCGCTGAGCGCCCTGAACGGCCAGGCGGTGTGGGAAGAGACCCTGTCGCGCACCAGCCGCACCAGCGCCCTGTCTGAGGTTCGAGACGTGGCGGGCCGTCCGGTCATCAGCCGCGGCATGGTCTATGGCGTCAGCCACTCGGGCGTGATGTCGGCGCTGGACCTGCGTTCGGGTCAGCCCAAGTGGCAACTGCCGGTGACGGGCGTGAATGCGCCCCTGCCGGTCGGAGACGCCGTCTTCGTGGTGTCCAAGTCGGGTCAACTGATCACGGCCAACCGTGACACGGGCCAGATCTATTGGACGCGCGAACTGAACGAGGGCCGCGAGCGCCGCGAGGGCGGTTTCCTGACCTTCGGCCGTCGCACCATCCGCCCGCAATGGTCGGGACCGCTGCTGGCCTCCAACCGTCTGGTGATGGTCAACTCGTTCGGCGAGGCCGTCGCCTTCGATCCGAAGACCGGCGCCGCGCAAACGACGCTGAAGCTGGGCGCGCCCGCCTATATCGCGCCCGCAGCCTATAACGGCGCCCTGTACGTGCTGACCGACAACGGTCAACTGATCTGCATCCGCTGATTTTCAGCCCGAACTAAGCTAGAAGGCCGACATGGCTCTGAAGGTCGCCATCGTCGGCCGCCCCAATGTGGGCAAATCGACACTGTTCAACCGCCTCGTCGGCAAGCGCCTGGCGCTCGTCGACGATCGCCCCGGCGTGACCCGCGACCGGCGATACGCCGACGGCAACATCGGCGACATGGACCTGACGCTGATCGACACGGCGGGATACGAGGACGTCACCGACGACAGCCTGGAAGCCCGGATGCGCGAGCAGACCGAGGCCGCGCTGGACGACGCCGAACTGGTCATGTTCATGATGGACGCCCGCGAGGGCGTAACGTCGCTGGACCGGATCTTCGCCGAGCGCCTGCGCCGGGTGCACAAGCCGATCATCCTGTTGGCCAACAAGTCCGAGAGCCGCGAAAGCGGCGGCGGCGTCGGCGAGGCGCACGCCCTGGGCTTTGGCGAACCCGTCGCCATCTCGGCCGAGCACGGCGAAGGGATGGCCGATCTGTACGCCGCCATCGTTGCGGCCTCACAGGACATCTTCGTCGAGGAGATCGACGAGCCGGACAAGCCGATCCGCATCGCCGTCATCGGCCGGCCCAATGCGGGCAAGTCCACCCTGATCAACCGTCTGATCGGCGACGACCGGCTGCTGACGGGGCCGGAAGCGGGCATCACCCGCGACTCCATCTCGGTCGACTGGCAGTTCGAGGGCAAGAACATCCGTCTGGTCGATACGGCCGGCATGCGTCGCAAGGCGCGGGTGCAGGAGAAGCTGGAGAAGCTGTCGGTCGCCGACACCATCCGCGCCATCACCTTCGCCGAAGTCGTCATCCTGATGATGGACAAGGACGACGCCTTCGACACCCAGGACCTGCAGCTGGCCGATCTGGTCGAGCGCGAGGGCCGCGCGCTGGTCTATGTCGCGTCGAAGTGGGATCTGGAGGACGAGCCCCAGTCCCGCATGGCCAAGCTGAAGGGCATGGCCGAGGACAAGCTGCCGCAACTGAAGGGTTCGCCCTTCGTGGCCCTGTCGTCGCACAGCGGGCGCGGCGTCGAACGTCTGATGCCGGCGGTGCTTCAGGCCTATGACACCTGGTCGGTCAAGGTGAAGACCAAGGACCTGAACACCTGGCTGTCCATGGCGACCCAGCGTCACCCGCCCCCTGCCGTGGACGGCAAGCGGATCAAGCCGAAATACATCGCCCAAACCAAAGCCCGCCCGCCGACCTTCGTGCTGATGGCCAACCGCGCCGAGTCGATGCCGGAGCATTACAAACGCTATCTGGTCAACTCGATCCGCGAGAGTTTCGACCTGCCGGGCACGCCGATCCGCCTGAACGTCAAGTCCAGCGGTGTGAACCCCTATGCCGAGGGCGGCGCCAAGTCCGGGCCGGAGCGCTACAAGGGCGACGCCAAGACCGCGCCGCGCCGGGTCAAGAAGGCCGAGAAGGAAGAGGCCCTGTCCAAACTGCCCGGCAAGGCGCTGGAGCAGAAGAAGACCCGCAAGGCCCAGCCCAAGATTCTGGGCGGGCTGAAATCCAGCGCCTCGAAGAAGGCTGGTTCGTCGGTGGCGGTTCAGAAGGGCGCGCGCGGCGGCGCTCGCCAGGTGTCGCGTTCGGGCCGGATCCGCACGGGCCAAAAGGGCGGCGCCAAGAAGTGACGGCGTGAGCGAGGCCGAGAGCGCGCTTCCCGCCCGGCCCACCGCGCGTTGGCTGATTCTGGACGGGCAGGGGCGGGTGCTGCTGTTCCACTTCGTGTTTTCCGAAGGACCGCTCGCCGGCACAGCCTTCTGGGCGACGCCCGGCGGCGGGTGCGAGACTGGCGAGACCTTCGAGGACGCCGCGCGCCGCGAACTGTTCGAAGAGACGGGCCTGGTCGTCGAAGACCCCGGCCCGCAGGTCGCCCAAGTCCGTGTCAGTTTCCGCCTGCCCGACGGCCGTATGGCGGATGTGGACCAGAGGTTCTTCCTGCTGCGCACCGACGACTTCGTCCTGTCGCCCAAGGGCTGGACGGATGAGGAGCAGAGGGTTCTGACCGAACACCGCTGGTGGAGCCTCGACGACATCCGCGATTCCAAAGAGACGATCTGGCCGGCTGAGTTGGCGGATATCGTCCAGGGTTTGCAGACGCTCGAGCGATGATACTCACGTCAGCTTGCGACCCAGTTTTTTCAGCACGGCGTCGCGGTAGGTGCGGCTGACCACCAGTTCGGCGCCGCTGTTCATCGTCAGTCGCCAGGCGCCGTCGGCCAGGGGTTGAACCTGTCTGACGCGGGCCAGGTTGATCAGGCTGGAACGGTGGCTGCGGGTGAACAGGCGCGGATCCAGCCGTGCTTCCAGCGCCTGTAGCGTGTCGCGGATCAGGCCCTCCTTGCCGTCCCAGTTGACCACCAGATAGTTGCCGGCCGAGGCGAGCCACTCGATGTCGCCGACGGCAACCGAGGTGCGCGCCCGGCCCGTGGAGACCAGCAGGCGTTGGGTCTGCTCCGGCTCCAGCGTGCGAGCCTCGGTCAGGGCGGTGGTCAGGACGGCGATTCGGTCGCGAGCATCGCGGGCTCTGCGCCAATAGGCGGCGGCCAGACCGACAGCGACGACGGCGGTGTAGAGAAGCAGGACGACCGGCAGCCGGTCGATGGTCCGCGCCGACCATTCGCCGCCCTCGCCGGCATGGTTGAGGAAGCTTATGTCGGTGCGGGCGTTCAGGGCGGCGATCAGGGGGACGGCCGGCAGCATGACGGCGGCCAGCGAGCCTATCGCCCGCCACCCTGCGCCAGTTCGGCGGATCACCGCCCATGCCAGGCCCGCGACGGCCAGCCACGGCATGTAGGACAAGGCCGCCCAGAGGAGCGAGCCGCCAACCGATAGGTCCGCCGATCCCCGCCTGAGATACCAGGCGACGGCGAGCACGGTCGCAACATAGCTATAGGCCGTGAACAGGCCGACGACCGCCGTGACGGACAGGCGCATCAGCCGATGCACGGGGTGCAACGGCGTTTGCGGATCAGCAAGGTCGCGATCCACACCACGATCAGGCATTGGAACAGCACGGTCGGCCAGAGTTGGCTCCACGGGGCGGGCAGGGCGGTCAGGAAGTTGCCGGAAAAGGCGCTCAGGACCGCAGAATAGGCGCCCAGCATCTTTGTCAGATGCTCATAGGTCCAGAGCTCAGGTGAAAAGGGCCAGGTTCTGGGCGCGCTGAACCGCCACAAGTCCCACGCACCCATCGTCAGGGCGCTGGCGGCCAAAGCGGCCGAGACTGTGGCGGGACCGTCCGATCGGCCTTTTGCCAGAAGGACGAGAACCCACAGGCCGATCCCGATCAGGCCCAGGGTCGCGGCCCAATCCAACGGACGGGCCCGATCGGCTGTGTTTAGGTCGGGCCGTTTGCGTCTCAGCACCCTGACGCCCGAGAACAGGCTAAGAGTGGCGGTCGCCGACAGGGCCAGGAAATAGGTGTTGAACCGCAGCGCCGTCATCGCCCAAGCGCAGACCAGCAGGACGGTCATCAGGCCTGCGAACAGCCGGCCCCAGAAGCGATGGGAGCGGCCGCCCTTGCGGGTGACGATGGGCATGACGCCGACCAACACGGCGCACAGTCCGGTCGAGACGTGGATGATCAGGAAGGTTGAGAACATGGTCATGAACCCTGTCCTGTCGGCGCTCGCCCTCTGTCGCCACAAGCCTGGGACGAATGTCAGCAGGTAGGGACGAAATCCTCAGATCAAGGCGTCGACTGAGGGGCCCGCGGTCCAGTCGCGGAACTTGATGGTCAACGGCGGCGTGGCGGCGGCGTTCGACAGTTCGACGACTAGCGGGCCGATTTCGGAGGGGTGGGGCAGGACGGACGGGTCTTCGCCCGGATAGGCCTGGGCGCGCATGGCGGTGCGCATGCGGCCGGGATCGACGATGCTGACGCGGACGGGCGTGCTCTCGATCTCGTCGGCCCAAGCCTTCACCAACGCCTCGGCGCCCGCCTTGGTCGCGGCGTACATGCCCCAAAAGGCCTTGGGCGCGCTGGCGACGCTGGTGGTGAAGTGGATGGCGCGGCCGGCGTCCGAGGCGCGCAGCAGCGGCTCCAGCGAGCGGATCAGACGGTAGACGGCGGTAAAGTTGGTCTTTTCGACCTTGGCGAACTCGCGCGGGTCGGCGTGCGACACCGGCGTCAGGCCCGAGGGGCCCATGGTGGCGGCGCAGTGGACCCAGATGTCCAGCTTCTTGAACCGTTCGAAGATGGCGCCGCCCAGCCGGTCGATGGCCCCGCCATCCACCAGATCGAACGGAATCAGGGTCGCATGGCGGCCAGTGGCGGCGAAGATGGCGTCGTCCAGCTCTTCCAGACCGCCTTGGGTGCGCGCCGTCGCAATGACGTGGGCGCCGGCCTTGGCCAGCGCCAGGGCGCTCTCATAACCGATGCCGCGCGAGGCGCCGACGACGAGGGCGATACGGTCGTTCAGGGGAAGTTCGGACATGGCCGCTGATAGCGCGGCCTTGACCCTCAAGCCAAGGCCCGCGCGCTCAGGTTTCGCCCTAGGCGCTGACCAGCAAGGACAGCTGTTTGGCGCCGAACTCGCGTCCACCTTCCTCGATCTCGCGATCCAAGAGGCGGGTGGGATAGTCGCCGGTGAAGTAGTGGTCGGTGAACTGCGGGGCGGCGGCGTTGCGGCCGGTCTCGCCCATTGCACGATACAGGCCGTCGATGGACAGGAAACCGAGCGAATCGACCTCCAGCATGTCGCGCATCTCTTCCAGCGTCTTGTTGGCTGCCAGCAGCTGCGCGCGCTCGGGCATATCGATGCCGTAGAAGTCCGGGAACAGGATTTGCGGGCTGGCCGAGCGCAGGTGGACCTCGGTCGCGCCGGCGGCGCGCACGGCGCGGACCAGTTTCAGCGAGGTGGTGCCGCGCACGATGGAATCGTCGATCAGCACGACGCGCTTGCCGGCCAAGGCCGACTTGTTGGGGCTGTGCTTCATGCGCACGCCCTTTTGACGGGCGCCCTGGCTGGGCTGGATGAAGGTGCGGCCCAGATAGTGGCTGCGGATGATGCCCATTTCGTAGGGAATGCCGCTTTCCTGGGCGTAGCCGAGGGCGGCCGGAACGCCTGAATCGGGCACAGGCACGACGATGTCGGCCTCGACGCCCAGTTCGCGGGCGAGGCCGCGACCCATTTCCTTGCGGACCTCATAGACGGAGCGGCCGTTCACGACCGAATCCGGGCGTGAGAAATAGACGTACTCGAACAGGCAGGGACGCGCCGCGCGGGCGGGGAAGGGCTTCAGTGAGCGCAGGCCGCTGTCGTCGATGACGACGATCTCGCCGTGTTCGACATCGCGCACGAAGGTGGCGCCCATCATGTCCAGGGCGCAGGTCTCGGAGGCCAAAACCCAGCCGTCGCCCAGCTGGCCCAGCACCAGCGGGCGAATGCCCAGCGGGTCGCGGGCGCCGATCATCTTGGTGCGGGTCTGGGCCACCAGGGCGTAACCGCCCTCGATCCGGGCCAGGGCGTCAGTGAAGCGATCGACGATCTTGGCTTTGCGGCTACGTGCGATCAGGTGGAGGATGACTTCGGAATCCGAGGTCGACTGGAAGATGGCGCCTTCGCTGACCAGCTGGGCGTGCAGGAACTTGAAGTTGGTCAGATTGCCGTTGTGGGCGATGGCGATGCCGCCCTGGTCCAGATCGGCGAACATCGGCTGGATGTTGCGGAGGAAGCTGCCGCCGGCGGTGGAATAGCGGGTGTGGCCCACGGCCGCGCGGCCGGGCATCCGCGTCATCAGGTCGGCGCCGCCGAAGGCCTCGCCCACCAGGCCCTGGTGGCGTTCGGTGTAGAAGCGCTCGTCCTTGACGCTGGCGATGCCGCAGGCTTCTTGGCCGCGATGCTGAAGGGCGTGAAGGCCCAGGGCGACGACGGAAGAGCCCTCGTCCTCGTCCGCGCCCCAGACGCCGCAGACGCCGCATTCCAGACGGAGCTGGTCATCCTCCGGCTCGCGCCAGTGCTCGCGGTGAACGACGGGATCGGCGATATGGTGGCGCATCGTGGGGCTCCGATGACCGGGGAAACTTAAGGGGCGGCTTCGCGGCGCGAGTTAGGCTCTGATTGCGTCGGGGGCAAGGCTTCGTCGTCCGAAAACCCCCGGCGTACGGACGAATCCACGACGGGCGTGATGGCGTCGGCGCCGCGCCCGATGCTGGGCAAGACGATCTGGATCATCCGCGCGCCCATGGCGCTGACCGGATAGAGGGCCGCCTTTCCGAGCCAGAGCGGCGTGCGCTCGCCCGGCAGGGCTGCGATGATGACCAGATGCACCGCGCCGATCAGGACCAGCGCACGGACGCCGCCGATAAACAGGCCGAAGATGCGGTCGATGACGCCGAGGTGCGGATGGTCCTTGGCGCTCTTGGACATCATCGAGCCGACCAGGCGCAGGCCGAAATAGACGACGAAGAAGGTCAGGACGGCGGCCAGGATCGACCCGGCCCACTCGGGATCGACGAAGGCGCGCGTGACACCGGCGGTCCAGGGCAGGGCGATCAGGGCTACCAAAGCCGCCAGGGTCGCGCTGAGCAGGGTGATGACCTCACGCACCCCGCCGCGCACCCAGCCGGCGGCGACGGAAAACAGGATCACCACGATGGCGAAGACGTCGTATCCGGTCACGCGTGCGGGATCCTGCGGTTGCTACGAGGGTCTAATAGCGGTTCTGCGAGATTCGTTCGACCACATCCGTCAGGCGCGTGACGGATGTCACCTTCACCCCCTTGGTCTTGGCGGTCAAAGTCGGGCTCAGAACCTGATCGAAACCCAGTTTTTGCGCTTCACGCAGGCGGGCCTCGGCGCGGCCGACGCTGCGGACCTCGCCCGACAGGCCGATTTCGCCGAAGACGACGCAGCCCTGGGGCAGGGACACGCCGGTCGCCGAGCTGATCAGCGCCGCCGCCGCCGCGAGGTCGGCCGCCGGTTCATTGATGCGTAAGCCCCCGGCGACATTCAGATAAACATCCTGATCGCCGAAGCCGAAGCCGCAGCGGGCCTCCAGCACGGCCAGCACCATCGCCAGACGACCCGTCTCCCAGCCGATCACGGCGCGGCGCGGGGTGCCATAGGCGGACTTGGACACCAGGGCCTGCATCTCGACCAGCACCGGCCGCGAGCCTTCGATCCCGGCGAAGACGGCGGCGCCCGGCGCGCGCTCCTTGCCCTCGCCCAGGAAGAGGGCCGAGGGGTTGGCGACCTCGCGCAGGCCGGCGTCGCCCATTTCGAACACGCCGATCTCGTCGGTGGCGCCGAAGCGGTTCTTGCCGGCGCGCAGGATGCGGAACGGATAGCCGCGCTCGCCCTCGAAGGTCATGACGGCGTCGACAAGGTGTTCGACCACGCGAGGGCCGGCGACCTGGCCGTCCTTGGTGACGTGGCCGACAAGGACCACCGCGACGCCCTGCGACTTCGCCAGACGCACCATCTCGCCGGCGCAGGCCCGGACCTGGGTGATCGAGCCGGGGCCGCTCTCGTGCACGTCTGACCACAGAGTCTGGATCGAATCGACGATGACGATGTCGAACTGTTCGCGCTTCAGCGTGCCCAGAATTTCACGCAGCGCCGTCGCCGCCGCCAGATTGACCGGCGCGTCCGCCAGACCCATCCGCTTGGCCCGCGCGCGGATCTGCTCGACGGCTTCTTCGCCCGAGATATAGGCCACGCGCGATCCGCGCAGCGCCGCCTTGGCTGCGACCTCCAGCAACAGGGTGGACTTGCCGACGCCGGGATCGCCGCTGAGCAGGATGGCCGAGCCGGGCACGACGCCGCCGCCGCAGACCCGGTCGAACTCGGCCACGCCCGTCGTGATGCGCGGCGGCTCTGGCGTGTCGGACTGAAGCGTTTCGAACTGGATGCCGCGCGTGCGGGCCGAAGCCGCCGCCGACGGCTTGATCGCACCCGGCGGAGCCGAGCGGCTTTCCTCGCTCAAGGTGTTCCACTGACCGCAGGAGCCGCACTGGCCCGACCACTTGCTGTGGACCGAGCCGCAGGACTGACAGACGTAGAGGGCGGAATCGCGAGCCATGGGCTTCCTTAGCAGATCGAACGGTCGCGCCGGACATGGCCTCGGCTCACGACAGTTTCGGTCGCAGGCGCAACCTTTGCCATACTGAAGGATTGAGAATGTGTCGCACACCCTTGCTTCTTGAAGCGACGCAACGTCAACATCCGCCCATCTTCTCTCGCCGAGGCCTGTCATGACCGATCCGACGACCCACTCCCAACCCGCTGTCGATCCGGCCCTAATCGCGCGGGTCAAGGGCATACTGCTGCAACCCAAGTCCGAATGGCTGAAGATCGACGGCGAGTTCGCCACGACCAAAAGCCTGTTCACCCGCTATGCGATGATCCTGGCGGCGATCGGCCCGGTCTGTTCACTGCTCGGCGGTCAGTTGATGCCGATCATGGGCGTGAAGCTGTCGATCGTGGGCGCGATCGTCGTGGCGCTCGTCAGCTACGGCATGTCCTTGCTGGGTGTCTTCCTGCTGGGACTGATCATCAATGCGCTGGCGCCGAACTTCGGCGGCACGGCCAACAAGGTTCAGGCCATGAAGCTGGCCGTCTATTCCTGGACCGCCGCCTGGCTGGCGGGCGTGTTCGGCCTGATCCCGATGCTGGGCATCCTGGCCATCCTGGGCCTGTACAGCTTCTATCTGCTGTTCGTCGGCCTGCCGATCCTGATGAAGGTGCCGGAAGACAAGAAGGTCGGCTATTTCATCGTGACGGTGATCGCCGGCGTCGTGATGTATTTCATCATCTCGGCGATCGTTGGAGCCATTTCGATGAGCTTCGTCGCCGCGTCGGTCGGCATGGCCGGTCTCGCCGGAATGGGCGCCGGCTACTGAGAATAGACGCGCGGCACGCGGGGGGTGATCGATGTCAGCAGCTCATAGCTGATGGTTCCCGCCGCGGCCGCGGCGTCGTCCAACAGGCGGTTCGGGCCGAACAGTTCAACCGGATCGCCGACCGCGACATCCAGGCCGGAGATGTCCACCGCGCAGACATCCATCGAGACCCGACCCAGCAGCGGGCAGGTCTCGTTGGCGATCCAGACCGCGCCCTTGGGCGAATAGGATCGCAGCAATCCATCCGCATAGCCGGCGGCCACGGTCGCAACCTTGATAGGGCGTTCGGCGATATAGCCGCGCGAATAGCCGACGCTCTCGCCGGCGGGCACGTCGCGAACCTGGAGCACCTCGGCCGTCAGGGTCGCCACGGGTGCGATTCGGGGATCGGGCCGCCCCTCCGGTCCGCCGCCGTAAAGACAGATGCCCGGCCGAACGGTGTCGAAGGCGAAGTCCGGGCCCAGGAAACAGCCGCTGGAATTGGCGAACGACCGGACCACGCCCGGATAGCGGTCCAGCACGCCCGCAAAGGCGTCACGCTGGCGCCGGTTCATCGGATTGGCCGGTTCGTCGGCGCAGGCGAGGTGGGTCAGGACCAGAGCCAGGCCGTCGAACGCCTCGGGCGCGTCCTCAGGCCGAATACCCAACCGGTTCATGCCGGTGTCGATCTGCAGGCCGCAGGTCCCGCCGCCCGCCGCCCTCCAGGCCTGGATCTGCGCGGGATGGTTCAGCACGGGCCGCAGGTCAGCCGCCTTCAGCATCGCCGCATCGTCGCCGTGGCAGCCGTCGAGCACATAGATGACGGGACCGTCGGCGCCCAAGGCCGCCCGCAGCCGCACGCCCTCCGCCGCCCGCGCCACGAAGAAGGTCCGCGCCCCCTCGGCCATCAGCCGCGTCGCCACAGCCTGTGCGCCCAGTCCATAGCCATCCGCCTTGACCACCGGATGCACCGGCTGGCCGCTGACGGCCTCCAGCGTGTGATAGTTGCGCGCCAGGGCGTTCAGATCGACGGAGAGGACGGCGGGGGTCGATGCGGTCATGGCGTCCTTATGCGCCAACACCGCGCCGATGGAAGAGGCTACTCGTAGCTGACCTCTTCATAGCCATGCGCCAGGTTGCCGAAGCGGACGGTGTCGGCGTCGAAGGCCAGTTTGACGATGCCGATCGGGCCGTGGCGCTGCTTGCCGATGACGACCTCGGCCTGGCCTTGCAGGCGGTCCATGTCCTGCTGCCATTGCAGGTGTTCCTCGGTCCCCTCACGAGGCTCGGCGCGGCCCAGGTAGTAGCTTTCGCGATAGACGAACATCACGCAGTCGGCGTCCTGCTCGATCGAGCCGGATTCGCGAAGGTCGGACAGTTGCGGGCGTTTGTCGTCGCGTTGCTCGACCTGACGCGACAGCTGCGAAAGGGCGATGATCGGCACTGACAGTTCCTTGGCCAGGGCCTTCAGCCCGCCGGTGATTTCGGACACCTCCTGCACGCGGTTCTTCTGGCCGCCGCTGTTGCCGGTCGTGACCAGTTGCAGATAGTCGACGATGATCAGGTCCAGCCCATGTTCCATGCGCTTCAGGCGGCGCGCGCGGGCCGCCAGCTTGGAGATGGACAGGCCGCCGGTGGCGTCGATGTAGAGGGGGCTTTCGCCAATCTCGACCGCGGCGTCGCGCAACTTGCCGAAGTCGGTGGCGTCGATCTCGCCCTTGCGCAGCTTGTCCGAGGACACGCCGGACGCGTCGGCCAGAATACGCATCGCCAGCTGTTCGGCGCTCATTTCCAGCGAATAGAAGGCGACGACGCCGCCGTTGACCGTCTTGCGGCCCTCCGGCGTCGGCTCCCACTGATAGGCGCGCGCCACGTTGAAGGCCATGTTGGTCGCGAGCGCCGTCTTGCCCATCGACGGACGGCCGGCGAGGATCAGCAGGTCGGACGGGTGCAGGCCGCCCAGTTTGCGGTCCAGATCGTTCAGCCCTGTGGCCAGACCAGCCAACTTGCCTTCGCGCTGATACGCTTCGGCCGCCATCTGAACGGCGCCGGACAAGGCGTTGGAGAAGCTGACGAAACCGGATGAGGGCTTGCCGGTCTCGGCCAGCGAATACAGGGTCTGTTCGGCCTGTTCGATCTGCTCGTCAGCGGGCGTCTCCGGATTGGGTGCCTCCTTGATCATGTCGCCGCCGATGCGGATCAGGTCGCGGCGCAGGGCCAGGTCATAGACTACGCGGGCGTAGTCGGGGGCGTTGGCGGCCGGGGGGGCGCGGTCCACCAGGTCGGCGAGGTAGCGCAGGCCGCCGAACTCCTGGAACGCCGGATCCTGCTTGAACCGCTCCATCAGAATGGTGGGCTCGGCCAGCAGCCCCTGGCGGATATGATCCTCGATCGCGTCGAACAGCCGCTGGTGGAAGGGTTCGTAGAAGTGAGAGCCGCGCAGCCGGTCGTTCAACCGCTCGAACACGGCGTTGTCGAACATCAACGAGCCCAGCAGCGCCTGCTCGGCCTCCAGATTGTGCGGCATCGAACTGACACCGCCGGAGTCCAGCGGAGACGACGAGAAGGGCATGGGGGCGAAGGCGTTCATCGATTAACGCTTTAGCCCTCTCACGCCCCTGCGTCAGACGCGGACGCCGCCTGGACCGTGGACAGATCGTCCCGCCTTGGGGACGAACCGGAATTCCTCAATCGGCGCGCGTCAGGCGCAGGGATAGTCGTGCGCCATCCATTCGCGGAAGGCCTGGGTCACGCTGATGTTGCGGCGGTTTTGCGGGACGGCGTTGAAACGGCCCAAAATTGCGTGGGGCGAGACGCTGACCTTGTCCGGCATGCACGTCGCGGGCTGGCGGCCGGCCGCCTTGGCCTGGGTTTGTTCGGCGCGGACGGTGCGAACGGCGCCCCGGAACTCGGCCATCAGGCGGCGGGTGTCCGAACGCAGCAGGGCGGTCGGATTCTGCGGGATGGCGTTGGCGGTGGTCAGAAACTCTTGCACCGTCATGGCGCTGGCGGCGCCGGCGAAAAGCGACAGCGCCAGGACGCCGGTTGCGATCGATCTGGTCTTCATCTGGTCCCCTCCAAAGCCCCCTCTGGCTGCGCCTAGATTGAACGGCGATATGTGTCGCAACTGGGGCGAAGCAGAACGGCCAAGCTGAAGGTTTCGTAATGCAAACAAGCAAAAGGGCGCTCCGAAGAGCGCCCCTGCCTGGCCGGCGATCAGGCCGACCTCACCATTTCAGGCTGAGGCGCGCATAGCCGTAACGACCGTTGAAACCGAACGGCGAATAGTAGGGGAAGCCCAGAACGCCGTTGGAGTTCAGCGACGCCGGCACGAAGTCCGGATATTCGTCGAACACATTGTCCACGCCGATCGCCACGCCCACGCGCTCGGTCAACTGGAACCGGCCTTCCAGATCCACGACCGTCTTGGCCCCGGTGCTATAGTCGTTCGCCGCCGTCGATCCGGGTTGCAGCACGTCGCCATAGTAGGTGGCGCGAATCGTGGCGCCCCACTTGTCCCGGCTCCAGTCCGCCGACGCCGAAACCTTGGTGTCGGGCGTGCCGTCTTCGATGGTCAGGATGCGTTGGCGGGCGAACAGGGTCGGCACCGGGTTCAGAACCGAGGAGGACGTCGGCACGCGGTTGACAGACACATCGTTGAAGTTCGCCGCGACGGTGAAGTCGAAATCGCCGAGCGTATCGGTCGGCAGACGATAACGCCCGACGATGTCCACGCCTTCGGTCGAGGTCGAGACCCCGTTCAGGAAGAAGCGCGCGGCCTGAACGCCTTGCGGATCCAGCAGGCCGGCGACCTGGCCCGAGAACGTCCGGTTGATCAGTTCCGACAGAACGATCTGATCGTCGATGTCGATCTTGTAGGCGTCGACCGTCAGGTCGAACCGGCCCAGACGCACCACGGCGCCCACCGAGTAGTTGGTCGAGGTCTCAGCCTTCAGCGGACGCGCGCCAAGAGCCGTCGCGACCGCGCTGGTGGCCGGGAATGTGCCGGTTTCGACGACGGCGCCGTTCTGGATCACCGAGGCGGTGGAGGTGAAATACGACTGCTGCAACGACGGCGCGCGGAAGGCGGTCGAGACCGAACCGCGCAGGGCGAAGCTGGGGGTGAAGTCATAGCGGGCCGACACCTTTCCCGTCTGGGTGTCGCCGAAATCGGAATAGTCCTCGAACCGCACGGCGCCCTCGACGCGCAGCTTGTCGGTCAGGGGAATTTCGACGTCGGCGTATGCGGCGAAGTTGTCGCGGTCGACATCCACGGCGTTCGAGGGCTGGAAGCCGACGAAGCCCTGGGCGCCGCCGGTCAGGGCGGTGTTGGCGCCCAACGGCCCGCGGTTGTAGCTTTCAGGCTGGCCGGCCTCGATCTTGTAGTTTTCCCAGCGCTGCTCCAGCCCCCAGGCGAAGTTCAGTGGGCCGCCGGACAGACCGACCTCGAACTCACGGCTGAAGTCGGCGCCCAGCACCAACTGGTCATAGATCAGGCTGCCGGACTCGAAGCTGGTCGGCGAAGTCGCGCCGTAGGTGGAGTTCAGCGAATCCTCGGTGCGGAAGTCCAGAGCATTGCGGCCATAGGTCAGGCTGATGTCCGTGTTCCAGCCCGCCAGTTCGCCGCGCAGGCCGCCGGCCAGCGAGGCGTCTTTCGAATTGATGGCGACCTTCGGCAGGAAGCCGTTCGGGTAGATCGAGGCGACATTGTTGACGTTGTCGGAAAGGCGAGGGAAGGCGGCGCCTTCGCTGTCGCGGTCCTGATAGCCGGCCCAGCCATAGGCCTCCCAGCCGTTGCCCAGGCCCTTGCCGGCGTTGGCGAACACGGTCCACTGCTCCACATCCGGATCGCCGAACCGGGCGGTGATCGCGCCGTTCGCCGCCGCACGGGGGTCATAGTCCGAGCGATTGGTCGACTCGCGGTTCAGATACTCCGCCGACAGGGTCAGAAAGCCGTCGTCGCCCAGTGAGAACCCTTGCCAGGCCGAGGCCGTAACTGTGCCGCCGTCGGTCTCGTCGCGTTCGCCGCGCGCGGTCTTCACCGTGGTGAAATACTGGCCGTAGGTCACGCTGGCGCCGCCGCCGCTGGAGGCCTCCTTCAGGCGCAGGTTCACCACACCGGCGATAGCGTCCGAGCCATACTGGGCCGAGGCGCCGTCGCGCAGCACCTCCACCCGGTCCAGAGCGCCGGTCGGAATGGTGTTCAAGTCGACAGCGGCCGACCCGCGCCCCACCACGCCGTTGACGTTGACCAGGGCCGACGCATGGCGACGCGTGCCGTTGACCAGAACCAGCGTCTGGTCCGGCGACAGGCCGCGCAGAGTGATCGGGCGGATCGAGTCCGAGCCATCGTTGGCGGACGGCCGCTGGAAGCTCAGCGACGGCACGGCCTGGGCCAGGGCCGTGGCGAACTCGGTCGTGCCACGCGTCTGCAACGCCTCGGACGTCACGACATCGACGGGCGCCAGGGTGTCGAGGCGCGAGCGGTTCTGGACCCGCGTGCCGGTCACGACAATGTCGTCCACCTGCGCGGCCTCATCGGCGACGGGTTCGGCGCTTTGAGCAAAGGCCGGGGCGGCGGTCAGCAGGGCGAAGGTCGAGACGGTGGCGAGCAGGGCCGGTGCGGCGGCCCGTTGAGAAAGAGAGCGCATTGAGAGATTTCCTAAAGTCTGTTTTTGGCGCGAGCGCGCATCGCCGCCGCTGACCGCGACGGGCTTTGAAGTCGATCCGAAGTTCAGGTGTCTTGCGGTCTCAGCCGCAACATCGCGCGATGGCGGGCGGCGTCGCCGTAAAACGGGGGGTGATCTTCATGGCCTCTCCAACCGCAAGGTCGGGGAGGTCCCGGCGGTCATGGCCATATCAGGGCGAAGGTGCGGCGGGTCAATCGACGCAGGCGGCCATGTTTTGTTGCAGCAGTCAGTAGGAAATCTATCGCCACGCAAAATGGGGCGCTCCGAAGAACGCCCCATTCGAGTGGGATATCAGTTGGCTTAGAAGCTGTAGCTCAGCCGGCCGTAGAAGAAGCGGCCGTTGAAGCCATAAGGCGAATAGCTCGGGTAACCCACCGAACCCGTCGCGCCGTTGATGTTGATCGGCGTGGCGGTTGGATATTCGTCGGTCAGGTTGTTCACGCCGACAGCGAGCGACACGCCGAACGGCAGAGTGTAGCGGCCCTCCAGGTCCACGAGCAGCGCGTCGCCCGTTTCGTAGTCCAGGGTGGCGTTGTTGTTGGCGACCAGAACGCTGTCGTAGCTGGTGCCCTTCAAGGTCGCACCGAAGTCGCCCAGCGACCAGTCCACGCTGGCGACGATCTTCTGTTCCGGCGTGCCTTGCTCAAACGACAGTTTGGAAGAGCGGTCGAAGAGGAAGGCGTCGGACGGGGCAATGGCGAGGTTGCTGGGAACCGCTGGCGTCTTGGTCACTTCGGTGGAGTTGAAGTTGCCCGCCAGTGTGAAATCGAACCGCCCGAAATCCTGCTGCGTCCGATAGCGCGCCACGACATCAACGCCGCTGGTCGAGGTGTCCACACCGTTCAGGAAGAACCGCGCGCCGGTGACGCCGAACGGAGCGAGCAGAGCCTGAATGGCAGCCGTGGATTGCGCCGTCTGGCTGGGCCGCGACACGCCGAGCGTCTCGGAATAGATGATCCGGTCAGCGACATCGATGCGGTAGGTGTCCACCGTCAGCTCAAAGCCCTCATGTCGGAAGACCGCGCCAAGCGAGTAGTTGGTCGAGGTCTCGGGCTCGAGCGGCTTTGAACCCAGGGCGATCGCGATGGGATCATCGACCCGATACGAGCCGTTCTGTTGAAGCACCACGCCGCCCGCTGTGGCGACAAGGTTGGTGGCGATGTAGCTGAAGTACTGTTGCTGAAGGGCTGGCGATTTGAAGCCAGTCGATATGGCGCCACGCAGGGCGAAGGCCTCGGTGAAGTCGTAGCGTCCCGAAATCTTGCCCGTGAACTGATCGCCGAAATCGGAATAGTCCTCGTAGCGCCCGGCCAGACCGACACTGAACTGCTCGGAGAATTTGCCCTCCAGGTCGATGTAGGCGCTGATGTTGTTGCGATCGACATCGACCGCATTGGATGGCGCAAAGCCAGGGAAGCCCTGCGATCCGGCGCCGCCGGCCGTGACGGGGCCCTTGTTGTAGGATGTCGGCTCGCCTGCGGTGACGTTGAAGTCCTCACGTCGGTATTCAACGCCGAAGGCGACGTTGAGCGGTTCATACAGGTTCGCTTCGATCTGTTTGACCGCATCGACGCCGATGGTCAGTTGACCGTAGCTGAGGCCGCCAGCGTCGAATTGGGTCTGGGAGGCGGCGCCATAGGAGGCGTTCAGGGAGTTCAAGACGCGATAGTCCAGCTCATTACGCCCATAGCCGACCGAGATGTCCCAGTCGAAGCCGGCTGCGGGGCCTTTCAGGCCGCCATATATATTGTAGTCGTCGATGTCGGCGGCGATGATCGGCAGGAAGCCATTGGGATAGATGGCGGTGACGTTGTTGGAGTTGTTGAAGGCGCGGGCGGTCGCCGCAGCCTCGGACTTGCGATTCTGATAGCCGCCGAAGGCGTAGGCTTCCCATTCGCCGCCAAGCGGTTTGCCGGCGTTGAAATAGCCGGTGTAGGCTTCGGTATAGGGATCGCCGAAGCGACCGATGACGGTGGTCGCACTGCCTCCGTTGACGGCGGTGGTCGCAGCGTAGTCGGAGCGATTGGTGGGCTGGCGTTTCTGGACTTCGCCCGAAAGGGTCAGGAAGCCGTCGCCAAACAGGGGCAGGCCGATCCAGCCGGCGAGCGAGGTCTGTTCGCCGTCGCGGCGGCTGTGCTCGCCGCGCGCGGTCGTGAAGTCGGTGTCGTAGATACCGTAGTTGGCGGTGATGCCGCCGCCGGTCGACGCCTGGCGCAGACGCAGATTGATGACGCCGGCGATGGCGTCGGCGCCGTACTGCGCCGAAGCGCCGTCACGCAGGACTTCGACCGAGCCAAGGCTGATCGACGGAATCGTATTCAGGTCGAAGGCGGTCGAGCCACGGCCGAGCGCGCCGTTGACGTTGACCAGGGCGCCGACGTGGCCGCGCTGACCGTTGATCAGGACAAGGGTCTGGTCAGGAGCCAGACCGCGCAGGGTTGCCGGACGAACATGATCCGAGCCGTCGGAAATGGCGGGACGAGGGAAGTTGATGGACGGCGCGGTGGCGGCGAGGGCCGCGGCCAATTCTGTGCCGGTGCCCTGTTTCGCCAGAGTTTCGCCGGTGATGACATCGACGGGCGCGACGCTGTCGAGCCGGCTGCGCCCAACGGTGCGCGTGCCGGTGACGACGATCTCATCGACATCGGTGGCTTCACTTGGCGGAGGGGTTGTCTGGGCGAACGCCGATGAGGCGATGAAGAGCGCGCTGGTGGAGGCAAAGGCCAATAGGGCCTGACGACCGTATCCGATTTTCATTGATAGTCCCCGACGATGCACGACAGCCCTCTGTGTCGGCGCTCGGCAGGCCGCCATGCCGTCGCCCTGAGCCAGCTTCTCGAGAGGCGCAATAATCTTGCGCGTATAATCGAAACGCGAGCCGCGATTGCAGGCTGTGACCGCAATGTGACGACGTCAAGCAAGCTTAATGTCTAGATGTCCGTCTGGGAGATCAATGATCTGGGTTTGTTGTAATCTTGTCATAGATCAAGGTGGCGATCGGCCGTGCGGTTGGCGACCGTCTGCCGCGCAGCAAAAAGGGCGCGTCCCTTGCGAGACGCGCCCTTGATGTCGTTTGGGATCCGGTCGGATCAGGCTTCGTCGCCGAAGCCTTCTTGTTGACCGGCGCCACCTTCGATCAGTTCCTGGGCCGATTGCTCGGCGGCCTGGCGCTCATCGTCGAACTGGCTGCGGATCACGTCCTCGCCCTTGGCTTGGCGCTCGGCCTCGTCCATCGAGCGGGCGATGTTGATCTTGACCGTGGCGCGGACCTCGGCGTGCAGGCGAACCGGCACTTCGTGGACGCCCAGGCTCTTGATCGCCGTGTTCAAGACGACCTGCGAGCGCTCGACCTTGCCGCCTTCGGCCTGGATGGCCTCGGCGACGTCGCGACCGGCGACCGAACCGTACAGGTGACCGGTTTCACCGGCCTGACGGATCATGACGTAGGTCTGGCCGTCGATCTTGTCGGCGACCTTCTGTGCGTCGGCCTTGTTCTTCTCGTTGCGCTGCTCGATGGCGGCGCGGTCGAGTTCGAACGCCTTCAGGTTGGCGGCGGTGGCCCGGCGGGCCTTGTCGCGCGGCAGAAGGAAGTTACGGGCGAAGCCGTCCTTGACGGACACGACGTCGCCGATGGCGCCGAGATTCTCGACGCGTTCAAGCAGAACGACCTTCATCTCACTTCACCACGTAAGGCAGGAGGGCCAGATAGCGAGCGCGCTTGATGGCCTTGGCCAGTTCACGCTGCTTCTTCTGGGAGACGGCGGTGATGCGCGAAGGCACGATCTTGCCGCGTTCGGAGACGTAACGCTGCAGCAGCTTGACGTCCTTGTAGTCGATCTTCGGCGCATTGGCGCCCGAGAACGGGCAGACCTTGCGGCGACGATAGAAGGGGCGGCGGCCGGCGGCGCCGGAGCCCGCCGGTGCGCCCGGGGTCGGGGCGGTGGTATCGGTCATGTTCCGGGTTCCTTATTCGGCGTCGGCGGCGGCGTCGTCGCGCGGGGTGCGCTCGCGCTCACGCTCGCGTTCACGCTCGCGGCGGGCCAGCAGCGGCGACAGTTCCAGGTCGAGTTCCTCGACGCGGACGGTCAGCCAGCGCAGCACGTCTTCGTTGATCGACAGCTGACGCTCGACTTCGGCCATGGCGGCCGGAGGGGCGTCGACGGCCAGCAGCGAATAGTGAGCCTTGCGGTTCTTCTTCACGCGGTAGGTCAGGTTGCGCAAACCCCAGTATTCGATCTTTGCGACCGAGCCACCACCGGCGACGATCAGATCCTTGATGGTGTCATTTAGCGCTTCGGCCTGTTGCGCCGAGATATCCTGGCGCGTCATGACCGTGTGCTCGTAAAGAGCCATGCGGTAGTCTCCCTTGTGGGCGTCGGCGCGGAAACGACCGGGTAAGTCGGTCTCCACGATGGCTCCTGGCGCGGCGGCCGGACCGAACGTCCAACCCTTTGGTGCTCCGCGACAGGACCGAAGCCCTGGAAAGGCGGGGCCTATAGGCGAAAAGGGGCGAGGAAGCAAGGATGGCGGCAGACGCTTGTGGCGCCCCGCGACCCCGCCTAAACCAGCCCCATGCCGAAGCTGACGTCAGCGGTCGATCCGCAAAGCCAAAAATACAAGTCCCTGCACGCGCACAACAGCGCCCTGGTCGCCGAGTTGCGCGACCATGTGGCCAATGCCGCGCGCGGCGGGTCCGACAAGTCGCGCGACCGTCACGTCGCTCGCGGCAAGCTGTTGCCGCGCGACCGCGTCGAGCGCCTGCTGGATCCCGGCTCGCCCTTCCTGGAGATCGGGCAACTGGCTGCGCACGACATGTATGACGGCGAGGCCCCGGCGGCGGGCGTCATCGCCGGCATCGGCCGGGTTTCGGGCCGAGAGGTCATGATCGTCTGCAACGACCCGACGGTGAAGGGCGGCGCCTACTTCCCAATGACGGTCAAGAAGCACCTCCGCGCCCAGGAAGTCGCCGAGCAGAACCGCCTGCCGTGCGTCTATCTGGTCGATAGCGGCGGAGCCAATCTGCCGCACCAGGCCGAGGTGTTTCCCGACCGCGACCATTTCGGCCGCATCTTCTTCAACCAGGCCCGGATGAGCGCCAAGGGCATCGCCCAGATCGCCTGCGTCATGGGCCTGTCCACCGCCGGAGGGGCCTATGTGCCGGCCATGTCGGACGAGACGATCATCGTCAGGAACCAGGGCGCCATCTTCCTGGCCGGGCCGCCGTTGGTGAAGGCGGCGACAGGCGAGGTCATCTCGGCCGAGGAACTGGGCGGGGCGGAGACCCACGGTCGTCGCTCGGGCGTGGTCGATCATGTCGCCGAGAACGATGAGCACGCGCTGGAGATCGTGCGCTCCATCGTCGCCAATCTGAACACGACCAAGGCCGTCGAGATGGATGTGCGCGAACCGCGCGCGCCGGCCTTCGACGCAGAGGAGCTGTACGGCCTGATCCCGGACGACGTGCGCGCCCCCTATGATGTGCGCGAGGTCATCGCCCGGCTGGTGGACGGGTCGGAGTTCGACGAGTTCAAGAGCCTGTACGGCTCGACCCTGGTGTGCGGGTTCGCGCGCATCTGGGGCTATCCGGTCGCCATCCTGGCCAACAACGGCGTCATCTTTTCCGAGAGCGCCCAGAAGGGCGCGCACTTCATCGAACTGGCCTGCAAGCGCAAGATTCCGCTGCTGTTCCTGCAGAACATTTCGGGCTTCATGGTCGGCGGCAAATATGAGGCGGGCGGCATCGCCAAGGACGGCGCCAAGCTGGTGACGGCCGTGGCCTCGGCCGAGGTGCCCAAGTTCACTGTCCTGATCGGCGGCAGTTTCGGCGCGGGGAACTATGGCATGTGCGGCCGGGCCTATTCACCGCGCTTCCTGTTCACCTGGCCCAACAGCCGGATCGGGGTCATGGGCGGCGAGCAGGCCGCCAGCGTGCTGGCTACCGTGCACCGCGACGCCGAGACCTGGAGCGCGGACGACGCCGAGGCCTTCAAGGCGCCGATCCGCCAGAAGTATGAGGACGAGGGCAATCCCTATTACGCCACCGCCCGCCTGTGGGACGACGGCGTCATCGACCCGGCCCAGACCCGCGATGTGCTGGGCCTAGCCATCAGCGCCAGCCTGAACGCCCCCATCCCGGAGACGACGTTCGGCCTGTTCCGGATGTAACCTATTGGTCCGCGCCTCGTTGTGAGCGGACACGCAGTTTGGAGACCCCCATGGCCGATCAACCGACCGAAGCCGACCTCAACGCCCTGGACGTCACCGACGCCGAGGCGGCCGAGATCAACAGCATCGCCCAGCCGCTGGTGCCCGATGCCGCGCCGGACGCCGACGATGATCTGGTGCAGATCGATTCGACCACCGACGGCGTCGTCTTCGTCACCATCAACCGTCCGCAGAAGAAGAACGCCTTCGACGCGGCGACCATCGCGGCCCTGCATGAGGCGTTCGAAACGCTGCACGGCGCAGACCGAGTGCGGGCCGTCTTCATTCGGGGGGCGGGCGGCACCTTCAGCGCCGGGGCCGATTTGAACTGGATGCGCGACGCCGCCGGCTGGTCCGAGAGCGACAACCGCGACGACGCCACGGGCCTGGCGAAAATGCTGAAGGCCCTGCACGACATTCCCGCCCTGACGGTGGCGGTGGTCGAGGGCAACGCCATGGGCGGCGGAGCGGGAATCGTCGCCGCCTGCGACATGGCCGTGGCGGTCGAGGGGGCGCGCTTCGCCTTTTCCGAAGTCAAGCTGGGTCTGATCCCGGCGACCATCGCCCCCTATGTGATCGAGGCCGTCGGCGCGCGCCGCGCCCGCCAGCTGTTCCTGACCGCCAACGCCTTCGACGCCGACTACGCCGCCCATGCCGGCCTGATCGACCTCGTGCTGCCTGAAGGATCGGTGGACGAGTTCATCTCGATGCTGAGCGACAGCCTGACCAACAATGCGCCGGGCGCGATGGGCGAGGCCAAGCGTCTGGTCAACGACATCGCCCACCACAAGATCGACAACGGTCTGATGGACGAAACCGCCAAACGCATCGCCCGCGCCCGTGTGTCGGACGAAGGCCGCGAGGGCGTCGCCGCCTTCCTGGAAAAGCGCAAGGCCAGCTGGACGGTTTGAATGCGCTGATCGGCCGCCGGAAACGGCGGCCGACTTCAGGCGTAGTTGAAGCTGATCGAAATCCGGTCGGCCTTGGCCAAGTTGGTCGGCACCTCGTGCCGCAGCCAGCTTTCCCACATCAGCACCGTGCCTGCCTGAGGCTGCAGATAGACGAACGGCCGCTCGGCCTCGGTCGCGTCATCGGTCACCGACGGGCGGGCCATCATGAAGGGCAGGCGGGGGTCTTCCAGCTTCAGCGACGACGCGCCGTCAGGCACGTCGATATAGACGGTGCCGGACAGGAAAGCGTGCGGGTGGATGTGACCTGTATGGCCGCCGCCGGGCTTCAGGATGTTGACCCACAGATTGTCGAGGCGGGGTTTGCGCGCCAGGTCGAAGTTCAGGGCCTTGGCATAGGCGACGGCATGGCGATCCAGGTGACGCTTCAGCTCGGCGAACTCGGGGAACCGCTGCGGCAGGTCGTCCAGCGAGCCGTAGGAGGTATAGCCGCGATAGGCGTTGGCCTTGCACCACCGGCGGCCGGCCTCGTCCTCCTCGGCCATCATCCGGATGACGTCGATCAGCTGTGCGTTGAAGTCAGGCCAGCCACGCCCTTCGGCGAGGGAGGCTTCATAGACCTGGGTGACGAAGAGGGGGCGCAGGGACATGGAAGGGGCTTAACGCCTGCCGCGTCGCGTGAGAAGGGTCGTGCTCTACCTCTCGCCTGATGCGCACGATCCGGCTAAGACCGCTTCATGTTCAAGTCCGTCCTTGTCGCCAATCGCGGCGAAATCGCCTGCCGTGTCTTCCGCACCGCCAAGCGGATGGGGATTCGCACCATCGCCGTCTATTCCGAGGCGGACGCCAACGCCCTGCATGTGCGCGAGGCCGACGAGGCGGTGCTGATCGGACCGGCGGCGGCGCGCGAAAGCTATCTGGACGGGGCCAAGGTGCTGGCGGCGGCCAAGGCGACGGGCGCAGAGGCGATCCACCCCGGATATGGCTTCCTGAGCGAGAACGCCGACTTCGCCGAGGCGGTCGCGGCAGCGGGCCTGATCTGGATTGGGCCGGACCCGTCCTCGATTCGCGCCATGGGTCTGAAGGACGCGGCCAAGGAGCTGATGATCCAGGCCGGGGTGCCGGTGACGCCAGGCTATCAGGGCGCCGATCAGTCGGAGGAAACCCTGACGGCCGAGGCGGCGCGGATCGGCTATCCGGTGCTGATCAAGGCGGTCGCGGGCGGCGGCGGCAAGGGGATGAAGCGGGTCGATAATCCGGCCGATTTCGCCGCCGGTCTGGCCAGCGCCAAGCGCGAGGGGGCGGCGGCCTTCGGCGACGACCGGGTGCTGATCGAACGCTACATCACCCGCCCACGCCACATCGAGGTGCAGGTGTTCGGCGACAAGCATGGCGAGGTCGTCCACCTTTATGAGCGTGACTGTTCGCTGCAACGCCGCCACCAGAAGGTGGTCGAAGAGGCGCCCGCGCCGGGCATGAGCGAGGCCGTGCGCGCCGCCGTGACCGGGGCTGCGATCAAGGCGGCACGGGCGGTCAACTACGTCGGGGCCGGGACCATCGAGTTCATCGCAGACGCCTCGGACGGGCTGAAGGCGGACGGCGTCTGGTTCATGGAGATGAACACCCGGCTGCAAGTCGAGCATCCCGTGACCGAGAGCGTGACGGGCGTCGATCTGGTCGAATGGCAATTCCGCGTCGCGGCGGGCGAGCGGATCCCCCTGAAGCAGGCCGAGATCCAGCTGAACGGCTGGGCCATGGAGGCGCGGCTGTATGCGGAGGATCCGGCCAACGGCTTCCTGCCTTCCATCGGCAAGCTGGAGCATTTCGTCATGCCTGAAGGCATACGCGTCGATACCGGCGTGGAGCAGGGCGGCGAGGTCAGCCAGTTCTATGATCCCATGATCGCCAAGCTGATCGTGCATGAGGACACGCGCGAGGCGGCGGCGGCGCGTCTGGCCGAGGCGGCCGGCGAGGTCGAGGTCTGGCCGGTCAAGGCCAACGCCGGCTTCCTGAAGCGCTGTCTCGAGCATCCGCGCTTCGTCGCGGGCGATGTGGACACGGGCTTCATCGCGGCGGAGGAGGCGGCGTTGCAGCCGCAGCCATCCGACGCGGCGACGCTGGCGGCCCTGACCCTGATTGCGGAAGCAGCGGCGGATGCGGTCGAGACGCGGTCGGACCTGTTCAGCCCTTGGGGCGGCCAGCCGGGGCTGTCCTATGGCGTGCGCCTGAATGCGCCGGCGCAGACGACCGTCTGGGCCCATGTCGATGGTCAGGGCGTGTCCGCTGCGGTGACGCCGGTCGAAACGGGCTGGCGCGGTTCGCAGGGCGAACTGGCCCACGTCGGGTTCGATCAGGTCCAGGCCGGGGATCGCCTGTTCGGCTATCAGACGATCGACGACGGTTTCGTCCTGTTCGTCGATGGCGAGGCGCGTCGCGTCACGCCCTATCGCGCCGCCGTGGGGTCCGGCGCGGGCGCGGTGTCGGATGGTTCGCTGCGCGCGCCCATGCCGGGCAAGATCGTCGCGACGCCGGTCAAGGCCGGCGACGCCGTCACCAAGGGTCAACCGGTCGTGGTGCTGGAAGCCATGAAGATGGAACATGCCCTGACCGCGCCGTTCGACGGCGTGGTGGAAAGCGTCGCGTCTCTTGGCGATCAGGTCGTCGAGGCGGCCGTGCTGGCGGTGGTGAAGGCGGACTAAAGGCCCACGCCGCCGATCGGGCGCGTCACGATTGTATCGCCCCATAGCGCGATCAGGCCGAGCGCCGGACGCATCACTCTGGATTCGCGGATCGTGTTGAACCAGGCATCGTGCGAGGCCTTGCTCATCCAGACCTCTGTGACGAGCAGGGCGTCGGCGTCATTCACATCGTGCGCCACGACGTAGCTGTGGCAGCCCGGTCGCTTCACATTGGGGTCCAGCAAACAGAGGCCTAGTTCGTCGCGGCGGCCGGCATGGGCCGTCAGGCGGGTAATCAATCCGTACATACTGGTCCTAAACGCGCTGGGCGAGCTGAGCGGCGCGCGATCATAGCTAGCCCCTTTAGATTAAGAATCTGGCCAATGCGCCTAAGGGGCACTACGTGGGCGCCATGCCGCTTCACATGATCAAGCTGGGCGTCGGGGTGCCGGACGTCGAATGGCTGGAGGCCCGCGCCGCCCGGGGCGGGGCGCTCGTCGTCCACACACGCATGACGCCGAAACGGGCGACCGAGATCGAGGACGGCGGCTCGCTTTATTGGGTGGTGAAGGGGACGATCGTCTGTCGCCAACCGGTGCTGGACATCACAACCTTGGGCGAGGGCAAGCAGAGCCGCTGTGAGATCACGCTCGAACCCAAAGTCATTCGCACCGCGCCCATGGCCCGGCGACCCTTCCAGGGCTGGCGATATTTCGAGCCCAAGGATGCGCCGGTCGATCTGACCGACCTCGACGCTGGCGAGGCTCCGGAAGAACTGGTGCGTCAGCTGCGCGAACTGGGCGCCTGGTAGGCCAAGCCCTCAAAGTTTTTGGGAGTTGACCCCGGCGGGTCGGCGTGGCCTGTGCCGCGTCCGATGATCGCGCTCAGCCCCCAGACTCGTACCGCCTTCCGCGACCTGCTGAACCTGGCATGGCCGGTGATCCTGGCGCGCATCGGGATCATGACCATGGGGCTGACCGACGCCATCGTGGTGGGCAACTATTCCAGCCAGGAACTGGCGTTCCATTCGCTGGCCTGGGCGCCGACGTCGATCGTGGTGACGACAGCAGTTGGCTTGATGCTGGGCGTGCAGGTGATGACGGCGCGGATGCTGGGCGAGGGGCGTCGGCACGCTGTCGGCTCGGTGCTGCGTCGCGGCCTGACCTATTCGTTGCAGATAGGCGTGGTGTCGATGATCGCCCTGATCGTCATTGGCCCGTGGGGACTGGGCAAGCTGGGGTTGGAGGATGGTTTGGCGGAGGGCGCGGGGCCTGCCCTGGTGGTGTTCGCCCTGTCCATGCCCTTCTATCTGATCTCGGTGACGGGCCAGTTCTTCCTGGAGGCTCTGGGCCGGCCCAAGCCCGGCATGGTGGCCATGTGGGTGGCGAACGGGGTCAATCTGGTGCTGAACATCGTGCTGGTCCCGGACCTGCTCGGCTTCGGCTTCGACGGCGCCTTCGCCTCGGCCTGGGCGACGTTCGGGGCGCGGGCGGCGCTGGCGATCTTTCTGGTGATCTACATCCTGCGTCTGCCCGAGGCGCGGGCGCTGGGCATCTTCGACAAGCCCGAGCGCGATCCCAAGGCCGCGCGCGAACAGGTCAAGGTCGGCCTGGGCGCCGGCGCATCCTATTTCATCGAGGTCGGGGCCTTTTCCGGTTTCACCTTCTTCGCCGGTCAGATCGGTACGGCGGAGACGGCGGCCTGGGCGGTTGTGCTCAACGTCTCGGCCATCGTCTTCATGCTGCCGATGGGGCTGTCGTCGGCGACGGCGGTGCTGGTGGGCCGCAGCTATGGCGCCGGCGACGGGCGAGGGGTGATGCGCGCCGGGCTGGTCGGGCTGGGCGTCGTGACGGCCCTGACCTTGGTGGTCGCCCTGCTGGTCTGGCCCAGCGCCCATCTGATTGTCGGCGCCTACAATCGCGACCCGGCCCTGCTGGCCATCGCGGCGCCGGCCCTGGTGCTGGCGACGCTGTTCTTTGTGGCGGACGGCATTCAGGTCGTGGCGGCCCAGGCCAACCGCGCGGCAGGCGACGTCTGGTGGCCCACCATCATGCATTTCGCCGCCTATGGGGCGGTGATGATGCCGCTGGGCTGGGTGCTGGCGCACCAGATGGGCGTCAACGGCCTGGTGTGGGCGGTGGTGATCGCCAGCCTGGCGTCCTCGACCCTGCTGACCGGGCGTTTCATCCGTATTGCGCGCCGTCTGCCGCAAGGCGTTTGAGGAAACCGCGCCACCGCTCTATATCCCTGCGCTTCCCCGAACACCTGGACGATCATGGCCCGCATCCTCATCACCTCGGCGCTGCCCTACATCAACGGCATCAAGCACCTGGGGAATCTGGCGGGCTCGATGTTGCCGGCCGACGTCTGGGCCCGGTTCAAGCGGGCTCAGGGGCATGAGGTGCTCTATATCTGCGCCACCGACGAACACGGCACCCCGGCCGAACTGGCCGCCGCCGCGGCCGGTCAGGATGTGCGCACCTATTGCGACGAGCAACACGAGATTCAGAAGGCCGCCGGTCAGGCCTTCGGCCTGAGCTACGACTGGTTTGGCCGGTCGTCGAACCCGCAGAACCATCGGCTGACCCAGCATTTCGCCGAGGCGCTGGAGAAGAATGGCCTGATCGAAGAGCGGGTGGATCGGATGATCTATTCGATCGACGACGCCCGCTTCCTGCCCGACCGCTATGTCGAGGGGACGTGTCCGCACTGCGGCCATGTCGGCGCGCGCGGCGATCAGTGCGACAACTGCGGGCGGCTGCTGGACCCGACCGATTTGATCGACCCCTATTCGTCGGTGTCGGGCTCCAAGAACCTGGAGGTGCGCGACACGCGTCACCTCTATCTGCTCCAGACCAAGATCGAGCCCGAGATCCGCGCCTGGGTTGACGGCAAGACCGGCTGGCAACAGCTGGCCAAGTCCATCGCCTACAAACATCTGGACGAGGGGCTGATCGACCGGGGCATCACCCGCGACCTGGCCTGGGGCATCCCGGTGACCAAGGAAGGGTTCCCGCGTCCAGGCATGGAGGACAAGGTCTTCTACGTCTGGTTCGACGCCCCCATCGAATATATCGGCGCGACCGAGGAGTGGGCGCAGGCGACCGGCAATACGTGGCGTGACTGGTGGCGTTTGGACGAGGGGGCGGACGACGTTCGCTATGTCCAGTTCATGGGCAAGGACAACGTCGCCTTCCACACCGTCAGCTTCCCGGCGACCATCATCGGCTCGGGCGAGCCGTGGAAGACCGTGGACCAGCTGAAAGCCTTCAACTGGCTGAACTGGTATGGCGGCAAGTTTTCGACCAGCCAGAAGCGCGGCGTCTTTATGGATCAGGCGCTGGAGCTGCTGCCGGCCGACTACTGGCGCTGGCGTCTGACGGCCTATGGGCCGGAGCACGCGGATTCGGCCTTCACCTGGGAGGACTTCCAGGCCTCGACCAACAAGGACCTGGCCGACGTGCTGGGCAACTTCGTCAACCGCATCGTCAAATTCGCGGAATCCAAATTCGACGGCGTGGTGCCCGAGGGCGGCGAGGCCGGACGGGTCGAGATCCAGCTGGAGGCCGATATCAAGGCCGCCGTCGCCGAGGCGACCGAACAGTTGGAAGCGATGGAGTTCAGAAAGGCCGCTGTCGCCATCCGCGCCGCCTGGGTGTTGGGCAACGAGTATCTGCAGGTCGCCGCGCCCTGGACGGCGCTGAAGACCGATCGAGACCGCGCGGCGGTCGGGGTGCGCACGGGTCTGAACCTGGTGGCCCTGTTCGCGCGTCTGGCCGCGCCGATCCTGCCGTTCACTGCGCCCAAGATCGCGGCGTCGGTTGGGATGGAGGACCTGAGCTGGCCTGGCGCCGACGAGGATCTGCTGAACGTCCTGCCCGTCGGCGGCAAGGTCGAGGCCCAGGGTGTGTTGTTCGCCAAGATCGAGGACGCCCAGGTCGCGGAATGGTCCGAACGCTTCGGCGGCGCGGACGGCTGATCCACCCCACGTGTGTTGCAAAGAAAGAGCCGCGCTCGGGATCGAGCGCGGCTTTTGTCTGTGCGTCCTTTGATCAGTCCTGTTCGGCGAACACGATGGGAAGCCCCGCCGCATTCCAGGCCTGGATGCCGCCGGTCAGGTTGAACAGCGGCTGGCCGTCGGGGCCGGTCGGGCCGACAAAGGCGCAGACCTGGTGGCTGCGGCCGCCCTTCAAGCATTGGACGATGATATTCTTGTCGGCCGGAAGGTCCAACGCCTCCCAAGCGGCGGGCATCTGGCTGAGCGGCGCCAGGATCGCGCCGTCGATGCGGGCGGCGGCGAACTCGTGAGGCTCGCGCACATCGATCAGCACCGCTTCGCCGGCCTGCAGCCAGGCGGCGGCCTCTTCGACGGTGACCGTGGCGACGGTCATGGCGCCACCGTCGGTTCGGCGGGCGCCGGCGTCGGGCTGTCCTCGGTGCGCTTCTGGCCCAGATGTTTGGCTGCTTCCTCGGGACCGATCTCAAGGAAGGCGGGGGCCGAGGCGTTGAACTCGTCCATATGGCCGGTGCGCACCACCACTTGACGGGCGCCGTCCCAGATCATGTGCAGGGCGACGTAAAGGACGACGACCAGACCGATGTAGCCGATCCAGCTGAAGCGGTGCAGCAGCTTGGCGATATAGGTGGCGGCGACGCCCATCAGGGCGATCGACAGGACCAGGCCGAAGACCATGATCCAGGGGTGTTCGTGCGCGGCGCCGGCGACGGCCAGCACATTATCCAGCGACATGGTGATGTCGGCGACCATGATCTGAAGCAGGGCGGCGCCGAAGCTCTTGCGCTTCAGGCCCAGTTCCTCGGGCGACGGACCAGAGCCGTGCTCGATGCTCATGGCCAGTTCGAGTTCCTTTTCGGCCTCGGCTTGGTCGTGCGTCGCCTGCTCGCGCAGTTCGCGCCACATCTTCCAGCACACCCACAGCAGCAGAAGGCCGCCGGCCAGCAACAGGCCGACCAGAGCCAGCAGTTGCACGGTGATCAGCGCAAAGCCGATTCGCATGACGACGGCGGCGGCCAGGCCGATCAGAATGGCCTTCTTGCGCTGGTCCTGGGGCAGGGCGGCGGCGGCCAGGCCCACGGCGACGGCGTTGTCGCCGGCCAGGACCAGATCCATGAGCAGGACCTGGCCCAGGGCCGTGGCCTGGCTGGCGAGTTCGGGAGACGAGAGGAATTCCATTTCCGCTCCTTAGCCTCGGTGCGGCCTTCTGTCAGCCGCGTTGCGCGCGCGCCGCTTCATAAAGCGCGACCGCCGCCGCATTGGACACGTTCAGGCTCTCGAATCCACCCGGCATGGGGATCTTGGCCAGAACGTCGCAATGTTCGGCGACCAGACGACGGATGCCGTCGCCTTCGGATCCCATGACCAGAACGGTCGGCTGATGATCCAGCGCCTCTTCCAGCGTCTGTTCGCCCGTCCCGTCCAGGCCGACGGCGCGCCAGCCCAGGTCGGCCAGCCGCTCCAGCGCACGGGACAGATTCGTGACGCGCGCATGGGGCAAGCGTTCGGTGGCGCCGACGGCCGCCTTGGCCAGGGCGCCGGCGAGGGCCGGCGCATGCCGGTCCTGAACGATGATTCCCCGCGCGCCGAACGCCAGGGCCGAGCGGAAGATGGCGCCGACGTTCTGGGGGTCGGTCAGCTGATCCAGCATGACGATGACGCCCCCAGCTGGCTCGGCCAGCTCTTCCAGCGACACGCCTTCCAGCGGTTGGACCTTGAAGGCCAGTCCCTGATGCACGGCGCCGGGGGGCAGCATCCGGGTCAGGGCCTGGATTTCGACCACCTCGATCTTATGGCCGTTTGCGAGAGCATTGTTCTCGATCTCGGCGGCGCGCTCGGCCGTGGCCAGCAGACGACCCATCCCGCGACGGGCGGGATTCGCCAGAGCGGCCAGAACTGGATGTCGGCCCCACAGAAAATTATCGGCGTCCGACTTGCCCCGATCGGGCGAACGGGGCTGGCGAGGGGTTTCCTCGCGCCGGCCAAACCCTTGCGCAGCGGGCTTTTGGCCCTTGTCGCGGAGGCCGTCGGGACGGTTTCCGAAGACCGGTTTTTTACCGCTTTTACGGTCGTTGCGTTCTGATTTCGACGACACTATAAGACGCCCTCCGATTTGGAGCCCCAAGGGCTTTCGGGTCTGGGCGCCCCCTCTATCCTAGAGGAGGCGACAAGCCGAAGGCTTTTGTTTCGTCCCGCTTCTTTATGGGCGGAAACGAGGGGTCCGACGGTTCGACAAGGCGCGCTGGGGGAATGTCCCGAGTGGCAAAGGGGGGGGACTGTAAATCCCCTGCGTAAGCTTCGAAGGTTCGAGTCCTTCTTCCCCCACCACGCGCCTTGACGGATACGACGGATCAGGACGACGGAGAGGAACCGGCTGCGGCGTTCCCAAAGAACTTCCGCAGTCTCCGCGCGGGTATAGCACAATGGTAGTGCAGCAGCCTTCCAAGCTGAGGATGTCGGTTCGATCCCGTCTACCCGCTCCAGGTTTTTAAAAGATCAGCATCGCGCCCCTCCGCTGACGGACCCGGGCCATCAGGAGTTTGGCCATGGCCAAGGAAAAGTTCGAACGGACGAAGCCGCACTGCAACATCGGCACGATTGGTCACGTTGACCACGGCAAGACGACGTTGACGGCTGCGATCACG
>NZ_LMNC01000006.1:0-263105 GCF_001422455.1 Brevundimonas sp. Leaf280 | reverse complement strand
ATAGACCGGCCCGAAGTCCTTGAGCGTCTCGTCCTTCAGGGCTTCCAGGCTGTCGATGACGGTCATCGTGATCGCAGCCGTCAACGTCGTCTTGCCGTGGTCAACGTGACCAATCGTGCCGATGTTGCAGTGCGGCTTCGTCCGTTCGAACTTTTCCTTGGCCATTTTCTAGCTCCTAAGGTCCCCGAACCGGGGTTCCTGCAGTTTGGGGGTTAAGGACGCCCGGTCCTTACGGTCCGGGCGCATATAGGCGGGCTTTCCGAAAAGGGAAAGCTTAGGCGTACTTCTTGATCACTTCGTCGGCGACGTGTTGCGGCACCGGCTCGTAGTGGTCGTATTGCATGGTGAACTGGGCGCGGCCCTGCGACATGCCGCGCAGCGTGTTCACATAGCCGAACATGTTGGCCAGCGGCACGAAGGCGTTCACGACGGTGGCGTTGCCGCGCATGTCCTGACCCTGGATCATGCCGCGACGGCCGTTCAGGTCGCCGATGACCGAGCCGAGGTATTCCTCGGGGGTCACGACTTCCACCGCCATGATCGGCTCGAGCAGCTTGGGCGAACCCTTCTCCTTCAGCTCGCGGAAGGCGGCGCGCGACGCGATTTCGAACGCCAGCACGCTGGAGTCGACGTCGTGGTACTTGCCGTCCGTCAGCGTCGCCTTGAAGTCGATCAGCGGGAAGCCGGCCAGCAGGCCGTTGTCCTTGGCCGAGTTCAGGCCCTTTTCGACGCCGGGGATATATTCCTTCGGCACCGCGCCGCCGACGATCGAGTTCTCGAACACGAAGCCCGAGCCCGGCTCGCCGGGTTCGAAGGTGATCATGACGCGGGCGAACTGGCCCGTACCGCCGGTCTGCTTCTTGTGCGTGTAGTCGATGTCGACCTTGCGGCCCAGCGATTCACGATAGGCGACCTGCGGCGCGCCGATGTTGGCCTCGACCTTGTAGGTGCGCTTCAGGATGTCGATCTTGATGTCCAGGTGCAGCTCGCCCATGCCCTTCAGGATCGTCTGGCCCGACTCGTGGTCGGTCGAGACGGTGAAGGAGGGATCTTCCGAGGCCAGCTTGGCCAGGGCGACGCCCAGCTTCTCCTGGTCGCCCTTGGTCTTGGGCTCGACCGAGATCTCGATGACCGGCGCCGGGAACTCCATCTTCTCCAGGATGACGGGCGACTTGATCGGGTCACACAGGGTGTCGCCCGTGCGGGTTTCCTTCAGGCCGGCCAGGGCGACGATGTCGCCGGCGTAGGCTTCCTTGACGTCTTCGCGGTTGTTGGAGTGCATCTGCAGCATCCGGCCGACGCGCTCTTTCTTGTCGCGGCTGGAGTTCAGCAGCGACTGACCGGTTTCCATCTTGCCCGAGTACAGGCGGCAGAAGGTCAGCGAGCCGACGAAGGGGTCGTCCATGATCTTGAAGGCCAGCACCGACAGCGGCTCTTCGTCCGAAGCCTTACGCACGACGGGCTCTTCGGTCTTGAAGTCGATGCCCGGGGTCGGCGGGATGTCCAGCGGCGACGGCAGGTAGTCGACGACGGCGTCCAACAGCGTCTGCACGCCCTTGTTCTTGAAGGCCGAGCCGCACAGGATCGGATAGAAGGCGCCGGTCAGAACGGCCTTACGGATGCACTTCTTGATGGTGGCTTCGTCGGGCTCGTTGCCCTCGAGGTAGGCTTCCATCGCCTCGTCGTCCAGCTCGACGGCGTTGTCGATCAGGTACTGACGCGCGGCGATCGCCTTGTCCATCAGGTCGTCGGGGATCGGCACGTCCTTGTAGGAGGCGCCCAGGCCGTCGTTGTCCCAGACCACGCCGGTCATGCGGACCAGGTCGACCAGACCCGACAGCGAGGACTCAGCGCCGATCGGGAACTGGATCGGCACGGCCTTGGCGCCCAGACGGTCGCGGATCGACTCGACCGAGGCGTCGAAGTCGGCGCCGATCTTGTCCATCTTGTTGACGTAGACGATGCGCGGCACCTTGTACTTGTCGGCCTGGCGCCAGACGGTTTCCGTCTGCGGCTCGACGCCGGCGTTGCCGTCCAGCACGGTCACGGCGCCGTCGAGGACGCGCAGCGAACGTTCGACCTCAATGGTGAAGTCCACGTGGCCGGGGGTGTCGATGATGTTCAGGCGCTTGCCCTGCCAGAAGGCGGTCGTCGCGGCGGACGTGATGGTGATGCCGCGCTCCTGCTCCTGGTCCATCCAGTCCATGGTCGCAGCGCCGTCGTGGACTTCGCCGATCTTGTGGGATTTACCGGTGTAATACAGGATCCGCTCGGTCGTCGTCGTCTTGCCCGCGTCGATGTGGGCCATGATGCCGAAGTTGCGGTAGTCCTCGAGCTTGTGAGTGCGGGCCATGAAAGCGTGCCTTGAAAATTTCAGGACGCTCAGGTGCGCCCTCGGAAGGATGTCGGTGTTCGGATAAGCGAGCGCGGGCGATTTAACTTAAACCGCCCGCGCCGGAAACCCTTAGATAGTCAGCGCAGATGACGCTTTAAAGGCGTTACCAGCGATAGTGGCTGAAGGCGCGGTTAGCTTCGGCCATCTTGTGGGTGTCTTCACGCTTCTTGACCGCGGTGCCGCGGTTGTTCGAGGCGTCCAGCAGTTCGGCGGCCAGCTTCTCGGTCATGGTGTTCTCGCCACGCTTGCGCGCAGCGTTCACCAGCCAGCGGATGGCCAGGGCGCGGCGACGGTCCGGACGGACCTCGACGGGCACCTGATAAGTGGCGCCGCCGACGCGACGCGAGCGCACTTCGACCGACGGGGAGACGTTGTCCAGGGCGGCGTGGAAGGTCGCGACCGGCTCCTGGTCCTTCTTCTTCTCGGCCAGGATGTCGAAGGCGCCGTACACGATGTTTTCGGCGACGGCCTTCTTACCTTCGTACATGACGTAGTTCATGAACTTGGTGACGATCAGGTCCCCGAACTTGGGATCCGGCAGAACTTCACGTTTCTGGGCGCGGTGACGACGCGACATGGGGTATTCCTTGCAGTGCCCGACCAGCGCCGGGAAGATCTCGAAAAGGCCTCCGGGCGCGACGGCCCGGAGAAGAATGGCTTACTTCGGACGCTTGGCGCCGTAGTGCGAACGACGCTGCTTCCGGTCCTTGACGCCTTGGGTATCCAGAACGCCGCGCAGGATGTGGTAGCGAACGCCGGGCAAGTCCTTCACGCGGCCGCCGCGGATCAGAACAACCGAGTGTTCTTGCAGGTTGTGGCCTTCGCCGGGGATGTAGCAAACGGCTTCGTAGCCGTTCTTGGCCAGACGGACCTTGGCGACCTTACGCAGAGCCGAGTTCGGCTTCTTCGGGGTCGTGGTGTAAACGCGGGTGCAGACGCCGCGACGCTGGGGCGAACCCTCCAGAGCCGGCACCTTGTTGCGGGTGGGCTTGGGCTTGCGCGGCTTGCGGATCAGCTGGTTGATCGTAGGCATTCGAAACTCGTCTCGACTTCTGATGGAGGCGTGTGTCTTTCGACCGAAGCGCCTCTCGCCTTCTTGTGAACGGGGGACCATCCCCTCGCCCGGGTGTCATCGAGACTGAGCGCGCGACCACCCAAACAGAAAAACCGGAACGCGCGCTTTGGGCGTTCCGGCGGGCACAGCCCGTCCGTTGGATTGTCACGATCTCAGCGACCGGCGAACCGGTCACGCCTCGAAAGTGGGCGGCTTCTACGCGCGATGGGCGCGAAGGTCAAGGCGGAGACGTTAACACTCCAGAATGCAGCCGCTTCGATGAAGCCTAGCGGTCTTCAATAGAGCGACCTTTCGCCTGAAACCCGCCACGCTTCGCGCTCAGCTTGACGACACGACCAACCGGGGATGGGTCATGGCGGGGCTGGCCAGAACAGGGGCGATTGCGCTCTCGCTTGCGGTGAACGCAGGCCTGCTGACGCTGCTCGCGTCGGAGGACCGCCGCCCGGCGCCGCGTCGGGTTTCGGGACACTCGCCTCTCTACATCCAGATCGAACCCGTGATCATAGGGGCCAAGGCCCGCAAGGCGCCGGCGTCCCCGCCGCAAGCGCAGGACCAGCGCCGGGCGCCGGTCCATTCGCGCGATTCCGAGACTGCGGGATCGGACCCGACCATGACGCCGACATCGGATCGTCCGGCCACGCCCGCCTATGACCCGCGCTGGACCGTCCGACCGAGCGTCTCGCTCGACGCCGCCTGGCCGACGGGAAACGCGGTGCGCAATGGCGGACCGGATTGCCGGCCCGAAAGCGCACGGTCCACGCAAGACCGGCACGCTTGCCGTGCGCTGGCGAGCGCGGCTGGTGAAACAGCGCCGCCGATGGTGCGCTCCGGCGATGAGGAAAGGACAGCAGCCTTCGCCAAGGAAGCCGCCGTCAAGAAACGCTGGCGCGACTACCGCGAGGGCGACGGCGCCTACCCCGGGCTGCGGTCCCTATTCGGTAGGAACTGACGATGGCTGTTGTTGACCTCTTAACTGGGACGACGACGCCGACGAAGTCCCCCCGCCGTCTTGACTGGCGCAAGGCGGGCTTTGCGGCCGCAGCCGTCGGGCTGAATGCGAGCGCCGTGGCGCTTCTATCCCTGACCGATCCAGGGCTGCGCGCTCGTTCGCTGCGGCCTGCGCCGATGATCGTCTATCTTGAGGACGCCTGGCCGTCCCTGGTCCGCGCGCCGAGGAGCCCGTCTGTCACGTCCTCTGAGGACGCCATGGCCGCCCCCCGACCCGCGCAGACGTCGCAAGCGGATGCGCCGGACAGAGGCGATCCGGCGACGTCGGCGCCTCCGCCCACGTCTTTGAGCCAGGCGAAAGCAGACGACGGGATCGACGCCCGCTGGCGAGTCGATGGCCCTCTTGCGGAGCCGAAATTGTCTTCCCTTTCGTGCAACGCCCCGCACCGCCTCGCGCCCGACGACCGCCGCCGCTGCGAAGAGCGCTGGAGCGGCGGTGAAACCACGCCTGTCATCCGGGGAACGGGCAATGCCTATCGCGACGCCGCCTTCGCGCGACAGGGCGCGCGTCGTCTGGCCGCCTGGGAAGCGCAGCGCGCCGATCCGCCGCGTGTTCGGGGATCATGCGAAGATCCTAACCCCGTGGCAGGTTGCGCCGACGTGGACATCCGTGTTGAACTCTTTTCCTCGCGGGACGGCTTGCTGCCCAATCTCAGAAAGCGTCGCGAATGACCGTCGCCTCCGCGCCCTCCCCTTGCTTCTGGTCGCGACGTAACCGCCCGAACTGGCGCAAGGTCGGCTTGGCCACAGCCTCCGTCGCCATCAACGCGGGGCTGATCGCCACCCTGTCGCTCACCGCGCTGGGGATTGACGCTCCGCCGAGCGCGCTCGATCCACGTCCCCTCTACATCGACATCAGCCCACGCCCTCTCCTGCCGAATGAGCGGCCCCGCCCTGCGATGCAGACGCCCGAGCCCGTCGCCATGTCCGCATCGCGTGACGCTGGCACCATCGACGCCGCTCCCACAGACAGGGTCGCGTCCGCACCGGACAGTCGCCCTACCCCAATCCGTCCACGCATCGCTGCGCCCGCGCCCCAGGGCGCGCCCACGCCGCCGGACGCCTGGACCGTCAATCCGAACGATCGCGCCGGCGCCATGTCTCGCGTCCTGCGTCAGGGCCTGATCGGCTGCACCACGCCGCAACAGCTCAACGCCGCCGAGCGCGCCCATTGCCGCGAGGACGCCATGCGACGCGGCATGAACGCCGCTCCGATCACCGGCACGGGCAACCCCGAGCGTGACGCCGCCTTTGCGCGCGAGGGCGCACGGCGTCTGGCCGAATGGGAGGCGCGACGTCGTCCTCTGTCCGGCGGCGTCGGCGTGGTGGGTCCGGCGGACTGCGTCGGCTCGAACTTCGGCACGGGCTGCGCCGGCGCCCTATTGCCCGACGTTCCCGGCGTTGACATGCGTCAAGGCGCAGAGACGACAATCAATCGAGGCGAACGCCGCCGCCAAGGCCTCTCAGCCAGCATCGGCGGAGTACGAATCGGCGGTAAAGACTGACAATGAGGTCAGCGATGATCCAGGCAGTGGATGTCGTGCATAACCCCGCCAAGATGTATCGCGGCTATGGCTAGACCGACGTAACCCACACCGCACCAGAGGACGATGTTAAGGGCCATCACGACGGGCGAAGCCCGTTTCTTGGTCATGACGCATCCTCCCCCCTCACAATCAGAAGGAAAGCTCGACCACAATCAAGGCGCGGTCAACGGCTCATAGAAAAAGGGCGGCGCCGTCGCCGGCGCCGCCCCCTTCATGTCTTCGCTTTTGAAACGAAAGATCAGCTCTCGCTGCTCTCCAGCTCCAGTTGCAGATCGGCCGGCAGCGGCTCGATCGCCTCTTCCAGAGCCGAGGTCAGTTCTGCATCACGCTCGTTGGCGATCTTCTGCAGGCTGCGCAGATAGGCGCCGGTGCCGGCCGGGATCAGGCGGCCGACGATGACGTTTTCCTTCAGGCCTTCCAGCATGTCCTTCTTGCCGTGGACCGAAGCGTCGGTGAGGACGCGGGTGGTCTCCTGGAAGGACGCCGCCGAGATGAAGCTGCGGGTTTGCAGCGACGCCTTGGTGATGCCCAGCAGGACGGGCTGGGTGGTGGCCAGACGGCCGCCACGCTTCTCGACCTTGGCGTTTTCCAGAACGGCTTCTGCAACTTCGACGGTGTCGCCGCGGATCAAGGTGGTTTCACCCGAATCCAGCACTTCCACCTTCTGCAGCATCTGACGCACGATGACTTCGATGTGCTTGTCGTTGATCGGCACGCCCTGCAGTCGATAGACCTCCTGCACTTCGTTCACCAGATATTCGGCCAGCGCCTCGACGCCCTGGATGCGCAGCAGATCGTGCGGATCCGGGTTGCCGTCGATGATGTAGTCGCCCTTCTGGATCAGATCGCCGTCGTGGACGGAGATGTGCTTGCCCTTCGGGATCAGGAACTCGACCGGTTCGCCCTGCACGCCGTCGGCGTTGGGCTCGGGCGTGATCTTGATGCGACGCTTGTTCTTGTAGTCGCGGCCGAATTCGACGCGACCATCCATCTCGGCGATGACCGCGCAGTCCTTCGGACGACGCGCTTCGAACAGTTCGGCGACGCGCGGCAGACCGCCGGTGATGTCGCGGGTCTTGGCGCCTTCGGTCGGAACGCGAGCGATGATCTCGCCCGGCTTGACCTCATCGCCGTTCGACACGGACAGAACCGCGCCCACCGGCAGCAGATAGCGGGCGTCCGAACCGGACGACAGCTTGGCGTAGGCGTCGCCCAGGGTGACGCCCATGGCCGGACGCAGGTCCGAGCCGCGCGGGCTGGCGCGCCAGTCGCTGACGACGCGCTGGGCGATGCCCGTCGCTTCGTCGGTTTCTTCCTTCACCGACAGGCCTTCGACCAGGTCCTCGAAGCGCACGACGCCGCCGACTTCCGTCAGGATCGGGGTGGTGTAGGGGTCCCACTCCGCCAGGCGCTGGTTCTTCTTGACCTCGTCGCCGTCCTTGACGCGGATACGGGCGCCATAAGGAGCCTTGTGCGTCTCGCGGTCCTTGCCGTCCACGACCACGGTCACGATGACGTTGCGGCTCATGGCCACCAGGTCGCCGTGGGCCGCGACGACGGTCGGGCCGGTGACCTTGGCCGTACCGGCGTTGGTCGCCTCCATGAAGGAGGTTTCCGCCACCTGAGCCGTACCGCCGATGTGGAAGGTCCGCATCGTCAGCTGGGTGCCCGGCTCGCCGATCGACTGGGCGGCGATGACGCCGACCGCTTCGCCGATGTTGACGTTGGTGCCGCGCGCCAGGTCACGGCCGTAGCAGTGGGCGCAGATCCCGGCTTCGGCCTCGCAGGTCAGGGCCGAACGGACCTTGACCGACTGGACGCCCGCAGCCTCAACGGCCTCGGCGACTTCTTCCACGAGATAGGTGTCGGCGGGGAACAGGACGGTATCGGTGCCCGGCTCCTTGATGTCCTCGGCCGCATAACGACCCAGGATGCGCTGACCCAGCGAGACCAGCACGTCGCCGCCTTCCATCACCGCACGCAGGGTGATGCCGCGCGTCGAGCCGCAATCCTGCTCGGTGACGATGGAGTCCTGCGCCACGTCCACCAGACGGCGGGTCAGGTAACCCGAGTTGGCGGTCTTCAGCGCGGTGTCGGCCAGACCCTTACGGGCGCCGTGGGTGGAGTTGAAGTATTCAAGGACGGTCAGGCCTTCCTTGAAGTTCGAGGTGATCGGCGTCTCGATGATCTCGCCGGACGGCTTGGCCATCAGGCCGCGCATGCCGCCCAGTTGCTTCATCTGGGCCTGCGAACCACGGGCGCCGGAGTTGGCCATCATGAAGACCGAGTTGATGTCGGGGTTTTCACCCTCGATCAGCACGCGCGGTTGCGCGATCTCGCCCATCATGGCGTCGGCGATCCGGTCCGTGGCCTTGGACCAGGCGTCCACCACCTTGTTGTACTTCTCGCCGCGCGTGATCAGGCCGTCGGCGTACTGTTGCTCGTACTCCTCGACCTGAGTGCGGGTCTCGGCGACCAGCTCGACCTTCTTGGCCGGGATCACGATGTCGTCCTTGCCGAACGAAATGCCGGCCTTGGCGGCTTCGCGGAAGCCCAGGCCCATCATCTGGTCAGCGAAGATGACCGTCGCCTTCTGACCGCAGTGGCGATAGACCACGTCGATCAGATTGCCGATTTCCTTCTTGGTCAGGTTCTTCTCGAGCAGGCGATAGCCGACGTTCGGGTTGCGCGGCAGCAGAGCCGCCAGCTTCATCCGGCCCGGCGTGGTGTCGATGACCTTGGTCACCTCATTGCCTTCGGCGTCCTGTTCCGTCCAGCGCGCCTTGATGCGCGTGTGCAGGGTGACGACCTTGGCGTCCAGCGCCGCATCGATCTCGCCGATGTTGGCGAACAGCTTGCCTTCACCCGGCTCGCCGTCCTTGACCAGCGACAGATAGTACAGCCCCAAGACGATGTCCTGCGACGGCACGATGATCGGCTTGCCGTTGGCGGGCGACAGGATGTTGTTGGTCGACATCATCAGGACGCGCGCTTCCAGCTGGGCCTCGAGGCTCAGCGGGACGTGAACGGCCATCTGGTCGCCGTCGAAGTCGGCGTTGAAGGCGGTGCAGACCAGTGGGTGCAGGCGGATGGCCTTGCCCTCGATCAGCTTGGGCTCGAACGCCTGGATGCCCAGACGGTGAAGCGTCGGCGCGCGGTTCAGCAGAACCGGGTGCTCGCGGATGACCTCGTCCAGGATGTCCCAGACGGCGGGCTGCTCGCGCTCGACCATGCGCTTGGATTGCTTGACGGTGCCCGACAGGCCCTTGGCGTCCAGGCGCGCATAGATGAACGGCTTGAACAGCTCCAGCGCCATCTTCTTGGGCAGGCCGCACTCGTGCAGCTTCAGTTCCGGACCCACGGTGATGACCGAACGGCCCGAATAGTCGACGCGCTTGCCCAGCAGGTTCTGACGGAAGCGACCCTGCTTACCCTTCAGCATGTCGGCCAGCGACTTCAGCGGACGCTTGTTGGCGCCCGTGATCACGCGACCACGACGGCCGTTGTCGAACAGGGCGTCGACAGACTCCTGCAGCATCCGCTTTTCGTTACGGATGATGATGTCCGGCGCGCGCAGCTCCATCAGGCGCTTCAGGCGGTTGTTGCGGTTGATGACACGGCGATACAGATCGTTCAGGTCAGAGGTCGCGAAACGACCGCCGTCCAGCGGCACCAGCGGACGCAGTTCCGGCGGGATGACCGGCACGATCGTCAGGATCATCCACTCGGGCTTGTTGCCCGATTCCAGGAAGGCCTCGATCAGCTTCAGGCGCTTGGACGCCTTCTTGGCCTTCATTTCCGAGGGATTGTCGGCCAGCTCGGCGCGGTGCTTTTCAGCTTCCGCGTTCAGGTCGATGCCCATCAGCAGGTTGCGGACGGCCTCGGCGCCGATCTCGGCGGTGAAGCCGTCATCGCCGAACTCTTCCTGGTAGCGATAGAACTCGTCTTCCGTCAGCAGTTGGTTCTGCTTCAGCGGGGTCAGGCCCGGCTCGGTGACGATGTAGTTCTCGAAGTACAGGACGCGCTCGACGTCCTTCAGCGCCATGTCCAGCATCAGCGAGATGCGGCTGGGCAGCGACTTCAGGAACCAGATGTGGGCGACCGGCGCAGCCAGGTCGATGTGACCCATGCGCTCGCGGCGAACGCGGGCCAGGGTGACTTCGACGCCGCACTTCTCGCAGATGATGCCCTTGTACTTCATGCGCTTGTACTTGCCGCACAGGCATTCGTAGTCCTTGGTCGGGCCAAAGATACGCGCGCAGAACAGGCCGTCACGCTCGGGCTTGAACGTACGGTAGTTGATGGTTTCCGGCTTCTTGATCTCGCCGAACGACCAAGAACGGATCTTCTCGGGCGAGGCCAGGGCGATCTTGATCTGGTCGAAGGTCGGGGTGACCGGGACCGGGTTGAAGATGTTCAGGACTTCCTGGTTCATCTTGATTCCTTCTGCGGGGCTGACCCGCGAAAATTATTCAGAACGGAGAAAAGCGGAGGGATCGCCCTCCCCCGCCGTGGCGAGAGAGGGCTCGTGATCCGGATCAGCTGTTCCCCAGCTCCACGTTCAGACCCAGCGAACGCATTTCCTTGATGAGCACGTTGAAGCTCTCGGGAATGCCGGCCTCGAAGCTGTCGTCGCCACGGACGATGGCCTCGTAGACCTTGGTCCGGCCGGCCACGTCGTCGGACTTCACCGTCAGCATCTCCTGCAGGGTGTAGGCGGCGCCGTAGGCTTCCAGAGCCCAGACCTCCATTTCCCCGAAGCGCTGACCGCCGAACTGCGCCTTGCCGCCCAGTGGCTGCTGGGTGACCAGCGAGTACGGGCCGATGGAGCGGGCGTGGATCTTGTCGTCGACCAGGTGGTGCAGCTTCAGCATGTAGATGTAGCCGACCGTGACCGGACGCTTGAACTGCTCGCCGGTCTGACCGTCGTACAGGATCGACTGTGCCGACTTGTTCAGCCCAGCTTCTTCCAGCAGACGCTCGATGTCGCCGATGTGCGCACCGTCGAAGACCGGGGTCGCGAAGGGCACGCCCTTGGACAGGTTCTTCGCCAGTTCGATCAGCTCTTCCTCATCCTGCGGCAGCGGGGTTTCCGGGCCGTAGATATGGGTCAGACGATCGATCAGCGCCTGCTTCTGACCACCCGCTTGCCAGGCTTCCAGCAGACCGGAGATCTGCTTGCCCAGACCGGCGGCGGCCCAACCCAGGTGGGTTTCGAAGATCTGGCCGATGTTCATGCGCGACGGCACGCCCAGCGGGTTCAGAACGACGTCGACGTGCGTGCCGTCTTCCAGGTGCGGCATGTCCTCGATCGGCAGGATCTTGGAGATGACGCCCTTGTTGCCGTGACGGCCGGCCATCTTGTCGCCGGGCTGAAGCTTACGCTTCACGGCCACGAAGACCTTGACCATCTTCATCACGCCGGGGGGCAGTTCGTCACCGCGCTGCAGCTTCTCGACCTTGTCTTCGAAACGACGGTCCAGTTGCTTGCGAGCATCCTCGAACTGGCGCTTCATCGCTTCCAGCTCGCCCATGGCCTTTTCGTCGTCCAGGGCGATCTGCCACCACAGACCACGGCTGACCTCGGCCAGCTTCTCGTCGGTCAGTTCGCCACGGCCGATGCCCTTGGGCCCCGACACGGCGTTCTTGCCGACGATCAGCGGCTTCAGGCGGCCATAGACGTTGCGCTCGAGGATTTTGAGCTCGTCGTCGCGGTCCTTGCCCAGACGTTCGATCTCGGCGCGTTCGATCGCCATGGCGCGCTCGTCCTTGTCGACGCCGTGACGATTGAAGACGCGAACGTCGACGATCGTGCCGGCGACGCCGGGCGGCAGGCGCAGGGAGGTGTCGCGCACGTCCGAAGCCTTCTCGCCGAAGATGGCGCGCAGCAGCTTCTCTTCCGGCGTCATCGGGCTTTCGCCCTTCGGCGTGACCTTGCCGACCAGGATGTCGCCCGGCTGGACCTCGGCGCCGATGGCCACGATGCCCGCTTCGTCGAGGTTGCGCAGGGCTTCCTCGCCGACGTTGGGGATGTCGCGCGTGATTTCCTCAGGGCCAAGCTTCGTATCGCGGGCGGCGACTTCGAACTCTTCCAGGTGGATCGAGGTGAAGACGTCGTCGCGCACGATGCGCTCGGAGATCAGGATGGAGTCTTCGAAGTTGTAGCCGTTCCAGGGCATGAAGGCGACCAGGGCGTTGCGGCCCAGAGCCAGTTCGCCCAGGTCCGTCGACGGACCGTCGGCGATGACGTCGCCGCCCTTCACCTGATCGCCCACGCGCACGATCGGGCGCTGGTTGATGCAGGTCGACTGGTTCGAACGCTGGAACTTCGACAGGCGGTAGATATCGACGCCAGAGCGGGCGGCGTCCACGTCGCCGGTGGCGCGCACGACGATCCGGGTGCCGTCGATCTGTTCGACGACGCCGTCACGACGGGCGACCACGACGGCGCCGGAGTCCACGGCCACGACCGCTTCCATGCCGGTGCCGACCAGCGGCGCGTCCGACTGCACCAGAGGCACGGCCTGACGTTGCATGTTGGCGCCCATCAGCGCGCGGTTGGCGTCGTCGTTTTCCAGGAACGGGATCAGGGCCGCAGCGACCGAAACGACCTGTTTCGGCGACACGTCCATCATGTCCACGGCGTCCTTGTTCAGGAGCTGGGATTCACCGTTGATCCGGCCGGGAACCAGGTCCTCGACGATCTGACCATTCTTCAGTTCGATGTTGGCCTGAGCGATCGTGTACTTCGACTCTTCCATGGCCGAGATGTAGACCACCTCGCCCTGGGCCTGGCCGTCCTTCACGCGGCGGTACGGGCTCTCGATGAAGCCGTACTTGTTGACGCGCGCGTGGGTGGCCAGCGAGTTGATCAGGCCGATGTTCGGGCCTTCCGGCGTTTCGATCGGGCAGATGCGGCCGTAGTGGGTCGGGTGCACGTCGCGGACTTCAAAGCCCGCGCGCTCACGCGTCAGACCGCCCGGGCCAAGCGCCGACAGACGACGCTTGTGGGTGATTTCCGACAGCGGGTTCGTCTGGTCCATGAACTGCGACAGCTGCGACGAACCGAAGAACTCGCGAACCGCGGCGGCGGCCGGCTTGGCGTTGATCAAGTCGTGCGGCATGACCGTGTCGATATCGACCGAGGACATGCGCTCCTTGATGGCGCGCTCCATGCGCAGCAGACCGACGCGGTACTGGTTTTCCAGCAGCTCGCCGACCGAACGGACCCGGCGGTTGCCCAGGTTGTCGATGTCGTCGATCTCGCCGCGGCCGTCCTTCAGGCCGACCAGGATCTGCAGCACCTTCAGCACGTCTTCCTTGCGCAGGACGCGGATCTCGTCAGAGACCTCGGGGCTTTCCAGACGCATGTTCATCTTGACCCGGCCGACAGCCGACAGGTCGTAGCGTTCGCTGTCGAAGAACAGCGAGTTGAACATGGCCTCGGCGGCTTCCGGGGTGGGCGGCTCGCCCGGACGCATCACGCGATAGACGTCGAACAGGGCGTCCTCGCGGTTGTCGTTCTTGTCCACGCGCAGGGTGTTGCGCATGTAGGCGCCGACCGTGACGTGGTCGATGTCCAGCACTTCGATGGTGGTGAAGCCGTTTTGCTCCAGCACTTCGATGGTCGGGGCGTCCAGTTCGTCGCCGGCCTCGGCGAAGATTTCGCCGGTCTCGAAGTTGACGGCGTCATTGGCTAGATACTTGGTGACCAGGGCGTCGGCGGCCAGCGACAGCGAGGTCGTCGTCTCGCCCAGCTTCTTGGCGGCGCGGGCGCTAATCTTCTGACCGGCCTGGGCGACCACTTCGCCGGTGTCGGCGTCGATCAGGTCGAACTCCGGCTTAACACCGCGCCAGCGCTCGGCCTTGTAAGGCGTGACCCAGCCTTCACCGCGCTTCTCGTAAGGCACGGTCTCGTAGAAGGTCTTCAGGATTTCTTCGCCGTCCATCCCCAGACCCATCAGGAAGGTCGTGGCGGGCAGCTTGCGGCGGCGGTCGATGCGCACATAGACCACGTCCTTGGCGTCGAACTCGAAGTCGAGCCACGAGCCGCGGTACGGGATCACGCGGGCGGCGAACAGCAGCTTGCCCGACGAGTGCGTCTTGCCCTTGTCGTGGTCGAAGAAGACACCCGGCGAACGGTGCATCTGCGACACGATCACGCGCTCGGTGCCGTTGACGATGAAGGTGCCCTTGTCCGTCATGAGCGGGATGTCGCCCATATAGACGTCCTGCTCCTTGATGTCCTTGACCGAACGGGCTCCCGTTTCCTCGTCGGTCTCGAACACGATCAGGCGCAGCTTGACCTTCAGCGGCGCGGCATAGGTCATGTCGCGCTGGATGCACTCCTCGACGTCGTACTTCGGCTCTTCGAACTCGTACGAGACGTATTCCAGGATGGCGCGTTCGTTGAAGTCCTTGATCGGGAACACCGACTTGAAGACCGCCTCGATGCCCTGCTCCTTGCGGACGCCCGGACGGACCTCGCGCTGCAGGAACTGTTCGTAGGAAGCGCGCTGAACCTCGATCAGGTTCGGCATCGCGATCGCTTCGGGGATACGCCCGAAGGATTTGCGGATACGCTTCTTGCCGGTGAACGAGGTGGCGGAAGCGATCTGACCGTTGATGGCGAGATCGTGGGCGACGTCAGTCATTCAGTGTTTCCCATGGCGCACGCCCCGGGGAAGGCGTGCGTGAAATGCAGCAGCCACGGCGCGCGTCTCCGCGTCCGCAGCCAGGGTTTCGGCATCCACCCTCGGCCCGCTGCCGGGCCAGGACGCCTGAAATGTACCGGCTCCCTGGGAAGGAGCCGCGCCTTCGCTCGGTCGGAGGGCGACGGACCGGGCCTCGGCGCTTGCGCGCAGACTCATATGGAGTGTTGCGGAGCGCGCACATATACGCGCATTCGCGACGAAATAAAGGCCCAAGGGAACCTTTTCGACAGAGCCGACCAATCTCATTGCGAGCGACGAAGGCCTGATCTAGCGTCGCCTTATGACACGGATCGCCCTGCCTCTGCTCGCCGCTCTCGCCCTCTCCGCCTGCGCCACCCATCGCGCGCCGGTGACCTATGCCGAGACGGCTTCGGCCGCCGCGCGCGCCGCCGATCAGGTCAATGGCCAGGGGGCCCTGACGCCGCAGCAGGCCTGGGACGCCGGCAACACCGCCTACCTCGCCTGGAACGGCGCGCGGCGCGGCTGGACCACCACCGAAAGCGGCCTGCAATATCGCCGCGTCGGCAAGGCCCACCCCGAGGGCGCTCAGCCGAAGGCGACCGACACGGTCAAGGTCCACTATCGCGGCACCTTCATTGACGGGCGCGAGTTCGACAGTTCCTACGCCCGCAACGAACCGGCCGAGTTTCCGCTGAACCGCGTCATCAAGGGCTGGACCGAGGGCGTGGCCCTGATGCGCGTCGGGGAAATCTACGAATTCGTCATCCCCGCCTCGCTGGGCTACGGCTCGCGCTGGGTCGGCGGCGACGAACTGCCCCCCAACTCCACCCTGCGCTTCTCGGTCGAACTGCTGGACGTCAAGCCGGGCTGACGCTCAGCGACGTCCGGATTTTCCCAGCAGCCGATCGCGCGCGGCGTTGACGCGCGTCGCCAGCCCCTCCGTGCCGCCCTTGTCGGGGTGGGCGCGGGCCATGGCGCGTTTCCATGCCGAACGGATTTCGGCCTCAGTCGCGGTTGGTCCGACGCCCAGCACGGCGCGGGCGTCAGCCTCGCTGATGGGTTCGGATTGAACGATCGGTCTCTGACGAGAGGACCAGGCCAGATAAAGCCCTGCCCCGGCCAGCGCCGCCGCCGTCAGCCACGATCCACGAAACGCCGCCAGCGCGCCGCCCGCCAGCAGCACCGCGCCCAGCAAGGTCGCGGTCACGCGCCAGTGGGCGCGTCCGCGTCGCTCGGTCTGCCGGCCCAGCCGCACTAGCGCCCAAACGGCGATCGCCGCCAGGGCCAGCCAGATCAAACCCATCAGGCGATCAGGCCGCCACGTCCAAAGGGCTCAGCACCTGCTCCAGGCCCATCGCCATCATCAGATTGCGCATCTCCTGGCGCGCAGCGACGTGGGCCAGGGACACCGCGACCGGCCGGATCTCGTTCGACAGGTCGGCCACCGTCAGGCCGAACGGGAACAGCTCGCGATAGATGACCCGATCGCGCAGGCCCGGACCGACGCGGAAGCCGACGCGTTTGGCCAGCTTGGTCATCCGTTCTTCCAGACGCTTGCGGTTGCGGGCCTCCGCGACGGCGAGGCGATTGGTGACCACCAGCCAGTCGATCGTGGCGTGACGGCCCTGGGCGATGGCGCGCTGCTTGCGCGCCTCCCAGACGCTCTCGGAATAGATGGAGGGCTTCAGCAGCTCCAGGGTGACCGGATCGACATCGCCCAGCAGATCGAAATCGACGAAGCTGTCGTTCATCGGCGTCACGATCTGATCGGCGCGGGCGTGGGCGGCGTTCGAAACGGCCGTGTCGCCGCCGGGCGTGTCGATCAGGATGCAATCGACGCCCCGCGCCGACGCCTCATCGAAAGCGCGCTCGAAGGTGGCGATCTGTTCGGCCACGTCCGCCTTGGCCAAGGCCTTGCCGTCGCCCATGTCAGGAATGAACGGCTGGGGCAGATCGTGCCCGTTCGCGGCCAGCCAGGCCAGACGATTGTGGAAGAAACGCTGCATCGAGCGCTGGCGCAGGTCCAGATCGATGATCGCCACCGAGCGCCCGGCGTGCAGCAGGCCGGTCACGATGTGGATGGCCAGGGTGGACTTGCCCGCCCCGCCCTTTTCGTTGCCGAGGACGATCACATGCGGCTGCGTCATTCGAGGGAATCCTCTGTGCCGACCGCGCGACTCAGACTGCGCGGTCCTAAGTCCGGCGAGACTCGGCCTCAACGGGCCAAACGTCAACGGAACCTTAACGCAGACCTGTGGACGGCGAACCGGGGTCGGTCAGCTGTTGCGCGCGCACCAAGCGTCGGCGACAGCGACGGAGCGGCACACCGCAGCGGCGGTTTCGGTCGAGACCGGCCCGACCTTCAGCCGCGTCAGCCGACGGCCGTTGACCTCGACCTCCTGATAGATCGGCGACAATCCCGACAGGTCTGACGTAGCCTTCATCCGATCCCAAGCCAGACGCGCGCCGGCCGCACTGGAATAGGCGCCCAGTTGGATTGTTCGCCCGGTTTCCCGCGTCGCCGGAAGGCTGGCGGGACGCAGCACCGGCGCCTGAACCCGCGAGATCGCCTCATCCGCAACGGCTTTCACGACCGCCGGCGAGGCAGCCCGTACAACCGCGTCGCGCAGCCCGGTATCCTCACCGACGGGGCGCAGACCCGCCTGAACGTCACGAGCGTCCCACATGGCGTGAGGATCCATGACCGCCACCTTGACCGGCGTGAAGCGCACAGGCCGCAGTCCAGCCTTTTCAGCCACGGCATGCCGGGTTTCGCGATCGCGGGCCGATAGCGGAATGTCGATCGACGCGACGTTGTCGGCCATCGCGCTGAACCGATGGGGATCGCTGTCCACCGCGCCACAACCGGCGACGGCTAGGCTGCTGGCGAAAGCCAGGGCGATCAGAACTGGACGGGTCGCTTCTGCGGGCGTCATAAGCACGACCATAGAGCCCAGACTTTGCGGTCTGGTGCATCAACAGGCTTAAGCGGAAAGGTTAATCGCTTCATCATGATAGACGCCGCCCCCCTCCCCGTCGTCCGCACCGTCGCCGACCTGCGGGCGATCGTCCGGGACTGGAAACGTCAAGGCCTGAGCGTCGGCATGGTTCCGACCATGGGCGCCCTGCATGAAGGCCACCTGACCCTGGTGCGCGAGGCCGCACGCCGCGCCGACCGCGTCGTCGCCTCCAACTTCGTCAATCCGACCCAGTTCGCGGCGCATGAGGATCTGGGCAAATATCCCCGCCAACAGGAGGAGGACGCCCGTTTGTTGGCCGGCGCCGGCTGCCATCTGATGTTCGCGCCCTCAGCCGACGAGATGTATCCGGAAGGCTTTGCGACAACCGTCGCCGTCGCCGGCCCGGCGCTGGGTCTGGAAGGCGACTTCCGGCCTCAGATGTTCGGTGGGGTCGCCGTGGTCGTCACCAAGCTGTTCAACCAGGTCCAGCCCGATGTCGCGATCTTCGGCGAGAAGGACTACCAACAGCTGATGGTCGTTCGCCGGTTCGTGCGCGACCTGGACCTGCCGGTCGAGATCGTCGGCGCGCCGACGGAGCGGGACGGCTGGGGTCTGGCCCTGTCGTCACGCAACGCCTACCTGTCAGAGACCGAGCTTGAAACCGCCCGCCGTCTGAACGGCATTCTGGCGGAGGCCGGCGTCCATGCCTCAAGCGGCCGCCCCCTGCCAGGCGTCGAGCGTGAAGCCTATGCGGCCCTTCTGAAAGCCGGGTTTGATCGCGTCGATTACGTCGCCATCCGCCACGCTGAGGACCTGACGCCGTTCCGCAACGACATCGTCGACGCCCCCGCGCGCATCCTGGCCGCCGCCTGGCTGGGCAAGACGCGACTGATCGACAATATGGCGGTCTGAAACGACAAGGGCCGCATCCGTTCGCCGGATGCGGCCCTGTCAGATCATCCGATCGCGCCGACGCAACCCTCTGCGTCGCCTGGCGCCAGATCGGCGTCGGTCAGGGCGATGGTCCAGCCGTGATGTGTGTTCAGGCCCCAGCGCCGCGCGCCGCCGCCATCGCCGGCGTCCCCACCCGCCGTGACCACCACGCGTCGGCCCTTGGGCAGAGCCGGCGGATCGATCTTGCCCACCGCCAGAGACGTCGGCGTCTCGCCGCCGTAACCGTCGAACACGCTCAGCATCGACCATTCACGACGCAGGCCCATCCACCAGGCGTCCTCGGTATTGATCGCCAGCACAGCGATCCCGTGGCCCTCGGCGGCGAAAGCCAGAGCTTTTTGCGGATCGCGCACCATCTTGATGTCGGCGGCGGCGCCGAAGCGCAGGCGCGCGCCGTCATAGGCGCGTGTCGGTTCGATTGGGGCCCAGACCTGGACCTGAAGCCGGCCCTGGCGCGCCAGGCCCCAGCCGACGATCTCGCGCCACAGATGTTCGACCGCCTCGGCATTCTCGGGCTGCGCCTGCTTGAGCATGCGCGAGAGGACGGTTTGTTCGCGATCGGGACGCAGCTTGGTGTGCGGTCCCGTGGGTGCGTCCTTGGCCCTGCCGACGGTGGCGGCGATGGCCAGACGTTGCTCGAACAGGGCCAGGATCTGGTCGTCGATGCCGTCGATTTCGGCGCGCAGGGCGGCCAGCGCCTGCTGTTCGGGGGTCAGGTCGGCCATGTCAGGCCAGACTTGCTGAAGGTTGGAATGGGGCATGGGAAAGGGCTTTCGGCATTCTGAGATTCGATATGTGCAGGGGCGAACAGCCGCTCTGGTCCAGAGCGGTCGCCGGTGAAGCAGTCAGGGACGGAGTGCGCCCGACGCCTCAGCCGGCGTATCGAAAGCCGTAAAAGCCGTAGCCGAAATAGAGGCCGGAAACCGCGCGCGAACGGTCGAAAGAAACAGAAAGAGCGCGCAGGCGGGACATGGTCCGGTTCCGGTTGATGCGGATCGTGTTGCGACCCGTCGGTGTCTTAAGGACGCAAAGACCGTGCGCAGTCAAGCCTCAGGGAAGCTCAACAGGACAAAACGCGTCTGATTATCGCTGGAATCCTGCAAGTCGTTGCGCAGGATCGACAGACCATACACCTCAGCGGCGCCGACCGGGGCGATGGCCGCCCGTGTCGGGTCGCCCGCTTCTGCCACATCGCGCGCCGCGCCTGCGGTATCGAAATGCTCGATGACCTCGACATTCAAACCGGCCAGCGTGTCCTTGCACTGGGCCAGGGCGATGGGGTGGCTCTCGACCGTGCGGATATCGGACAGACGCGCGCCGTCGATCGCCATCAGCGCATGACGGATCGGCCGCCAGACCTGGGCGACCGGCTCCACGCCAAGCGCACCGACCAACGTCGCCGCCGGCTCGACCACGCCGATGGTCGAGTTCTCGACCGGGATCAGGGCGCAACCGCAGTCGCCGGCGCGCAGCGCATCCAGGGCCTGGGCGAAGGTTTCGAACGCCACAGCCTCGTCCCAAGGACGCAGGGCCAGACAGGCCTCATGGCTGAACGATCCGGGCGCGCCCTGATAGGCGACCCGGCCGGGCTTTTCCTCAGTTGGAGCCGCTACTTGCATCGATCACTTCCTCGGTCTCGGATCGATCTGGCGCTGCCTCGGTGGCGTCACCATGACCGGATCGGCCCGCATTTGGGGCGCTGACGACGGCTAGGCCGCCGCCGACTGCGCCACCCGCCCGGCCTTCAGCCGCTCCGCGACCAGGAAGGCCAGCTCCAGCGCCTGGTCCGCGTTCAGGCGTGGATCGCAGTGGGTGTGATAGCGGTTTGACAGGTCGTCCTCAGTCACCGCCTGGGCGCCCCCGATGCATTCGGTGACGTTCTGGCCGGTCATTTCCAGATGGACGCCGCCGGGGTGGACACCTTCGGCCTCGGCCACATCGATAAAGGTCCGGACTTCGCTCAAAATTCGGTCGAACGGCCGGGTCTTGTAGCCGTTTCCGGCCTTCAGCGTGTTGCCGTGCATCGGGTCGATGGACCAGATCACCTTGCGGCCCGAGGCCTTCACCTCGCGCATCAGCCTGGGCAGACGCTCGCCGACCTTGTCGTGACCGAAGCGTCCGATCAGCGTCAGGCGACCCGAGACATTGTCCGGGTTCAGGGCGTCGATCAGCGGCAGCAGGTCGTCGGCCGTCATGGTCGGCCCGCACTTCACGCCGATGGGGTTCTTGATCCCCTTCATGAACTCGACGTGGGCGCCGTCCAGCTGACGCGTGCGCTCGCCGATCCATAGCATATGGGCCGAGGTGTCGAACCATTCGCCCGAACCGCCATCCAGACGCGTCAGGGCGCTTTCGACGTTCAGCAGCAGGGCCTCGTGACTGGTGAAGACCTCGACCCGGCTCAGATCCGGATGCGTCTCGGGCGTAACGCCGACCGCCTCCATGAAGGCCAGGGCCTCGGTAATCTTGTCGGCCAGCTCACGGTACTGGGCGCCGGCGGCGTTGTCTCCGGCGAAGCCCAGAGTCCAGCGATGGATGTTGTATAGATCGGCGTAGCCGCCGCCGGCGAAGGCGCGCAGCAGGTTCAGCGTCGAGGCCGACTGGTTATAGGCGCGGATCAGACGTTGCGGATCGGGCGCGCGCTCCTCCGGCGTGAACCCCATGCCGTTGATGATGTCGCCGCGATAGCTGGGCAGTTCGACGCCGTCAATCTCCTCCAGCGGCGACGAGCGGGGCTTGGCGAACTGGCCCGCGATCCGCCCCACCTTCACAACCGGCTTGCGTCCGGCGAAGGTCAGGACGACCGCCATCTGAAGGATCAGACGGAAGGTGTCGCGGATATTGTCGGTCGAGAACTCCTTGAAGCTTTCCGCGCAGTCGCCGCCCTGAAGCAGGAAGGCGTCACCCCGCTCGACCTGCGCCAGCTTCGACGTCAGGCGCCGCGCTTCGCCGGCGAAGACCAGCGGCGGCAAGGCGCGCAGCTCGTCTTCCACCCGCGCGAGGGCGGCAGGATCCGGATAGTCCGCCGGCATATGCAGGGCGGTCTTGGTTCTCCAGCTTTCGGGGGTCCAGCGTGTCATCGCGCAAGAATAGGACTTCGCGCCTATTCAAACAACGAAAAGCCAGGAGGATTTTGCCGCGAAATGTCAGTCTTCCGAAGAAGGCGACTTTTCCGCCGCAGCTTCAGCCTTGCGTTCGGCCTTCGCCGCCGCCTTCTCGGCCGCCTTCAGCGCTGCGGCGCGCTCACGTTCCTGACGCTCAAAGCTATAGTTGGGTTTGCGAGCCATCGGCGTCCTCGTCTCAAATCTTGATCTTGCGGTGAAGGTGACGATGCATGGGGCCGGACGCAATCGCCAAATCCAGCACCATGCAAAAGCAGCTCACAGCAGTCTCTCCTTGCGCGTCAAAATCTTGGCTGCAGCGTCGAAGGCGATGAACAGGCGAGCTAAAAGGGTCATGGGCTCTGAACGCTTGGCCTTATTCGATGTTCAGTCCCGCAAACCTTCGTCGCACCCAGCAGGCAGGCGCCCATGTCGACCCAACCCACCCTCCTTGGCGGTGTCGAAGCCGGCGGCACCAAGTTCATCTGCGGCGTCGCCGCCGCCGACGGCGTGATTGTCGACCAGATTCGTATACCCACGACGTCGCCCGACGAGACGCTCGATGCGGTTGCAGCCTTCTTCGTCAACGCCCAGTCGAGGCACGGCCGGCTTTCTGCGCTGGCGACCGTCAGTTTCGGCCCTTTGTCCCTGAAATCCGACGCGCCGGACTTCGGCGCCATCACCAGCACGCCCAAGCCCGGGTGGAGCGGCGTCAACCTGTTGGCCCGTCTGAGCCGCCGCCTAGATGTTCCAATGACGCTGGACACCGATGTGAACGGCGCGGCCGTCGGCGAACATCTGTTCGGCAGCGGGCAAGGGCTGGAGAGCTTCTGCTACGTCACGGTTGGCACGGGCGTGGGGGTCGGGGTGATGATTGACGGCGCGCCGCATGGCGGGGCGAACCATCCCGAAGCCGGTCATATCCGACTGCCCCGCGCCAAGGGCGACGAGACGTTCTCGGGCGTTTGTCCCTTCCACGGTGACTGTCTGGAAGGCTTGGCGAGCGGGCCGGCGCTGCAAGCGCGCTGGGGCGCGGCGGCCGAGACTTTTTCTCGTGATCATCCGGCCTGGCCGATGGCGGCGGAGTATATCGCCGGTCTGTGCACCAACCTGACCTATACGCTGCGGCCGGAGCGAATCATCATCGGCGGCGGCGTGATGCAGCCGCACATGTACGATCTGGTCAGACAGGCGCTGGTGAGACAGCTCGGCGGCTATGGCGCGAGCCTGCGGGATCTGGATATGAAGACCTACATCGCGGCGCCGACTGCGGGCGTATCCGCGGGTCTGATCGGCGCATTGGCCCTCGCCTACCGTTCTGTCACAGGCACGTGGCCCAAGGGATGGGCGACGCAGGGCCACGATCAGATCGAAGTGGAGATGGTGGACGCGACAGGGATTGAACCTGTGACCCCCTCGGTGTGAACGAGGTGCTCTCCCGCTGAGCTACGCGTCCTTGCCTTGCGGAGGCGGCGACATAGCCCGGTCGCCGGCCCCGCGCAAGCGCCTGTTTCAGATTCCGGCGGCGCGAACGCCTTCGGGCGTATCGGCTTCCGGGTCGCCCGGAAGCCAGGCGACGTGACCGTTGTAGATGTCCTGGTTGAGGATGCCCTCCTCCTTGGCCACCAGCACCGGGACCAGCATCTGGCCGGTGACGTTGGTCGCGGTGCGCATCATGTCGATAATCCGGTCGATGGCGACGATATAGCCGATCCCTTCCAGCGGCAGGCCGGCGGTCGACAGGGTCAGGGTCAGCATGACGATGCTGGTGCCCGGCACGCCGGCCGTTCCCAGCGACCCAAGCACCGCCGTCAGGCCGATCAGGACGTACTGGGTCAGCGTCAGATCGATCTTGAAATACTGGGCGATGAAGATCGAGGCGATGGCCGGATAGATGGCCCCGCACCCGTCCATCTTCACATTGGCGCCCAAAGGCACGGCGAAGGCGGCGTAGGCCTGGGGCACGCCCAGCCGTTCGACCGTCTGGCGAAGGGTGATCGGCAACGTCCCCAGCGAGGAGGAGGTCGCAAACGCGGTCTGCTGGGCCGCGAAGGCGCCGCGGAAGAAGCTGGTGACCTTCAGGCCGTGGATCTTCAACAGGCCCGAATAGACGATCAGGATGTGGAACAGGCAGGCGGCATAGATGGCGAGAATGAACTTCAGCAGCGGCAGCAGCGCCTCCCAGCCATAGCCGCCGACGACCGATCCGATCAGGCCGAACACGCCGATGGGCGTCAGCTGGATGACCCAGCGGGTGATGCGGAAGATGACGGCCGCGCCCTCATCCACCAGACGCCGAACGCCCTGCGCCCGGTCGCCCAGCGCCACCAGGGCCATGCCGACCAAGGCCGAGAAGAAGATGATCTGCAGCACCTTGCCTTCGGCCAGGGCGGCGAACGGATTGGTCGGCACGACGCCGATCAAGACTTCCAACGGAGTCGGGATCACCCGTTCCTTGACCTCGCCCAGCGGCAAGTTGGACAGGCCGACGCCCGGATTGATGATGTGGCCGAAGGCGAAACCGACCAGCACCGCCAGCAACGACGTGATGGCGAACCAGACGATGGTCCGCACCCCCAGCCGCACGGCCCCCGCCCCCTCGCCCAGCTTGGCGATCGAGCTGGCAATGGTGAAGAGCACCAGCGGCGCCACAACCATGCGGATCAGGTTCAGATAGACGTCGCCGATCGGCTGAAGCCAAGTCTCGGCCCGCTCGCGCAGGATCAGCCCGGCGATGATGCCGAGGATGAAGCCGGCGGCGGTCCGCTGCCACAGCGGGATCTTGAAAAAGCGAGCGAGCATGACGGCACTTTCAACAGGGGTGCGCCAATCTGTCCATCGCCATGGCGATCCGCAACCGCAGCAGCGATCATTCAGCCGACAGATTTCCTGTCGGCTGGCTTCAGAATTTCAGCGCCCGCCTTACGTAGAAGTCGGAGAGGATACCGTCGATCGCCTCTTCGACGTCCTCGAAAGCGTCGATCAGCACGTCCCCGCCCAGGTCTTCGACGGGCGTCGGCGTAAAGCCGAAGGTCGTCAGAATGCAGGGCATGCCGGCGTCTTTAGCGGCGTCCGCGTCCGGCGCGGCGTCTCCCACCATGATGGCCCGTTCGGGATCACCGCCTGCGATCACGACGGCCTCCTTCAGATGGGCGCCCGAGGGCTTGCGCGCGCTGACCCGATCCGGGCCGACGATGGCGGCGAAATGTCGGGTCAGGTCCAGCTTGCCCAACAACAGCTCCGACAGGTCCGAACGCTTGTTGGTGGCCACGACCAGGATAGCGCCCCGCTCGCTGAGCCGCTCCAGCGTCTCGACCACACCCTCGAAGGGCTGCGAGCCGTCGGCGATATGAACGGCGTAATCGACCAGGAACCGCTCGAACAGTTCGTCCGACTTGGCCCGCTCGACCGGCGCGCCTGCGGCTTCGAAGCCGTGCACCAGCAGCGCCCGCGCGCCCGATCCGATCAGGGTCGAGGCGGACTCCATCGGCACGGGCGGCAGCCCCTCCTCGACCAGCATCCGGTTCAGCGTGCCGATCAGGTCCGGGGCGGAATCGACCAGCGTGCCGTCAAGGTCGAAGGCGATGGTCCAGCCTTCCAGGTCGCGATCGCTCATCCACATCTCCCGCTGGCCCGCATGATGGGCTAGATCGCAGGACGACTAGACTGCGAGACGATTCATGACCAGCCAGACGCGCGCCCGCGCCGCCATCATTCTCGCCGCCGGCCAGGGCACGCGGATGAAATCGCCGCTGCCCAAGGTGCTGCACCCGGTGGCCCACCGCGCCATGCTGGACCACGCCATCGATGCGGCGGAAGGCCTGGGGTGCGAACGCATCGTCGTCGTGGTCGGCAATCACTCGCCGGAGGTCCGGGCCCATGTCGTCAAACGGCTGGGCGAGGCCGCCATTGCGGTCCAGGACCCGCCGCTCGGCACCGGCCACGCCGTGCGCGCCGCCGAACAGGCGCTGGCCGACTTCGACGGCGAGGTGGTCGTCACCTATGGCGACGTGCCGTTGCTAAAGGCCGCCGACATCGAGCCCGTGTTCAATGCCGACGGCGTGACCGTCATCGGGTTCAAGGCTCGCGATCCGGGCGCCTACGGCCGTCTGATCGTCGAAGGCGACACCCTGACCGCCATCACGGAGGCCAAGGAGGCGTCGGCCGAGATTCTCGCCATCACCGCCTGCAACTCGGGCGTCATGGCCGCGCCGGCCGGCCTGCTCTTCTCGTTGCTGGCCGACGTGAAGAACGAAAACGCCAAGGGCGAATACTATCTGACGGATGTCGTCGCTCTGGCACGCCAGGGCGGCCATCCGACCCGCGCCGTCTTCGCCGCTGAGGACGCGGTAATGGGCGTCAACTCCCAGGCCGAGCTGGCTCAGGCCGAAGCCTTGTTCCAGAGCGTGCAACGCGACAACTTCCTGGCGGCCGGCGTGACGATGGCGGCGCCTGACACCGTTCATTTCGCCTGGGACACCCAGATCGGCGGCGGGACCGTTATCGAGCCGTTCGTCGTCTTCGGTCCCGGCGCGGTGATCGAGGGCGGCGCGCGCATTCGCAGCTTCAGCCATATCGAGGGCGCGCGGGTCGCTGCCGGCGCCGAAGTCGGTCCTTACGCGCGCCTGCGTCCCGGCGCGGACCTGGCGACCGGGGTCAAGGTCGGCAATTTCGTCGAGGTCAAGAACGTCAGGATGGCCGAAGGCGCAAAGGCCAATCACCTGGCCTATCTCGGCGACGGGTCGGTCGGCGCGGGCGCCAACGTCGGCGCAGGCACGATCTTCTGCAACTACGACGGCTTCAACAAGGCGCAGACCCAGATCGGCGCCGGCGCTTTCGTCGGATCGAACTCCAGCCTGGTGGCCCCGGTGGTCATCGGCGACGGCGCCCTGATCGCCTCCGGCTCTGTCATTACCCAGGACGTGCCCGCCGACGCCATGGCCTTCGGCCGCGCGCGCCAGACTGTCAAACCCGAAGCGGCCGCGGCCTTCCGTGTCGAAGCCAAGGCCAAGAAGGCTGCGAAATTTAAATGAGCGACCTCCAGAAGAAGAACGCCGGCGAGGCCGCCGCCGCCCACGTCGAGGCGGGCATGATCGTCGGCCTGGGCACCGGCTCGACGGCCGCCTGGTTCGTCAAGGCGCTGGCGGCGCGCAACCTGCCCAACCTGCGCTGCGTGCCGACATCGGAGAAGACTGCAGATCTCGCGCGCGAACTTGGGCTGACTTTGTCGACGCTGGAGGACACGCCGCGCATCGACCTGACCGTGGACGGCGCCGACGAAATCGGGCCGGGCCTGGCGCTGATCAAGGGAGGCGGTGCGGCCCTGCTGCGCGAGAAACTGGTGTGGGAGGCCTCGGCCCGCTGCATCGTCATCGCCGACGCGGCCAAGGTGGTGCCTGTGCTGGGGACCTTCCCCCTGCCGATCGAGGTCGTCGCCTTCGGTCACAAGACGACAGCCAACCGCATCGCCGATGTGCTGATCGACCACGACATCAACCAGCCGGCGCGCGTGCGTCAGGCGGATCGCGGCCTGGTTCGCACCGACGGCGGCAATCTGATCTACGATGCGGGCTGCAAAGCGATCCATGATCCGGTCCGTCTGGCCGACGATCTGAAACTGACCACCGGCGTGGTGGAACACGGCCTGTTCCTGGACCTCGCAGACTTCGCCATCATCGGGACGGACGAGGGCGTTGAGGAGCGCCTTCCCTAGGACACGCCCCGGCGGCTCAGCACCGCCGGGACCGTGCGCGCCAGGATCGCCAGATAGACGCTCACGGTGCGGTTTCTGACGAACCAGACGTCCATCGCCACACGCCGCGGATAGGGCACGGCGTTGCGCCCCGACACCTGCCACAGCCCCGTCAGGCCCGGGCGCACCGCGCAGTAGTCGGCCAGCCGCCGGCCATATCGCCCAGCCTCGTCGATCACGATCGGTCGGGGGCCGACCAGCGACATCTCGCCCCTCAACACATTGATCAGCTGTGGCAGTTCATCCAGGCTGGATCGTCGCAACAGACGGCCCAGCGACGTGACGCGCGGATCGTGTGTCAGCTTTCGCTTCGCCTGCCATTCCGGATCAGAGGCTGATGGCAAGGCTCGCTCCGCGCCCACCGTCATCGAACGGAATTTGAGGCAGTCGAACATTCGGCCGTCGCGGCCGATGCGCTGCTGGCGAAAGATCGCGCCCCCTCCGTCCTGCGCCCTGACGCCCAGGGCGATGAAAACGAAGAGCGGCCAGGTCAGAAGCAGCCCTATCAGGGCGAAGGCGATATCCATGGCGCGGGTCGGGTCGAGACGAACGCGGCGCCGATGCGCACCGACACCGCATGTCGATGTTACATCGCACCCGGCCAATTCAGATATGGACATTCAGCGCCCCCAAGCGTCACCATGACTTGGGATTGCGTTAATGGCAATCTTGGCGCGCCGTCAGCGCAGGTTGGTTAGATCAGTCGCCGCCCCACCAACTCAGCGTGAAGGGCGTGGGACGACCGTTGACCGAAACCGTTCCGGTGACGACAGGCATCTGATCTCCGAGATTCCGCCGCGCCGTCGCCAATGCGCCCTGATCAATCCGCGCCGACAGTTCCACCGGGCCCAAGCCGGGCGCGGAGCCCCGCATTTGAATCCGATCGTCGGTGACGACGTAGGCGTCCGGCAGAACCCTGGCCTCGCCTTGCGGGCCGGTCAGCGACAGGATCAGCGGCGGCGAAGCGCGAGAGCCGCCTTCCCAGGCGGCGAAGGCGTCATCCTGTCCGATGAACAGCGAAGCCACGGGCTGAATGGATTCCTCACCTGTCGGGCGATAGTCGCCCGAGATATCGCCGCTCAGACGATGCTGGAACGTCGCTTCCGGCGTCGACGTCGATGTCGCGGCGTCGCGCCGCTCGCATGCCGCCAGGCTCAACAAGCCCGCGACCGCAACGACCACCCATGAGGACTTCATCGATCAAGCGCCCGGTCCAAGGCGCGGAACCCGGCGATGGCGATCTCGGTCGCGCTAGTGAAGACCGACGGCGTGATCTTGTCGAAGGTGTCGCTCGGTCGATGATAGTCGGGGTGATAATCGACGCCCATGTACAGGAAGGGCATGCCCGCCTCATGGAACGCGCCATGATCGGAGGCGTCGACCCAGTTGTTCTCGCCCGTATCCTGCGGGGTGTCCTTGCCAAAGGCGAAGGACACGGCCCCGTTCGGCGCCACGGCCTCCAGCACGGGGCGCAGATTGGGGTGCTGATAGGTCCCGGTGACCCACAGATGGCCATCCGTTTCCGCCCGCGCCGTCATGTCGAAGTTCAGGTTCAGGCTTAGTGACGACAGGGGCACCGGGGGCGCCTTGACGAACTCGCGAGCGCCCAGCAGCCCCCGCTCCTCGCCGTCCAGCGCAACGATCAGCACGCTGTGTTCCGGCGGTTCGGCCTTCAGTCGCGCTGCCAGTTCCAGCATCGTCGCCACGCCCGAGGCGTTGTCGTCGGCCCCATGGAAGATCTGGCCGTCATTGACGCCGACATGGTCGTAGTGGGCCGTCACAACGATATAGCGGTCGGCGACGCGGGTTCCGGGGATCAGGCCGACGATGTTGACGCCGCTGAAGGTCTTGACGCCTTCTCTCGTGCGGCCCGGCGTCTCGAACCGCTGCAAACGCCCGAACGGCGGCGGCTGAACGCCCATGGCCTCTAATCGCGAGACGATGTAGGCGCGCGCCCGCTCGCCGCCTTCTGAGCCCGTGTCGCGGCCTTGCATGTCGTCGGCCGACAGGATGCGAACGTCCTCCAGCAGTTGGCTGGAAACCGGCGCGACGGCGCTCGGCGCACTCGGCGCTGTTGCGGGAACGGCGGCGCAGCCGCTGACGATCAGGGCGGCGCCAGCGACGAAGAGGCAGAGGGTCGAACGAGTCATACAGGCTCCGATAGGGACGCGCGAACTTAGCGAAGAGCGGACGGCGCGTCAGCCTACGGTTCTGTCATCATCGGCTTTGCGCGATGCACGGGCGGCGCGTCAGATGATATGACGGCGGCCATGGCCAATGCGATTCCTCTCGAAGTCCCCGTCGAAGACCTCACCGCCGAGACGGCCGCCGAGGCCCTGGCCTGGCTGGCCGCCGAAATGGCCCGCCACGACGCGCTCTACAACGAGGCGACGCCCGAGATTTCCGACGCCGACTACGACGCCCTGCGTGCGCGCAACTTAGCGATCGAAACCGCCTTTCCCGATTTGATCCGGCTTGACTCTCCGTCGAACAAGGTCGGCGCCGCCGCCTCAACCCAGTTCGCCGAGGTGCGCCACGGCGTGCCCATGCTGTCGCTGGACAATGCCTTCGACGAGGGCGAGGTGCGCGATTTCGTCGCCCGGATCACACGCTTCCTGAAACTGTCCGCCGACGAACCGATCGCCTTTGTCGCCGAGCCCAAGATCGACGGCCTGTCCGCCAATCTCCTGTATGTCGACGGCAGGCTGACGATCGGCGCCACGCGCGGCGACGGCCGCGCGGGCGAGGACGTCACCGCCAATCTGAACACCATCGCGGATGTGCAGCAGACCCTGGCCGGCGACGACTGGCCCGACCGGATCGAGATCCGTGGCGAAGTCTATGCCCCCAATGACGCCTTCGCCGCCTTCAACGCCGCCGCCGAGGCGGAAGGCCGCCGCACCTACGCCAACCCCCGCAATTTCGCCGCCGGCTCCCTGCGCCAGAAGGACGCCCGGATCACCGCCAAACGTCCGCTGAACTTCTTCGCCTACGCCTGGGGCGAACACTCCAGCGACTTCGCCGAGACCCAGTGGGAGGCCCTGCAAAAGCTCAAGGCCTGGGGCTTCCCCGTCAACGCCCGCTCGCGCCGGGTCGAGGGCGCGGAGGGGCTGATCGCCGTCTATCGCGAACTGGAACGCGACCGCGCGACCCTGGGCTATGACATCGACGGCGTGGTCTACAAGGTGGATCGCATCGACTGGCAACGCCGCCTCGGCTTCGTCGCCCGCAGCCCCCGCTGGGCTATCGCCCACAAATTTCCGGCCCAGCAGGCCACTACGGTGCTGGAGGGCATCGACATCCAGGTCGGCAGGACCGGCTCCCTGACCCCCGTCGCCCGCCTGCACCCCGTCACCGTCGGAGGCGTGGTGGTGCGAAACGCCACCCTGCACAATGAAGACGAGATCGAACGTCTGGATGTCCGCATCGGCGACACGGTCCGCCTGCAACGCGCCGGCGACGTCATCCCCCAGATCCTGGGCGTGGTCCCGGAGTTACGTCCCGCCGACGCCGTCCCCTATGTCTTCCCTGAACACTGCCCCGTCTGCGGCTCTGAAGCCGTGCGCGAAGGCGACGAGGTCAAACGCCGCTGCACCGGCGGCCTGATCTGCGACGCCCAGATCGTCGAACGGCTCAAGCATTTCGTCGGCCGCCGCGCCTTTGACATAGAGGGATTGGGCGAAAAGCAGTTGGTCGCCTTCCATGCGCGCGGCTGGATCAAGGAGCCGGCCGACATCTTCAGACTGGCGCGCGACGAGGCGCGGCTGAAGGCGCTGGAGCGTGACGACGGTTATGGCGAAACCAGCATACGCAATCTGGTCGCCGGCATCGACGCCCGCCGCGTCATTTCGCTGGACCGGTTCCTGTTCGGTCTGGGAATCCGCGACATCGGCGAACAGACCTCCATCGTGCTGGCCCGCGCCTTCGAGAGCTGGTCCGCGCTGAAGGCCGCCTGCCTCCAAGCCGCCTCGGGCGTGCCGTCCGACGCCTGGACCGACCTGGCCGCCGCCCACGCCATATCGCCCCGCGTCCTGACCCTGATGGCCGAGGCCGCGCCCCCCGCCGTAGATCCCTGGCCCGAGGCGACGATGGACATGAAGATCAGCCAGGCCTTCCCCGGCATGGCCGCTCCGGCCCGCCGGTCTCTGGCGACGATGGCGAACGACTGGTCCGGGCTGGTCGAACTGGCCCGTGTCGCGCGCGAGGACGGCCCGTCCGAAATCCTGAACCAGATCGCCGGTGTCACCGGCGTCGGTCCCGTCGCGGCCGAGGCCTTGGCCCACTTCTTCCACGAGCCGCATAATCTGCAGGTCGTAGAGGCTTTGGAAGCCGAACTGACCGAAATCCTCGATGCCGAACGGCCCAAGTCCGACACTGCGGTCGCGGGCAAGACCGTCGTCTTCACCGGCGCCCTGGAGCGCTTCACCCGCGACGAGGCCAAGGCCCGCGCCGAAAGCCTGGGCGCCAAGGTCTCGGGTTCAGTGTCGAAAAAGACCGACTACCTCGTCGCAGGCCCCGGAGCCGGCTCCAAGCTCAAGGACGCCGAGAAGCATGGCGTCCAGGTGCTGACCGAGGACGAATGGCTGGCCCTGATCGGCGGTTGAAGTTGACCTAAGGGTCGGTTTTCGTTGGTGATCGCTGGGGTTTTGGCCTTGTTTTCAACCGAAACCGCGATCAACGTCCGCTTCAACGGGCGGTGCGACCGACCCGACGAAAGGGAACGACTATGAAGATCAAGATCATGCTGGCCGCGGCGACCCTGGCGGGCGCCCTCGCCTCTCCAGCCCTGGCGGGCGACCCGACCGGTCTGTGGCAGACCCCGACCAATGGCGGTCAGGTGCGGATCGCGCGCTGCGGACAGGGGCTGTGCGGCACGCTGGTGACTTCGGACCACATTCGCGCCGACGCCAATGCGCGCGACGCCAACAATCGTAACGCCGCCCAGCGGAACCGCACCCTGCGCAATCTGCCCATGCTGACCGGCTTCACCGGCGGTCCGACGGAATGGCGCAACGGCTCGGTCTACAATCCAGCCGACGGCGGCACCTATCGCGGCACCATCACCATGACCAATGACAACAGCCTGCGTCTGCGCGGCTGCATTGTGGCTCCGCTGTGCAAGACCCAGACCTGGACCCGCATCCAGTAGGGTCAGGACGCCCCATTTACGAAAGGCCCGGTCGGAGCGCTTCGACCGGGCCTTTTTCATTTGGCTTGCGGATCAGCGATTCAGCGCCGCCCGCGCCGCCTCGGCGTAGCGATGCCCCGTCGCCGCGCCCTTGGGGAAGACGGCCTCGATCCGGGCGATATCCTCAGGCGTCAAAACGACGTCCACGGCCGCCGCATTCTGCTCCAGGGTCGCGATCCGACGGGTGCCGGGGATCGGAACCAAATCCTCGCCTTGCGCCAGCACCCAGGCCAGCGCCAGTTGAGCGGCGGTTATGCCCTTGTCCGACGCAATGGCCTTTACCGCCTCAACCAAATCCAGGTTCTTCTGGAAGTTCTCGCCCATGAAGCGCGGATTGGTGCGGCGGAAGTCGTCTGCGTCCAGATCATCGATCGAGGTGATGTCGCTCGACAGGAAGCCGCGGCCCAGCGGGCTGTAGGGCACGAAGCCGATGCCCAGTTCGCGCACGACCGCAAACAGTTCGTCTTCGGGCTCGCGGCTCCACAGCGAATATTCCGTCTGCAGCGCCGTGATTGGATGGGTCGCGTGCGCCTTACGCAAGGTCTCAGGCGCGGCTTCGGACAGGCCCAGGAAGCGGACCTTGCCCTCCTTGACCAGTTCCGCCATCGCCCCGACCGTATCCTCGATCGGCGTGTCCGGATCGACGCGGTGCAGATAATAGAGATCGACGTGATCGACGCCGAGGCGTTGCAGACTGCCCTCTATGGCGCGACGCACATTGGCCGGGCTGCCGTCGGTCATCAGCCTGGTGCGGTCGGCGTTATAGTTGATGCCGAATTTGGTGGCGATGAAGGCCTGGTCGCGCCGATTTTTCAGCGCCTTGCCGACCAGCACTTCGTTTGTGTGAGGGCCGTACATCTCGGCAGTGTCGAACAGGGTGATCCCCAGGTCGAGCGCGCGATGGATGACGGAAATGGACTGCGACTCGTCGGCGCCGCCGTAGAAGGCGCTCATGCCCATGCAGCCCAGGCCAATGGCCGAAACCTCGGGGCCGTTCGCACCCAACTTGCGCGTCTTCATGGGGGCCTTCTCCTGTCGGTGCGGGGATCGGCCTAAAAACAGATATGGCGACCGATGATCAGGAAATGGTCGCGGCGACGGCGGGCTGCAAGCCCGGCCGCGCTTTGCGATGGTACCGCCTCTCAGGCTTGAACTGAGGACCTCCGGTTCCACAAACCGGCGCTCTAACCAACTGAGCTAAGGCGGCCCGCTCATCGCGAGGCGCGTTCTCTACCGGGCCTGCGGCAGGCGATCAAGCGCCTTCCTCACATTTCGTCAGGAGATTTCGCGGGCGACAGCCCAAACAAAAACGCCCCGGAGATTACTCTCCGAGGCGTCTTGTCTGTTGCCTTGACCATCACCCGAGGGTGAAGGGCACCCGGACGCGGAAGGTCGCGTCTTGAGCGGCGCCGTCGACGGTCCGCGGCGACAGCTGTCCACGCTGAACCACCCGAATGGCGGCGCGGCCGAAGCCCATGCCTGCGGGCTCTTCCGAGATCACCCGGCAGTTCGCCGGAGCACCGTTGGAGCGCGCGGTGCACTCGACCGTAGCCGAACCGCTGATTTCACGTTCCAGCGCACGCGCCGGGAAGTCATCAGCCGTCGGGCGCGGCTGGCGCGACCACTGAACATTGGTGATCGTCGACGGGCGCGGCGGAGCCGGAGGCGCAGGCGGAGGCGGAGGTCCAGGAATATTGACGGGCGGACCCGTGTATTCAACCCGATCTTCCTTCTTCGTCGGCGTGATGTTGACCGGCGGAGGGGGGACGATGTTCGGGACCGGAGCCGGCACGCGCACCTGAAGCTTCGGCGGCGGAGGCGTATCCGTCGGCGGAGGCGGCGGGGGCGGAGGCGGCGGAGGCGGCGGAACCGGCTCGACCAATTCGACCTCGACGGACTCGTCGACGTAGTTGAACTCCTTCAGCTTGAACTTGGACTGCTGAACAAAGAAGATCAGCAACGCAAACAAGATGCTGACCACCATCAGGCAGACGATCAGCACGGGGTAGGACACCCCCATGAAGCCCTTCTTCTTGGGTACGTCGTAGCGACTGCGATGATATTCGACGTCTGTCATACTATCTCCGCATCCTAACTCGTCGCCTGGTCTTCGCCGACCAGCGCAACGCTATAGAAGCCGTTATCCTGCAGCGCATTCATGACCTGCATGAAGTCGCCGTAACGGGTGTTCTGGTCGCCCCGAATGAAGATCCGCTCATCGGCCGGGTTCCGGGAACCGATCTGTTCTTTCAGATCGGCGCCCAGGGATCCGACGTCGGTCTTGAAGTCGCCCACATAGACGTCGCCGTCATTCTGGATCGAAATATAGACCGGCTTGGGCGGGTTCGGGGCCGCCTTGGCGACGGCGATTGGCAACTCGACAGGCACCGACACAGAGGCAAGCGGAGCCGCCACCATGAAGATGATGAGCAGGACCAGCATGATATCAACGAAAGGCGTAACGTTGATATCACTGTTGGCCTGAGGCAGGTTGCCAGCGCCGCCCGATTTAATCTTGGCGGCCATCCGTCTTACGCCCCCTTGTCGAGCTGACGCGAGATGCCGTTCAGCAGCTCAGCGGCGAAGCCGTCGGCGCGCGTGCCGTAGGCAGCGATGCGGGTGTTGAAGTAGTTGTAGAAGACAACGGCCGGAATAGCGGCGAACAGACCGATACCGGTGGCCAGAAGAGCTTCAGCGATACCCGGCGCCACGACGGCCAGGTTGGTCGTGTTCGACTGGGCGATACCGATGAAGGAGTTCATGATGCCGTACACGGTGCCGAACAGACCGACGAACGGACCGATCGAGCCGACCGAAGCCAGGAACTGTTGACCGCCCGAAAGGCGCAGGGCCAGACCGGATTGAACGGCGGCGACAGCCGACTGAGCGCGGCCCATGGCCGAATCGAGGTGATCGCCGGTGACCGACAGACCCGATTGACGCGACAGTTCGATTTCTTCGGTGGCGGCGGCGGCCATGTCGGCCAGCGGGTTGCCGTCGAACTCTTCCTGAGTCGAGACAGCGCGCATGTCGGCGATGGTGCGGGCGCCGCGGAAGTTCTCGAGGAAGGTGTCGGTCTTGCGGTTCAGAGCGCCGAACTCGAACAGCTTGATGAGCAGCAGGGTCCACGACAGGATCGAGGCCAGCAGCAAGCCGGCCATAACGACCTTAACGACGACCGTGGCTTCCATGAACATGGAGATCGGGGTGATGTCGCCGTGACCGCCGCCGACGGCGTCGTTCACCGTTGCCGGATCAGCTTCGCCAGCAGCCGGAGCGGCGGCTGCGGGAGCCGCAGTCGAGGCGGCCGGGGTGGGCTCGGCCGGGGCCTGGGCCAGGACCGGCGAGCTCGCCATCAGCGCGGCGGCGCCGGCCATGGCGAGAAGGATATTCGTCTTTTTGCTGTTCAGCATAATTCGCCAGTTCCTGCTTGGTCTGACTCGTGGAACCAAAGGTGCGGCCATAGTCAGCGACCGCCCCCCAACCTGAAATGTTTCCTTCAACGCGCCCGTCCTTTCGAGGATCAGAGCCCGCTGAAATCTTCGGTGGAGATCGAACCGGTCGCCCGCCTCGTCTCCGCTGGTCGAACCTTCGGGGACACGTCCCCGGCGATCCGCATTAACGTCTTCTTGCGAAGGCGCCTCAACCCTTTGACGAACCCTTACCGGAGCGTCAAGGGACAAGAGGGGCTTTTAACCCGTCGAGAGACATGGAGAAAAGTTCCATCAACCAGCGCATTAAAGTGCGGCAGCGCGACATTTTGATGATGATCTGGCGTCAGATGAAGCAAGTTTGTTCAAAACGGCCGTCCTGAGCGCGATCATTTCCCGATACTGCAAATGTAGGGCTGATCGCTGCAAGCCAGCGGAAACCGAAGGGCGGCGCAGAGGCCGCAGCACAGGATCATGCGCTCAAAACAATCGATTTCACGGTGTAGGAAAAGATGGTGCCTGGAGGCGGGTTCGAACCACCGACACGCGGATTTTCAATCCGCTGCTCTACCAGCTGAGCTATCCAGGCGCCGACGCGGCGTCGCGAGAGGCGGGTCTATAGGGGAGGCTTTTCCGCCTGTCCAGCGCCCAATCCGTCCTTTTCGTCATCATCTTCCGCACCCTCGTCCAAGGCGGCCGGAATGGCGTAGGCGCCGGTGAACCAGCGCTGAAGATCCACGTCCGAACAGCGACGTGAGCAGAAGGGCTTGTACTTGGGATCGGCGTCGGCCTTGCGGCAGATGGGACAGGAAGCCACGGCTCAACCCTCTTCTATTCGTCCGCGCCCTGGCGGGATTGCGGCATCGGCCTGGATCACCGCTCGCGGTCCCAGACGAGCCGCCAGCGGATCAGTGATTACGGCTTCTTCCGGCGCGCAGCGCGCGATGACGCGCGGCGACAGAGTATCGGCCAGAAGCTGCCGCCGCAAAGTGCGCACGACAGACAAGGCTCGTGTTTGAACAGACGGGCGTCCGCTGGCGTCGAGCAAGACCTCCTCGATCGGCGTGCGGCGCCAAGGAAGCGACATCTGCAACAGGCCGAATCGACTGACGGGTCCGAAAACGGCCTGGGGGTCGTGGGCGAACGCGGCCCGCACGACCTTGGACTGCGCCTCGGCGTCCGTACCGTCCCCGACCATGTCGATGACGACCAGGCCGCCCCAGTTCCGCAGGCCGATCAGCCGCGCCGCCTGTTTCAAGCCCGCGCGATTCGCAGCCGCCCTTGCCTGTTTCGGATCACGACCGGGCGTAGAGGCGAAGTCGATGTCCACAGCCACCAAGGCGCGGGTGCGTTCGATGGCGAGATCGATTCCGTGCGAGGCGAAAACAATCGATTGAGCCAGAGCCTCCTCCTCCGCCTCGACCACGGCGTCGATGGCGGCGATGCTGGTGACTGATTCCTCGCCGGGCGCGAGATCGCGCAACTGTTCGGCGATGCTGGGTGCGGGCTGAATCAGGCGGGGCGTCCCCTCCCCCGGTCCTACATACCGAACTGCCGCCCCTTTTCCGGCACGAGGTTCGGCGGTGACGACGACTTCCAGCCGCTGGCCTTGGGTAATTCGGTCATTTCTCGGGAACGGCAGAAAGGCGGCGGCCGGTGCGGCGATATCGACGAAGGCGCCGCGCAAGCCAGGGTTCACCTCGATGACACGCCCCACGGAGCGGGCGCCGAGCCGGATCTGCGCCACATCATCCTCCCGGTGGATGAGAAGATGAGTGTAACGACCGTCGCGCATGATCGCGCCACGCGTCTCGCCAGGCGTCTCGTCGAGGAAGACCTCGACTGCGCCGCTCATGAACGCCAGCCGACGCCGTGCAGAAGCTGGACGGCCTCATAGACGGGCAGGCCCATCACGGAAGGATGGCTGCCGACGATGCGCTGGATGAAGGCGGCCGCCGGGCCCTGGATGCCATAGCCCCCGGCCTTGCCACGCCAGTCGCCCGTAGCGACGTAGGATGCGATCTCGTGGTCCGACAAGGGTTTGAAGGTCACGCGGGTTTCGTTGACGCGCGACGATAGTTTTCCGTCGCGCCAGACGGCGACGCCGGTGAAGACGCGGTGATTGCGGCCGGACAGCAGTTTCAGAAAACGCGTCGCCTCGGCCTCGTCCGCCGCCTTCTCCAGAAAGCGACGCCCCACAGCGACCACCGTATCGGCGGCGATGACGACCGCGTCGGGACAGCGTTCTGCGACAACCTGGGCTTTCGAGGTGGCGAGCCGTTCGGCCAGACGCGGCGGGGTTTCGCCCTTCAGAGGCGTTTCGTCGATGTCGGCGGGATCGATATGGTCAGGCGTGATCCCGACCTGCGCCAGCAATTCGATGCGGCGCGGGCTGGCCGAAGCCAGCACCAGTTCGGGGCGACCCGCAGCCACTTACTTGAAGCGATAGGTGATGCGACCCTTGGTCAGGTCGTAGGGGGTCATTTCGACCAGCACCTTGTCGCCGGCCAGAACGCGGATGCGGTTCTTGCGCATCTTGCCGGCGGTGTGGGCGATGATCTCGTGGTCGTTCTCGAGCGTCACGCGGAATGTGGCGTTCGGCAGCAGTTCGCTGACGGTGCCGGGAAACTCGAGCAGTTCTTCCTTAGCCATGCGGCCTCTCACGCCCGTTGAATATGCGTTCGACCCCACGCTGGGCGGGCGCGAGGGGCGGAATGGACGGGCCTAATGCCCGAAAACACAGAGATAGTCGAGGTCAGCCGCGACGGTAGAGGGCGCAGAGCAATGTGAACAGGCGCCGCGACGTCTCGTGATCGACCACGATCTTGCCGTCCAACCGCGTCTTCAGCTGCTCGGCCCCTTCGTTGTGAAGGCCGCGCCGGCCCATATCGACCGATTCGATCTGGCTGGCCGAGGATCCGCGCAGAGCCTCATAGTAGCTATCGCAGATCATCAGATAGTCTTTGATCACGCCTTTCAGCGGCGTCAGGCTGATGGCGTAGGTGCGCGTGAAGTTCTCGCCGTCGATGTCGAACACCAGACGATTGTCCTGAAGCGACAGCTTCAGCCTGTAGGGCCCGCCCTCGGCGCCGACGGGCTCGAAACTGTTTTTCTCGACCAGATCAAAGATGGCGACGCGACGCTCGTGCTCGATCTCGGCCGTCGCCGCCGGAAGGGTCGCGGCGTCCAGTTCGACCGAGGCCAGCTTGTGATCGGCGCTCATGCCGCAGTCCCTTCGTCCAGTTCGGGCGTGTCCAGGTGGGTCGGCGCGATCCGTGCAGGCCAGCGGTCGGAAATATCCGTCACCACGGCGTCCAAACATTCGACGTCGATCCGCAGATCCCCGCCGCCGGCGAACATCAGGATGACGCGGCCGCTGAGATCCTCGGTCGGAATAAAGTCGAGCGCGAGCAGTTCTAGCGAAGCGTCGGGACTGCGCGACAGGCGGCGGCTCTTGACCGCCAGAACGTCGCCGAACTGCATGGCGCACATCACGCGCGTCCCGCCGCACTCCCAGCAAAACCGGCTAAAGGCGATGGTCAGGGTCCGCGCCTGTTTTTCCCAGACGATATCGACGGGCCGCAGGATGGCGTCCTGAAGCGCGGCGGAAATGATCTGGAGATCGTCGGCGTCCTCGGCCAGCAGGCGCAACGGTTCGACCGGCGCCTTGGCTTCGGTGATGACGCCGTCGATCTCAGTGCTCATCACCTGTTCCCTTTATGCGGCGGATGTCGGCTCCGCACGCGCCGAGCTTTTCTTCCAAACGCTCGAAACCGCGATCCAGATGATAGACGCGTCCGACAGTAGTTTCGCCCTCGGCGACGAGGCCCGCGATAACCAGGCACATGGAGGCGCGAAGATCGGTCGCCATCACCTGCGCACCGTGCAGAACTTCGACACCGTTGACGTGCGCCTCTCCGGCATGGACCGAAATGTCGGCGCCCAGTCGCGCCAACTCCGGCACATGCATGAAGCGGTTTTCGAAGATCGTCTCGCGAACCGTGCTGACGCCCTCCGCCGTCGTCATTAGCGCCATGAACTGGGCCTGAAGATCGGTAGCGAAGCCCGGATAGATGGCCGTCTCGACGTCCACGGCCTTCAGGCGCTGCTTCGGGTCGCGTTTGATCAGCACGCCGTCGGCGGTCGGCGACACCTCGACGCCCGCCTCGACCATCTTGTCGGTCAGCGAACCGATCAATTCAGCCCGCGCCTTGGTCAGACGCACCTCGCCGCCCGCCATGGCGGCGGCGACGGCGTAGGAGCCCATCTCGATCCGGTCGGGGATCACAGACCAGGTCGTTCCATTCAGCGACGAGACGCCGGTGATGGTCAGCACATCGGTGTCGATTCCCTCAATTTTGGCGCCCATGGCCGTCAGACAGTGGGCCAGATCGCCGATCTCGGGTTCGCGCGCCGCACGGCGCAGGACGGTCGTGCCTTCAGCCAGCACAGCGGCCAGAAGCGCATGTTCGGTGGCGCCGACCGAGACGAAGGGGAACTCGATCTCGGCGCCCTTCAAGCCCTTGGGCGCGCGGGCGGTGACATAGCCTTCGTCCAACTCGATCTCGGCGCCCAGCGCCGTCAGCGCCTGCAGATGCAGATCGACCGGACGCGCACCGATGGTGCAGCCGCCCGGCAGCGAGACCTTGGCTTCGCCTGTGCGCGCCAGCAACGGCCCCAGCACATTGAACGAAGCCCGCATTTGGCGCACCAGATCATAGGGGGCGAAGGTCGAGGTCAGGTCCTTGGCGTGAAACAGGCTCTCCTGCCCGTCCGCGCCGTCACGCTCGGTCACTTCGATGCCAAACTGGCGCAGCAACTGACCCAGGAACCGGGTGTCGGCCAGACGCGGCATATTGGTCAGCAGCAAGGGCTGATCCGTCAGGATCGAGGCGGCCATCAGCTTGATGGCGGAGTTCTTGGCGCCGCTGACGGGAATGTCCCCGAAAAGCTGGGCGCCGCCCTGAATGGCGATGCTGTCCATGACGTCCTTAAGCGCGCCCGATGCCAACGCCTCGGGGGGAAGGTTCTCTAGCAAGCCTATGGGCGCTTGCCAAAGGGCTGCGTGATCGCGAGCCGATGACTTTCAGTTGCTGTCGCGCGGCGCAGCAGGCGTCCGCGCGGGCGCCTTGCGGCGTCGCAGGTTGGCGCGAAGGGCGGAGGCCAGCCGCATGGCCTTTTCCGCCTTTGCGCGCGCTTTCTCGAATTCAGGCCCCGATTCGACGATCGGCGTCGCCTGCGCGGCGGCGGAGGGCGTATCGGCGTCATGCGGCGTGCGAGTCATGGCGCGATGATGCCGTGATCACGGGCCATGTCCAAACTTTCTTTCAGATCGTCAAAAAGCCGCTTCCCTCCCCGGAAGGGTTTGGCTATACGGCCGCTTCCTCAGTCGGGGCCGCCGTAGCTCAGTGGTAGAGCGCATCCTTGGTAAGGCTGAGGTCGTGGGTTCGATTCCCCCCGGCGGCACCATCTGAGACTTGAAAAGGCCCGGCTTTCGCCGGGCCTTTTTGATTTCCAGATCGGACAAAAAAGCCTTCAGTCGTAGCCGTACAGGCCGCGGCGATGGGAATCGCGGTCATTCGCGTCCCCGTCCTTGCTCCAGCTGAACCCCATAGACATCGACTTGGTCGTGGTGTCGGCCCCATAGCCTCGACCGCGCCAGCCGCCGCCATAAGGCGAGTAGAAGCCCGGTCCGCGCAGACCATAGCCGCCGTAGCCATATCCCCAAGGTTCATTGCGGCCTTCGCGGTAGGCTAGGTCCAGGCGGCCGTTCTCGCCGACGGGCAAGGAAACCGCCGCGCCATAGCTGCGATAGCCGCCGGTGCCGATCCCGGCCTCGACCATGCCATGCATCTTGCGCTCGGCCGGCGCGCCCGGCTCTGCGCTTTCGTCAAAGCTGGCGCCCGGCGTGCGCGCGCTGATCCAGTTCTGGATCTGCTGTTCGGTGGTCATGCCGTGCGGGGCGGCGTCCTGGGCCGTCGGCGCGGTCACCGACGCCTCAGGCGTCGCAGCCAGGGCCTGGGCCAGGGTTGGCGCATTTGTCGGCGCCGTCGTGACCACGCCGTCCGGATCACCGTCCGACGCCGCCAGCGCCATACCCGCCAAGAGACTTGCGATCAGCATAGGCCACCTCCATTCGACATCATCCTAGCACAGCGATTGAGGCCAAGGTCAGGCGATGCCGTCGCCGCGGTTGAGGGGGTCCGGCAGGGCCTCGCCCTCGGCTACGAAACTGAGCGCGACCGAGTTGATGCAATAGCGGTTTCCGGTGGGCGGCGGGCCGTCGGGGAAGACGTGACCCTGGTGGCTGCCGCACCGTGCGCATTGGGTCTCAATCCGGATCATGCCGTAGCTGGTGTCGCGGATTGCGTGGACGTGCGCTTCATCGACCGGCTGGGTGAAGCTGGGCCAGCCGGTGCCGCTTTCGAACTTCGTTCCGCTCTTGAACAAGGGCAAGCCGCATTCGCGGCAGCAGAACACGCCGGCTCGCTTCTCACCCAGCAAAGTGCCGCAGAACGGGGCCTCCGTGCCATGAGACAGCAGGACGCGCTTTTCCTCGGGGTTCAGATCGGCTTCGAGCCGGGCGCGTTCTTCCGGGTTCGGCGGGGTCAGGTCATAGCCCGACGGCGAACGGAGGTTTTCGGAGGTTTGGGCGAGATCGGTCATGGACTGCAAATAAGAAGGGCGGGCCAAGGGTTCCACCCCCTGCCCGCCCCTCGTTCATTCGACCGGCTGTTCCTTATTGGAACAGGGCGCCGACCCAGGCGCGCACGGCCGCCTCGTCCGTCGCGGAGCCGGTGTAGGCAAGGCCCTGCGCCGGGGTGAAGGGCGCATCGTTGCCGCGCTGGCGCGTGGTCCAGGCCTTATGACCATAGGTCAGCTCGGCATAGTTCGACGGCAGGCGAAGCACGGTCGGCTCGATGAAGATCGAGTCCTCGGCTGTGACCGATCCGGCCAGGCGCACGTTCGGCAGTCGCGTCAGCAGGTCCAGCGTATCCAGGCACCCGCTAGTGCAGCCGCTATCGACCAAGACCACAACCGGACCCGCCACGGGGTTTGCTGCGCCCGTGTCCGCCACGGAAGGACGGCCCGGCATGGTGAAGGTCGGCTGATTGGCGGCCAGGGCCGAATCGAAGGCGGCGACGATGGCCTGGGTCTGTTCGATCACCGGGCCGGATTCGGCGACGAAGCGCGGGTCGGCCTGCATGCGGGCCAGGGTGTCGGCGAACCACTGACGGTTGTCGGGCGTGGCGCGATAGGTGATCGAGCCGGCTTCAGGCTGACGGCTGACGGTGAACTCCGGCGTCCAGATGCGGTTGGCCAGGCCATAGCCCTTGCCTGTTGCATTCAGCGAAGCGCCGTTTGCGCCGCGCAGATCGATGACCAGACCCTGCGCGCCGCGAATGGCGGGCAGCTGGGCTTCGACCGCGGTGTAGAAGGCGTCCCATCCGGCGTCGTCAGCCAGGGTGTGGACATTGATCCACGGACGGCCGTCGACCGTCTCGACCGACAGGTGATTGGCGCCCGGCGTATAGACGGTCGCGCGATAGGCGGCTTCCAGGCTGGCGGCGTCGGCCGGCTGGGGCTGCATCTGGAAGTCGCGATCGCGACGCCCGACCTTGAAAGTGCACAGCGACGGAACGCCGCCGGTGAACGGGTTATTGCGGTTCCACAGCAGATAGGGGGCGGTACGGACACGTCCGGCTTCCGTCGTCAGGTCGCCTTCCCAGCGGTCCAGCCGCTCTTCGGCCAACTGAGCGGCGGTCTTGTCGCCGCATTTGACCAGGGTCGCGCCGAGCGGCGGCACGTTGCGAACGCCGGGCTTCACATAGGAGACGACATATTCGCCGTTGCGCCACGCCGTGGTGACGCCCGGCCAGCTGGTCGCGAAGAAGGGGCCGAGGCCTTCGTAGGTCGGGCGAATCGCGATGTTCGAATCGCGGAAGCCGTTGGCGTAGTAGCGCATCAGATAGGCGTGGCTGTCGCCGCTGTTCACGCGGCCAACCTTGCCTTGCGCATCGGTCAGGCCGGCATCGATCCAGCTGCGAAACGCTTCGCTGGGCGCGCCGGGAATCACGGCGGCAGGGTGGTTGGCGGCCAGGGCGTCATGCGCGGCCTGGAGGTCTTGCTGCGCCAGAGCGCGAAAATCCTGTGCGACAGCGGCGCCGGCGGCGACGGTCAGCGACAGAACTGCGGCCGATGCGGCGGCGATCATTCGGTTCATGGGGTTTCCTGCGGCCTTTGATTTCAAGCTCGTGGGAAAGGTTAAACCCCATGCGTCCGGCGCTTGCCAACCCCGCCGCGCGGGATTTCGCCCGATTGTCACATGGGCTGCGGCGATGCGGCGCGCATCAAAGCGGCTCCGGCGCTTCGACCGCTGCGCCGAATATTCGATCGAAGCTGCGCCTCAAGGCCTCGTCGGCCTCGTCCATCGTCGCCAGGACGCCGAGATCGACCAGGCTGGTCACGCCGTGTTCCTGAATGCCGCAGGGCACGATGCCGCCGAAATGATCCAGATCCGGCTCCACGTTCAGACTGATGCCGTGGAAGCTGACCCATTTGCGGACCTTGACGCCGATGGCGGCGATCTTGTCCTCACGCGACCAGCCCGCCCCCTTGCGCTCGACCCACACGCCCACGCGACCCGGCCGGATGTCGGCCTTTACGCCGAACGTATCCAGGGCGCCGATCAGCCACAGCTCAAGCCCGCGCACGAAACACCGCACGTCCTTGCCGCGTCGGTTCAGGTCCAGCATCACATAGGCCACGCGCTGCCCCGGCCCGTGATAGGTGAACTGTCCACCTCGCCCCGTGCGATGCACTGGAAACCGGCCGGCATCCAGAAGGTCGTCGTCCTTGGCCGAGACGCCGGCCGTGTAGAGCGGCGGATGCTCGAGCAACCAGACCATCTCATTCGCCTCGCCGGCCGCAATGGCGGCGACGCGCGCCTCCATGAAAGCCTCCGCGGCCGTATAGTCGACGTAGCCTTTCGACACGGCCCATTCGACCGGTCGGCCATCGTCGAGACGCAGTTTCTGAAGGGACGGGCTTAACGGCTCAGCAAGCATGACGCTTCAATGTGGTCGCCAGGGCGTTTCTGCAAGAGACGGCCCTCCAGTGAAGAGAGCTTTACGTGACCCAGATCAACGCCGTCGATGTCGAAATCTCAGTGGTGCTGGGTCGCTCGGTGCTGCCGATGTCGCAACTGCTGCGCATGGGTCGCGGCGCGGTGATTCCCCTGGACGCCGCAGAGGGCGACGAGGTCTGGATCCTAGCCAACAACTATCCGGTCGCGCGCGGCGAAATCGAGATCCGAGACGACCGTATCGCCATCACCGTCACCCGCCAGGCGGACGTGTACGACTTCATGGCCGGGTCGGCCTGAGGCTTTGATCCGCGACGTCTTTGCGTCGTTCATTTCGCCCTTTCCTTTTCCAACGGCTTCGTCTATTCGCCGCCGCTCCGATGCGAGCGGTCGTGGCGGAATTGGTAGACGCGCAGCGTTGAGGTCGCTGTGGGGCAACCCGTGGAAGTTCGAGTCTTCTCGACCGCACCATCTGGCTAAACAGGGCGATTCATCGGCTAAGTACGGCTGGACATTCTACCAAGGGAGGCGACCACGTGAGCACCACGGACACCGCCTTTGCTCCAGACGAGACGCTCGATAACGAAGACCACGCCGCCCTGGACGAGGACTATGTCCTCACCCCGCAATTCGTCGAGAAAGTCGTGGACGCCGCCGACGACGGCGACGGGATGCGGCTGCGCTCGCTGCTGGAAGACCTGCACCCGGCCGACGTCGCTGACCTGATGGGCTTTCTGACGGCGGAACACCGCGCCGTCGTCGTGCTGTGGTTGCCGCCCGAGCTTCTGGCCGAGACCCTGCCCGAGCTCGACGACAATATCCGCGAAGAGGTGCTGGAGCGGGTCCCGCACGGCACCCTGGCCGAGGCGCTGCAGGAACTGGATTCCGACGACGCCGCCGCCGTCGTCGAAGACCTGGAAGACGACCAGCGCGAACGCGTTCTGGCCGCCATGCCCGAAGTCGATCGCGCCGCCATCGAAAGCAGCCTGGGCTATGCGGAAGAGTCCGCCGGCCGCCTGATGCAGCGCGAGGTGATGGCCGCGCCCCAGTTCTGGAGCGTGGGCGACACCATCGACCACATCCGCAAACAGGGCGACGACCTGCCCGAGCTTTTCTTCGACATCTATGTCGTCGATCCGCTGAACCGTCCGGTCGGCGGCGTGCCGATCAGCGGTCTTCTACGCGCCGCCCGAACCGTCGCCCTGACCGATCTGATGGAGCCGATCAACGAGATCGCCGTCGATCAGGATCAGGAAGAAGTCGCCTACATCTTCGAGAAATACCACCTGATCTCGGCGCCCGTCGTGGACGCGGCCGGGCGGCTGGTCGGTCAGATCACCGTCGATGACATCGTCAACATCATTCAGGAAGAAAACCGCGAGGACATTCTGCGTCTGGCCGGTGTCGCCGACGAAGACCGCGGTTCGTCCGTCCCCGAGATCGTGCGCGGTCGCGTGCCCTGGCTGGCGATAAATCTGGCGACGGCGGCGCTGGGCGCCAGTGTCATCGGCCTGTTCGAGGCCACCATCCAGCAGATCGTCGCCCTCGCCGTCCTGATGCCAATCGTCTCGGCCATCGGCGGCAACGCCGGCACCCAGGCCCTGACCGTGACCGTACGCGCCCTGGCGACGCGCGAGCTGAACAGTTCGAACGCCCCGCGCACCTTCTGGCGCGAGATGATGGTCGGCCTGGCCAACGGCGTGATCCTGGCCCCCCTGATCGGCATCGCGGCCGGCTTCTGGTTCCGGGACGAAGACTGGAAGATCGGCCTGGTGATCGGCGCGGCCATGATCCTGAACCTGCTGGTCGCCGCTTCTATCGGGGTCCTGACGCCCCTGACGCTGTCCAAGTTGAAGTTCGACCCTGCCGTGTCGTCGGCCGTGTTCGTCACGGCGACCACCGACTTCTTCGGCTTCTTGATCTTCCTTGGTCTGGCCACACTGGTGCTGCTCTAGACACGACGCGGACGATCCGGCGCGGCCCTTGCTGGAAGCGGTGCGAGCGCCGCGCGCCTGTTTCCAATTGGGTCAACTGTGTCTGACGTCCTCCCCAAACCCAGCAAGGTGTCCCGCGAGGGCGTCCTGCTGATCAAGAGTTTCGAAGGCTTCCGGCCTCGGGCCATGCAGCGCAGCGACGGTCGATGGGTCATCGGCTATGGCCACACCCAGTCGGCCCGCGAGGGCGCGAGGGTGTCCGAGGCTGAGGCTGAACTGTTGATGCAGTACGACCTGATCCCGGTCGTGAAGGCCGTGACTGAGCATGTTCGCACGCCTCTGAACCAGCATCAGTTCGACGCCCTGGCCAGTTTCGCCTTTTCCATCGGCGCGGACAGGTTCGCCGCGTCCGACGTGGTCGAGCAGTTGAACGCGGGGTCTGCGCGTCAGGCGTCCGCGTCTTTGAGCGCCTGGGCCGATGAGGCCGCAGCCGAGACCCCGACCCGCCGTCGCTCGGCTGAACACGCCCTGTTCAACGCCGCACCCGGCGCGCCGGTCACCTTGGCGGACCTTCTGGCCGCACCCCTGCCGTCTCCTTTCGAGACGGATGAGCCGACTTTGCCCGCCGTGGACGGCGCCCTGGATGAAGCCGTCGCCCCCTTCCCGGCTCAGAACGACGTACCGCTGGCTCAAGCGACCACCGCGCCTCAGCCCCACGCCGTCTATGCCGCGACGGCTGTCGGCCCGGTCCCGGACGTCGTGCCGCTGACAGGGCAATCGGAGACCGTGTCCGTCGCTGCGCCGATTATCGCGGCCAACGACATCCACGCGCCGGTCGAGACCCAACAGCCGGAGACGCCGTCGGGCTTCGCGGGTGCGCAGAAAACCAGCGTGGTCCTGACCGCGCCGGGACTGGCCGAAGCCGCGTCCGGCGACAGCGCCGCCGCACCGGCCATCGAGGGTGATGCGGCAGCCAGCGAAGACGTGCTGAGCACGCGCGAGGTCGTGGCCCGCGCTCGGGCCAAGCGGCGTTCGGGCCTGGGGGAAACCCTGACCTTCTTGATCATGGGCGGCTTGGGGGCTCTGTGCCTTGGCGTCGCCATGGCCGCCTTTCGCCGCGCGTCGATATCGAACAGCAGCGACACCGCCACGGTCGCCTGGGTCCTGATCCTGGTCGCCGCCGCCTGCCTGGGGGTGTCGGGCTACAACTGCTATCGGCGCTGGGGACGGGCTGACCGCGTCTGACAGCGCTTGGCGAAAGGCCGTGCGCGATGCTACGCCCTAGCGCATGAGCATTCCCTTCGCGCCCCAATCCATGGAATTCGGCCTTGGCGATAACGCCGACGCCATCCGCGACACCACCGCCCGCTGGGCCGCTGATCGCCTGGCGCCGCTGGCCGCCGAGATCGACGAAAAGAACGAGTTCAAACGCGAGCTCTGGCCCGAGATGGGCGAACTGGGCCTGCACGGAATCACCGTCGAGGAAGAGTTCGGCGGCCTTGGCCTGGGCTATCTCGAACATGTCGTGGCGATGGAGGAAGTGTCGCGCGCCTCGGCCTCGATCGGCCTGAGCTACGGCGCCCACTCCAACCTGTGCGTCAATCAGATCCGTCGCTGGGGCACGGCCGAGCAGAAGCAGAAATATCTGCCCAAGCTGATCAGCGGCGAACATGTCGGCTCGCTGGCCATGTCCGAGGCCGGATCAGGTTCCGACGTCATGTCGATGCGCACCCGCGCTGAAAAGAAGGGCGATCGCTACATCCTGAACGGCACCAAGTTCTGGATCACCAACGCGCCCCACGCCGACACCCTCGTCGTCTATGCCAAGACCGATCCGGACGCTGGATCAAAGGGTTGCACCGCCTTCCTGATCGAAAAGGGCATGAAGGGTTTCAGCGTCAGCAAGAAGCTGGACAAGATGGGCATGCGCGGCTCGGACACCGCCGAACTGGTTTTCGAAGATTGCGAAGTGCCGGAAGACGACATCATGGGTCCGTTGGGCGGCGGCGCCGGCGTGCTGATGAGCGGCCTGGACTATGAGCGCGCCGTTCTGGCCGCTGGCCCGCTCGGCATCATGCAGGCCGCGCTGGACGTGGTCCTGCCCTACGTCCGCGACCGCAAACAGTTCGGAAAGCCGATCGGCTCGTTCCAGCTGATGCAGGGCAAGATCGCCGACATGTATGTCGCCCTGAACAGCGCCCGCGCCTATGTCTATTCGGTCGCCCGTGCCTGCGACGCCGGCCTGACAACGCGCTACGACGCGGCGGGTGCGATCCTGCTGGCGTCCGAAAATGCGGTGAAGGTCACGATGGAGGCCGTTCAGGCCTTGGGCGGCGCCGGCTACACCAAGGAATGGCCGGTTGAACGACTGGTCCGCGACGCCAAACTCTATGACATCGGCGCCGGCACCAACGAGATTCGCCGCTTCCTGATCGGACGGGAACTGCTGGGCGGCTGACGGCTTGTCCCCGCACAAGGGAGACAGACCATGCCCGCCAAATCCGCCGCTCAGCAAAAGGCCGCCGGCGCGGCCCTGTCGGCTAAGCGAGGAGACACGCCAATGTCGAAGCTTAAGGGCGCGTCCAAGTCCATGGTCGAGTCCATGACGGAAAAGCAGCTGCAAGACCTTGCCGAAACCAAGCGCAAGGGCAAACCCGAGCACGTGCAGGACTGAGACACAGTCGATTTATCTCATCGCCTGTCCGTTCTGTAAGTGGCGATCCGCGCGCCGACCGCCTAGATGGGCGCAATCTGCAGCCGAGCGCCCCGCCTGATGCCCGCCCAACCGCTTCCGAACGACGACCTGCGGCGGTTCTCCGACGTTCTTGAAGACCTCGGCCACGCCCCCGAACCCAAGCTGACCATGGCCGAATTAGTCGCGTCGTTCGGCGAGCGCGGCTTCGGGGCTATGATCCTGATCCTGTCGCTGCTGGCGCTCTTGCCCTGGCCGCCCGGCGGCAAGGCGGTCTTCGCCGTGCCGATCATCCTGATGTCTCTTGAATTGGCCTTCCAGAGACAGAGCGTGTGGCTGCCGCGCTGGATGTTGAAGGCCTCGGTGTCCCGCGCCGCCTACACGTCCTTGATCGCCACGCCGTTCGCAGCCCCGGCCTGGCTGCGTCGCTGGGTACTGTCGGCAAGGGTGCGGATCGCCGGGCGCCGCTACATCTTTTCCGACGGCGTGAGGCGCGCCGTTCGCAGACGCCCGAATGGCCTGAGCGTCTTGAAGATGGTCCGCGCCATCGAACGCTTGACCCGCCCGCGCCTGCCGCTGCTGACCGGCGATGTCGCCGACACCTTCACCGGCCTGGTCTGCGTCGTGTTGGCCCTGATCATGGCCTTGCCCATCCCATTTGGAGACGCCCTGCCCGGCATCGCCCTGGTTCTGTTCGCCCTGGGCATGATGCAGCGCGACGGGGTCGCCATCCTGCTCGGCGTCGTCGCCACCGCAGCCAGCGCTCTCTATCTGTTCCTGATATGGGCGACGGTAGTCGAGGTGGCCCAGCACGTGACCGGCTGGTTCGCCAAACTGCTGCACTGACGGCGACAAAAAGGGCCGCCGGGTTTCCCCGGCGACCCTTCATTGCCTGACCGCGAACGGTCCGGCCGCAACTCAGTCTGAAAGGCTCAGACCAGACCCTCTCCGAGGGCCAGGGTCGCGGTCGCCGCTCGCGATTGATGACAATGAGACACTGGATCACCTCCTTTCGACTGTTGAACAGGGAGGTGAAACATAAGACGGCTCAACGCCTTGCGCCAATGGGCTTCGCGCTTTCGTGAACGCGTGCCGACCTACTGCGTCGGTGACGCCCCGCCGGACAGGCCCTGCATGATCATGCGATTGATATCGATCAGATCCTGAAAGCTCTCTTCACCCCGCATGATCGCCGAGGAATGGCGATTGATGAACAGGCTGAGGGAAATGATCTGCGCGCGCATCGGAGCGCCCAGGGCGTTGCCGGGATCGCTGCACTCGCCAGCCAGCGTTGACCAGAGACGCCGGTTCCAGTCCAGCGCGTCGATACGGGTGGCGATGTCGGATTCGTCGACGGTCGAGGCGTGAACCAGAGCGCGCGTGACCTGACCGAACAGACGGTACTCCAGGTCGCGCGGGCTCTCAGCCCTCGCTGTCGCCGCTGTGTAGGCCTGAAGCGACATTCAGCACTCTCTCTTCATACTCGACAATCTTACGCGCCGACATCAGGGCCTTGTAGTATTCGCGCGCCAGCACATGACGCGAGGCCGAGACGCATTCGGCCAGGATGTCCGGATTCTGCGTCGCGCCCATGAATTCGGTGATCCGCAGAGCGAGTTCGTCGAAGAACTTCGACGCCGAACTCTCGTCCAGATACATCATCATGATCGGGAAATAGATGCGGCGTGCGGGCGTGGTGACATCCTCGGCCTGCATGATGTCCTTCTCGCGCAGGACGCTGGCGCGGTTTTGGAGGATCAGCACGCCGCGACGATCGCCGTTCTGGACCACGGCGCCATTCAGAACGAACTTCTCGCCGGGTTTCAGCGACAGCTTCAAGGCCATTGAGGACCGTACTCCAGTCGTGGTCGAGCCGGTCGCGCACGACAGCTCCGAGTGAATCAGACCCTACCCCGGCATCAGTTAACCATCCCTTGTGAGATCGATCCGCTGGAACGCGTATCGTCGCCGTTGCGTTGGCTTGTCGAAGAGGAGACCACCATGCCGGACAACGACTATCAGGACGATCAGGAACAGTCTGAGACGTTCGACGAAACCCATCTGGACGACGAGGGCGACGGCGAATTTCTGCTGGATGAAGCCGACCAGGTGCTGGACGTGACCCAGGCTGACGGCGACGCCGACGAAGAGGAGTTCGACGAGGAGGCCGAGGTCGATCTCGACGACCAGTTAGCTCTCGACGGCATCGAACGCGAAGCCGACGCCCTGTTGGGCGTCGATGGCGAAAACCGCGATCAGATCGACGCCGACGGCGGGCCTCCGTCAGCACCAGATGAAGTCGAGCTCGTCTATTCGGGCCTAATGGAAAACGAACGCGGCGCACAGGCAAGCGCCGCCCACTGGGAGGCCAAACGGCTCTCGGATGACGATATCACGGACCTGGGATACGGCCCGGACGGCGAGCAAGACGCTCCGGCGCGATAAGGAGAGAATGACATGACCGACGACAAAGCCCGTCACGACGCGTCGCCCGACGCCCCGCACGCCAAGCGCACGACCTCGCAGGACGGCGTGCCGGACCAGCTCGACAAGATCGACAAGTTTGAAAGCCGCCAGGAGGCGCTGGTGGATGAGGGTCTGGAAGAGACCTTCCCCGCCAGCGATCCAGTCTCGGCGAAGCGCATCACCTGATCGCTGTTCACGACGCAAGTGATCCGCTAACCCACTTCGTGGAAACACGGAGTGGGTTTTTCTATGAGCCGTTTCGAAGGCACGGACCGTTATATCGCCACGAGCGACCTCAAGGTCGCGGTGAACGCTGCGGTCGCGTTAGAGCGTCCCCTGCTGATCAAGGGCGAGCCCGGCACAGGCAAGACGGTCCTGGCCTATGAGATCGCCAAGGCCTTCGACGCGCCGCTGATCACCTGGCACGTCAAATCCACGACCAAGGCCCATAACGGCCTGTACGAGTATGACGCCGTCAGCCGACTGCGCGACAGCCAGTTGGGCGAGGAACGCGTCCATGACGTTCGTAACTATCTGAAAAAAGGCAAGCTGTGGGAAGCCTTCACCGCCCCCGCCCGCCCCGTCTTGCTGATCGACGAGATCGACAAGGCCGACATCGAGTTTCCCAACGACCTGCTGCAAGAACTCGATCGGATGGAGTTCTACGTCCAGGAAACGGACGAGACGATCCGCGCCGAAGTGCGCCCAATCGTCATCATCACCTCCAACAATGAAAAAGAGCTGCCCGACGCCTTTCTGCGCCGCTGCTTCTTCCACTTCATTCGCTTCCCCGACGCCGAGACCCTGTCCGCGATCGTCGATGTGCACTTCCCCGGCATCAAACCGCGCCTGGTTTCTGAGGCGTTGAAGACCTTCTACGAAATCCGCGATACGCCGGGCCTGAAGAAGAAGCCGTCGACCTCAGAGCTTCTGGATTGGCTGAAGCTGCTGCTGGTAGAGGATATCGATGCTGAGACCCTGCGTGAGAAGACGCCGAACAAGCTTATCCCGCCGCTGCATGGCGCGCTGCTCAAGAACGAGCAGGACGTGCATCTGTTCGAACGCCTGGCCTTCCTGAACCGCCGCGAAGGCTCGCGCCCCGGCGGCTGACCCTGTGATTACCGCGATTTCACTGGATCACGCGGCCGCAGCGCGCAGAATGGGGGCCAAGAGAGGTTCGACCATGCGTCATGTCCTGCTTTATCTAGTCCTCAGCGCCAGCTTGGCCGCCTGCGATGGCGACAACTCGGTCCGCATCACCACCACCTCCTCCAGCGACGATCAGGGCGCAGGCGTATTAAAGGTGATCGACGCCCTGCAATGCCCCGACAATCTTGGCGTCCTGACGCGAAAGGGCCTAGCGGCGGCAGGCGGCGCGAACTGCGTCTATGGCGGCCCCAAGGGCGCCGACGTCGTGCTGCATCTGGTCAAGCTGGACGGGCGCTCAGTCGATGATGTGTTGCGGGACTTCGAGGCGCGCGCCAGCGCCGATCTGCCTCATACAGTCGCGCGGCTGGCCCCGGGCGCAGGCGATGCGCCGCCGCCGCCTCCATCAATCGAGGCAGGCGATACGACTTCCGTCCAGGCGCCTGGCGTCGACATCAAGACGCGCGGCGAAGACGCCTCGGTCCGACTGCCGGGCCTGAAGATCGAGACCCAGGGCGATAACGCCAGCGTTCGCATCGGCGGCATCAACATCCAGTCCAAGGACGGACAAAACGTCCGCACCGAAACCTCGACGGTCAGCGTGGACGCCAACGACAACTCCACGCGCGTGCGCACCCGTGCGCCGGGCGCGGCGACGCGCATGACCTATATCCTGGCTGACGATCAGCCCGGCGATGCGGGCTGGCGCCAGGTCGGCTTCGAGGCGCGCGGCCCCAGCGGCGGCCCGATCGTCATCGCCGTGGTCAGGTCCAAGGATCGTAGAAACGACGGCATTTTCGACGACGCCAAGGAACTGGTCACACTGAACGTCGGACGCTGACGCGGCGATTTCGTGCGCCGTCTGGTGCCTCCCGCTTGATCCCGGCGTGTCTTTGCGTCACCTGACCAGCCGACAAGCGATCAGGACACGCGATTTGGCCGAGCGCCCCACCAAGAAGAACGCCCCCCGCGCCTGGCAGCGCATGCTGTCCGGTCGTCGCCTGGATCTGCTGGACCCGTCGCCGTTCGACATCGAGATCGAGGACATCGCTCACGGCCTGGCGCGCGTCGCCCGCTGGAACGGTCAGACCATCGGCGAACACGCCTTTTCGGTCGCCCAGCACTCGTGTGTGGTCGAGGAGATCGCCGCCCACATCAAGCCCGGTCTGGATCCGAAATGGCGTCTGGCCGCCCTGCTGCATGACGCCTCGGAATACGTCATCGGCGACATGATCTCGCCGTTCAAGGCGGCGCTCGGGGCCGGGTACAAGGACTTCGAGGCCAAGCTGGAAGCTGCGATCCATCTGCGCTACGGCCTGCCGCCCAAGACGCCGCAAACGATCAAGACCCTGATCAAGAAGGCCGATAAGGCCTGCGCCTTCTTCGAGGCGACGCAGTTGGCAGGTTTCACCGAAAAGGAATCGCTGGGCTTCTTCGGCAGCCCGCCCGAGGGCTACAGCCTGACGATCGAGCCGCAACCCGCCCCGGTCGCCCAGGCCCGCTATCTGGAGCGCTACCGTGTCCTGGCTGGGGCTGTCGGCCTGATCCCCGCCGACGACGCCTGGCACACGGAATAGCGCAATGACCCAGGGGGCGGAGGATGGCGTTCGCATCGGTCTGTCGGCGGTCGTGATGACCTTGAAAGACCGACAGGCCGTCGTCCTGACGACCCCGACCGAGGACGGTTCACGCGCCCTGCCCTTCGGGCCGTTTGATCCCGTGCGCGACCGCACCTTCGAGCGCGCCCTGCGGGATTTCGTGACCGCCCAGACCGGGTTCCGGCTCGGCTTTGTCGAACAGCTCTACACATTCGGCGACGCGGGCCGCGCCTCGCCCCGCGCTACGCCCGGCCCTGGCCGTCACAGAGAGGTCTCCGTCGGCTATCTGGCCCTGACGCCCGACGCTGCCGAAGGCCAGACCCACGACGCCCGCTGGGACGCGGTGTTCGAGTTCTTTCCCTGGGAAGATCGGCGCGGCGGTCAGGACGCGCAAATCACGGAAGGCCTGCACGCCTGGGCCGATGGCGACGAGCACCGCCTGGCCCGCGCCCGCGCCCTGTTCGCCCTGACGCCCGATCACCGCTGGAACGAGGAGCGGGTGCTGGAGCGTTATGAACTGCTCTACGAAGCGCGTCTGGTCGCCGAGGCGTGGCGCGACGCCGACCTGTCGCCCACGCAGCCCATGCCGGGCCGCATCATGTCCTCGGATCACCGTCGCATCCTGGCGACCGCGCTTGGCCGGCTGCGCAGCAAGCTGAAATATCGTCCGGTCCTGTTCGATCTGACGCCTGGCGTCTTCACCCTGTCCCAACTCCAGGCGGGCGCCGAGGCCGTCTCGGGCCTAAGCCTGCACAAGCAGAATTTCCGGCGCGGCGTGGAGCGGACAGGGCTGGTCGAAGCCACCGGACAGCTCTCTTCCACCACGGGTGGCCGACCCGCCGAACTGTTTCGATTCAAGGGCGTGGACGCCCAGACCGGCGCCGCGCCGGGCCTGTCTTTGCCCGCGCAAAGATAGCGTCGGATTTCTTTCATAGACGGGTTGCGAAGCGCTGCGGCTCCGACTAGAGAAGCCCCTCGCTCGACCAAGCGATATCGGCGCCGCGGAGAGGTGGCAGAGTGGTCGAATGTACCGCACTCGAAATGCGGCGTGCCTGGAAGGGTACCGTGGGTTCGAATCCCACCCTCTCCGCCATCGGCCTGACGAAGGCCTAGGCCAAGTTCCGACATTATCGAAACGAGGTTTCGGCCTTTGTCGTCGGGTTTCTGCGCCTGCATCTCGACCTCGCAAGTATTGCGCATTGAATGATGATGATACCGGTGTCAGGATCGCTCTCGCTGGATATCAGATGGGCGACGATCGATGATCACGCGACGTAAGGCGCTGCTGAGCAGCATGGCGACCGCAGGTTTGCTTTCGGCGTCCTCCGGCGTGCTTGCGGCCACGGCGCCGAGTAACGTGATGACCACCGTCGGGCCGGTCATCGGTCTGCGGCAGGACGGGATCAGCGTCTTCAAAGGCGTGCGATATGGAGCGCCGACGCGACGGTTTCAGCCGCCAGAGAAGCCGACGCCATGGCGCGATCCGGTTCGTACAACAAGTTACGGCGCGGCCAGTCCGCAGCGCGGCGATGAGCCGAATCAAAGCGAAGACTGCCTGTTCCTGAACGTCTGGACGCCGGGGACCGACGCGGGTCGGCGACCGGTGATGGTCTATATCCACGGCGGCGCCTATTCGAGCGGATCGGGATCGGACCCGCTGTATGACGGCACGCGTCTGGCGGCGCGCGGCGATGTCGTGGTGGTGACGCTGAACCACCGGCTGAATGTTTTCGGCTATGCCTATCTGGCGCGACTGGCCCCGGGGTTCGAAGATTCGGGCAACGTCGGCCAGCTGGATCTGATTCTGGCGCTGCAATGGGTACGGGACAATATTGCCGCGTTCGGCGGCGATCCGTCCAGGGTGATGCTGTTCGGTCAGTCCGGCGGGGGCGCCAAGATCGCCACCCTGATGGCGACGCCGGCGGCGCAAGGTCTGTTCCACCGCGCCGCGACCATGAGCGGTCAGCAGGTGACGGCGTCCGGGCCGATCAACGCCACGACGCGGGCGGCGACCTGGCTGAAAGCCTTGGGCCTGACCCCGGATCGGGCGGCCGAGGCGGCGACGATGCCTGTCGAGCGGCTCCTCGAAGCGCAGAGCGCCGAGGACCCGATCCTGGGCTTTGGCGGCCTGTATTTCGGGCCGGTGCTGGATTTCCGCACCCTGCCCCGCCACCCCTTCTATCCCGATGCGGCGCCGCTGGGCCGGTCAATCCCCATGATCATCGGCAACACGCGCGAAGAAACGCTAGGATTTATGGGCAACGATCCGAAAAACGTTGGCCTAACGTGGGACACCTTGGCGGCGCGACTGTCGCCCGGCGTCATGCGAATCGACATCACGCCCGAAGCCGTGATCGCCGGCTATCGCGCCATGCATCCTGAATGGTCGCCCGACCAGGTGCTGATCGCCGCGACGACAGCGGGCCGGTCCTGGCGCGGCGCGGTGATCGAGGCTGAAGAGCGGGCCAAGGCCGGCGCACCCGCCTGGGTCTATCAACTCGACTTCCCTGGAGAGTTGGCCTCGGGTCGCAAGGGCGCCTTCCATACCGCCGACATCCCGCTGGTGTTCGACAATGTAGAGGCGACAGGCTCACGGACGCGTGGGCCGGATGCGCAAATCATGTCGGACCGGATGAGCGACGCCTTCATCGCTCTGGCCCGCGACGGCGATCCCAACCATGCGGGACTGCCGCGCTGGGACCGCTATGAGCTGCCTCGCCGTCAGACGATGTTGATGGATGTCCAGCCGCGCATGGTCGATGATCCGCGTGGCGACGAGCGGGCCTTCTTCTCGGCCATTCCCTATATCCAGCCGGGAACCTAGAGCGGAAAATCCAGCCGGGCGGCCCAGGCGCGCACCAGATCGGGCCAGACCTGGGCGGGTTTGCCCTGGATCAGGCGGATACCGAATCCGTGGCCGCCTTCCTGAAACAGATGCGCCTCGGTCGGGACGGCGGCGGCTTTGAGCGTGGTCAGCAACTTCAGGCTGTTCTCCATCGGCACGGACGCGTCGTCCATGGCGTGCAGCAGGAAGACGGGCGCCGCATTGCGCCACTCCATCTGCTCCAGAGAATAGGCCGCGATCCGCTCGGCCGAAGGCGTCTCGCCCAGCAGGTGCGTCCGCGATCCGGCGTGGACGTACGGGTCCGCCATGGTCGCGACCGGATACATTAAAACGGTCAAATCTGGTCGCAAGGATGCGCTGTCGGCGGCGTCGACCGGTTCATAGGTCGGGTCCGTCCGGACACTGGCCAACCCCGCCAGATGACCGCCGGCCGAGGCGCCCAGTACGGCGATCTTTTGCCGATCGACAGCATAGTCGGCGGCGCGGCTGCGTATCAGCCGGATCGCACGCTGGGCGTCCTGAAGGGGTGCGTCGGCCCCGGCCGCCCAGCCGTCAGCCGGCAGGCGATAACGCAGGACGAAACAGGTCGTGCCGCTGGCCGCGAAAACGCGCGCAACGTCATACCCCTCCTTGTCCAGCACCACCCAGCGGTAGCCGCCACCGGGTATGAGGAGCATCGCCGAACCATTCGGCCGCTCGGGGCGAAAGACGGTCAGGATCGGATCGGTCGTGTACTGGGCGTAACGGTCGTGGAAGGCGGGATCGATCGACCGCTCTGGCACGACCGGCGTGACAGTCACACCCTGCCCGCCCGGCGCGCCGTCGGGCCATAGGCGGATGATCTCGGTTGGGTCGGCCGGACCGGCGCGCCCGCCGTCCGCCACTGTCTGCGCCCTCGCTCCGGATGCGCCAACCACGGCCCCCATCGCCAGACCTAAAAGCGTCCTGCGTTCCAGATCCATCGCGGTTCTCTCTTCCTGAAAAGACGACGGCCGGACGATCGCTCGGCCGGCCGCAATCCTTGATGACGTCGCGGCGCTGAGCCACGCAGTCTTTCGTCAGACCTTGGCCAGTTCGTATTTCGGCGTGATCAGATGAATGACCAGAAGCGCGATCAGATAGGCCGAGGCCGCCACGATGAAGATGGGCGTATAGGTGCCGATCTTCTCCAAGACGTAGCCGGCGTATTTCGCCATGGCCATGCCGCCGATGGCGCCCAGCATTCCGCCGATGCCGACGACCGATCCCACCGCCGAGCGTGGGAAGACATCGCCTGGAAGCGCATAGAGATTGGCCGAGAAGCCCTGGTGCGCGGCCGTCGCCAGTCCAATGATTCCTACCGCGACCCAAAGGTTTGACGCCTCGGCCGCGAAGGCCACCGGCACGGCGCATAGGGCGCAGATCAACATGGTGATCTTGCGGGCCTTGTTGATGCTCATGCCCCTATGCATGAAGCGCGACGACAGCCAGCCGCCGCCAACCGACCCGACATCGGACAGCAGATAGATGGCGACCAGCGGCGGGCCGAAGGTCTTTAGGTCCAGCCCATAGGTTTTGCCGAGGAAGTCCGGCAACCAGAACAGGAACATCCACCAGATCGGATCAATCAGGAACTTGCCTAGAGCGTAGGCCCAGGTTTCCTTGACCGTCAGCAGTTTGGTCCATTTGACCTTTTCGACGACGTCGGCCGGGTCCTGTTCGATGTAGGCTAGTTCGGTCGCGGACAGCTTCTTCTGTTCGCGCGGGCGGCGATAGACCAGCAGCCAGATCGGAAGCCAGATCAGGCCCAAGGCCCCGGTGATGACAAAGGCCATCTGCCAGCCGAAGGCCAGGACGAGGCCTGGAACGATCAGGGGGGTGACGATGGCGCCGATATTGGTGCCGGCGTTGAACAGCCCCGTGGCGAAGGCGCGTTCCTTCTTCGGGAACCACTCCGCGACCGCCTTGATGCCGCCGGGGAAGCCGCCGGCCTCACCGACGCCCAGCACCATCCGCGCCATCATGAAGTGCGACAGATCTCGCGCCGCACCGTGCATGATATGGCCGATCTGCCAGATGCCGAAGGCGATCCCCAGACCCCAACGCGCGCCGATCTTGTCCATGATCCGGCCCCACAACAGGTAGGCCACGGCATAGGACGCCTGGAACCAGAAGACGATGTCGGCATAGTCCGTTTCGGACCAGCCGAACTCGGCCGACAAGGTCGGCTTGAGGAAGCCGATCATCTGGCGATCGACGTAGTTGATGACCATGGCTGCGAACAGCAGCCACATGATGATCCAGCGATACTTGCCGGGAGATGGCGCCTTGATCTGGATCGGCGGCGCGACGGAGGCGTCTGACATGGTTATGAAAACCCGTTCCTGAATATTCCTCAACGCGTCCCTGCTCTTTTCCGTCCCTGAACGGCGGCGGGGTGGGCGTCCGATGATGTTACTGGGCCTCGGCCCTGACGACCGAACAGTGAAGTTCTGCAATACCCTTGAAGATGCACACGGCCTCGTCGCCCGCGTGGACACGGTGGACGCCGGTGACAGCCCCGGTCGAAACCAGCGTGCCCGCCTTCAGCGGACGGCCCCAGCGCGCGCAATGTTCAAACAGAAATCGCACGGATTCCATCGCGCCGCCGGCCAGGGACTGCGACCCGCCCGTGCCGACACTGGCGCCATTGATCACCGTCTCGACCTCAATGCCGTCCAGGCGCTCGCGCCAGTTCTCAACCTCGGGACCGATCATCAGTCCGCCATTGTTGCCGAAATCGGAGGCGACCACGGCTGATCCCAGGTCGTTGATCGTCGAAAGCGGACTGCCAGCCAGCTCGACGCCGATGAAGACCTTGTCCACGACGCCCATCGCGTCTTCGATGGTCCAGTCGGTCTTGGCTGGATCGGCGTCGGCGCCGATCCGAGCAATGAACTCGGCTTCCACCGCTGCAAACCCGCCCTCGATTTCGGGCAAAGGCACGACTGTATCGCCGGGCGCCGGCCAGACATTGCGCGCGAAAATGGCGCCGGCCAGACGATGGATCCCCAGCTTCGGCTGCTGCTCGAGCGGCACACCGCCCACCTTCCAGCCCACGACCTCATCGGGAAACAAACCGATGGCGACGTCCTGGATGGCGTAGGATTCGGCCATGCTCTGCGGAATCACGCCCGGATAGCCTGGCGTGTTGCGCGCCGCCAGACGCGCGGCGACGAACTGCTGTGCGATCGCCGCCGGGTCGGCCGACAGCGCGTCGTCCTGGCTCGCAAGAGAGGGGGTCGAAGTCAAAGGTGTCGCCTCGTGAATAGGCTGCGATAAGAGCGATGAAGGAAACCGGTGTCAATGCGCTTTAACTGAGCCCCATGGCGTCGGCCGCGAGTCGCGGCTATGCCTTCAAGCTGCACATAGGGAAGGAGCCGAACCTTGGCTCAAGACGATCCGCGATCCGGCAAGCCGGGCAAGCGGGCAACCATCAATGATGTCGCCCGTGAGGCGCAGGTCTCCAAGAAGACCGTCTCGCGGGTCATCAATCAGTCGCCGTTCGTCAAGGAAGACACGCGCGAAAAGGTCAACGCCGTCATCAAGGCTCTGGGTTTCACGCCTGATCCACAGGCGCGCGGCCTGGCTTTCAGGCGTTCGTTCCTGGTCGGTCTGATCTACGATAACCCGAGCCCGACCTATGTCGTGAACATGCAGCAAGGCGTGCTGGATGCGCTGAAGGGTTCCGGCCTGGAACTGGTCGTCCATCCTTGCAATCGCAACTCCCCTACCCTGCTGGAAGACATCAGGGGCTTCGTCGAGCGCCAACGTCTGTACGGCGTCATCATGCCGCCTTCGGTGTCCGAGGACGAACAGGTCATCGACCTGCTGCGCGATCTCGACTGCCCCTATGTCCGCATCGCCTCAGTGGCCTTGGATGAACCTCAGGCGATGGTGGTCACCAATGACTGGCTCGGCGCGGCTGAGGCAGCGGCACATTTGGCCGATCTGGGACACAGACGAATCGGTCTGGTGCGCGGGCCGGACCTGTTCCGGTCGTCGGCCGTGCGTGGCAAGGGGTTCCTGGACGCTCTGGCCGAGCGCGGGATCCCGCTGGACCCGGCTTACGATTTCAAAGGCGCCTATACGTTCGAATCAGGCGTGGAGGCGGGCCACGCCCTCCTGGCGCTGGAAACGCCGCCGACCGCGATCTTCACCCTCAACGACGACATGGCCATCGGGGTGATGCAGGCGGCGCGAGATCGCGGGCTGGAACTGCCTCGCGACCTGTCCGTCGTCGGTTTCGATGATTTGCCGATGGCGGCGCGGGTTTGGCCCAACCTGACCTCGGTGCGCCTGCCGATCCGAGACATGGGACGGATGGCGGCCGAAAAGCTGCTGGCGCCGATGCGGGGCGTGGATCCGGCCACGATGCAGCAGCCCGAAGTTCGACCGGCTCTGGTGGTGCGCAAGTCGGCAATCCCGGCAGTCTGAGTTGGGTCGGCGCGCGTGATCGCGCCGACCTCTTTGCCTCAGGCCGTTTCGAGCGCAGGCTTGGCGGCGAGAACGCCCTTCAGATAGTCGCGAATGCCTTCGTCCGTAGCATTGGCGAAGAAGTAGTCCTGGAATTTCTCGCCGGCGATGGCGGCCTTCAGCAGATCCTGATCCATTGTCTTTAGAACCGTCAGCATGTCGTGGCAGGTCACCGACTTCAGGTCGCTGAGCACGCCGCGATTCTTGCGCATGATCTCGGCGCGTTCCTTGGGATAGCCCAGGCCGCGCTCGCCTTCGAACAGCTTGCGATAGACGTCCTGAAGGTTCAGTTCCGCCGCCCAGCCGAAGCCCTTGGCGTAGGGCATGGCGATGGCGTTGCCGTCGTTGATCTGGCCGAACAGGAAGGCGTCGGTCGGGTCGATGATCAGGCCGCAGAAAACGCCCGGCATGGCGTTGGCGGCCAGCATCGAGCCGGTGCCCGTGCCGCACCCGGTGACGACGAAATCAGCCGCGCCGGAGTTCAGCAGGATGCCCGTCAGCACGCCGTTCATGACGTAGGTCAGCGACGCCTTATCCTCGGCCGCATACATTCCATAGTGAAAGACTTGATGGCCCAAGGGCTCTGCGACGGCGGTCAAGGCGGCATGCACCGTCTCGCTTTTGGCGGCCTGGCTGTTTTCAATGATGAGAGCGATCTTCATGGGGGAATCCTCAAGACGGTGGCGAAGCGAAGCCGACATATGTGTGCGGCGTTGGTCTAATCCATTGCATCATAATATGACACCGGTTACCTAGTCCACAGAAGGACGGACGCAAGATCCGTCACTGTGGCTCGCTCTGCGAGCTTCCAGGGAGAGCCGCATGTACGACCCCATGTACGACAAGGTCTATCAGGCCACCCATCCCGACATGATGGACGGCGCCTCGAACCAGCAGCTGCGAGATCGCTATCTGATCGAGGGACTGTTCGTTCCGGGCAGGATCAGCCTGAACCATTCTCACCACGAGCGCATGATCATCGGCGGCGCGACCCCGGCTGAGACCGCCCTGAGCCTGCCCACCCATTCGGAACCCCCGTCCCTGGTCGGCGCGCCCTTCCTGCAGGCGCGCGAACTGGGCGTGGTCAATATCGGCGGCGCCGGTTCGATCACCGTCGACGGCGAGACCATCGAACTGGGCTTCCGTGACGGTCTGTATGTGCCGATGGGATCGCGCGACGTCCGCTTCGCCTCCAAGAACCCCGCCGAGCCCGCGAAATTCTATCTGGTCGCTACCCCGGCTCACGCCCGTTACGACCTGACCAAGATCTCTATCGACGATGCCGTGCCGCTGGAAATGGGCGCGCTGGAGACGTCGAACGAACGGACAATCTACCAGTATGTCGTTCCGGCCAAGGTCAAGTCCTGCCAGCTGCTGCTGGGCGTGACGGTGCTCAAGCCCGGCTCGGTGTGGAACACCATGCCGCCGCACATTCACGACCGCCGCTCGGAAGCCTACCTCTATTTCGGCCTGGGCGAGGACGACCGAGTTTTCCACTTCATGGGCGAACCGGACAAGTCGCGCCACATCGTCATCGCCGACGGCGAGGCCGTCATCTGCCCGCCGTGGTCGATCCACACAGGCGCAGGCACGTCGAACTACACCTTCATCTGGGGCATGGGCGGCGAGAATCTCGACTACACCGACATGTACAAGCTCGACATCTGCCAGTTGAAGTAATCAGGACAAGAGGAAGAAAAACATGAGCAATCCGTTCGACCTGACCGGCAAGGTCGCCCTGGTGACTGGCGGCAACACGGGTCTGGGCCAAGGCATCGCCCTGGCTTTGGCTGAGGCGGGCGCTGACATCGTCTCGGTCGCCCTTTCGGACTCCGACGACACGGTCGCCAAGGTCCAGGCGATGGGCCGGCGCGCCCACGCCATCAGCGCCGACCTGACCTCGATCGAGCCGGTCGAACGCGTTGTTCAGGAAGCCCTGGCCGCCATGGGCCGGATCGACATCCTGGTGAACAACGCCGGCCTGATCCGTCGCGCCGACGCCGTCGACTTCACCGAGGCGGACTGGGACCTAGTGATGAACATCAACCTGAAGACCGTCTTCTTCATGAGCCAGGCGGTCGCCCGCCTGTTCATCAAACAGGGTGACGGCGGCAAGATCATCAATATCGCCTCCATGCTGTCCTTCCAGGGCGGGATCCGCGTGCCGTCCTACACGGCGTCCAAGTCGGGCGTCGCGGGCCTTACCAAGCTGATGGCCAACGAATGGGCGCCGCACCGCATCACCGCCAACGCCATCGCCCCCGGCTATTTCGCCACCGCCAACACCCAGGCTCTGCGCGAGGACCCGGTGCGTTCTGCCGAAATCCTGGGCCGCATCCCGGCCGGGCGCTGGGGCGAGCCGTCGGACTTGGGCGGTGCGGCTGTCTTCCTGGCCAGCCGGGCCTCCGACTACGTCCAAGGCGCCATCCTGCCGGTCGACGGCGGCTGGCAGGCGCGCTGATCCGGGGCTAGCGTTGCGATCATGACCCAGGCTGCATCTTCCCGCCGCATTCTCTGCTTCGGCGAGATGCTGCTGCGGTTTTCGCCCAACGCCAACGAGCTGCTGATGCAGTCGCCTGCCCTGACCGTGCGTCCGGCCGGCGCCGAGGCCAATGTCGCCGTGTCGCTGGCCCGCTTCGGCGCGCCGGCCGGCATGGCGACGGTCCTGGCCGACAATGCGCTAGGGCGGGGCGTGCGCGACGAGGTGCGCAAGCACGGGGTCGATACCTCTCAGGTCGTCTTCAAACCCGGCCGGATGGGTCTGTATTTCCTGACCCCAGGTGCTGTGCGTCGTCCGTCGGAAGTCCTCTATGACCGCGCCGGATCGGCCTTCGTCGAACATGTCGATACGGCCTTCGACTGGGACCAACTTCTGGACGGCGTCGAATGGCTGCACGCCTCGGGCGTGACCCCGGCGACGGGGCCGAACGGCTCGGCCGCCGCCGTCGCCATCATCGAGGCTGCCGTCCGCAAGGGCGTCAAGGTCAGCTACGACGGCAACTTCCGCGGCAAGTTGTGGGAACAATGGGACGGCGATCCCCCGGCCACGCTCGGCAAGATGCTGGCCGGCGCCACGGTCGCCTTCGCCGACGACCGCGACTTCGCCCTGGTGCTGAAGACGACGTTCGACAGCCCCGACCCGAATGTGCGTCGTCGTGAAGCCGCCAAGGCCGCCTTCGCCGCCTTCCCGCGCCTGCAACGCATCGCCTGCACCCTGAGGGTTCAGGAAAGCGTCGCCGACCAGGCTCTGTCCGCCGTCATGCTGACGCGCAATGGCGGGGAATTGATCGAAACCAAAGCCGAGGCCATTCATATGGCCGGCGTCGTGGACCGGGTCGGCGGCGGCGACGCTTTCGCCTCTGGCGTCCTGTTCGGTCTATGGAGCGGATGGTCGGATCAGGAGGCCCTCGACTTCGGCCTCGCCGCCGCCGGCTTGAAACATTCCGTGCCCGGCGACTTCAACCTTTTCACCGCCGACGAGGTGCGCGCAGCCATGGCCGACGGCGGCTTCGATATCAGGCGCTGAGGCTGCGAGCACAAAGATTTGGTGGAGGCCGCGTGGAGACGCCCATGCGGCCTTCTTCATTGGCGACGAGGGACTAGGAAACCGGTGTCAATCATGCTTGAGTGACTCTTCGAAACGGTCAGAAGAAACCGTGCGAGAGAGGTCACACCAGGAGTTTCCATGTTCGCCACGTCCTTGAACCGCCGTGCCCTTCTGGCCGCCGGCGCCGCCGCCACCTTCGTCGCCGCTTCAGGGCCCGTCCTGGCCCAAGCGTCGCCAGAGCGCGCCGCCATTCTGGACACCATGAAGCGCGCCGCTCGGTTCATGAGCGAAGAGGCCGCCGTCGAAGGCGGATACGTTTGGCAATATCTGCCCGACTTCTCACGCCGTTGGGGCGAGCTTGAGGCTAACCCGACCATGATCTGGGTCCAGCCGCCGGGCACCGCGACCGTGGGCCATCTGTTCCTGGACGCCTATCATGCCACCGGTGACGCGTTTTACTATGAAGCGGCCAAGAAGGCGGCAGACGCCCTGGTCAAGGGCCAGCACCCGCTGGGCGGCTGGAACTATGTCATCGATACCGCCGGCGAGGAGTCCCTGAAGCAGTGGTACGGCACGGTCGCCGCCAACGCCTGGCGGCTGGAGGAATTCCACCACTATTACGGCAACGCGACGTTCGACGACGCGGGCACAGCCGAGGCGTCGCAACTGTTGCTGCGGATCTACCTTGAGAAGAAGGATCGCAAGTATCTGGCGCCGCTGAACAAGGCGATCAGCTTCGTGCTGGAAAGCCAGTACGAGAACGGCGGCTGGCCCCAGCGCTATCCGTTCGTCGAGAACGGCGGCCTGCACGGCCATGCGGACTATACGCCCTACATCACCTTCAACGACGACGTGGCCGGCGAGAACCTGGAGTTCCTGATCTACGCCTATCACGGCCTGGCGCGGAGCGGTCGGGGCGATGCGAGGATTCTGGACGCCATCAATCGCGGCATGGACATCTTCGTAAAGACCCAGCAGCCGCAGCCGCAACCGGCCTGGGGTCTGCAACACTTCCCCGACACGCTGAAGCCGGCGGGCGCCCGGACGATCGAGCCGCAAGCCTTCGTCACCCACACGACCGGCACCAACATCAAGTCGATGATGGGCTTTTATCGCCTGACGGGCGACCGCAAGTATCTGGCCCGCCTGCCCGAGGCGATGGACTGGCTGGATCAGGTCGCGGCCAAGCCGCCGCTGAACACGCCGGGCCGCACGCACCCGACCTTCATCCTGGAAGGCGCCAACACCCCGATCTACATCCACCGGCGCGGGTCCAACATCGCCAACGGCCAGTACTACGCCGACGACAACCCCACCAATCTGATTGTCCACTACGGCTCGTTCCGCAATGTGGACACCGCGGCCCTGCGCGCCGAATACGCGCGTCTGTCGGCTATGCCGATCAATGAGGCCACGCGCGGTTCGCCGCTGAAGGCTCGCCCCGGCTCGCTGAACCTGCCCAAGTACTTCACGCTTCAGGATGTGGACGTGTGGGACATGTCCAGCGACGCTCGTCGCCCGACCGCGCCTCACGCTGGTCGCGCGGCCGAAGTCATGGCCGGGCTGAATGCGCGCGGCTATTGGCCCACGCCGCTGACCACGACGTCAAACCCGTACAAGGGCCCCTCGCCCACCGCCGTGACCGGCGGCGAATACCAGATGACCCGCGTCGGCGACCTGTGGGACACCTCGCCTTACAACACCGACTTCCCGGTCGAGGGCGTCTCCACCTCGGTTTTCATCCGCAACATGGGCGACCTGATCGAGGCGCTGGGGTCTTAAGGTTGCGGAGCCTAGAGATACGCTCCGACCTGCCAGGGCACGAACTCGTTGTCGCCGATGCCGAGGGCCTCGGATTTGGACGGCTCGCCTGACGCGACATCAAGCATTTTGCGGAAGATGACCCCGCCGACCTCGGCCAAGCTGGTTCCCGTCAGGACGGGCGAGGCGTCGATGTCCATGTCCTCGTCCATCCAGTTCGCCAGCCTGGCGTTGGAGGCGACCTTGATCGACGGGGCGGGCTTGGCTCCGAAGACCGAGCCCCGGCCCGTGGTGAAGACGATCAGATTGGCGCCCGAGGCGATCTGGCCCGTCGCCGAGCACGGGTCGTAACCGGGGCTGTCCATGAAACTGAGGCCCTTGGCCTGAAGCGGTTCGGCGTATCCGATCACGTCGTTCAGCGGGGTCGAACCGGACTTGGCCACCGCACCCAGCGACTTTTCCAGGATGGTGGTCAAACCGCCCTTCAGATTGCCGGGCGACGGATTGTTGTTCAGCTCCATCTGATGGCGATCCGCATAGTCACGCCACCACGCCAGACGCGCGTTCAGCTTGTCCGCAACGTTCTGCGACGCCGCGCGCCGGAGCAGCAGATGTTCCGCACCCCAGATTTCGGGCGTTTCCGACAGCATGGCCGAGCCCCCGTGCGCGACCAGCAGATCGACTGCGGCGCCCAAGGCCGGATTGGCGGTGACCCCGGACCAGCCGTCCGAACCCCCGCATTGCAAGCCGACGGTCAGGTAGGACGCGGAGACAGGTTGGCGCTGGACCTTGGCGGCGTCCACGACCAGATCGCGTACGATCTCGATCCCGGCCTCGATCGCCCGGGCCGTGCCGCCAGCCTCCTGGATCGTCAGGGCGTGCAGATGCGGGCCGGATTGAAGGCCTTCGTTGGCGAGCCAGGCGGGTATCTGATTGGCCTCGCAGCCCAGGCCTACGATCAGGATGGAATGGAAGTTCGGGTGCCGGGCATAACCGGCCAAGGTCCGCTGCAGCAGGGTGACGTCGCTGCTGAGCGATGAGCCGCCGCAACCGCCTTGGTGAGTGAAAGCGACCACGCCATCGACGCCCGCAGGCAGGATGGAATCCGGGAAGGCGTCGGCGATGCGGCGCGCCACTGTGGCCGAACAGTTCACGCTGGTCAGGACGCCGATATAGTTGCGCGTGCCGACGCGGCCGCCTGGGCGAACGATGCCGCTGAACGTCACGCCCGACAACGCCGCAGGCGGACGCAGGTCGGCCCCGACCTCGGCTTCACGCCCGTCCTCCGCCATGGCCAGGTTGTGGACGTGGACGTGAGCACCGGCGGCGATAGCGGTCTTGGCGCGCCCGATGACCTGGCCGTAGCGGCGGACCAGACCGCCCGCCTCCATCGCATGACGGGCGATCTTGTGGCCGGTGGCGATGTCGGCGCGCGCCGGCGCGGTCAGGCCATCAGGCGTATCGCCGCTGGCGATGTCGTCCAGGGCGATGGCGACATCGTCGGCGGAGTTCAGGATCAGGACGCGAGACATGGACTACTCCGCGACCAGACGCGCGGCCTCGACCGCGCCGTTCTGGCTGACCGACAGATAGGTACCCGTGACCGCTGCGACGAACCGGTCGTCGGCGGCCAACGCAGGCGGGAAGACGGCGGACAGGCTCAGCAGAGTCGAGACCCGCGCCAGATCATTGTTGGCGCCGGCCAGAAGTTCGGCGGTCTTAGCCGCCAGCGGATCGTCGACGACGAAGGCCTCGCCGCTCTCGGTCACGCCCGACTGCCATCTCATCCAGGCGGCGATTCCCAGGGCCATGGCCTCGATCCCCTGCCCCGCCGCCAGACGTTCGGCGGCGCCGGCCAGCAGGCGCTGGGGCAGTTTCTGCGAGCCGTCCATGGCGATCTGGCGCGTGCGGTGCATCAGAGCCGCATTGGAGAAGCGGGCCATCAGCGCCCCGCGATAGGCGGGGATGTCCAGGCCCGGCGGCGGGTTCAGCGTCGTTTCGGCCTCGTCCCACAGGGCCTCGACATAGGCGCGGAACGCGGGGACGGCGACGGCCTCGTGGACATGCTCGTAACCCGACAAAGCGCCCAGATAGGCGATCGCCGAGTGGGCGCCATTCAGCAGGCGCAGCTTGGCGTCCTCCCAAGGCTCGACCGCGTCGGTCAGTTGCACGCCGAGAGACGCGAAGTCGGGCCGATCGCCGGCGAACCAGTCCTCGATCACCCACTGGGTGAAGGGTTCGGCCTTGACCATGCCCCGGTCCTCGACTCCGAGACGCGCGGTCAGGCGGACGATGTCGTCGGAGGTGGTCGCCGGGACAATCCGATCGATCATCGTCTGGGGGAAGGCGCCCTCGGCTTCGATCCAGTCCGCCAGCGACGGGTCGATCCGGCGCGCCATGGCGATGACCCCGGCACGGATACGCTTGCCGTTGTGGGGAAGGTTGTCGCAACTGATGACGGTGAAGGGCTTCAGCCCCGCCGCCCTTCGCGCCTGCAACGCCGCGACGATGAATCCAGGCGCGGTGCGGGGCGCGGCGATATCAACCAGATCGGCCGCGACATCAGCGTCGCTCAAAAGCAGGTCGCCGGTCGCCGGATCGAGGCGATAGCCCTTCTCGGTCACGGTCAGGGTGATGATGTGGACATCGGCGTCGGCCATGGCGGCGACCAGGGCGGCGGGGTCATCCGGCCCGACCATCACGCCTGCGCAGGCGCCGATCACCCGCAGATGATCGTCCGATCCGTCACGCACGACCAGGGTGTACAGCCCGTCCTGCGGATTCAGCTGATCGCGTACGCCGGGCGACCGAAGCGAAGCGCCCAGCACACCCCAGCGCGGATCGCCCGACCTGATCGCATCGTCGAACACGACCGCCTGGTGGGCGCGGTGGAAGGCGCCGATGCCCAGATGGACGACACCCGTCTTCACCTGGGCGCGGTCGTAGCCGGGGACGGCGATGTCGGCGGGCAGCCCCGTCAGGCCGGCTTGGTTCAGTCTACTCACAGCTTGTAGGCCGCCTTGACCAGGCCATAGGTCAGGGCGTGGGCCAGTTCGTGGGCCTCGTCCTCCTCCATCCGGTGTTCGACCACCAGCTTGGCCAGGAAGCCGCAGTCCATGCGCCGCGCCACATCGTGGCGGGCGGGTATGGACAGGAAGGCGCGGGTGTCGTCGTTGAAGCCGACCGTGTTGTAGAAGCCAGCCGTCTCGGTGACCTGCTCGCGGAAGCGACGCATCCCTTCGGGACTGTCGTGGAACCACCAGCTGGGTCCCAGCTTCAAAGCCGGATAGTGACCGGCGAGCGGCGCCAGTTCGCGGCTGTAAGTGGTCTCGTCCAGGGTGAACAGGATCAGAGACAGACGGCTGTCCGAGCCGAACCGATCCAGCAGCGGCTTCAGCGTGCGGACGTAATCGGTCTGGGTCGGGATATCGCAGCCCTTGTCACGACCGAACCGGTTGAAGACGGTGGCCGAGTGGTTACGGAAGCTGCCGGGGTGAAGCTGCATCACCAGACCATCCTCGACCGACATGGCGGCCATTTCGGTCAGCATCTGGCCGCGGAACAGTTCAGCGTCGGCGGCGCTGGCGGGTGCCGTCGACACACGCCGGAACAGGGCCTCGGTTTCGGCCTTGGGCAAATCGGCGGTGAAGGCGGTCGGGTGGCCGTGATCGGTCGAGGTGGCGCCCATTTCGATGAAGAAGGCCCGCCGGTCGCGTAGGGCCTGTAGGTATCCGTCCCAGCTCAGCGTGTCGCGGCCGGTCTGTTCGGCCAGGATTTTCAGATTGTCGCGGAAACCCTCGTAGTCGGGATCCAGAACCGGATCTGGGCGATAGGCGGTCAGCACCCTTCCCTTCCAGCCCGAGGCTGCGATGGTATTGTGATGCTCCAGCGTGTCCAGCGGGCTCTCGGTCGTGGTCAGGACCTCGATATTGTAGCGATCGAACAGGGCGCGCGGCCTGAAGGCGTCGGTCTTCAGCGCCGCATCGATCACGTCATAATAAAGATCGGCCGTCTCGGCCGACAGGCGCACGTCGATGCCGAAGGCCTCAGCATAGACCCAGTCGTGCCACATCCGCGAAGGCGTCCCCCGGAACAGGTGATAGTTCTCGGCGAAGCGCCGCCAGATCTCTCGCGGATCGCTCTCGACCGGCCCGCCATCGGCGCGCGGCACGCCCAGATCCTCCATCGCCATGCCCTGCGAGTGCAGCATGCGGAAGACGTAGTGATCGGGCGTAATCAGAAGTTCGGCCGGATTGGCGAAAGGTTCGTTCAGCGCAAACCAGCTCGGGTCCGTATGGCCATGCGGGCTGATGATCGGCAGCCCCTTGATCTCACCATACAGACGACGCGCGATCGCCCGGGTGTCGGCGTCCGCCGGAAACAGGCGATCAGGGTTCAGTTTGAGCGGATGAACCATAGCGTTTCTCATTGCCTCGTGGCGGAGGCTTGGTTCGCCTCTCGATCTTGATCCAACAAGCCTACAACATGGACCGCAAAAAGACACCGGTTACCATCATCGAACCTCAGCTTGTTTTCGGCGTCGGACGTCGGATTTTAGGCAAGGCGGCGCTGGCGCCTTGCGTCCGGGCGCGAGGCTGGACATAAGGGCCGCTCACCGCCCGTGCGGGCCGGCTTAGCTCAGTTGGTAGAGCGCCAGTTTTGTAAACTGGATGTCGCGGGTTCGATTCCTGCAGCCGGCACCACGCCTTTCGACCATCGGGGACATGGCCGACACAACCAACAAGCTGGGCCACAAGATCGGTGCGCGAGGCGGCAGAACCCGCCAAGCGATCCTCGACGCTACCCAACGCCTGTTGAACGAGCGGCATTACGGGGAAATCCGCGTCGCCGATCTGGCCTCGGCCGCCGGCGTGTCGCCGTCCAACTTCTACACCTATTTCAAGACGGTCGAAGAGCCTGTTCTGGCGCTGTGCGAGGTCGCCGCGACGGATTTCCAGGGATTGGCCGCGCATTTCCAGGCCGACTGGCCGGGCGACAAGGCCTTCGTCATCGCGCGCGCCTTTATTCTGAATGTGATGGCCATCTGGCGCAGCCACGGTCAGGTGCTGCGTGTCGAACATATGCTGGCGGACAATGGCGACGCGGCCTTCGTCGAAAGCCGGGTGCGCCGTTTGCGCCGGCTTCACCTGTCCATCGAACGCCGCGTGGCCCAGGCCCACGCCAGCGGTCTGCACCCCAAGGACTACAATCCGCGTCTGGCCTCTTACCAGATCGCCTCCATCGCGGAGTCGACGGCGGCCAGTTTCGATCTGTTGCGACGGGCCGATACGCCCGAAGCCATCCTGGATACGGCGGCCATCATCATCGTCAAGCTGACGACGGGGCGTTAGAGGCCCAACGGCCCATACAGCCAGGTCATCCAGATCCCGACGGCCAGGAAAACGCCGAACGGCAGCTTCTCCGATCCGCTGACGCTGCGCCGGACCACCAAAATGCCGAAGACCAGACTGAGCCCGACCGCGCAGGCCCACAGCAGCACGCTGGGCAGGCCCATCCAGCCGACCCAGGCCCCTGCCCCCGCGAACAGGAAGGGGTCGCCTCCCCCCAGTCCCTGGCGCTTGCGGACGAGTTGATACAGCCAGCCGACCAGCCACAGACCACAAAACCCGACGGCAGCGCCAATCAGATGGGAAAAGCCAAGGCTCCAATCCAGAATTAGCGCGACCGTGACGCCTGTCGAGATCAAGGGCAGCGTCAGACTATCCGGCAGCCAGAAGTGTTCACCGTCGACGATGGCGATCAGCAACAGCTGCCAACCCAGAACGGCCGTGACGGCGATCATGAACGTCGAGGCGCCGCCTGTCGCGCCCCACACGCCGGCCCAGATCCCGACGCCGGCCGACGCCAGTTCGATCAGGGGATAACGCGGCGAAATCCGGGTGTGGCATCGCGCACAACGCCCGCGCAAGGCAAGCCAGCTGAAGACCGGCACAAGCTCCCAGGGAGGTAGCGTCTGATCGCAGCCCCGGCATCGCGAGCGGGCGACGACGATGTCCTCGTCGCGCGGCAGGCGAACGCTGACGGCGGCGATGAAACTGCCGACGATCAGGCCCAGCCCGCCCATGACGGCGGCGGCGAGTACAGGATTCATCAAGACGTCCCGAAGGCGGCGAACCGCTCAGGCTTAACCGCCTCCGAGCGCCACCGCCACATGATAGGTCACCAGCGACGCCAGATAGGCCAGACCGAACATGTAGCCGATCATGATCCAGGTCCATTTCAGCGAGTTGGTCTCGCGCCGCACGACGCCCAAGGTCGCTACGCACTGGGGCGCAAAGATGTACCAGGCCAGGAAGGACAGCGCCGTCGCCAGAGACCAGTGCGACGCCAGGGTCGAGGCCAGAAGCCCCGTCGCATTTTCGGCGTCTGCGATGGCGTAGGTGGTCCCCAGCGCAGCCACCGCGACCTCGCGCGCCGCCATGCCGGGGATCAGGGCGATGACCATCTGCCAGTTGAAGCCGATGGGGGCGAAGATTGGCTCCAGCGCCCGACCCAACATGCCGGCGAAGGAATAGTCGATGGCCGGCAGGGTCGCGTTCTCGGGCGGGTAGGGGAAGGTCGCCAGCACCCACAAGATGATCACCAATGGCAGGATGATGCGGCCGGCGCGGTTGAGGAAGATCTTGGCCCGGAGCCACAGATTGAAGCCGACGCTGCGCAGGTCCGGCGTCTTGTAGGCCGGAAGCTCCATCATGAAGGGCTCGACCGCACCGCGCCAAAACACCTTGCGGATCAGCAGGGACACGATCAGGGCGCTGACGATGCCGGCCGCGTAGAGGCCGAACATCACAAGGCCTTGCAGGTTGGCGAAGCCCCAGACCGTCTCGTTCGGGATGAAGGCGGCGATGATCAGCGTATAGACCGGGATGCGCGCCGAGCAGGTCATCAGGGGGGCGACCAGAATGGTGGTCAGGCGGTCGCGCCGCGAATCGATCACCCGCGCCGCCATCACGCCGGGAATGGCGCAGGCGAAACTGGACAGCAGCGGGATGAAGGCCCGGCCGTGCAGCCCCGCCCCGCCCATGATCTTATCCATCAGGAAGGCCGCGCGGGCCATATAGCCGAAGTCTTCCAGCGCGATGATGAATAGGAAGAGGATCAAAATCTGCGGCAGGAACACTAGCACGCTGCCGACGCCGGAAATGATGCCGTCCACGATCAGGCTTTGCAGCAAACCGTCGGGCAGCACATTGGCGACCAAGCCGCCCAACCAGGCGATGCCGGCCTCGATGCCGTCCATCACGGGCGCGGCCCAGCTGAACACGGCCTGGAACATCACGAACAGCAGGGCGAACAGGATCAGCAGCCCGCCGACCGGATGCAACAGCACCGAGTCGATCCTGCCGGTGAGTGTGTCGGGCCGTTCGGGGGGGCGGACACAGGCCTTCATGATCCGCTCGGCTTCGCGGGCGGCCGTTCGCAACTCGGCGGCGTCCGGACTGCGCCATTGGCTTTCGGTCACGGCGGCGACGGCGGCCTGGTCCTCAATGGCGGCGACCAGATCGTCGATGCCGCGCTTGCGCGTGGCCACGGTGGTGATGATCGGCACGCCCAGTTCGGCGCGCAGTCGCTCCAGATCAATGCGCAGGCCCTGGCGCTGGGCGATGTCATACATGTTCAGCGCCAGAACCATCGGCCGACCGACGGCCTTCAGCTCCAGAATCAGGCGCAGGACCAGACGCAGATTAGTGGCGTCCGCGACGCAGACCACCACGTCGGGCGGCGTCTCGCCGGCCAATCGCCCCAGGACGGCGTCGCGCGTGACCTCCTCGTCCGGGCTGCGCGCCCGCAGGGAATAGGTGCCGGGCAGGTCCAGCACCGACATCGTGCGGCCCGAGGCGGCGCGGATCAGGCCTTCCTTACGCTCCACCGTCACGCCGGCGTAGTTGGCGACCTTCTGGTGAGCGCCGGTCAGGGCGTTGAACAGAGCCGTCTTGCCGCTGTTGGGATTGCCGACCAGAGCGACGCGAGCGGTCTTCAGCGCAATGTCCATCAGGCGGCGCCCAGCCGGATCGACAGGCTTTCCGCCTCGTGACGACGCAGGGCCACGCGCATGTCGTCCACCTTCATGGCGATGGGGTCGCGTCCGAACAGACCTTCGTGCAGCAGTTCGATCTGCGCGCCTTCGACAAAGCCCAGTTCCAGCAGACGACGTTCCAGCTCGACCGCCTCGCCCTGATGGTGACAATGGGCGCCCACCTGAACGATGACGCCGCGATCGCCGCGTCGGGCTTGGCTCAACTTGATGGTGTCGGTCAATTCTACGCTCGCACGGGCGAGGCCGCTCCCCAACGGCTCCGCGTTTCTTTGACACTGATTATCAGGTGCGAGGGGGCTACGTCCAGCAGGACAGCTTGACCAATTGCCGCGCCGGCGCGTTGCGGTATCACAAGGCAAACAGGAAGCCGCCATGACACGCCACGCCCTCGTCGCACCCCTTCTTCTGGCGCCGCTTTTGACCTTGGCCGCCTGTGGTCAGGGCGAGCCGTCCACAACTACGCCTGCCGCGCCGGTTCACGTGCTGACGGATGCAGAAAAGGCGACCCTGCTGGCCTCCCTGCCCGCCCCCTACAATGCGGGCGATCTCGAGAACGGGCGTCGGGCGTTTGCGCGCTGTCGCGCTTGCCACACCATCGGCGAAGGCGGCCCGGACATGGCGGGGCCAAACCTGTACGGTGTGTTCGGCCGCAAGGCGGGCGATCGCCCGCGCTACAACTATTCCAACGCCATGCGTACGGCGAACTTCACCTGGGACGCCGAGAAGCTGGACCACTGGCTGGAAAACCCGCGCACCTTCCTGCCCGGCAACAAGATGACCTTCCCTGGTCTGCCCGACGCCACGGATCGCCGCGACGTCATCGCCTTCCTGAAGGTGGAGACGGGCTACAAGCCGGAGCCTGCGCCCGCCGCCTGATCCGTCAGGCCTCGGGCAGTTCCTTGGGGCCGCCTTCGCGCAGTTCCTGAGCTTCCCACTCCTCGATCTTGCGGGCGGTCCATTCGGGCGACTTGGTGAAGCGCGCCAGGACGCCATAGATCACCGGTACGACGAATAGGGTCAGGACGGTGGCGAAGATGGCTCCGGTGAAGATCACCACGCCGATCGTCTGACGGCTGCCGGCGCCGGCGCCTTGCCACAGCACCAGCGGCAGAGCGCCGAAGGCGGTTGCGATCGAGGTCATGATGATCGGACGCAGACGCAAGGACGACGACTCGATGATCGCCTCACGGATCGAGCGTCCCTGGTCGCGCAGTTGGTTGGCGAACTCGACGATCAGAATGCCGTTTTTAGCCGCCACCCCGATCAGGATGATCAGGCCGATCTGGCTGTAGATGTTCAGGCTGGAGCCCGCCATCAGCAGGCCGAACAGACCGCCCGCCGCCGCCAGCGGCACCGTCAGCATGATGACCGCAGGCGTGATCCAGCTTTCGAACTGGGCCGCCAGAACCAGGAAGACGAGCAACAGCGCCAGACCGAACGCCGCGAACACCGCCCCGCCCGCCTCCTGCTGATCGCGCGCCGCCCCACCCCACTGGGTGACGACGGCGCCTTGCGGCTGCTTCGCCGCCTCGGCGTTCAGAAACTGTATCGCGTCGTCGATCGTGGTGCCGGGATTGAGGTCGGCCTGCAGGGAGATCGCGCGCTGCCGATCCAGACGGCGACGGTCCGGCGTGTCCCCGCTGGTCTTGGTCGTGACCACGGCCGACAGCGGCACGAGTTGGCCGCCCCCGGTTGCAACATACAGGGCTTCCAGGTCGGCGACCTCGCGACGATTGTCGCGCTCGGTCTGCAGGATGACATCGTATTCCTGACCACCCTTGATGTAGGTCGTGGCGCGGCGAGAGCCAAACATTGTCTCCAGCGTGCGGCCGATCGACTGGGAGGAAACGCCCAGCGCGGCGGCTTTTTGCGGATCGACATCGACCAGCAGACGCGGCGAGTTCGGCTCATAGTTCAGGCGTGGACGCGAGAAGCCGGGATTGGCTTGGGCTGCGGCCAGCATCGGCTGGAGCCAGGCGTAGATCTGCTGGTAGTCGCTGCCGGTCGCGATCAGTTCAATGGAGTTGGAGTTGCCGCCGCCGCGCTGGAAGGCGCCAGGGGTCGAGGCATTGACCTGGGCGCCCGTCTGGCCGCGCAGCTTGCCGTTCAGTTCTTGAGCGATCTCGGCCGCCGAGCGGTCGCGCTTGGACCAGTCGGCGAGCGTGAGGACCGCATTGCCGGAGTTGAAGCTGCCGCCGCCGAAGCCTGGCGCGGACACCAGATAGCTGTCGGCCTCGCCGCTGGTCTTGTATTCGGCCAGCAGAGGCTCCAACCCCAGCATGATCTTGCGGGTATAGTCGAAGCCCGCGCCTTCGGGCCCTGCGACGCGCACCGTAACCCGGCCGCGATCCTCGTCCGGCACCAGCTCGTTGGGCAGGGTCAGGAAGATGCCGCCCGCCCCCGCTGCGACCAGCAGGATCAGGGCGCCGACGCCGATCACGGCGATGCGACGACCCAACAGCATATCCAGCGACCGGCCATAGGAAGACTTCAGCCGGTCCATGCCCCAGTCGACTTTGCGCGCCACCCAGCCACCGCCGTGTGCGGGTCGCAGAATTTTGGAGGCCAACATCGGCGACAGGCTGAGCGCCAAGAAAGCCGAGAAGGCCACGGCCGCCGCGATCGCTGCGGCCAGTTCGACGAACAGACGTCCGACATAGCCCGGCAGGAACAGCAGCGGCGCAAACACTGACAGCAACACGATGGTGGTGGCCACGACCGCGAAGAAGACCTGGCGCGCGCCGCGTTCGGCGGCGACCAGAGGCGGCTCGCCCAGATCCAGACGACGCTGAATGTTCTCAACCACCACGATGGCGTCATCGACCACGAGGCCGATGGCCAGCACCAGGGCCAGCAGCGTCAGAAGGTTCAGCGAGAAGCCCAGCGGCGCCAGGACGATGAAGGTCGCCAGCAGACAGATCGGCGCCACGATGGACGGGATCAGCGCGGCTCGCAGGCTGCCCAGGAAGATGAAGTTCACCAGGGCCACCAGGGCCATGGAGATGCCGATGGTAATCCAGACCTCGTCGATCGCGTGCGAGGTAAAGACCGAGTTGTCGGATCCGACCTCGATGGTCACGCCCGGCGGCAATGTCGGCCGGATTTCCTCGATCATCTTGTGGACGCCGTCCGAGATGGCGAGGTCGTTGGATTGCGCCTGACGGGTCACGGCCAGGCCGATCTGATCCATCCCGTTGCCGCGGAACAGACGCCGGTCTTCTTCCGGCGCCTCCTCGACGCGGGCGATGTCGCCAAGGCGCGTCACATAGGTCGGCTGCCCCTGGATGATAGCCGACGATCCGCTGCCCGTGCCTGTGGCGACCGTCGCTGAGGCCGAGGCCGAGCCTCGCGTGCCGATGGGCAGTTGGCGGAAGTCTTCCGGCAGGGCGTAGGTGCGCGCCACGCGGACGGTGTAATCCTTGTCCGTCGATTCCAGCGAGCCGGCGGGCAGTTCGACGTTCTGGTTCGTCAGGGCCGTCTCGACGTCGTTGACCGTCAGGCCCCGCGCCGCCATGGCGGCGGAATCCAGCCAGATGCGCATCGAATAGCGCTGCTCGCCATAGATGTTGACCTGGGCCACGCCGGGCACCGTCGCCATCCGGTCGATCAGATAGCGGTCAGCGTAATCGGTTAGCTGCAGCCGGTTCATGCTGGTCGAGCGCAGGAAGACGATGATGATCGGCTGGCTGTCGGAATCAGCCTTGGCCACTTCGGGCGGGTCTGCTTGATCGGGCAAGCGGCCGACCACGCGGCTGACGCGGTCGCGCACATCGTTGGCGGCGTCGTCGATATTGCGGTCCAGCGAGAACTCGATGTTCACGTTGGACCGTCCGTCGCGGCTGGTCGAGTTGATGCGTTCGACGCCCTGGATGCCGGCGATCTGCTGCTCCACCGGCTCGGTGATCCGGCTCTCGATCACCTCGGCCGAGGCGCCAGCGTAGCTGGTGTTGACCGAGACGATCGGCGGATCGACGTCGGGCAGTTCACGCACGGGCAGGAAGAAGAAGGCCGCCGCGCCAATGACGCACAGCACGATGGCCGCGACGGCCGCGAAGACGGGCCGCCGGACCGAAACATCGGACAGCATCATTTGGCGGCGCCCGACTTGCGACCCTGGCCGCCCACGCTGACCGGTGCGCCCGGCTGAATACGGTTCAGGCCCGATCCGACGATGCGGTCGCCGGCCTCTATGCCGGACAGGATTTCAACAAAGCCGTTCTCGACGGCCCCGGTCTCGACCTCGACCCGCTGCGCGGTGGAGCCGTTCTGGCCGGGCGCGATGCGATAGACGAAGGCGCCGGCGCCTTCATATTGCACGGCCGACTCGGGCACGGCGGCGCTCTGACGCTGGCCCTGCTGGACCGCCACGCGCATCAACATGCCGGGACGGATGCGACCGCCGGGGTTGGGGAACTCCGCGCGCGCGGTTGCGGCGCGGGTCGTTTCGTTGACGCGCGTGTCGATCAGGGCGATCCGCCCAGTGAACGGCTCGTCGCCATAGGCGTCTGCCGTCGCCGTCAGCTGGGCGCCCGGACGCAGCAGGTTCAGATAGCGCTCAGGCAGGGGGAAATCGACGCGGATCGTCGACGTGTCGTCCAGCGTCGTGATCACCGCGCCCGGGTTGATCAGCGTGCCGGGCGTCACCGTCGTCAGACCGACGCGCCCGGAGAACGGCGCCCGGATCACCCGGTCGCCCCGACGCGCCTGGGCCGCCTGCAACGACGCCCGCGCGGTTTCCAACCCGGTCTCGGCCTGTTCCAGCATGACCTGGGGCGCAACGCCCCGATCGGCCAGGGCCTTGTAGCGATCGTATTCACGCTGGGCCTGATTGACGTTGGCGCGAGCCTCGATAATGGCCGCGTCTTCTTCACGCGCTTGGAGTTCGACCAGTGGCGCGCCGGCCGAGACGTACTGGCCGTCCGCGAACAGGACGCGGGTGATCAGTTCGGTGGTCGAAGAGGTGACATTCACCGACCGCTCGCCGCGCGCCACGCCCAAAACGCGAATCTGATCCGAGAAGGGCCGCTGCGCGACAACGGCCTCCGACACCTGCTGCGCCCCGCGTCCGCGACCGCCGCCCGGCCCTGCCGCCTTCTTTTCATCTCCCGCGGAGACTTTGACGATGGCGGCGACGACCATCAGGGCAAGCAGGACAGCGGCGGCGACGAGGAAGAAGTGACGTTTGATCACGCGGGGGTCTCTCGGTCAGGGGGGACGCCGCATGCATTACCGGGTAATGAAGTGCGCGCAATGTTACGTATCAGTAACGTGTCGGATCACATTTTCCGTCGCGGAAATCTTGCCTAAAATCGTCTCCAGATCGAAAGAACGGGCCCGCGGCTGATGGGGATCTCCTGGCCTGCGACGGTTTGTCTCCATCCGGCCTGCAAGCTCCAGGCGCCGAAATCACGCACCACCGAGGCTTCCAGGGACAGCCAGCGCGCGCCGCCATCGGCCGCGCCGCCGAACGCCTGACCCAGCATCATCCAATCCTCGCCGATCCGGGCGCCCGCCGTGGCGTCGATGCGGGTTTCGTCCGGCAAGCCGTCCCGCAGACGGCGTGCGGCCTGAAGCTCGACGAATGCGCCGTCCATTCCCCAGCGCTCGCCCATCTCGCCGAGGGACCGGCCGACCGACACGCGCGCCTCCCAATCGTGATCGCCGACGCCCGGCGCGGCATAGCCGGCGTTGCGCCCCTCCCCGGCCTGGGTATAGCCGCCGTAAAGGCTGACGGCGTTCTGGTCGTCGCGCCAGACCTGCCAGGTCGCACCGATCTCGATTGGGCCGCGCCCGCTGTAATCGACGAAGGCGTCCTCGCCGTCCTGCCGGTCCGCCTTCAGCTGAAGCGTCAGACGATCCGCCACGCCGTATTCGGCGAACAGACCCAATGTCGCGTCGCGCCGCTGGCCAGGCAGATCACGCTCCTCGCCAGCAGCGTCGAAGCCCGTGTCGGCGCTCAGCCGCTCGTATTTGACGATGGCTTGGCCCTTGCCCTTTGGCTGGGCCCAGGCGCCGGCGACGACTTCAGTCGGTGTCAGCGCCGCAAGGACCAGCGCCCCCGCGACAACGGGAACTAGGCGTCGTAGCCCGGCGACTTGCGATCCAACTGTCGCAGAGCGCCCGGCCAGGCCAGCGACGAGATGAACCCAATGCCGCGCCCCTGCTCCTTGGTTTCGGCCTGCGCTTCGTCCGGCGCCAGCAAGATGTGCTCGCGCCCGCCAGACAGCGCTGCAACCTGCTGCGCGCAGGCCCTTTCCAGGAAGAAGATGCCGATCCATGCCTGAGCCGCCGTTTCCCCGACCGCCAGCGTGCCATGGTTTCGCAGCAGCATCAGCGGTTTGTCCCCCAGGTCGGCGACCAGACGTTCGCGTTCGTCATGGTTCAGGGCCAACCCCTCATACCCATGATACGCAACCTGATGCTGTAGTAAACACGCGTTCTGACTGACGGGGAGCAAACCCTCGGCCTGAGCGGCGACGCCCACGCCGTTCACTGTATGCAGATGGATGACGAACTTGGCGTCTTCGCGCGCGGCGTGGACGGCCGAGTGGATGGTGAAGCCCGCCGGATTGATGAAATAGGGCGTATCCTGGACGATGTTCCCTTCCAGATCGACCTTCACCAACGACGAAGCGGTGATCTCGTCGAAGTAGAAGCCATAGGGATTGATCAGGAAATGATGCTCCGGCCCGGGCACGCGCGCCGAGATATGGGTGAAGATCATGTCGTCCCAACCGTTCAGGGCGACGAGCCGATATAGGGCCGCAAGCTCGACGCGGACCTGCCATTCGGCCTCGGACACGCGCGACTTGATCGAGGGACTGGTTCCGTCCGCCATGATTTCCTCCTGCCTCTGGATGGGCTTTTACAAACCGTCACCCCGCGCGGTCGCGTCGTCAAGCCGACAAGGCCGCCGTTGACGTGACGTCACCCCGTGAAGCGGCCTTGCTTAACCCGGTCTTCATCACGCAAGCATATGGTTAAGCATCGTAGCCGGTTCGGGGAGCCGCCTTGTCTGTCGTTCAACTGGAGCCGCCCCGCGACGCCTGGGACGACCGGACTGTGTCTGAGCTTCTGGCGCTGGCCAGCAGCCGTTCGGCCGACGATCGTCAGCGCCTGCTGCTGAAGGTCACCTCGCTGTGTGAATCCAATCCGCCGCCGCCCAAGGTCGCGCCGCTGCTCAGCGACATCTTCCTCGCTCTGACAGCCCAGGCCGAGCGGGATATTCGACTGGCCCTGTCCGAACGGATCGCTGGCGTCGATTGGGCCCCGCCAGCGCTGGTCAATATGCTGGCGCTGGATGAGATCGAGATCGCCCGCCCGGTCATCACCTCCAGCCCGCTTCTACAAAACGCCGACCTGATACGCCTGCTAATCGAGGCGACGCTGGAGCATCAGATCGCCGTCGCCCGGCGCCCGCAGCTGGCGCGGCCGGTCGTGGACACGATCGTCGATCGCGCAGAACCCGTCACCATGACGGCGCTGGCGTCCAACCGTACGGCCGACATTGGCGAAGACGCCATGCGCAAGCTGGTCGATCATTCGCGCCGCATAGCGGGCCTGCGGGCGCCGTTGACGCGTCACCCCAGGCTGAACGAACAGTTGGCTCAGCAGCTTTATCAATGGGTCGGCCAGGCTCTGCGTCAGTCGATCGGCGAACGCTTCCGCATCGACGACGCCCAGTTGAATGCGGCGGTTCAGGACGCGGCGGCGAAGGCTGTCGGCAGCCCGGAGTGGCGCGCCATGTCCGCCCGGACCGAGGATCGCGCACGCATCGACGCGGAACGACGACTGGTGGAAAAACTTCAAGCCGCCGGCCAGCTGCGCCCCGGTCTGCTGGTCCGCGCGCTACGAGAACAGCGTTTCGAACTGTTCGAACAGACCCTGGCGGCCCTGGGCGGCTTCAGTGAGGCTCAGGTGCATCACGCCATCCGCGCGCCGACCGCCGAACCGCTTTACCTGGCCTGCATTGCCGTAGGCGTGGATAAGGCCGTCTTCGCCTCTCTTTTGGTGGAAGTGCGCAAGCTTTCGGGCGGAATGCCTGCCGACGGCGGCTGGAAGGCGACGCCGATGAGCGCACACGCCGCCTCTCGCGCCTTCCATCAGATGATGCAGAAGCCCGCGACCGTTTGACTCTCGCCCTAAGCTCGGGCCACGTCGCCAAGTGACTCAGTCAAGCCCCACCCCCCTGCCGTCATCGCCCCGATTGGCCTTCGTCGCCAGCGACCGGCCCGAAGCCCAGGCGGCACGCAAGGCCTTGATCGCCCGCTATGGCGCCGTGTCTGAAGACGAGGCCGATGTAATAGTGGCCTTGGGCGGGGACGGGCAGATGCTGGAAACCCTGCACGGCAACCTGCGCCAGCGCACGCCCGTGTACGGGATGAACCGGGGATCGGTCGGCTTTCTGATGAACGACTACGACGACAACGGTCTGCTGGAGCGGATCGCGACGGCCGAAAGGACTGTCATCCACCCTCTGCAGATGGACGCCTGGACCGAAAGCGGCGAAGTCCACACCGGCTTGGCCATCAACGAGGTGTCGCTGCTGCGCCAGACGCGCCAGTCGGCCAAGCTGCGCATCACTGTCGATGAACGCGTGCGGCTGGAAGAACTGTCCTGCGATGGCTGCCTCGTGGCGACGCCTGCGGGATCGACCGCCTATAACCTGTCGGCGCACGGCCCGATCATTCCTCTGGACGCCCGCATCCTGGCCCTGACGCCGATCAGCGCCTTCCGTCCCCGTCGCTGGCGCGGCGCCCTGTTGTCGCACGGCGCCAAGGTGCGGTTCGAGGTCCTGGAGGCCGACAAACGCCCGGTCTCGGCCACCGCCGACAACTTCGAGGTCCGCCGTGTCGCACGCGTAGAGGTGCGCGAGCGTCGTGACGTCACCCTGACCATGCTCTTCGATGCGGGCCGGTCGTTCGATGAGCGGGTGATGGCCGAACAGTTCGCGAACTGATCGGTCACGGCTTCTTAAGCCCGCTACCGTATCTTGGCGTGAACGTCCTATGGAGCCCGCCATGAGCAATCCGGCGCAGATCACCCCTCCGACCAACTCGCTACGTCTCAAGGTCGGCGGCGGCTTCGGCATCAACGCCGACGCCATCGCTCGTGCAGAGGAGGCGCTGAAAGCCATGTCGGCCCAGTTCGGCCAGTGGCTGAACGACGAGATCGTCAAGCTGGACAAGGCTCAGGCCGACATCCGTGAGCAGGGCTACACCCCCGTCACCGCAGAGGCTCTATATTTCCGCGCTCATGATCTGAAGGGCTTGGGCACGACCTATGAATATCCGCTGGTGACGCGCATCGCTGGTTCGTTGTGCAAGATGCTGGACGACGCCGATCGCCGAATGACTGCGCCGATCGCCATCCTGGACGCCCACATCGACGCCATCCGCGCCGTGGTCCGCGACCAGATCAAGACTGACGAACATCCGACCGGCCGCGCCTTGGCCGAGACCCTGGAAGCGCGCGTCGCAGATCACCTCGCAGGCTGAAGTCCCTCCAGCCGTTTGCGAAGGCCCGTCGTCTCTGGCGGGCCTTTTTCTTTGAGCCTGATCGGTCGAAACAAATCGCTTCGCGATCTCGTCGATGCCGTGAATCAAGCTCTCAGGATCAGGCCGCGTTGGCGGCGGTCAGGCTAAGCGACGGCGACTGATCCAACCGCTCCATCAGATAGGCCAGATCGTCGCGCAGTACGGCCGGACGCTGGGTCAGGAACCGCTCCAGCATCTGATCGCGGAAATAGGCGCTCGACGTATCGATCCCCTCCGCCGCCAGCGCACGCCAGGTGTCGACCCCCGCGCGGAAGGCTTGGAACAGGCGCGGCGGCAAACCCGCGCGATCATAGATTGCCTTCAGCCCCAACGGACCGGCGTCATGCACCATCAGCCAGGCGCGGTGATGGGGCGTGTTTGCCAGTTCGGCCAGCCCATATTCGAACATCGCCATCTGACCCCGCGCCAGTCCGCGCAACAGCAACGATGCATTCAGGACGCGACGGGCGTTCAACTGGGTCATGAAGGCCGCCAGATCGGTGCTGACGCTGGCCTGATCGACCAGATCCACCGTCATCCGCTCACGAGAGTATTGGGCCAGACGGATCGCAGTTTCCGGGGCCACAGCGTGATGGCTGATCAGATGTTCGCGCACCGCCTCGCTGGCCAATTGGATCAACCGCTCGGTCACATGCAGCGGCAGGACCTGGCGATAGGCCACGGCGGTCAGCACTTCGGGTGCTTCGGCGAAACGATCGACGACGGTCGCCAGCGCCCCTTCGGACAGGTCGGCGTTGTCATTCGCCGCCAAGGTGCGAACCGACTGCTCACATCCTTCGGCCGCCAACACGGTTGCGACATCGCGCGACACCCGCGCCCGCCCCGCCACGGCGACCTGACGCACGACCGATCCGGCGCGCACGATCTCGATCAGATCCTCGTCGCTGAACGCCGGCGAGGAAGCGATGATCGGCAGGGCGATGCTGTCCAGATCGCCGGCCAGTTTGCGCGCCACGTCGTTGGGAATCAGATCGGACGCCTTAAGCGTCACGGCCATAGCGCGACGCACCAGTTCGGCGGCGTCATTGGCCAGCAGACGCAGGATTTTCTGCGCCGCCGCCCTGTCGTCCTCATTCAGTTCCGCGCGCTCCATGTTGCGGCACAGCTTGTGCGCCGCCTCGGCCCGCTCATCGTCGTCCGTCGCCTTGATCAGGCGTCGAATGTCCACTTCTGTCAGGCGGGCGCGGAAGGCGGTCATGGACGGCTCGTGATGGAATCGGACGTTGATCCCAGAATGAGACTGCCATGCTTAACGGGCGCTTTACCATCGGTTGCAATGCAACGACTCAGGTCGATTCCTTGCCATTTGGCGAGAAAGCGCCGCCGAAGCCGCTGCTGGATGATCCATCCTGACCGAGCAATAGCGCCAGAAGGCCTTGATCCTGCTTCAGCCGATCCAGACGTGCGGCCAGCATCTGGTCCTTGTCGCTCAGGTTCGGCACGGCGTATTTCGTCTCGCCGGCTCCGGCGGCGGGTGCGCCCTCGCCTGCCGTGCGCTGCAGATTGGCGTGGACCTCGGCGACCGTGGCGGCGCGTCCATTGCGATAGAAGATGCTGCGGTTGGCCCGCGCAGCGTCGGGGAACAGCGCTGCGGCGCTGCCGCCCGGATTACGATCCATCGCCTCCATCAAACCGGCGGCCCCAGCCGGCCCCAGGAAATGAGCCGCATACAGATCGCCTGCGCCCGGTTCCTTGCCCGTACGTCCGCGGAGATAGGCGGCATTGGACGCCGTCAACTCAGCCGCCATGGTCGAGGCTGCATGGGGATCGAACCGCAGGTCCAGCACCACGTTGCGCGCCGAACCCTCGACGCGCCAACGTCCGTCCGACCCGCGATGGATCAGATCGGCGTATTGGCCGTAGCCGTGCTGGGCCCCGTGCTGCTTGACCGTGCCCAGCCAAGTCTGTTCGATGAATTGAAACAGGCCGGCGGCCGACGAGGTCGGGGCCTTGGCCGACGGGTTCATCGCGCTCTCGCGCCGCGCGGTCTTGACCAGGAAGTCATAGTCCACGCCAACGGCGTTCGATGCGCGCCGGATGGCCGCCTCTACCCCGCCTGTCGATGGAATCGCTCCGATACCCATGTGCGAAGGGTCGGCGAACGTAGTTAACCAACTCTTAATTCTTAACGGTCGCGTTAACGCCTCGACCTTCGTCGAACGGGAAAACTTCGCCGTAAAGCCGCCACAACCTGCGCGCTCAACTTCCAGTTACGGGCGCTGCGGGGGCGGTGAACGAGGGAGTGACGTTATGATGATCCGTGCTGCCGGTGGTCCCGGCTTGATCAGCCCGATCGACTTCGGGGAACGCAAGAAACCCATCCCGCGCTGGATGCTGGGCGCCATCGGCGTGTCGGTGGTCCTGCACGTTGCGGCGGGGGTGGCGCTTTATAATCAACGGTTCGAGTTGAGTGCGCCGCCCATCGAAGACATCCTCGACCCGCCGGTCTCGGTGATGATGGCGCCGCCCAAACCCAAGCCCTTGCCCACGCCTGAAACGGCGGCGCCGCCCACGCCCATTCACAAATCGGCGATCCCCGTGCCCTCGACGGTGCAGACGATCCCGCTGACGCCGCCCGAGCCCGGCGTCGTTACCGCTCAACCTGGTCTGCCGACCATCAGCGTCGCTCCCACCGGCGTTGAGGGCGGCACGGCAACCGTCGAGACGCCACCGCGCCCGCCGTCGGTGATCAACAATCCATCTTGGGCCAGCCGGCCTTCGGCGGCGCAGATGGCGCGGGCTTATCCGACCCGCGCCGCAGAGAACGGCACGCCGGGTTCGGCGACGCTCAGTTGCGTGGTCAATGCGGACGGCGGCCTGAACGGCTGCCGGGTCGTGGGCGAGACACCGAGCGGCCAGGGCTTCGGCCGCGCCGCGCAGAGCCTGACGCGGTCGTTCCGCATGAACCCGCGCACCGTTGACGGCCGGCCTGTCGACGGCGCGACCGTCAACTTCACCGTCCGGTTCGCGATGGAAGGCTAGAACCGACCAGGGTCGAGGGCGCGGGCGTGTGGCGACGCCGTCCGCCCCTCGATCGCATCGGCGACCACGGCGCCGACCAAGGGCCCCAGCAACCAGCCGTTTCGACGCGGCGCCAAGGCCATAAACAGACCCTCTTCACCAGGCGCCGCGCCCGCGAGGGGCAGACCATCCGCCGTAGCGCCCCGGATGCCGACGCGCCATTCGATAGACAGCGGCTCAGGCGACCGACCCAGCGCAGCCCACCCCGCTTGGGTCAGGCGTTCGGACGCCTCGGCATCCGGCGTCGTATCCCGCCGCCCCGGCTCCATCGTCGCTCCGATGACCGCGCCCGAGGCCATTGGCGCGACATAGGCGCCCGGCCCGCGCACAACATGATCGACAAGATGTCCGGCTGCCACGCCGATCTGTCCGCGGATCGGCTCGATATCTGCGATCAAACGGCGCGCGGCCTCGGGCAGACCAATGATGGCGTCACCGGCGCCGGTGGCCAGCACGACCGCGTCCGCATCCAGCCATCGATCACCGACTTTGAGCCGCCAGCCGCCATCGGTGCGGGCGATCGTCGTCACCGTCCCCGCGATGACAGCCGCGCCCAGCGCCTGCCTTAGCGCCGCCACGGCCTGTGTTGGCTCAACCTGATAGTCCTCTTCGGTCGTGACGCTGGCGCCATCGCGCCGCGCGTCGAAGCCCAGCGCGCCCAGCCGCGCCTCCATCGCCCCCACATCGCCGCCTCGCCATTCGGCGCGTCGACGCGCCAGAGCGATGCTGGCGGCGCTCGCGAACTTGGGCCACAGGTCGCGTCCCGCCCGAAACAGCCGCGCGCGATCAACCGACACGTCGTCGATGGCTGATTCCATCGCCGGGGCGATCATCCCCGCAGCCACCAAGGAGGCGTTCACCCAGCCTGGATCGACCACCAACACCGCCCAGCCACGCCGATGCAGTTCGAACGCCGTGCAAAGCCCCAGCACGCCGGCGCCGACGATCACGATGGGAGAGGAAGATGTCACGGGCCGTCTGATCGACCCGTGACGCCCCTATTGCAAGATGGCTTTCGCCTATTCCGCGGCCATTGAGGCCGCGCCGGCGTCGTCCAGGCGCGCGACCAGGGCCGCATGCTGGTCCCACAGGGCGGTCGGCAGTCGATCGCCGAACTGGCGGTAGAAGTCGGGGATCAGCGCCGCCTCTTCGGCCCAGACGCCTGCATCCACGTCCAGCAGGATCGACAGTTGCGCCGGCGTCAGGTCAAGGCCTGACAGGTCCAGCGCGGCGACGGACGGCACGCGCCCGACCGCCGTATCGAGCGCCTCAGCCTCGCTGTCGATCCGTTCGCTGATCCATTTCAAAACACGAACGTTGTCGCCGAAACCGGGCCAGACGAAGCGGCCGTCCTGATCCTTTCTGAACCAGTTGACGAAGAAGATGCGCGGCAGTTTCGACGAGTCTCGCCCATGGCCCATCTTCAGCCAGTGGGCGAAATAGTCGCCCATGTTGTAGCCGCAGAACGGCAGCATGGCGAAGGGATCGCGGCGCAATTCGCCGACCTTGTTCTCGGCCGCCGCCGTGCCTTCGGACGCCACGGTCGAGCCCATGAAGACGCCGTGCTCCCAATCGAAGGCTTCGGTCACCAACGGCACGGCGCTGGCGCGACGACCGCCGAACAGAATCGCGTCGATCGGCACGCCCCTGGGATCTTCCCATTCCGGCGCGATGGCCGGGCATTGGCTGGCGGGCGCCGCGAAACGGGCGTTGGGGTGCGCGGCGGGTTCGCCGGACGCGGGATCGTGCGGATGTCCCTTCCAGTTCGTCAGGCCCTCAGGCGCCTGTTTCGTCAGCCCCTCCCACCAGACGTCGCCATCGTTGGTCAGGGCGGTGTTGGTGAAGATGGTGTTGGAGGCCAGAGTCTCCAGCGCATTATGATTGGTGTTGCGGCTCGTGCCCGGCGCGACGCCGAAGAAGCCGGCTTCGGGATTGACCGCATAAAGCCGCCCGTCGTCGCCGAACCGCATCCAGGCGATGTCGTCGCCGATGGTCTCGGCCTTCCAACCCGGCAGGCTGGGCTGCAACATGGCCAGGTTGGTCTTGCCGCACGCGCTGGGGAAGGCGGCGGCGACGTATTTCGCCCGGCCTTTCGGATCCGTCAGCTTCAGTATCAGCATGTGCTCGGCCAGCCATCCCTCATCGCGAGCCATGATCGAGGCGATGCGCAGAGCGTAGCATTTCTTGCCCAACAGGGCGTTGCCGCCATAGCCCGAGCCATAGGACCAGATTTCCCGCGTCTCGGGGAAATGCACGATCCATTTGTCGTCGTTGCAGGGCCAGGGCACGTCCGCCTGACCGTCGGCCAGCGGCGCACCCAGCGTATGGACGGCCGGCACGAACACGCCGTTATCGCCCAACTGATCCAGCGCCGGCTTACCCATGCGGGTCATCACCCTCATGGACAGGGCGACATAACCGCTGTCGGTGATCTCGACGCCCAGGGCGCTGATCTCCGACCCCAGCGGACCCATGCAGAACGGGACGACATACATGGTGCGGCCGGCCATGCAGCCTTCGAACAGACCATCCAGACGTTCGCGCATCTCGATCGGATCAGCCCAGTTGTTGGTCGGGCCGGCGTCAGCCTCGTCGTCCGAGCAGATGAACGTGCGGCTCTCGACGCGCGCCACATCGCGGGGATCGGAGGCGGCGTAGTAGCAGCCCGGCCGTTTGGTCTGATCCAGCGCCTTCAGCGTGCCCTTGGCCAGCAGGTCGGCGGTGATGGCCTCTTTCTCGGCCTCGGAGCCGTCGCACCAATGGACCTTGGCGGGCTTGGTCAGGGCGGCGATCTGCTCGACCCAGGCGATCAGCCCGGCATGGGCAGTGGGCGCCGGGCGCAAGCCGGGCGTGGAAGGATTGGACAAGGACGTCTCCTGAGCAAAAAGAGCCCGGCGATCTGACGCCGCCATGACCCGACACATAACGATCACGCACTGTTACAAGCGAAATGCGCCGTCGTTTCCGCCGCGTCAAACCGCGCACGAAAGCGCCGATGTCTACCGGTGTCGTGGGCAAAAGATCGCAGATGCGATCGCGGCGTCAGAGCGGTAGAAGGGCCTGTGCAAGCACTGGATTCACTCACTGTCCTGCCTGACGGCGCGCTTACCTCGCCTGCCGCGCGCCGAAACGCCGAGGCGATTCTTCGCGTCCTCCGCGCCCATCTGCCGAGGCGCGGATCGGTGCTCGAGATCGCGTCCGGATCGGGCGAACACGCCGCCGCCTTCGCCGCCGCCATGCCTGATCTGGACTGGACGCCCAGCGACCCCAGCGATCAGGCCCGCGAAAGCATCGCCGCCTGGAGCCGCCAGCTTGCTCTGTCGAACCTGAAGCCGCCGTTGGCGATCGACGCAGGCGACCTCGCGACATGGCCGACCGACACCTTTGACGCCCTATATTGTGCGAACATGACGCACATCAGCCCCTGGTCGGCGACCGAGGGGCTGATGCATCTGGCCGGTCGCGTCCTGCGACGCCCCGGCGCTCTGCTGGCGCTCTACGGCCCCTATCGTGAGGCTGGGATTCCGCTGGCGGAATCGAACGCCGCCTTCGACGACAGTCTGAAGGCGCGAAACGCGGAATGGGGTCTGCGTGACCGCGAGGCGGTGGAGGCCCTCGCCCGCTCGCATGGCCTTGCGGCCACGCTGCGGGTTCAGATGCCGGCGAACAACCTCATCCTGCTGTTCCGCACCGTCTAATCAGGCGATCGCGCCGACAAGCTTGGACAGTTCGTTCCGGTCGTTCAGCAGGGTCACGGCGCCGTCCTTAAACACCGCCCCATCGGCCTCGGCCGGTACGCCGAAGCTTTCCGCCGCCAAGGCCACACCATCGGCGAAGGCGATGACCGTCAGGGCGTTTGCACGCGCCAGGTCAAGCAGTGACTTGACCGCCGCCAGCGACGCCTCGTCCGTCGAACCGCCCGGAACGACCAAACCCTTCAGACGGCCTTCGGCGATGTCCTTGGCCGTTGCGGTGGCCAGCACGGTCACGCCGCCGGCGATCAAACTGGCGTCGCCCGTCGAGATCGGGGCCAAGCCCACGCCTTCGGCCCGCAACGCGCCCTCCACGTCGCCCAACTCGCCGAACGCCATGTCACGCCGCATCACCAGCCCCATGCGCAGACGGGTGGGAACAGGACGGTTGTAACCGGTGCGACGGGGGCCTGCGGAAGATTTGTTTTGAGCGAACAAGACGTCTCCTTGAAATGTTTTAATACTAATCCAGATCCGACAAGCGACGCTGTCGAACCACCCACGCCGATGACCAGAAAAATGAAAATCGACGGGTCCGACGCGTGTCGTCCCGCACTCTGGGTCATTTGTGGAATGCCGTCAGATATAGTGACGATCCCGGCCGGATCAACCTACCAGTTCGAACAGACTGGCCTTGCTGATCCTGAAAACGGCGACCCGCTTGCTCGCGATCCCGCCCAGCTCTAGACACCCGCATCGACTGGACGACGGAATCGCATGGCCTTCACCCGCACCTATGACGGCGACGAACCCGTTCGCGTGAACAAATGGCTGGGCCAGACCGGCGTCTGTTCGCGGCGCGAGGCGGATACCTTGATCGCCAATGGTCTGGTCTCCATCGATGGCGAGACGATCAGCGACGCCGGCCGAAAGATTCAGCCGGGCGAGACCCTGACCCTGAACGACACCGCCCAGGCGGCGCTGGCGACCGGCATGACCCTGGTGCTGCACAAGCCGATCGGTTACGTCTCGGGCCAGCCCGATCCCGGCAAGATCCCGGCCGTGCGCCTGTTGAAGACGCCGAACCGCATCGGCGAGGGCGAGACGCCTGCCCGCGACGCCTCCCTGCCCCCCATTGGCCGGCTGGACGAGGATTCACGCGGCCTGTTGCTTTTGTCGTCGGACGGCGTCGTCGCCAAGGCGGTGATCGGCCCGGCGTCAGAGCTCGACAAGGAATATCTGGTCGTCGTCGATGGTTTGATCACCGAAGGCAAGCTCAGCAAGCTGCGCCACGGCCTGTCGCTGAACGACAAGCCGCTGAAGCCCGCCCGCGTCACCCAGACGGGTCCGCAAAGCCTGCGTTTCATCCTTACCGAGGGCAAGTATCGCCAGATCCGCCGCATGTGCGAACTGGTCGGGCTGGAGGTCGTGGATCTTTATCGCATTCGCATCGGCCCGCTGGAACTGGGCGACCTGCCCGAGGGTCGCTGGCGTCACCTGACCAACCAGGAACGCGCGATGCTGATCGCGGCCTCGACGACGCCGCCCGCGCTCTAATCGAGCGCCCTAATCGAGCGCTCTGAACCACAGATCCAGCAGTTGGGCCTCCGCGCGGCGCGCCTCGGTGCGTTCGGCGGCCTCGGCGTCCACGCCCCACTGCTCTTCTTGGAACAGCTCGTCGATCCGCGACAGGTCGAACGCCTCCGCGCCATCCAACGCCCCCTGTTCCACCGCCAAAGCCAACACAGCCGACCCCAGCAGAGGCACGGCCGTCGCCAGTCCGGTCAGGCGGAAGTCGTCCAGCGACAGGGCATGCGCCTTGACCCGCGCGATGGCGTCCGGCGACTGCGGCAGATGCACGATGCCGGCGACCGGCTCCAGCGCCACGCCCATCTCGCGCGCGGCCCAATCGCGCCAAGGCCCCCACTGCCGCGCCTGCCGTTCGACCAGCGGCGTCGGATGCTCAGCCAGATAGCAGACCACGTCCGACCCGGCATAGGCGGCGATCTCGTCCGCCACCGCATCGCGCGCCTGCCCGATCCGGTCGATCGCGGTGGAGGCCAGCCGCGTCGCCGGCATGGTCGACGGATCCAGAAACTGCCCCTGCGCCGCCCATTCGTCCGCGACCAACTGCGCTGCAGCCTGCGTCGGCAAGACTAGCGCCGCCTTGTCCGGGGTCTTCGGCGTACGCCCGTCCAGCAGCACGGCCCAGCCGCCCTCGGAATGCGGAGCGACGACCGCCTCTTTCCAGAAGCGTGTGATCCGAGCTTCCGTTTCGCGAAAGCCCTTTCGCGCGGCGACCATCGGGTCGAGCGGGGGGATATGGCTCATCGTATTCTCTTCACGCCAAGGAAGGGATCATCCTCCGCCTCGTCTTCAGAAAAGCCGAAGTGGGCGAAGCCGGCTTTCATCTCGGGGCTCAAGGGGGAGGTGACCTTCAGGACGCCGCCGCGCGGGTGGTCCAGTTCGATGCTGCGAGCGTGCAGTTGCAGCTTCAGGGGGCCCGACAGTTCGCGCGATTTCTCGTCGCCGTATTTCGGATCGCCCAGGATCGGATGGCCGATCCCCGCCATATGGGCGCGTAGCTGGTGCGTCCGTCCGGTGAAGGGGCGCAGGGCCATCCAGGCCGCCCGGTGCGAAGCGCGGCTGATGGTCGAGAACGCCGTCTCGGCCGGTTCGGCGCGCGGGTCCTTGCGCTCGGCCGGTCGCATCATCTCGAAGTCGTTGATGCCGGTCTTCTTCAGCGGCATGTCGATCTGGCCCGAATAGGGTTTAGGATTGCCGATGACGATGGCCCAATAGGTCTTCTTGGCCTGCCGACGGGCAAAGGCGCCCGCCAGTCGCTTGGCCGCCTCCGGCCCCTTGCCCAGCAGCAGGACGCCCGAGGTGTCGCGGTCCAGCCGGTGGACCAGGCGCGGTCGCTCCAGCCCTTCGCCCCAGGCCGACAGCAGGCGGTCCACGTGACGGCTCGTCTTGGTCCCGCCCTGCACCGCCAGGCCATGCGGCTTGTTCAGGGCGATGACCATGTCGTCTTCGTAAAGCACCAGCGACTTGGCGAAGGCGATGTCCCTTTCGGACAAGGTGTGGGCGTCGCCGGCCTGGCGAGAGGTGTCGTCGGGAATCGGCGGCACGCGCACGGCGGCGCCGGCGGTCAGTCGGCCTTCGGGCTTGATGCGGGCCCCGTCCACGCGGATTTGACCGCTGCGGGCCATCTTTTGCACTTGGATGTTGGACAGGTGCGGCCAGCGACGGCGGAACCAGCGATCCAGCCGGATGCCGTCCTCATCCTCGGCGACATAGATCGTCAGGACTTCGCGCTTGGGCGCATCGGCTGCGGGCGGCTGATCGGTCAAGCGGGAACTCCAAAGGCGCGGCGGGCGACCATCAGGCCGACGAACAGGGCCGCGATGGCCAGAACCACCGAGCCGATCACATAGGCGGCGGCCAGGCCCATCTCTCGGCGCTCGATCATCTGTACCGCTTCCAGCGAATAGGACGAAAAGGTCGTGAACCCGCCCAGCACGCCTACCGCCGCAAACAGGCGCACCATCTCCTGCTGCGCCCCGCCCCGGAATGCCAGCCAGCCGACGAGCAAACCCATCAGCAGACCCCCGGCGACGTTTGTGGCGAAGGTGCCCACGGGCCAGCCGGCATTTGGCGCGAGTCGCCCGGCCGCGAGGCCCAGGCCATAGCGCGCCATGGAGCCGATGGCCCCACCTGCCGCAACGAGAAGAAAACGTGTCATCGTGCGGCGATATATACGCCGCCCGCGCCGAAAGCGATGGTCAGCGCGGGATGGAACTCTGGACAGAGCGCGCATCATAGGCGTTGGGCCGATCCGGCTTCTGGCCGCGTCCCAAAACCACTTCCAGCGTCGTCGAGGTCGGCTGTGGTCCGCTGAAGTTCAGACCGACGCCCACACCGACGCCCGAGGCCGAATAGCCGCCATATCGGCTGCTGCCGCCGCCGATGGAGACGCTCGGGCTGACCCCGCCCGCGCCCCCCAGCCGGCCATCGGTCCAGCTCTGTGTCACCTCGAACCAGTCGTAGCCTTGTTCGGTGGTCAGGTCGGCGGCGCGCACAAGCGCCCAATCGGCGACACGGCCCGCCGCGCCGACGCCGTTGTAGGTGACCCGATAGCGATTGGATTCGATCCGCTGCTCGGAATACCCCTGCCCGTTCGGCCCCATTTGGGCGCCATAGGGCGCCAGGCTAGCGCAGGCGGTCAGGGCCAGGGCGGAAAGACCGGTCAGGGCGAGGGCGAGACGCTTCATCAGAGGTATCCTTTCAACGACATAGCGCCAAAACGCGCACGCCGTTCCCTGAAGCGCCGTTGACCTAAAGACCCAGCGCCGTTCTCAGCTTCGCGAAATCCTCGGGCGGCGGCGCTTCGACCGTCGTCGTCCCGCCCTCGGGATGCGGAAAGCTCAATTTGGCGGCATGCAGCATCAGACGCGGCGCCGGCCCGACCGGCGTGGTCAGGGCGCCCCCGTAGCGCACGTCCCCGATCAATGCCCGGCCGATATGGGCCATATGTACACGCAGCTGATGCATCCGCCCGGTCAGCGGCTCCAGCTCGACCAAGGCTCCTTCCGGTCCTGCGGCTAAGGTCCGATAGCGGCTCTGCGACCCTTGTGCGCCCGGCGCGTCAAAGGCGACGACCCGCATATAGCTCTCGCGCCCGATCTCTTCGCGACGCAGCGGCGCGTCGATGGTCGCCGCCTTGGGCTCAGGCGCCGCCGACAGCAGGGCCAGATACTGTTTCCTGAACCGCCGCATCTGCAACGCCTTGCCCAGAAAACTCGCCGCCGGCTTGGTCTTGGCCGCCAGAATCACGCCGGAGGTGTCGCGATCCAGCCGATGAACCAGCTCCGGCCGCTTGCCGTTCGAACGCGCAAACGCCCACAGCAGATCGTCCAGCGTATGCGCCTTGATCCGCCCGCCCTGGCTGGACAGGCCCGGCGGCTTTGAGAAGGCGATGACGTGCGCATCCTCGTGGATCACCCACGACCGGACGGCGGCGATTTCGTCTTCGGACAGGACGACAGGTTGGCGGTCGGACATCGGGCGCTTCTAGAGGTCAGTCGCCCGCCGCGTCCACAGCGCTGTCCACCGCCATCCGCGCCCGCATCTCGGCCCAGCGTTCCAGCCGCGCCTTGACCTTCTCCTCGTGCCCCTCGCCCTTGGGCTTGTAGAAGGTGCGACGTTCCATCTCGTCGGGGAAGAATTTCGCGCCGGAGAAGCCCTCGGGCGTGTCCGGGTCGTATTGATAGCCCTTGCCGTACCCCAACGACTTCATCAGTTTGGTCGGGGCATTGCGGATGTGGGCGGGGGGCATCAGCGAGCCCGTCTCATAGGCCGCCTTCTTGGCCGCCTTGAACGCCTCATAGACCCCGACCGACTTGGGCGCGGTCGCCAGGTGGACCACCGCCTGGGCCAGTGCCAGCTCGCCTTCGGGACTGCCCAGAAAGTCATAGGTGTCCTTCGCCGCATTGGCGACCAGGATCGACAGCGGATCGGCCTCGCCGATATCCTCGACCGCCATCCGCACGATCCGCCGCGCCAGATACAGCGGATCCTCCCCCCCGTTCAGCATGCGCGCCAGCCAGTAGAGCGCCGCGTCAGGGTCGGAGCCCCGAACCGATTTATGCAAGGCGGATATGAGGTTGTAGTGTTCTTCTCGGCTCTTGTCGTAGGCGGGCGCCCGGCGTTGCAGCACGCCCGCCAGTCCCTGCACGCCTAGCATCTCGCCCTCAGCCAGGTCGAACAGCACCTCCGACATGGTCAGCAGATACCGCCCGTCGCCGTCGGCCAGGGCCAGCATCGCCTGCCGGGCCTCCGGCGTCAGCGGCAGGGTCCGGTCCATATGCGTCTCGGCCCGGCTCAGCAGCTGATCCAATGCCGCGTCGTCCAGCCGCTTCAGCACATAGACCTGACTGCGCGACAGCAAGGCGCCGTTCAGCTCGAAGCTCGGGTTTTCCGTCGTGGCCCCGACCAGGGTCACCACGCCTGCCTCGACGAACGGCAAAAAGCCGTCCTGCTGGGCGCGGTTGAAGCGGTGGATCTCATCGACGAACAGCAGCGTGCTCTGTCCCGCTGCACGCCGCATCCGCGCCGCCTCGAACGCCTTCTTCAGATCGGCGACGCCCGAAAACACCGCGCTGATAGCCTGATACTCATAGCCCGCGGCCTGGGCCAGCAGGCGCGCGATCGTGGTCTTGCCCGTCCCCGGCGGTCCCCACAGGATCATCGACCCCAACCGCCCCGCCTCGATCATGCGCCGGATCGGCCCGCCTGGCCCCAGCAGATGATCCTGCCCCACCACCTCGTCCAGCGTGCGCGGACGCAGGCGGTCGGCCAAGGGGGCGTCGGGGGGCAGAATGCCGGAGGCTTCGAACAGGTCGCTCATGGGTGCGACCTATGTAGGCGTTCGCCAAAGGCTTTTCACGCGTTAGTATCGCGAACCGCCACGGAGACCGCACCATGACCGACGCCAATCCGAACCAGGGTCCGACTTCTGGCGTGACGCCGCATCTGACAATCCCGTCGCGCGGGGCCTCTGCGGCGATCGATTTCTATATCATCGCCTTCGGCGCCGAGGTGTTGGACCGCCGTCTCGCCGACGACGGCGAGCGACTGATGCACGCCCACCTGAAGATCAACGGCGCCAGCGTCATGTTGAATGACGAGTTCCCGGAATACGGCGGTTCCCAAGATGTGCGGCCGGCCGGCGTCACCCTGCATCTTCAGGTCGCCGATCCCGACGCCTGCTGGACGCGCGCGATGACCGTCGGTGGCGCGGAACCCGTCTTGGACATGGCCGATCAGTTCTGGGGCGACCGCTACGGCGTCCTGCGCGACCCCTTCGGCCACACCTGGTCGATCGGCGGGCCCGCGAAGGCCTGACGACCTATCTCAGCACGCCGCGGATCTGACGGCCGCCACGGTTGACGACGACCTCCCATGGGCCGCGACCGGAACTGGCGGCCTCGACATCGCGGGCCGAGCCGATGGCGCGGCCGTTGATGCTGACGATCAGGTCGTTCTGACGGAAGCCCGCCCGCGCCGCATAGCCGCGGCCGGAGACGCCGGTCACGATGACGCCCGTCGCGAACGGATCGCCGCCCAGACGGTCGGCCAGGGCCGGGTTCAGGGCCACGACCTCGGCTCCGGCAAAGGGACCGGACTCGATGGTGACGCCCTGCTTCGGATCGGCGTCGCCCGGCAGGGGCTGGACCCGCGCCGTCAGTGTCTGGGCGCGCCCGTCGCGCAGAATGGCGACTTGGACCTGATCATTCGGATTGCGCGACCCGACGCGATAGTTCAGCCCGTTCTGATCGTTGATCTCCTGACCGTCGATGGCGGTGATCACGTCGCCTTGACGCACGCCCGCGCGGGCGGCCGGACCGTTGGAGTAGACGTCGGTGACGACCAGCCCCTGCGGCCGCGTCAGGCCCAAGCTGCCGGCGATCTCGCCGGTGACAGTGTCGCCCTTCACGCCCAGCCAGGGCCGCACCACAGCCGTCGCGCCGCCCAGTGCGCTGTCCACCACCCGCTTCACCATCGCGGCCGGCACGGCGAACCCGACCCCGGCCGAGGACCCCGAGCGCGAGAAGATGGCCGTGTTGATGCCGATCAGGTCGCCATCCATGTCCACCAGCGCCCCGCCCGAATTGCCGGGGTTGATGGCCGCGTCGGTCTGGATGAAGGAGCCGCTGTCGGAAATCCCGGTCTCGGTCCTGTTCAGGGCCGAGATGATGCCATTGGTCACCGTCTGGCCCACGCCGAATGGATTGCCGATGGCCAGGACCAGATCGCCGACCTGCTGCTCTTCCTGATCGTCGATGGCCAGCACCGGCAGCCGATCGCTGACGTTCTCCAGCCTCAGCACGGCGATGTCGCTGCGCTCGTCGGCCAGGATGACGGTGGCGGGAAACTCGCGCCGGTCGTTCAGCACCACCTTGATCTGCTGGGCGCCGTCGATGACGTGGTTATTGGTCACCACGATCCCGTCCGAACGGACGATGACGCCGGAGCCCACGGATTCCGCCACCCGCGCCTGGGGAATGTCGCCGCCGAAGAACTGGAAGAACGGATCGGCCTGCACCCGCTGCACACTCCGCGCCGAGATATTGACCACGGCCGGCGCGGCAGATCTTACCACCGGTGCGAAGCTGGACTTCATACCCGCCGCATCGGCCGGTGCGGTGCGCGTCGGCTGGGCGAACTCGCCTTCCTGCGCCTTGGAATTCGAGGGATTGCCGCACGCCGACAGGGCGAAGGCGGCGGCGAGCACGATCGATCGGGTCTTCATGGGCATCCGAGACTGGCAAGCGTAGAATGACGCCATTCCGCACCCGGTTTCGGGCCGGATCAAGGCGTGTGCGCGGCATCAACGGACAAGCGGGACAGCGCGTTCCGCCAAGCGGCGAACGCAAGATCGTCAACGGCTTAGACCTTGACGCCTTGCACCCTGCGTCGGACTGTCGCGGTTCCCCCAGTCGCCTGAAGAGTCCTCGATGATCCGTTCTTGCCTGCGCGCCGCCCCTCTCGGCCTAACCCTCCTATTGGCCTCGACCGCACCGGCCGCTCTGGCGCAGCAGGCCTCGACCACGCCGCCCGCCCTGCCCGCGCCCCTGCATGCGATTCCGGAAGCGCGGGACGTCGCTTATCCCGGCGTCATCACCCTGGACGTCGACGCCACCAATCTCGCCCAGCATATCTTTGCGGTGAAGGAAACGATCCCGGTCGCCCAGGCGGGACCGATGACCCTGTTCTTCCCCGAATGGCTACCGGGCAACCACGGCCCCGTCGGCCCCATCGCGCAGTTGGCCGGCATCGAGATCACGGCGAACGGCCAGCGGGTGCAGTGGGTTCGCGACACCCTGCATCCCTTCGCCTACCACGTGGTCGTCCCGGCCGGTGCGACGGCGCTGGACATCACCCTGCAGCACCTGTCGCCGACGACCGGCAATCAGGGCCGCATCACGATGACGCCCGAGATGCTGAACATCCAGTGGGAGAAGATGCTGCTCTATCCCGCCGGCCATTGGTCGCGGAACATCACGGTCCAGCCCACGGTCAAGTTCCCCGCCGGCTGGCAGTTCGGCACGGCGCTGGAGCCTGAAACCAAGGCCGGCGACGTCCAGACGTTCAAGCCCGTCAATCTGGAAGTGCTGATCGATAGCCCGGTCTTCGCCGGCGTCCACTATCGCCAGATCGACCTCGATCCCGGCGGCCGCTCGCCCGTTCGCGCCAACATCGTCGCGGACAAGGCCGACAGCCTGAACGCCACCGACGAGCAGATTCAGATCCTGCGCAATCTGGTTGATCAGATGGACCGGCTGTATGGCGCGCGCCATTTCGACCACTACGACTTCCTGATCGCCATGACGGACAAGCTGGGCGGCATCGGGCTGGAGCATCACCGCAGTTCGGAAAACTCGGTCGATCCCGCCTTCTTCACCGGCTGGGATACGCACCTGTCCGATCGCGACCTGCTCAGCCACGAAATGAACCACTCCTGGGACGGCAAATGGCGCCGCCCCGCCGACCAGTATGTGCCCAACTTCAACTCGCCCCTGCAGAACAGCCTGCTGTGGGTCTACGAGGGCCAGACGCAGTACTACGGCCAGGTGATCGCCGCTCGCTCCGGCCTGCTCAGCAAGCAACAGGCGATGGACGCCCTGGCCATGACCGCCGCGACGTTCGACACGCGCGTCGGCCGCGAATGGCGCGCGATGCAGGACACGACCAACGACCCCATCATCAGCCAGCGCCAGCCCAAGGGCTGGCTGTCGTGGCAGCGCGACGAGGACTACTATTCGGAGGGCCAGCTGATCTGGCTCGACGTCGACACGACGATCCGCGAAAAGACCGGCGGCCGGAAGTCGCTCGACGACTTCGCCCGCGCCTTCTACGGCGTTCAGGACGGCAGCTATACCCCCGCTCCCTATACGTTCGAGGATGTGGTCGCGGCCCTGAACGGCGTCGTCGCCAATGACTGGGCGACCTTCCTGCGCACCCGCCTGGACGCCGATGGCCCCGAGGCCCGCGCCCCGCTGGACGGTCTGGCGCGCGGCGGCTGGCGGCTGGCCTATTCGGACAAGCCCACCGATTACATGAAGACCCTGTCTGCCGAGCTGAAACGCAACGACTTCACCTATTCGCTGGGCTTCCAGACCGGCGAGGGCAACAAGATCCGCAGCGTCCAGTGGAACGGCCTGGCCTTCAAGTCGGGCTTGGCCGCCGGGATGGAGATCGTCGCTGTCAACGGGCAGGCCGCCAGCGCCGAACGCCTGACCGAGGCCGTCACCGCAGCCAAGGATCCGTCGACGCCCATCACCCTGATCGTCAAGGACGACGAGCAATACCGCACCGTCGTCTTCGACTACCACGACGGCCTGCGCTACCCCCGCCTGGAACGCATCCCGGGCACGCCTGACCGCCTGGGCGACATCCTGACGCCCCGCCGGCGCTAGAACGCCGAACACATACGTCTCCTCCCCACTGCGTGGGGAGGTGGCGCGGCGCTTCTTCAGCGCCGTGACGGAGGGGCTCTTCACCGCCTCGCAGGCGCCTGTGAGACTTCAAGAGCCCCTCCACCGCTTCGCGGTCCCCCTCCCCATTTCATGGGGAGGAGACACAACGCCGCGCTTGACGCATCGCCCCTCGCCCCCGACGGTGCGGCTCCTTCGCCGAACCGGATGACCGAATGCCGCGTACCCGCCTGACCGCCGCCTGCCTCGCCGTCTTGATGACGGCCGCCGCTTCGCCAGTTCTGGCCCAGAGTTTCCAGTCCACTCCGGTCGTCATCGATGCGACCCAAGCGCCGCTGGCCCTGCCCCGCGCCCAGCCGGCCATCCCGGCGCCGCAAGACAAGCCCTATCCGGGCGTGATCCAGTACCGCGCCGACATCACCGACCTGGACCGTCGCATCATCAACGTCAGCCAGACCATCCCGGTCGCCAGCCCGGGCCCGCTGACCCTGCTCTATCCGAAGTTCCTGCCCGGCAACCACGCCGCCACCGGCCCAATCCAGCTGTTGTCCGGCCTGACCGTCACCGCCAATGGCCAGCGGATCGAGTGGCTGCGCGACACGCTGGACCCTTACGCCTTCCACCTCGACATCCCGGCGGGCGTGACCAGCATCGACGTGCAGTTCCAGCAGCTGACCCAGCCCGACGCCTCCAACTGGCGCGTGCTGATGACCCCGGCCATGGTCAATCTGCAGTGGGAAAAGGCCATCCTCTATCCGGCCGGCTATTTCAGCCGCCAGATCCAGGTCGCCCCGTCGGTGGTCCTGCCCGCCGGCTGGAAATACGGCACCGCCCTGACCACGGCGTCTCAGGACGGCGACGTGGCGGCCTTCGCCCCGACCGACCTCTACACCCTGATCGACAGCCCCATCTTCGCGGGCGCGCACTATCGCCGCGTCGACATCGACCCCAGCGGCGAGCGCGTCCACCTGAACATCCTGGCCGACGAGGCCAAGGGTCTGGCCGCCACCGACGACCAGCTGAAACTGTTCGAGAACATGGTCCAACAGGCCGACCGCCTGTTCGGCGCCCGCCACTTCGACAACTACGAATTCCTGTTCGCCCTGACCGATCAGATGGGCGGCATCGGGCTGGAGCATCATCGCTCGTCCGAGAACACCGGCGCGCCCGACTTCTTCACCAACTGGACCAAGAGCGCCGGCGACCGGGGCCTGCTGCCCCATGAATACACCCACTCCTGGAACGGCAAGTTCATGCGTCCGGCGGACGAGCTGACCGCCAACCATAACGTCCCGACCCAGAACACCCTGCTGTGGGTCTATGAAGGTCAGACCGAATACTGGGGCGATGTGCTGGCCGCCCGTTCGGGCCTGCATTCGAAAGATGTGGCCCTCGCCACCCTGGCCAGCGTCGCCGCCTTCTATGACCAGCAGCCGGGTCGCCAGTGGCGCGCCTTGCAGGACACCAACAACCACAATCTTCTGGGCTATCGCGTGCCGGGCCAGTTCACATCCTGGATGCGCGGCACAGGCGACTATTACCGCGAAAGCCTGCTGGTCTGGCTGGACGCCGACACCCTGATCCGCGAGGGCACGAATGGCCGCAAGTCGCTGGATGATTTCGCCAGGGGCTTCTTCGGTCACGACGACGGCGAATGGGCGCCGCAAGGCTACAGGTTCGAGGATGTGGTCGCAGCCCTGAACACCGTCTATCCCCACGACTGGGCCGCCTTCCTGCGCACCCGTCTGGACGCCGTCGGTCCCGACGCCCGGGCGCCGCTGGCCGGGATCGAGCGTGGCGGCTGGCGACTGACCTACACCGACACGCCCTCGGCGGCGGAGAAGTCGGTCCAGAGCGGCTGGGCCAACGACTTCCAATATTCGCTGGGCTTCACCCTGTCGGGCGACAAGCTGACCAACATCCGCTGGGGCGGCCCCGCCTTCGAGCAAGGCCTCGGCGCCGGCTGGAGCCTGGTCGCCGTCAACGGCAAGGCCGGCTCGGCCGAGGTGTTGCGCGACGCCGTCACGGCGGCGAAAGGGACCGACGCCCCGATCGAACTGTTGCTGAAATCCGGCGATCGCTTCCGCACGGTGGCCTTCGCCTACCACGACGGCCTGCGCTACCCGCGGCTGGAACGGATCGAAGGCGCGCCGGATCGCCTGTCCGACATCCTCGCGCCCCGCCGTCGCTGAAAGCGTCTCCTCCCCGCCTCGCGGGGAGGAGACACGTCCCTTACTTCAACAGCTTCAGCAGCGCCTCAGCCGCCGCGTGCGACGAGCCGGGGTTCTGCCCGGTCACCAGCTTGCCGTCGGTCAGAACATAGGAGCCCCAGTCCGGCCCCTTGGAGTAGTCGCCGCCGTTGGCGGTCAGCACGTTCTCGACCAGGAACGGCACCACGTCGGTCAGGCCCACGGCCTCCTCTTCGGAGTTGGTGAAGCCGGTCACCTTGCGGCCGTTGACCAGCGGCTTGCCATCCGGCCCTTCCACCGACTTCAGCACGCCGGGGGCATGGCAGACGAAGCCGGTCGGCTTGTCCGCCTTGGCGAAGGCCTCGATCAGGGCGATGGAGTCAGCGTCGTTCGCCAGATCCCACAGCGGCCCGTGGCCGCCGGGATAGAAGACGGCGTCGAAATCCTCGGCCTTCACCGACGACAGGACGACGGTCGAGGCCAGGGCGGCCTGGGCTTCAGCGTCGGCCTTGAACCGGCGCGTGTCGTCCGTCTGGGCGTCGGGGTCGTCGCTCTTGGGGTCCAACGGCGGCTGACCGCCCTTCGGCGAGGCCAGCACGATCTCCGCGCCCGCATCCTTCAGCGCGTAATAGGGCGCCGCCAGTTCTTCCAGCCAGAAGCCGGTCTTCTTGCCCGTGTCGCCGAGTTGGTCGTGCGACGTCAGCACCAGCAGAATTTTCATAGGGGATGGCTCCGTCTTGGGGTGTCCACAGATGGGAAGCCGCACGGCGCCGCTCAAGACTGGCCTCGATGCCGAAAACACCCCACCCTGTCGCTCTCGATCAGCGGAGACAACGTCGCATGAAGCCATGGTTCGGTCTGTTCGCCGCCCTGATGGGCCTGATGATCTTCAGCCCCTCGGCCCAGGCGGCCGGCTCCTGCAACATCGGGCAGGCGGGCGCGACCCAGGCCGTCGCCATCGGCCGCACCGGACGCACCATGCGGATCCATCTGCCCATCGGTTTTGACCCCGCAAAGCCGGCGCCTCTGGTCTTCCTGCTGCACGGCAGCGGCGGCACGGGAGAGAAGATGCTGACGTCTTCCGGCCTGGCGGAGGCGGCGGATCGGCACGGCTTCATCGTCGCCGCGCCCGACGCCGGGATTCCGATCGATCAAGGTTTCGTCTGGAACATCCCCGGCGTGCCGACCGTGACCGGCGCGGTCCCCGGCCCCGATGATGCCGACGACGTCGCCTATCTGACGGGGGCCATCGATTATCTGGCCAACCAGGGCTGCGTCGATGACAGCCGCATCTATGCGACGGGCCTGTCGGGCGGCGGGCGGATGGTGTCCTGGCTGGGTTGCGTCGCCGCCGACCGTTTCGCCGCCATCGCTCCGGTCGTCGGCTTGCGCGCCGGCAATCCCAGAAAGGACCGCCCGGAGGAGCCGGATCCCGCCACCTGCCGTCCTTCGCGCCCTATGCCGGTCATCGCCTTCGCCGGCGACGCCGACACCACCAATCCGATCCAGGGCGGCGGCGCAGGCTACTGGAGCTACACCATGCACGCCGCCGAACAGCGCTGGGCCCAGCTGAACGGCTGCACCCAGGTGCGAGACACCCGCTGGATCGCCGACAAGATCTATGAAGAGGGCTACTCAGCCTGCTGCGACGGCGCGGACGTGGTGGGCCGCATCACCGCCGGCGGCGGCCACAGCTGGGTCGCCGACAACGACGCCCTATGGGCCTTCTTCGCTATGCGCAGCCGACCGCAGCGCTGAGCGCTCCACGCACCACGCACCACAGTAGCGCCCGGCCTCAAGTAGCGCGAAGCGCGATAGGCCCAGCAAAAACTTGCGATAGGCCAACAAAAAAGACCCGGCGGTTTCCCGCCGGGCCTTTCCGATCTTCAGCAAATGCCGAAAGTCAGATCTTACTTGATCTGGACCTTGGCGCCGGCTTCCGTCAGCTTCTTGGCGACTTCGTCGGCGGCTTGCTTGGAGACGTTCTCGACGACGTTCTGCGGAGCGCCTTCGACCAGGTCCTTGGCTTCCTTCAGACCCAGGTCCGAACGGACGCCGCGGACTTCCTTGATCACGTTGATCTTCTTGTCGCCGCCGTCGACCAGGACGACGGTGAATTCGGTTTGCTCTTCGGCAGCTTCAGCCGGAGCGCCGCCGCCGGCGGCCGGAGCAGCCATGGCGACCGGAGCAGCGGCGCTGACGCCCCACTTTTCTTCCAGCAGCTTGGAGAGTTCAGCAGCTTCGAGGACGGTCAGAGCGGACAGGTCTTCGACGATCTTGGCGAGGTCAGCCATTGTCAGTTTTCCTTCGGAGGATTGGTTTTAGAGAGTGATGCAGAGATGAAAGGCTGGGCCGCTTACGCGGCTTCCTTGGTGGCGTAGGCGTTGAACACGCGAGCCAGCTGACCGGCGGGTGCTTGCAGCACGCCGGCGATACGGGTCGCAGGCGCGTTAAGCAGGCCGATGAGTTGACCGCGAACCTCGTCGAGCGTCGGGAGCTTGGACAGTGCGTCCACGCCCTTTTGGTCGACGATGGTCGAGCCCATGAAGCCGCCGACGATCTTGAAGCGATCGTTGGCCTTGGCGAACTCGGTGGCGACCTTGGCGGCCGTACCGGGGTTCTCGGAATAGGCGATGCCCACGGGACCCTTGAACAGGTTGTGGTAGTCGCTGCCTTCCTCGGCTTCGAGCGCCTTCAGCGCCAGGCGGTTCTTGACCACCTTGAACGCGCCGCCTTCTTTACGAAGACGGCCACGCAGATCTTCCATTTCCGCAACGGTCAGACCCAGGTTGTGGGTCACGACCACGCTGCCGGCGTCGGCGAAAACGCCCTTGAGCGATTCGATAGACTCGGCTTTTTGAGCGCGATCCATTGCGGTCTCCAGTCTTGGTATTCGCCGCCGGGCTTATTCCCGACGACGGATTGGCCAAAGCGCGTCGCATCGCTGCGAAGCGTTAAAGCCGGTCGTATTGTCCGAAGGATGCGTCTGACGGCGTCCATCCCGGAATGCGGGCTGACAGCGCAAGGTCGCGTCCCCATCTCCCCACGGCGTCAGAGGGCCCTCTGACAGTTATGGCCTGGGTGACCCCCACGCCCCGAAGTTCTCGGACAGGACCGTCAGAAGATGAACCTCCGACGGGAAGCGGCGCTCTTACAGGCGCCGCCGTTAGAAATCAACCCGGCTTAACGCCGGCTGGGCTTGGCGCCGGTCTGTTCGGCCTCGCCGCAGTCGAACCGGGCGCAATATTTGCTCTCGAACTCCTCCAGAAGGTTCGTCATCGCTGCGGTCTCGACCTCCTGTGAGGCCATGCTCAAGGATATCGTCTTGGCTGCGACAGAACGCCCGACAGCCGTGCGATAGAATGCGATCTGAGCGACGAGTTCTTCTTCAGTGAAGACGGAGCCGTAGATTGGGGCCAAGTCATCCATGAACCGCTCGATCATTCTGCTAGCCATAGACGGCATGTTGGTGCGGACCCAAATCGCTTCTTCGCCGCCCTTCTTATCGAGTTCGCCCATCTGCGCGACCATGACGCGCTCGAACTCCTTCATGAAGTTCGGCCCGACGGACAGATCGATCAGTTCGCGCGCCAGGGCGCTGCGGCGGGCCAAGCCGGCATCCTGCGGCGCCGGCTCGACGCGTGTGACGACGACCGTTTCCGATTGAGCCGCCGCCTGCGCGTGCGCGCCTGTCGCGCTCAGACCCAGCGCCAGACCCAGCGACGCAGCCAGCGCCTGTTTGCGTGTGATGATCATGATGGCCTCCCCGCCCTCTTATCGGAAGGCTCAGGTCCGCAGGCCAGTCGAATTCGACCGACGGTTGCTCAATCTTCCAGCGGCGTGGCGTCGAAGTCGCGGATCAGCGCGGCCAGGTCGGGCTCATGAACCAGATCCGCCGCCTCGCTCAGGCTCATCCAGCGGCGCTCGCGCTGATGCGCCTCGGGCCAGGCGCCCATCTGGATCAACACTTCGAGCGGATAGACCGACACCACGCACTGGCGCACGCCCCCGTCCTTCAACCCCTTGGCGTAGCGGAAGACACCGATGGACTGGGTGTCGACGTCGCCCTTCACCCCCGCCTCCTCCATCGCCTCCTGGGCGGCCGCCTCGGGATCGCTCTTGCCGACCATCCGCCCGCCCTTGGGGATCACCCAGCGTCGCGTTTCGCGCGAGGTGATCATCAGGATGCGACGCTCGCCGTCCTCCAGCCGCCACGGCAGGGCCGCGACCTGCCGGGTCTCGGAGCGGGTGGTGCGTTTCGACCGGGCCTGCGGCACGCCTCAGCCCTCGCCCATCGCTTGAGCGGTCCTGACGATTCGTGCTGGCTCTCGCCCAATCTTCACGTCTGGTTCCAGGTCTGCCGGTCGCGGCCGCCCTCGAAACGGGATCACGACGGCTGCGTCAAGTTGTCAGATTACGGACGGTCCCATTTATTTCTCGCCGGGCGCCTTGGCCTTTGGATCGCCCAGCACGTCCTGACGATACAGCATGGTGATCAAGGTGTGCAGCACCAGCGCCAGCGGCGTGGCGAACAGCACGCCCAGCGGCCCGAACAGGGTGCCGATGCCCACCACGGCGAAGATGCCCAGCACCACGGGCAAGTTCGCGACGTTCTTCTGCACCATCGGCGTGATGAAATTGCTCTCCAGCTGGGACACAACGACATACAGCGCCAGCGTCATCAGGGCCGTCTGCCACCCTTGCGTGGCGCCAACCAGCACGGCCGGCACGGTGGAGACGATGGGGCCCACGATCGGCACGAACTGCGCCAGTCCCGTCAGCAGACCCAGCCCCAGCGCCGACGGCACGCCGATGATGGCCAAGCCGACCCCTGTCAGCGTGCCGACCAGAACCATCGAGAACAGCTGCGCCTTCAGCCAGCCTTTCAGCGCCTTGCCACAGCTGTTCAGCACTTCGCGCATTCGCGGGCGGCGATCCATGGGCAGCATGGACAGCAGCCCCTCGCGCGACTTGGCGGGCTCGATCGCCAGGAAGACGCCCGCGACCACGACGAGAACCAGTGTGGTGACACCCGATGCGAAGCCCAGGGCGAACTTCTGAGCGACCTGCAACGCCTGACCGGCACGGCCGCCCAGCCCTTGTAGTTGCTCCAACAGCTGTGCGGCATAGGGTTGGGCCTGGATCCAAGACTGAACCTGCTCCCAGCCTTGCGGCACCACGGCGGACAGGGCCACGACCTGTTCGGTGATCTGGGTTCCGAACAGGGTCAATATCCCCGCCAGGACCGCGACCACGATCAGCAGCGACAGGAAGACGGCCAGCGGATCCGGCGCCTTCAGCCAGCGCACGATGGGATCGGCCAGGGCGCGCAGGATCACCGACACCACGATGGCCCCGAAGATCAGCAGCCACAGCGTCTGCAGCGTCACGATCAGCTGGACCGCGAAATAGGCCGACACCAGCACGATGGCGCCGAACGCGAGCCGCCCCTTCCACGGGTCGTGGCCGCCCACACCAGGCTTTTCGCCCATCAGTTTTCCCAGTCCGAACATATCGCCCCCTTCAAGGTCGCGACAGGAACGCGGGTCGAGCGTGGCCGTTCGCCGCAGGCGATAAAAAAGTCAGTGGGCGTCGGAGGATCGCTGATCGTAGGCCATTTGCGCGGCCGCGACTTCCGGCATCCGGGTCTCGGCCCAGTCGATCATGGACTGCATCGCCGCCATCAGGGTTCGGCCCAGCGGCGTGACCGCATAGGTCACCGACACCGGCACGGTGGCCACGACGGAGCGTGACACCAGCCCGTCGCGCTCCAGCGACTTCAGCGTCTGGCTCAGCATCTTCTGCGACACCCCATCGACCCGCTGCTTCAGGGCGTTGAAGCGGATCGGCCCCTCTCCCAGCACGATCAGGATCAGGGTGCTCCACTTGTCGGCGATGCGGTCCAGCAGCTGCCGCGTCGGACAGTTCGCTGCGAACACATCGCCTCGCAGCCAGGTTTCTTGAAGGTAACCAGGTGTCTGAGAGGTGCCGTCTTGCATAGGCGCATCCCATATCGCACCTGGTATCCATTGGATACCCAAAGGAGCCTTTCATGAAAGTCGCAGTTCTCGGCGCCAGCGGTCGCGCCGGCTCGGAAATTACCAAGGAACTGGCCGCCCGCGGTCACACGGTCACCGCCATCGCCCGCAAGCCGGAAGCAATCCCGAGCGCCACCGGCGTCACGCCTGTCGCCGGCGACGCCTCGGACGCCGCCGCGCTCGCCGATCTGATCGAAAGTTCGGACGCGGTCATCAGCGCCCTGCACTTCGATGTTCCCGCCGCGACGATCCTGGGCGCGCTGAAGACCGCCGGCGTCCCGCGCCTGCTCGTCACCGGCGGCGCCGCCAGCCTGGAGGTCGCGCCCGGTGTCCTCTTGTTCGACACGCCGCAGTTCCCGGCCGAATGGAAGCCCATCGCCAAGGGCGGCCTGACCTTCCTGGACGACCTGCGTCAGGAGACCGACATCGACTGGACGTTCTTCTCCCCCGCCGCCCTGATCGAGGAAACGCCGCGCCTGGGCCGCTATCGCACCGGGACCGACCAACTGGTCGTGGACGCCAATGGCGACAGCAAGATCGGCTTCTCCGACTACGCCATCGCCATGGTCGACGAACTGGAGAACCCCAAGCACAGCCGCGCCCGCTTCACAGCGGCTTACTGATCCGGGCAAGAAAAAACGGCGGGGATCGCTCCCCGCCGTTCTTCAGTGTGGCTTGTCTTTCGACTTAGGCGCCCAGCGAGGCCGGGTCGACCTTGAAGCCCGGGCCCATCGTCGACGACAGGCTGATGCGCTTCACATAGGTGCCCTTGGCGCCCGACGGCTTGGAACGCACCAGGGCGTCCACGATGGCCTTCACGTTGGCTTCCAGGGCGTCCTGGGTGAACGAGACCTTGCCGATGCCGGCGTGGACGATGCCCGCCTTCTCGACGCGGAACTCGACGGCGCCGCCCTTGGCGTCCTTGACGGCCTGGGCCACGTTCGGGGTCACGGTGCCGACCTTGGGGTTCGGCATCAGGCCGCGCGGGCCCAGCACCTTACCCAGACGGCCGACCAGGGCCATCATGTCTGGCGACGCGATAACGCGGTCGAACTCCATGAAGCCGCCGGCGATCTTTTCGTACAGATCTTCGGCGCCGACGTGTTCGGCCCCGGCTGCGGTGGCTTCGGCGGCCTTGGCGTCCTTGGCGAAGACGGCGACGCGAACGTCACGGCCGGTGCCCGACGGCAAGTTGACGACGCCACGGACCTGTTGGTCGGCGTGACGCGGGTCGACGCCCAGGTTGACCGAGATTTCCAGCGACTCGTCGAACTTGGCCTTGGCGTTTTCCTTGGCCAGCTTGATGGCGTCGGAGAACGGCAGCAGGTCTTGGGTCACGCCGGTGCGGGCCTTGAAGGCCTTGGTTTGCTTGGCCATGGTTTAGCCCTCCACCACTTCGAGGCCCATCGCGCGGGCGGAGCCTTCGATGATCTTGGCCGCCGCGTCGATGTCGTTGGCGTTCAGATCCTTCATCTTCTTTTCGGCGATCTCGCGCAGTTGCGCCTGCGTGATCTTGCCGGCGACTTCACGGCCGACCAGCTTCGAACCCGACTTCAGGCCCGTGGCCTGCTTCAGGTACCAGGTCGCCGGTGGCGTCTTGGTGATGAAGGTGAACGACTTGTCCTGATAGACGGTGATCACGGTCGGAAGCGGGGTGCCCTTGGCTTCCTTCTCGGTGCGCGCGTTGAACTCCTTGCAGAAGCCCATGATGTTCACGCCGCGCTGACCCAGAGCCGGGCCGATCGGGGGCGAAGGCGTGGCCGAACCGGCCGGCACTTGCAGCTTGATATAGCCGAGAATCTTCTTGGCCATTGGTCTCTCCTATGAATGACCCGGCGCGAACGCAGGGCCGGTGAGCCGTGGTGCGGCATGGCTGCCTCCCACGGATTTGACGCTCCGCGAACCAAGGGCCCGCCGAGCGAAGGCGCGCGTGTAACAGAGGGGGGATGGAAAGGCAACGCACCGCCCCGCCCTCGCCGCAGAAACGAAAAAGCCGCGCCCTTTCGGACGCGGCTTAAATATCGACAGGTGCGTGAGCCTCAGCCCGCGACCTTCTCCACCTGGGCGTATTCCAGTTCGACCGGCGTGGCGCGGCCGAAGATGGACACGGCGACGCGCAGGCGGGCGTGTTCTTCGTCCACGCTCTCGACCGAACCGTCGAAGCTGGCGAACGGGCCGTCGATGACCTTGACCTTCTCGCCGATGTCGAAGCGGATGGTGGGCTTCGGACGCTCGACGCCCTCTTCCACGGCGCCGATGATGTTCTGAACTTCACGCTCGGAGACCGGCAGGGGCTTGGTGCCGCCCGCGGCGCCCAGGAAGCCCGTGACCTTCGGCGTGTTCTTGACCAAGTGATAGGCCTGGTCGGTCATTTCCATCTTCACCAGCACATAGCCGGGGAAGAACTTGCGTTCCGAGTTCACCTTGCGGCCGCGACGGATCTCGACGACATCCTCGGTCGGAACCAGGATTTCGGAGAAGGCGTCTTCAAGGCCCTGTTGCTTGGCCTGATCACGCAGCTGCTCGGCGACCTTCTTCTCGAAGTTCGAGTAGGCGTTGACGATGTACCACTTGTGGCGCGGATTGGCGGGCTTTGCGGGCGCTGCATCGGTCATGGGCGCGTCTTTCTCAGGATCCGAGAGCGATGATGTAGCGGAAGGCGTAGCCCAGGCCGGTGTCCACGATCCAGAAGAAGATCGAGGCGATGATGACCATGATGAAGACCATCACCGAGGTGATCCAGGTCTCCTTGCGGCTGGGCCAGACGATCTTGCGGCCTTCGGCGCGCACCTGGCTCAGAAACTGGCCGGGGCTGGTGCGGGGCTTCTTGGGCTCGGGCGAATCGACCGTGATGGCGGCGGCACCGGCCGCCTGAGGCTTGGCGCCCATCTGGGGCTTCGCGCTGCCTTGAGGCCGCTTGCCGGGAGTTTTGGCCTTGGCCATCAGTTGCTCTTCACACAATTGTTCCTGTCGCCCCAGATGGGAAGTCCCATCCGGAAGCGACAGGGGGGATTGGCAGGAGTTGGGGGACTCGAACCCACGACCCCCGGTTTTGGAGACCGGTGCTCTACCAGCTGAGCTAAACTCCTAGACAACCGCGCAAACCCGAAAGGTCCGTGCGTTCGCCAGAGGGGGGCGTATGCCCGACACCGCCCGCCATTTCAAGGGCGATGTGACACTTGCGATCAGTCTTCCAGATGCGCGGCGATGGCGTCCCGCTCGTCCTGAGCCTTCACCAGTTCCTTGAAGATCAGCTTGTCGATGCGGCGGTCGTCCATATCCACGACCTCGACCTCGAATCGGCCAACCTGCAGCACTTCGCCCTCGTCCGGGACGCGCGAGATCTGGTGCAGAATCAGGCCGGCGACGGTGTGGAAGCCTTCATGCTCGCCGAAGTCCTCGCCCAGCTTGTCAGCCAGTTCGTCCAGGTCCGTCTGACCGTCGACAAGCCAGCTGCCGTCGGCGCGCTGATGGATCCAGGCCTGCTCTTCGTCATGGCCTTCGTTAAAGTCGCCGGCGATCATTTCCAGGATGTCGGTCGCTGTCACCACGCCTTCGAAGGCGCCGTACTCGTCGACGATGAAGGCCATGTGGACCCGCGAGCCCTTCAGGATCTCCAGCGCCTTCAACACCGAAGTCGACTGCGGAATGAAGGCCGGCTCGGCGACCAGCGGTTCGATGTCAAACTTGCCGTTGGTCAGCAGGCTGTCCAGCAGATCCTTCTTGTGAACCACGCCCAGCGGATTATCGACGTCGCTCTCGCGCGCCACCACGATTCGCGAATAGGGGCAGGTGCGAATCTCTTCGCGCAGCATCTCTTCGGGGTCGTCCAGGGCGATCCAGAACACGTCGTGGCGCGGCGTCATGGCCACCCGCACCGGACGGTCGCCCAGGCGCAGGATTTCCTCGATCATCACCTGCTCTTCGGGCTCGATCAGGCCGGCCGAGGTGCCTTCGGCCAGGATGGTCGCCACCTCTTCCTGGGTCACGTCCGAGCCATCGCGATCCTTGACGCCCAACAGCTTCAGGATGCCGGAGGTGGAGGCGGTCAGCAGCAGGACGAACGGCTTCAGCACGATCGCCAGCTTGGAGATCGGCCCGGCCATCTTGGACGCCACCGTCTCGGGGAAGATCAGCGCCAGGCGCTTGGGCACCAGTTCGCCGATGATCAGCGAGACATAGGTGATGCACACGACCACCAGGGCCGTGGCGAAGAATTCGGTGTACTTCGCCAGCGCCGGGAAGGCGACTTCCAGAATGCGATCCAGTTCGCCCGCGATGGTCGCCTGACCATAGGCGCCCGCCAGAATGCCGATCAGGGTGATGCCCACCTGAACCGCGGACAGGAACTGAGTCGGTTCTTCCGACAGTTTCAGCGCCGCCCTGGCCCCCCGGTCGCCCCGTTCCGCCCTCGCCTGTAGTTTGGATTTCCGCGAGGAGACGACCGCCAATTCAGTCATGGCGAACAAGCCGTTGAGCACCACCAGGAGCAGAACGACAGCAATAGCGATGAGTAACATCTAGGGGGTTTTGGGGACCGACGCGGCGCGACAGACGGCGTCCGCAGCGCTACATTAGGGCAGGATCGCGACCAGCGCCACGTTTTCCTTTGCGCTCAGCCCGCCCGCCCAGCTTCGACCGAGCCATAGGCGCCCGAAACCGGCCGGCCGTTGGCGTCATACTGGGTCGCACAGGCGCTCATGCCCAGCACGGTGCCGATGAAGATACCCAGTCGAATGGCGCGTCGCATTTGGTTACCGAAAGATTAACGTCCGATCCGAACGTAAATCCCGGTCAGCGGTTGCAGGCAATCGTGCTCGCCTTGGGCGCGAGCACAAAAAAGGGGGATGCCGCGAAGCATCCCCCCCCCTTTTTTTCGTCCTTGATCAGATCTCGCCGATCACACCTTGATCGGCACGGCCGTGCGGATGTGGACATCCTTCAGCTGGCGCTCCTCGGCCTCGGTCGGGGCGTTCATCAGCAGATCCTCGCCCTGCTGGTTCAGCGGGAAGGCGATGACCTCGCGGATGGCCGTCTCGCCGGCCAGCAGCATGACGATGCGGTCGATGCCGGGGGCCAGGCCGCCGTGCGGCGGCGCGCCGAAGCGGAAGGCGTTCAGCATGCCGCCGAACTGCTCCTCGACCACCGAGGCGTCGTAGCCGGCGATGGAAAACGCCTTCAGCATGATCTCGGCCTTGTGGTTCCGGATCGCGCCCGAGCACAGCTCATAGCCGTTGCAGACGATGTCGTACTGATAGGCGCGGATGGTCAGCGGATCCTGACCTTCCAGAGCCTCCAGCCCACCCTGCGGCATGGAGAAGGGGTTGTGGCTGAAGTCGACCTTCTTCTCTTCCTCCGACCATTCGAACATGGGGAAGTCGACGATCCAGCAGAATTTGAACTGGTCTTCGTCCACCAGCTTCAGCTCCGTGCCCACGCGGGTGCGGGCCAGACCGGCGAACTTGGCGAAGGTCGCGGGCAGGCCAGCGACGAAGAAGGCGGCGTCGCCCTGCCCCAGACCCAGCGACGACATCAGGACCTCGGTCGGTTCCTGACCCAAGTTCTTGGCGATCGGACCGCCCCAGGCGCTTTGATCCTCGGACCAGAAGATATAGCCCAGGCCCGGCTGGCCCTCGCCCTGCGCCCAGGAGTTCATGCGGTCGCAGAAGGCGCGCGAACCGCCGGTCGGCGCCGGAATGGCCCAGACGGCGTTCTTGTCGTCCGCGCCCAGGATTTTGGCGAACAGGCCGAAACCACCGTCGCGGAAGTGGTCGGACACCACCTGCATCTTGATCGGGTTGCGCAGGTCCGGCTTGTCCGAGCCATACCAGGCCATCGACTGGGCGTAGGTCAGACGCTCGAAACCCTTGTGTTCGAACGTCTCGCCGAAGTCGTTGGTGAAGGTATGGACGCCGTCGATGGCCGAGACCGGCTTGCCCTCGCCGAACTCCTCGAACACGCCGTGCATCAGCGGCTCGATGGCGGCGAAGACGTCTTCCTGCGTCACGAAGCTCATCTCGACGTCGAGCTGGTAGAATTCGAGCGACCGGTCGGCGCGCAGGTCTTCATCACGGAAGCACGGCGCGATCTGGAAATAGCGGTCGAAGCCCGACACCATGAGCAGCTGTTTGAACTGCTGCGGCGCCTGGGGCAGCGCATAGAACTTGCCTGGGTGCAGTCGCGACGGCACCAGGAAGTCGCGCGCGCCTTCCGGCGACGAGGCCGTCAGGATCGGGGTCTGATACTCCAGGAAGCCCTGGTCGACCATGCGGCGGCGGATCGAGGAAATCACCTTGGAGCGCAGCACGATGTTCTTGTGCAGTCGCTCGCGGCGCAGATCCAGGAAGCGGTTGGCCAGGCGGATATCCTCAGGATACTCCTGATCCCCAAAGACCGGCATCGGCAGTTCCGCAGCTTCGGACAGCACCTCGACACCCTGGACGCGCACCTCGACCTCGCCCGTGGGCAGATTGGGGTTCACCACCGAAGCGTCGCGGGCGACCACCTCGCCATCGACCTTGATCACGCTCTCGGCGCGTAGGCGTTCGACGGCGGCGAAGCCCGGCGTCTCAGGGTGCAGAACCAGCTGCGTCAGGCCGTAGTGGTCGCGCAGGTCGATGAACAGCAGCCCGCCGTGATCGCGCTTGCGGTGAACCCAGCCCGACAAACGAACAGCGGAACCAGCGTCGGAGGCGCGCAGGGCGCCGCAGGTGTGAGAGCGATAGGCGTGCATGAAACGAACCGTCTGGAGTCTCTGGGCGGTGGAATCCGACGCCGTCGGCGCCCGAAATCGAAGCGGCGTAGGGCGCATCATCGCCCCGGAAAGTCAAGGTTTCAGCCGTTGCAAAGCCTGCCGCCGCGCATGATATCTGACGCTTCCATACCGCCCGAGGCCGCCATGTTCATCGTCACCATCACCTACACCCAGCCCATCGAAGCCATCGAGGCGCGGACGGTCGAGCATCGCGCGTGGCTGGATCAGCATGTCGCCAGCGGCCTGATCATTGCCGCCGGCCCGATGGTGCCGCGCACGGGCGGGATTCTGGTGGTGCGCAGCGGGAGCACAAAGGAGGAGCTGGAGGCCCTGCTGAAGGCCGATCCGTTCCAGGTTCACGGCCTGGCCGATTACACGGTGACCGAGTTCAAGGCCGGCAAACTGAACCCCGCCCTTGCCGAATTCGCCTGATTTCATCCACAGGGGCGCGGTTCGCTCCCCGCAACCAACAGCGCGGGCCTGACGCGGTTAACGCCGGCCTCTGCTATGACAGGCGCATGTCCGCGCTGAGCGCCCTGCCCCTGACGACGACCGAACAGCTGCGTCTGCCGCTGGAGCGGCCGATTGCGGGCGAGGCCTTCGTGACGTCCGACAGCAACGCCGAGGCGGTGCGCGTTCTGGCCCGCTGGCCCGACGGCGTGGGTGCCGTGCTGGCGCTTCACGGCCCACCAGGGTCGGGCAAGAGCCGCCTCGCCGCCGACTGGGCCGAGCGGGTCGGCGCCGTGCCGCTGAACGGCGCAGAGGCCGCCCTGATCGATCCGCTGGAACTGGAAGGCCGGCCGGTCCTGCTGGACCGCGCGGCGGATGCCGACGACGAAAGCCTGTTTCATCTGATCAATCTGGCCAACTCTGGCGGCGCCCTGCTGCTGGTGTCGCGCTCGGCCCCGCGCCAGTGGTCGGTCGACTTGCCCGATCTGCGTTCGCGGCTGGACGCCGTGCGCGCCGTCGCCATAGCCGCGCCCGACGACGCCGTCCTCTCGGCCATCCTGCGCGCCCGCTTCGCCGAACGCAGCATCACCCCATCCGACGACGTGATCGACTATCTGGTCCGCCGCCTGGACCGCTCGGCCGAGACCGCCGCCGCCGTAGTCGAACGTCTGGACGCCCTCCACCGCCCGGTTACGCGCGTTCTGGCGCGTCAGGTGCTGGACGCCATGGACGCCGCCGCCGACTGAACCGCGACATTTTCTCAGCGCCCGCTTGCGGCCGTCACACACGCGCGCGAGAACCGGTTCATGACCGACGCCGCGATCCATGACGACACCCGAGGCGAAGAGGTTCCCGCCTCTCGCGCCCCTCAACTGGCGCTGAGCGAAGAGCTGATGGCCTCGCCCCGCCGGTTCTTCAATCGGGAAACCTCGTGGCTGGCGTTCAACGAACGGGTTCTGGAAGAAGCGGCCAACCCCAACCACCCCCTGCTCGAGCGGCTGCGGTTCCTGTCCATCTCGGCCAATAACCTGGACGAGTTCTTCATGACCCGCGTCGCCGGCCTGAAGGGCCAGTTGCGCGAACGCCTGCGCGTCCTGTCCGCCGACGGCCTGACCCCCGCCGAACAGCTGGAACAGATCAACATCGCCGCCGGGGAGCTGATGGCCGAACAGCAGTTGCGCTGGCGCCAGCTGAAGAAGGAGCTGACCGTTGCCGGCATCGAGATCGTCGATCGCCAGAAGATCACCAAGACCGAGAAGGAGCGTCTGGAACCCGAGTTCCTGAACCAGCTCTTCGCCGTCCTGACGCCGCTCGCCATCGACCCGGCGCACCCCTTCCCCTTCCTGCCCAACCTCGGATTCTCCCTGGCGCTGAAGCTGAAGCGCAAGGGCGAGACCAAGACCTTCTACGCCCTGGTGCCGGTGCCAACCCAGGTGCGCCGCTTCTGGGAGCTGCCGACCGACGGCCGCTCCACGCCGGGGCATAAGCGGTTCATCACGCTGGAAAACGTGCTGCTGCTGTTCATCGACCACCTGTTCCCCGGCTGCGAGGTTCAGGAAAAGGGCGTTCTGCGCCTGATCCGCGACTCGGACATCGAGATTGAGGAAGAGGCCGAGGACCTGGTCCTGGAGTTCGAGGAAGCGCTGAAGCAGCGTCGTCTGGGCTCGGTGGTGCGGGTCAAGATCGAGGCGTCCATGCCCACCGATCTGCGCGACTTCATCGTCGGCGAGCTGGAAGCCGCGCCCCAGGACGTGGTTCTGGTGGACGGCATGCTGGGTCTGGCCCAACTGTCGGACCTGATCCCCGGCGGTCACCCGGACCTGAAGTTCAAGGGCTATGAGCCGCGCTATCCCGAACGCGTCCGCGACAATGGCGGCGACGTCTTCGCGGCCATTCGCGAAAAGGATCTGCTGATTCACCACCCGTTCGAGAGCTTCGACGTGGTGGTTCAATTCCTGCGGCAGGCCGCGCGCGATCCCAATGTCATCGCCATCAAACAGACGCTGTATCGCACCTCCAAGGACAGCCCCATCGTCGCCGCCCTGATCGAGGCGGCCGAGAACGGCAAGAACGTCACCGCCCTGGTCGAACTGAAGGCCCGCTTCGATGAAGAGGCCAATCTGCGCTGGGCGCGGGCGATGGAGCGGGCCGGCGTCCACGTCGTCTTCGGCTTCGTCGAATACAAGACCCACGCCAAGGTCAGTGTCGTCGTCAGGCGCGAGGGTGAGGGCCTGCGCACCTACTGCCACTTCGGCACTGGCAACTATCACCCCGTCACGGCCAAGGTTTATACCGACCTGTCGCTGTTCTCCTGCGACCCCGTCCTGGGGCGCGATGCGACGCGGGTGTTCAATTACATCACGGGCTATGCGACGCCGGACCACCTCGAGGCCCTGGTCGTCTCGCCGCTGAACATGAAAGCCACGCTGATCGAGCTGATCGGCAAGGAGATGTCGGCCGCCGCCATGGGTAAGCCCGCCGCCATCTGGGTCAAGCTGAACGCCTTGGTCGATGTCGAGATCATCGACGCCCTTTACCGGGCCAGCCAGTGGGGCGTGCGGATCGATCTGGTGGTGCGCGGCATCTGCTGCCTGCGTCCTGGCGTGCCAGGCCTGTCGGAGAATATCCGGGTCAAATCGATCGTCGGCCGCTTCCTGGAACACAGCCGCATCGTCTGTTTCGCCAACGGCAAGGACCTGCCGCATGACAAGGCCAAGGTCTTCATCTCCTCGGCTGACTGGATGACCCGCAACCTGGATCGCCGTGTCGAGCTGATGACGCCGATCCGCAACGCCACCGTCCACGATCAGGTGCTGGACCAGATCATGGTCGCCAATCTGAAGGACGACGCACAAAGCTGGGTGCTGGACGCCGAAGGGCGCTATACACGCGTTACCCCCGCCGATCCTGAGCGGCCCTTCTCGGCCCACAAATACTTCATGACAAATCCCAGCCTGTCCGGGCGCGGCCGCAAGGCCAAGAGCCTGCCCGCCGTCCTGCGCTACGAGCGTCCGGGCCGCTGATGCCCGACATCACGCTTACCGACCGCGACATCGCCGCGATCGACATCGGTTCAAACTCGGTTCGTCTGGTCCTGTACCGGCTGGAAGGCCGCGCGATCTGGACTGTCTATAATGAGAAGGTTCTGGCCGGCCTCGGCCGCGACCTGCCGACGACGCGCAAACTGTCGCCCGAGGGCGTGGTCATGGCGATGACGGCGCTGCGCCGTTTCGCCGCCGTGCTGGAAGGCGTGCGGCCTGACGCGACCCTGATCGCCGCCACCGCCGCCGTGCGCGAAGCCCTGGACGGGCCGGAGTTCTGCGAGCGCGTCGCCGCCGAGACCGGCCTCCAAATCCGCGTCCTGTCGGGTGAGGAAGAGGCCAAATATGCGGCCATGGGCGTATTGGCTGGCGCCCCCCTGGCCCACGGCGTCTCGGCCGACATGGGCGGCGCCAGTCTTGAGCTGACCCGGCTGAACGGAGACGGTGTCGAGAACGGCCTGACCCTGCCGCTGGGTCCGTTTGCTCTGGCTGACGGCAAGGCCTTTGACGCCGAGCGCATCAAGGCCCGTATCGATCAGGCCCTGAAACCGATCGCAGGCCAGTTCAAGAGCGAGCGCCTCTACGCCGTCGGCGGCGCCTGGCGGACCCTGGCCCAGGTGCAGATGGGCCTGAAATCCTATCCGCTGAAGGTCGTGCATCAGTATCAGATGTCGGCCGAGGAGGCGCTGGAGACCGCGCGTCTGGTCGCGCAACAGTCGGCGGCCAGCCTGGCCAAACTGCCCGGCGTGTCGAAGAAGCGCGCCGAGACCCTGCCCTACGCCGGCCTGGTGCTCGAGGCATTGATCAAACATCTCGGTCTCAAACAGATCGAGATGTCGGCCTGGGGCGTGCGCGAGGGCCTGCTTTTCGAGACGCTGGACGAGGCGACGCGCACGGCCGATCCGCTTCTGGCCGGCTGCACCGCCCTGGGCGGTCGCCAGGGCGTGGCTCCCGCCCTGCCCGGCGCGCTGAACGGCTGGATTTCCGAAATCGTCGCCGCCCTGCCCGAGGTGTTCGGCGAAAAACGCGACGCTGTACTGGTCAGCGCCGCCTGCCGTCTGGCGGACCTGGGCGCGCGGCTGCACCCGGATCACAGGCTGGAGCTTGTCTTCGACCAGGTACTGCGCGCGCCCGTCGCCGGCATCAGCCACACGGAACGCGCCTTTTTGGCCAGCGCGATGAACGCTCGCTATGGCGGCGCGCCCGCCACGCCGCAGCCCGAGGTCATCGACCGCCTGCTCGACGCCGCCGCCGCCAAGCGCGCCCGCGCCATCGGCCTGGCGATCCGTCTGGCCTGCGATCTGTCTGGGCGCTCGCCCCAGCTGATGGCCAACGCCACCGCCAAGGTCAAAGGCGGCGACCTGCGCCTGACCGCGACCGAAGGCTACGCCGACGTCCTCTTGGGCGAACAGACCAAGAAGCGCGCCAAGGCCCTCGCCGAGGCGATGGACCTGGGGCTGAAGATCTAAGGCGATCAGCCCGTCTCCTCCCCATCTTATGGGAAGGTGGCGCGGCGCGCCCTCCGCGCCGGGACGGAGGGGTTCTCCAACGCATCATAGGCGCCCGCGGGACTTCAAGAGCCCCTCCACCGCTTCACGCCCCCCTTTGCATGGGGAGCAGACGCTCCCCTACTCGATCTCGACCACTTCCACCCGCGCGCCGTTCAGCACCAGCGCGATCTCGCCGCGCTTCAGCTTCAGCGCATCCTCGCCGAAGATCTGGCGGCGCCAGCCCTTCATGGCGTCGATGTCCGCGTCGTCGCTGATGGCGATCTTTTCCAGGTCAGACACGGTGGCGATCAGCTTGGAGGCCACGCCGGCGTTGTCGCTCTTGGCCTTCAGCAGCACCTTCAGAAGTTCCACGACCGACGGCGGGGCCGGCTGGCGGTGGGCGGGGCGCTCCATCTCGGGCGCGTGCGATTCGGGATCGGCCAGAACCCGCTTCAGCTCCTCGGCCAGTTCCAGACCCAGCCGTGAACCGCCGAAACCCTTGGGCACCGAGCGCAGGCGATTGAAGGCCTCGACATCCGTCGGGGTCTGTTGGGCGATCTCGTCGATGCCCTCGTCCTTCAGGATGCGGCCGCGCGGCTGGTCGCGCTCCTGCGCCGCCCGCTCGCGCCAGACGGCGACGGCCTTGAACGCCGCCAGATATTTGGCCGAGAACTTCTTGGGCTTCAGTCGCTTCCAGGCGTTTTCGGGATTGGTGTCGTAGAGGGCCGGATCGGTCAGGCTCTCCATCTCCGACATGACCCACTCCAGCCGGCCTTCCTTCTGCAGCCGGTCGCGCAGCTTGGGATAGAGCGCCGCAAGGTGGGTCACGTCGCCCAGCGCATAGACCAGTTGGTTGTCAGACAACGGCCGGCGCGCCCAGTCGGTGAAGCGGCTGCCCTTGTCCACCTCGATCCGCAGCATCTGCCGCACCAGCGAATCATAGGCGACCTGTTCGCCGAACCCGGCGGCCATGGCGGCGACCTGGGTGTCGAACATCGGCTTGGGCATGGCCCCCAGGCGCACGAAGATTTCCACGTCCTGGCGACAGGCGTGGAAGACCTTCACGATCTTCTCGTCGCGCAACAGCTCCAGGAACGGCTCCAGATCCAGCCCCTCCGCCATCGGGTCGATGATGGCGGCGTGATCGGCCGAGGCCGCCTGGATCAGGCACAGCCTGGGCCAGTAGGTCGTTTCCCGCATGAACTCGGTGTCGACCGTGATGAAGGGAGCGTTGGCTACGCGGGCGCAGAAATCGGCCAGCGCCTCGGTGGTGGTGATCGGCGTCATTCCGATGCTATAGCCCCGCGCATCCTACCTGTGGCAAGAGCCGCGCTGCATTTCCGCCCCGATTCAGGCCCGAGATCCCATGAGCGACACCCAAAAGCCTCTCGAAAACGGTCTGACCTACGCCGATGCGGGCGTGGACATCGACGCGGGAGAAATGCTGGTCGAACATATCAAGCCCCTGGCCAAGTCCACGGCCCGCCCCGGATCGGAGCCTTCGCTGGGCGGTTTCGGCGCCCTGTTCGACCTGAAGGCCGCAGGCTTCGAGGATCCTCTGATCGTCTCCACCACCGACGGCGTCGGCACCAAGCTGAAGATCGCCATCGAGACCGGCCGTCATGACGGCGTCGGCGTCGATCTGGTCGCCATGTGCGTCAACGACCTGTTGGCCCAAGGGGCCGAGCCCCTGTTGTTCCTCGACTATTACGCCACCGGCCGGCTTGAGATCGACGCCGCCCGCCGCGTCGTCGCCGGCATCGCCGAGGGCTGTCGCCAGGCCGGGGCCGCCCTGGTCGGCGGCGAGACCGCCGAAATGCCCGGCATGTACACCGACGGCGACTATGACCTGGCCGGCTTCAGCCTGGGCGCCGTCGAGCGCGGCCACGCCCTGCCCTATCTGGATCGCCAGGCGGCGGGCGACATCATTATCGGCCTGGCCTCCAGCGGCCCGCACTCGAACGGCTATTCGCTGGTGCGCAAGGTGGTCGAAAAGTCTGGCCTGGCCTGGGGCGACGACGCCCCCTTCGCCAAGGACCGCTCGCTGGCCCAGGCCCTGATGGAGCCGACGCGCATCTATGTGAAACCGGTGCTGCCGATCATGAAGGCGGGCCTGGTCAAGGGCGCGGCCCACATCACCGGCGGCGGCCTGATCGAAAACCCGCCCCGCTGCATCGCCGAGGGTCTGCTGGCCCGCTTCGACTGGAACGCCTGGCCCATGCCCGCCGTCTTCCAGTGGCTGGCCGAAACCGGCGGCATCAGCGACCATGAGATGCGCCGCACCTTCAATTGCGGCGTCGGTTTCATCCTGATCGTCTCGCCCGAGAACGCTGAGCCGGTGCTGGCGGCCCTGCTAAACGCCGGCGAAGTCGCCTTCGTGTGCGGACAACTGGAAGCGGCCTGATTTCGTGAAGACGCGCGTCGCCGTCCTGATCTCGGGGGCAGGCTCCAACATGGCGGCTCTGATCGACGCCGGTCAGGCGCCGGACAGCGGCTATGAGGTCGTGCTGGTGCTGTCGAACATCGAGGGCGCGGGCGGTCTGGCGATCGCGGCGGCCAAGGGCGTAGCGACGGCGACCGTGGCGCACAAACCGTTCGGCAAGGATCGCGAGGCGCATGAGCGGGCGGTGGACGCCGTCCTGCGCGACGCCGGCGTCGAGGTCGTGGCGCTGGCCGGCTATATGCGCGTGCTGACGCCCTGGCTCGTCGGCGGCTGGCGCGAGCGGATGCTGAATATTCATCCCAGTCTGCTGCCCCTTTATCCCGGCTTGGACACCCACGCCCGCGCCATCACCGCCGGCGACGCCGAGGCCGGCTGCACGGTCCATCTGGTGACCGAGGGCGTGGATGAGGGCCCGATCCTGGGTCAGGCGCGCGTGCCGATCGTGGAGGGCGACACGGCCGAGGCCCTGGCCGAACGGGTCAAGACTGCGGAGCATCACCTTTACCCGCAGGTGCTGGCCGACTTCTGCCGAGACGTGCCCCGCCGTTAGCGGCGCGAAGATTACAAAAACGTCATGCGACAGACCGCCGCACCGGCGCAATGGTGCGCCCGACCTCAATCGGGACCCTCTCTATCCATGACTCGCATTCGTCTGATGGCCGCCTGCTCGGCCTGTATCGTCGTCGCTCTCACCGGCGGCGTGGCCTCGGCCCAGGACGCTTCGGCCCAGCATTCGCACGGCATGGCCGGCGCGGCCCACAGCCCCTTCGGCGCCTGGGGCTTCGATCTGGCAGGTCGCGACACCTCGGTGAAGCCCGGCGACGACTTCAACGAATACGCCAACGGAACCTATCTGCGCACGACCGAGATTCCGGCCGACAAGTCGCGCTTTGGCCCGTTCGACGTCCTGTATGAGAACGCCCAGTCCCAGCTGAAGTCGATCATCGAGACCAGCGCCGCCAATCCCGCCAATGAGAACGCCCGCAAGGTCGGCGCCCTGTACGCCAGCTTCATGGACGAGGCGAAGATCGAGCAGCTGGGCGCGACGCCGCTGGCCGCCGACCTCGCCGCCGTCAAGGCGGTCACCGACCACGCCGGCATGGCGCGCCTGATGGGCGAGAGCCATTCGGGCTTCGGCGGCTCACTGTTCGGCATCGATGTGTTCGAGGACCTGAAGAACCCCAATCTGAACTCGGCCTATCTGGGACAGGGGTCGTTGGGCCTGCCGGACCGCGACTACTATCTGAAGCCCGACTTCGCCGCCCAGCGCGAGGCCTATCTGGCCTATCTGACGACCACCCTGACCGCCATCGGCTGGGCCGATCCGGCCAAGACCGCCGCCGACATCCTCGCCTTCGAAACCAAGGTCGCAGACAAGCAGTGGACGACCGTCGAGCGTCGCCAGATCGACAAGCTGTACAACCCGGCCAAGGCCTCGGACCTGGCGACCCTGGCTCCCGGCTTCGACTGGGCCGGCTTCCTGGCTGGCGCCCAAGTGTCGGATGTCGACACCCTGGTGCTGATGGAAAACACCGCCATCCCCGCCATCGCCCAGGTGTTCGCCAACACTCCCATCGAGACGCTGAAGGCCTGGCAGGCGTTCAACGTCGTCGATCAGGCCAGCCCCTATCTGTCCAAGGCCTTCGTCGACGCCCGCTTCGACTTCCGCGGCAAGACGCTGCGCGGCCAACCCGAAAACCGTCCCCGCTGGAACCGGGGCGTGGCCCTGGTCGACGGCCAGCTGGGCGAGGTCCTGGCCCAGGAATACGTCCGCCTGCACTTCCCCGCCTCGTCCAAGGCCCAGATGGAGGCCCTGGTCGGCAACATACGCGACGCCATGACCGAGCGGCTGAAGACCCTGGACTGGATGAGCGAGCCCACGCGCGAGCAGGCCCTGTACAAGATGTCCAAGTTCGGGGTGAAGATCGGCTATCCCGACAAGTGGCGCTCGTATGACGGCCTGGAGCTGAAGGCCGACGACCTGTACGGCAACGTCGAACGCTCCTCGGCCTTCGAATGGGCCTACAAGCGCGGCAAGATCGGCAAGCCGGTCGATCCGCTGGAATGGGGCATGACGCCTCAGACGGTGAACGCCTACTATAACCCGCCGCGCAACGAGATCGTCTTCCCGGCCGCCATCCTGCAGGCGCCCTTCTTCGATCCGAACGCGGACCCGGCCGTCAACTACGGCGGCATCGGCGCGGTCATCGGCCATGAGATCACCCATGGCTTTGACGATCAGGGCCGCAAGTCGGACGGCGACGGCGTGCTGCGCGACTGGTGGACGCCGGAAGACGCCGCCCGTTTCGAGGCGCGCGCCAAGGTGCTGGGCGACATCTACGACACGCTGGAGCCGATCCCCGGCGTGCACGTCAACGGCGACCTGACGATGGGCGAGAACATCGCCGACCTGGGCGGCCTGCTGCTGGCCCTGGACGCCTATCACAAGTCTCTGAACGGCCAGCCGGCGCCGGTCATCGACGGGCTGACAGGCGATCAGCGCGTCTTCCTGGGCTGGGCGCAGGTCTGGCGCGAGAAGTCACGCGAGGCGGCGCTGAAGGAACAGCTGACCACCGACCCGCACTCGCCCGGCCCGGTGCGCGCCGCCACCTCGCCGCGCAACATCGACGCCTGGTATGCGGCCTTCGGCGTCTCGCCGGACCAGAAGGAGTATATCGCGCCCGAGGCCCGCGCCCGCATCTGGTAGAGGCGCCGGACGTCGAACGTAGAAAAGGCCCGGAGCGAAGGCTCCGGGCCTTTTTGTCATCCGGGCTTTCGCCCCAGAGACTGAGCCTGATTTAGCGGGGCTTGGTCGCCGCGCCGGCGACGGCGCCGATGGCGGCGCCGGCCACGGTCGAACCCGTGTTGCCGCCGATGACCTGACCGGCGACGGCGCCGCCCAGGGCGCCGGTGGCGGCGCGTTGTTCCATCGTCTGGCCGCACGCGGCCAGCAGGGCCACGACGCCGATGACGGGGGCCAGTTTGATCATGGTCTTCATGGGTCTTCTCCGGGAGACGAACGAAATAATGACCACCAAACGACAAGGCCCGCGTCCGGTTCCGGGCGCGGGCCTATATAGTCACGCTATGCGAGAACGTTCGCTCTCGCATCGCTTTGTTTCGGCGCTACGCTCGGGACGCGGTCCCTCGCGACTTAAGCGGTTAGCCGACGATCTGGTCGTCGGTGAAGAACTGGGCGATCTCGATCTTGGCGTTGTCCTGGCTGTCCGAACCGTGGACCGAGTTTTCACCGATCGACAGGGCGAACTGCTTGCGGATGGTGCCTTCGGCGGCCTGTTCCGGGTTGGTAGCGCCCATGACTTCGCGATAGGCGGCGACGGCGTTGTCGCCTTCCAGCACCTGAACGACGACCGGCTCTGCCGTCATCTGCTCGACCAGCTCGCCGTAGAACGGGCGCTCGGCGTGCACTTCATAGAATTTCTTGGCTTGTTCGGTCGTCAGCTTGACGCGGCGCTGGGCCACGATGCGCAGGCCGGCGCCTTCGATCACGGCGTTGATCGCGCCGGTCAGGTTGCGGCGCGTGGCGTCGGGTTTGATGATCGAGAAGGTACGTTCGGTCATGGGAATTGACTTCTTGTTGGGAGATTGAGTGTCGCGGGCTTATAGCGACCACCTCCCGCGTTTCCAACTGTCCCTTTTTGCATCCCTGACGCACGCCGCATGGCGACCTGCCGATTGAGGGACGCCGACCAATCGAAGAACCTTCGCCGCAATGCTCCAGATCACCGACCTGACCTTCAACGCCTGGGGCCGCAAGTTTCTCGTGGACGCCTCCGTCAGCCTGCCGCCCGGCTCCAAGGTCGGCCTGGTCGGCCGCAACGGCATCGGCAAGTCGACCCTGTTCAAGCTGATCCTGGGCGAACTTCACGCTGCCGGCGACGAGATCAGCCTGCCCAAGACCGCCCGTATCGGCTCGGTCGATCAGGAGCATCCGGCGACCCCCGTCAGCGTCATCGACACGATCCTTGAGGCCGACGTCGAACGCCACACCCTGCTGGGCCGGCTCGAGACCGCAGAACCGGAAGAGATGGGCGAGATCTGGTCGCGCCTGATCGAGATCGACGCCGACGCCGCGCCCGCGCGCGCCGCCGAAATCCTGGTCGGCCTGGGCTTCGACCAGGAGAACCAGGCCCGGCCGATGTCGGAGTTCTCGGGCGGCTGGCGGATGCGCGTCGCCCTGGCCGCCGCCCTGTTCGCCGAGCCGGACATGCTGCTGCTGGACGAACCGACCAACTACCTCGACCTTGAAGGCGCCCTGTGGCTGGAGGCGCGGCTGAAGAAATACCCGCACACCGCCCTGATCATCTCCCACGACCGCGAGATGTTGAACGAGGTCTGCACCCATATCCTGCACCTCGCGAACCACACCCTGACGCTCTACACCGGCAACTACGACGCCTTCGAAAAGGCCCGCGCCGAAAAGGCCCGGCTGCAGCTGTCGGCCAAGGCCAAGCAGGACGCCGAACGCGCCCACCTTCAGGCCTTCGTCGATCGCTTCAAGGCCAAGGCCTCCAAGGCCGCCCAGGCCCAGTCGCGCATGAAGCGGCTGGAGAAGATGCAGCCCGTCGCCACCACGATCGAGGAGCGCGTCGCCCCCTTCACCCTGCCCTCGCCGCCGCGTCCGCTGGCCCCGCCGCTGATCCGGCTGGAGCGGGCCAATGTCGGCTATGAGCCAGGCAAGCCGATCCTGCGCAATCTGAACCTGCGCATGGACCTGGACGACCGCATCGGCCTGCTGGGCGTCAACGGCGCGGGCAAGTCGACCTTCGCCAAGATGATCGCCGGCGCTCTGGACGTGTCCGAGGGCGAGCTTCACCGCGACAGGAAGATGCGCGTCGGCTGGTTCCACCAGCATCAGATCGAGGCGATGGACCCGACGGATACGCCGCTGGAGATCATCCGCCGCGCCATGCCCGACGCGCCCGAAAGCGCCCGCCGCTCCAAACTGGCCCAGTTCGGCCTGGGCTATGAGAAGCAGGAAACAACGGTCGACAGCCTGTCGGGCGGCGAGCGCGCGCGGCTGCTGCTGAACATGGTGGCGATGGACGCGCCCCACGTCCTGATCCTGGACGAACCGACCAACCACCTGGATATCGACAGTCGCCGCGCCCTGCTGGACGCGCTGAACGACTACAATGGCGCCGTCATCCTGATCACCCACGACCGCTCGCTGATGGAGATGGTGGCGGATCGCCTGTGGCTGGCCGCCGACGGCACGGTGAAACCCTTTGACGGCGACATGGACGACTACGCCAAGTTCGTCCTGGACCGCGCGAAACAGGCCATCGCCAAGCCCAGCCAGATCAAGAAGGAAGAGGCCAAGGCGAACTCAGGCGCCCCTCAAGCAGAGAGCGCCCGCGGCGCGAACGATAGGGGCAACAAGAAGCGATCCGGCCCCTCGCCCTCGACCCTGCGCCACGCGGTCAAGAAGGCGGAGGAGACCATGACCCGCCTGACGGCCGAGATCGCCCGCATCGACGACGACATGGCCACCGCCTCGGTCAGCAATCCCAAGGCCCTGGAAGGTCTGACCCGCGCACGCGCCAAGACCGAGGCTGATCTCGCCGCCGCCGAAGCCGCCTGGGTCGCCGCCGAAGAAGCCCTCGCCGAAGTCGCATGAAACCGATCGAATTCTCCAAGGAAGACCGCGCGGCGATCACCGCCAAACTGCGCGACTACTTCGCCCGAGAACTGGATCAGGAACTCGGCCAGCTTCCGGCCGAGATGCTGCTGGACTTCATCGGCACGGAGATCGGCGGCGCCTTCTACAATCGCGGCGTCCACGACGCCCAGCAACTGGTCCAGCAGAAGGCCGAGGACATCGTCGAGGCGCTGTACGGCCTCGAACGCGCGGCCCCCACGCGCTGACCGGCACGTATCGCTGAACGGGTCGACCCAAACGAAAACCGCCCGGCGCATTCACGCCGGGCGGTCGGATCGGTCGGCGTTTTAGGCCGGAAGGTCTTCGGCCAGGATCGCCATTTCGAACATGAACGAGCCTTCCTCGTCCTCATCCTCGAAGACGATGCCGATGAACTCGTCGCCGACATAGACCTCGGCCGAGTCATTCTGCTTGGGGCGGGCCTTCACGATGATGCCGCCGGTGTTGAAGGTGCGCTTGAGGTGCGCCTCGATGCGCTTCAGGTCGGTGTCTTTCACGGGGGGCCTCATGGTCTGGACGTTGGCGGCGGACCCTAGAGACATCGGCGGTTAAGGGAAACCCGTCAGATGACGAAGTCGTACACCACATCGGCCAGGGTGTGATCCATGGTGCGGGCCGGTTCGGCGTTGGTCGGGCAGTTGACCAGCCGGGCCGGCACCCCCGCCACGGTGCAGCCGGACGGCACGGCCTTCAGCACCACCGAGCCGGACGCCACCTTGGCGTAGTCGCCGACATGGATATTGCCCAGCACCTTGGCCCCGGCGCCCAGCAGGACGCCCTTGCCGATCTTGGGGTGGCGGTCGCCGCGTTCGGCGCCCGTCCCGCCCAGGGTCACCCCGTGCAGCATCGACACGTCGTCTCCGACCACCGCCGTCTCGCCGATCACGATGCCCGTGCCGTGATCCAGAAACAGCCCCTTGCCCATCTGCGCGGCCGGATGGATGTCCAGCTGGAACAGTTCGGAAATCCGGCTCTGGAAGTGGAAGGCCAGCGTCTCGCGCCCCTGTCCCCACAGCCAGTGCGCCACGCGCCAGCCCTGTAGGGCCTGGAAGCCTTTGAAATACAGGAAGGGCTGCAACAGGTTGCGGATCGCCGGGTCGCGTTCGGCCACAGCCTGCAGATCCGCCTCCGCCGCCTCGACCATCGACGGATCGGCCTTGAACGCCGAGAGGCAGACCTCGCGGACCGACATGGCGCTCATCTCGCCGTCCGCCAGCTTGCGCGCGATCTGGAAGCTCAGCGCGCCCGCCAGGTCGTCGTGCGACAGGATCACCGCATTCATCTGCGAGCCCAACTGCGGCTCCTCGCGCGACGCGGCCTCGGCCGAGGCGCGCAGCTGACGCCACACGCTGTCCATTTCGATTTCCGCGACGACTTCCAGCTTGGCCATGACCGGCTCCTTCGGCGACATCATACGCGCCCCAGCAAGGCGCGCGCCAGCGCCTCGGGAAGTTCGCCGTTCATGGCCATATGATAGGCCTTGTAGGCCGTCGCCACCGTCAAACTGTCCCGCACCGTCCCCCGCCCGATCTCGGCCAGCAGATCCAGGAACGGCACGCGCGCCACGGCGATGATCTCGGTGGGATCGGGATCGGTCGGCGCGGGCGACAGGCCCCAGGCGATCCAGGTCATGCCGATCTCGTCGGTGATGGAGTTCGACATCTCGACCTTCAGCGCCGGCAGCCAGTGTTCGGCCTGCAAGCCCGCCTCTTCGGCCAGTTCGCGCCGGATGCCGTCGAACGGATCCTCGTCCAGCGGTGCGCCGCCCTCGGGCATTTCCCAGCTATAGTTGGCGCGGGCGAACCGCTGCTGGCCCACCAGGGTCACCGTCCCGTCGTCGTGCACGGGCAAAACGCCGGTCCCGACGTTCTTGAACCGCACGACGGCATAGTCGGCCTTCATCCCGGTCGGCGCCGTCGCCGGATGCCGGGTCAGGGCCATCCAAGGGCTGTCGAACACCGTCTCGGTTCCGTCGCTGCGCCAGGCCGGCGGCTTCGACAGCCCTTCGGCCCATTTCGGTTCGTCGGATTTGCGCATGGGCCACCTATGGCGAAGACGCGGATGAAAGCCTAGCTAGACGGCATGGTCGCGCTCAACGAACCCCTGCCCCCGCCCGTTCCCTCGAAAGATTTTCGGGACCGCCTGGCCCAGCGGCGCTCCGCCCCGGCCCAGGCCCTGGTCGCGCCCGGCCCGTCCGAGGCCGAGCTGGAAGAGATCCTGACCCTGGGCGCCCGCACGCCCGACCACGGCAAGCTGTTTCCGTGGCGGTTCGTGGTCCTGGGTTCGCAATCGCGCGCCGACATCGCCGCCCGCCTCGCCGTGCTGGTCGAATTGCGCAGCGGCCCGGCCAAAGATCAGGCCGTGCTCGCCAAACTGACCGCCGCACCCGTCACCATCCTGGTCGTCTCAACGCCGGTCGAAGGGTCCAAGCCGATCTGGGAGCAGCAACTGTCAGCGGGCGCCGTCTGCATGAACCTGGAACACGCCGCCTCCGGCTTCGGCTATTCGTCCAGCTGGATCACCGACTGGTACAGCTACGATCCGCAAGGCGTCGCCCTGTTCGGCCTGACCGAGGGCGAGAGCGTCGCCGGCTTCATCCACATCGGCACGCTGAACGAACCGGCGCTGGAACGCCCGCGTCCCGACATGGCCGCCAAGGTCACACACCTGCCGTAAGCGGGTGACATAAGGTCGCCCCAAGTCAGTTTGACCTCGACCGACCCCGCCTTCCTCCCCCAAGGCCTTTGTATGGATTCCCTGTTGCAAGCCGTGGGCGATTTCGTCGCCCGCAACCATATGTGGGCCGGCGTCATGTTGGGCCTGGTCGTGTTCGTCGAGTCGCTGGCCGTCGTCGGCGCCTTCGTGCCCGCCACCGGCCTGCTGGTCGCGGCGGGCGGTCTGATCGCGGCCGGCGTGCTGGACCCCGTCAATGTCATCGTCGGTTGCGTCATCGGCGCGGTGATCGGCGACGCCATCTCCTACTGGGGCGGACGTCGGCTGGGCGTGCGCTTCCTCCAGCGCCCGATGTTCAAGGCGCACCGCCGCCGCATCGCCTGGACACGTCTGTACTGCCGTCGCTACGGCGTCATGTCGATCTTCGTCGGCCGCTTCTTCGGGCCCTTGCGCGCCTTTGTGCCGCTGACCCTGGGCATGCTCAGGATGCGTCAGCGCGCCTTCCAGTTCGGCAATGTCACATCCGGGATCGTCTGGGTGCTGGCCATGCTGGCGCCGGGCTATCTCGCCGCCCAGGGCCTGGCGAAGATGGAAGTCCTCAGCGAGGCCCACGGCCCCACCCTTCTGATCGGCGCCCTCGCCGTGACCATCCTGATCGTCGCCGTCGTCTATCGCCTGGTGAAGGCCCGCATGAGCCGCAAGTCCGCCATCATGCGCGGGGCGTTACAGGGCCGCTAAGTTCCTCTTCCGGTCGGTGCACCAACGAGACCAGCACCACCGAAATGATCATCAGCAGGAACCAGCTGCCCAGCTTGGCCAGGGACACCATCTCCCACCCGTCGGCCTGCCCCGGATAGACCCAGGCCCGCCCCAGCGTGCCCAGGTTCTCGGCGAACCAGATGAATAGGGCCACCAGGAAATAACCCAGCAGCAGCGGCATCGACCGCCGCTTCCGGTCCGCCGTGAAATAGAACCAGCCCCGCCCGAACAACACAGCGGTTGCGATGAACAGCGCGATGCGCACGTCCGGAAGCCAGTGATGGGCGAAGAAGTTGACGTAGATCGCCGCCGCCAGCACCCAGGTCGTCCACAGCGGCGGATACCTCCGCACCCGAATATGGAAGATGCGCTGCACCCGCGCGATATAGCTGCCGACCGCCGCATACATGAAGCCCGAGAACAGCGGCACCGCCCCGATCCGCAGCAGACTGTCCTCGGGATAGATCCAGGACCCGTGCGCAGTCTTGAACAGTTCCATGATCGTCCCCGCCACATGGAACAGGAAGATCACCCGCGCCTCTTCCCAGCTCTCCAGCCGGAAGATCAGCATCGCCGCCTGGATCACCACCGCCCCTACGGCCAGGAAATCGTAACGGGACACCGGCGCCCCCTCCGGCCAAAGCAGAAACGTCCCCAGGATCAGGGCCAGCATCAGCCCCCCGAACAGACACGCCCACCCCTGCTTCAGCCCGAACCACAGGAACTCATAGGCGTATCGACGCGGTCGGGACCCATCCGCCCACGCCTCCGCCCGCGTCATCAGACGGCGCCCCCAGGCTTCGAGCGGAAGTGCGTGGTTCATCGCATTACCCGTGACGGCGCAGCGAAAAACTTCAAGAGCGGACCGTTCCCGCGCTGCGGCGTTTCAACCGCACTAAAGAAACCCGAGAGCAAATTTCCTGTTCGACATCAGTCTTTAACGCCTGCCGCCTTAGACTTGCCGGCCAGTAGGAGAAGCTTATGTCTTGCGCAGGTTGTAAGGATGGGGCGGGGTTTGACCTGCCGATCACCATGGCGTTCCAGCCGATCGTCGATGTCACGACCCAGACGGTCTTCGCCTACGAGGCCCTGGTGCGGGGCAAGGACGGCCGGGGCGCGGGTCAGGTTCTGTCGCATATCTCCCACGACAACCGCTATGCCTTCGATCAGCTATGCCGCACGACCGCCATCGATCTCGCCGCCGGTCTGGATATGACGGCGGGCGGCGCCAGCCTGTCGATCAACTTCCTGCCCAACGCCGTCTATGAACCGCGCGCTTGCATCCGCGCCACCCTGGCGGCGGCTATGCGCACCAACTTCCCGGTGGATCGGATCATCTTCGAGTTCACCGAGAGCGAGGTGATGGACACCGACCACATCCTCAACATCCTGCGATCCTATCGCGCCATGGGCTTCAAGACCGCCATCGACGACTTCGGCGCCGGCTATGCGGGTCTGGGCTTGCTTACCCTGTTCCAGCCCGACATCGTCAAACTAGACATGGCCCTGGTTCGCGACATCGACACCAACACGGTCAAACGCACCATCGTGCGCAACACGCTGAACATGCTGCGGGACCTGGGTATCCAGCCGGTCTGCGAGGGCATCGAAACCCTGGCCGAACACGATGTCCTGCGCGACCTCGGCGTCGATCTGATGCAGGGCTATCTGCTGGCGAAGCCGGCGCTGGAAGCCTTGTCGCCTGTCGCCTGGCCTGACCAGGCTGCGCCTGCCGTCCTGAGCGCCTGATCGCCGGGTGCCGCCGCTAAACGGCGGACGCGGGGCCTCTGACTATCCCCGCCCGCGATAGGTCGGCACGCCCTGGTCCGGCAGCCACAGCCCCTCGGGCGGCGCGCTGGTCTGCCAGAAGACGTCGATCGGGATGCCGCCGCGCGGATACCAGTATCCGCCGATCCTCAGCCATTTGGGCTCAAGCAGGTCCGCCAGCTTGCGGCCGATGGCGACGGTGCAGTCCTCGTGGAAGGCGCCGTGATTGCGGAAACTGGTCAGATATAGCTTCAGGCTCTTGGACTCGACCAGCCAGTCGCCCGGCGCATAGTCGATGACGATGTGGGCGAAATCCGGCTGGCCCGTCACCGGGCACAGGCTGGTAAACTCCGGCGCCGTGAACCGGGCCAGATACAGCGTGTCCGCATGCGGGTTCGGCACACGCTCCAGCACCGCCGTCTCGGGACTGGTCGGAGCGGCGGTCTGGGCGCCGAGCTGGCTGAGGTTGTCGGTATAGTGGGTCATGCCGGGCATTTAGGCGCTTGCGACCGGCTTGGAAATCCTCCCCCACTCCTACTTCCCTCTCCCATTGGGAGAGGGCTTGAGCGCACGGCGGCGTCAGCCGGCGTCATTGCGCGAAGGGGTGAGGGTCGGACGGCGTGATCTGGCCAACCGACCGACCCTCATCCAGCCCTCCGGGCCACCTTCTCCCAACGGGAGAAGGGAGACGACCAGCTAGCCATCGTAATCCCGGACGGCTTCCCCCACCCTTTCAACGCCTTCGCGGCGACCAGCGTCAATCGACTGATCCTCGATCCGGACCGTCGTATGATGGCCGGTTTTCACCCGCCGTCGCCGCCTGCCCGCTTTCACCCCGCCTCCGACCCGAGATTAGACGAATTAGACTCATTTTTTCGCGCCACCGTCTGAAATCCCCCCGATTGCCTTCCCCGGCGACAGCCCGCTAAGCGTAGCGAAAGAAAACCAAAGGAGACGTCCGTGGCCATTCCCGCTTCGCTGCAAAAAGGTCTGATCCTGCCGATCATTTCGGCGCCGATGTTTCTGGTGTCTGGACCAGATCTGGTGGTCGAGGCCTGCAATGCGGGCGTGATCGGCACCTTCCCGTCGCTGAACCAGCGCACGACCGAGGGCTATCGCGACTGGATTCATGAGATCAAAGGCCGGCTGAAGCCCGAGGCCGCGACTTTCGGTGTCAACCACATCGTCCACCCGACCAACCCCCGGCTGATGGCCGACATGATGGTGTCGGTCGAGGAGAAGGTGCCGCTGATCATCACCTCCCTGGGCGCCGTGCGCGATGTGGTCGACGCGGTCCATGGCTACGGCGGTCAGGTCTTCCATGACATCGCCAACATTCGCCATGCGCGAAAGGCGGCCGAGGCGGGCGTCGATGGTCTGATCCTGGTCGCCAACGGCGCGGGCGGCCATGCGGGCATCATCAACCCCTTCGCCCTGGTCAATGAGGTTCGCAGCTTCTTCAAGGGGACCATCATCCTGTCGGGCGCGCTTTCGACGGGTCAGGACGTGGCGGCCGCCCTGATGCTGGGCGCGGACTTCGCCTATATGGGCACGCGCTTCATCAACACGACCGAGGCCATGGCCGCTGACGCCTACAAGCAGATGGTCATCGACAGCGGCGCGACCGACATCGTCCACACGCCCGCCGTGTCCGGCATCCCCGCCAACTTCATGAGCAAGTCGCTGATCGAAAACGGCATCGATCCGAAGACCTTGCCAGAGCACAAGCTGGACATGGGCGACGAGGCTAAGGCGTGGAAGACCGTCTGGTCCGCCGGCCAGGGCGCGGGCGCCATCCACGACGTCCTGCCGACCGCCGAACTGGTCGCGCGCCTGCGACAAGAGTTCGCTCAGGCCACGGAGGAATTCGCCATCAAGGCCGGAGCACGCTAAAGGCGGCGCAAATCCGCTTCTCTCGCGCTGGAGCCCCCATGATCCGCACGACCATCCTCGCCGCCCTCTCCGTCTCCGCGCTCGCCGTTGCGCTGCCGGCCCCCGCCCAGTCGGCGCCTGGATCCGCCCTGACGTCCGCGCGCGACGCCTGGTCCTTCGAACTGGGCGCGGGCACGGACAACCGCTCCAAGGATGCGTCCAAGTCCGGCAACGACGGCTACGCCTTCGGCTCGGCGACCTGGGAAAGCGCGGACGGCCTGTTCTACGTCGGCCCCGGCTTCCAGACGATCCAGGCCGGCGGCTCCAACGTCGAGGCCGAGTTCGTGGTCGGCTATCAGCCCGAGGCCTTCGGATATCGGTTCGACTTCAACGTCGCCTACAAGAATCGCCTCGACGCCGAGCCCGGCTATGATCAGGACGCCTGGGAGATCACCGGCAACGCTAGCCGCTCGATCGGCCCGGCCAGCGCGCGACTGCAGGTCCAGTATTCGCCCGACGCCGCCGGCTCCACCGACAGCTTCACCTGGGTCGAGGGCCGCCTGGGCTGGGACTTCACGCCCCAGCTGAACGGCACAGTCGCCGTCGGTCGTCGCGAGCAGAACGGCGCGCCCGATTACACCGGCTGGAACGCCGGCGTGACCTACGCCCTCACCGACGCCCTGGAACTGGACCTGCGCTACTACGACACGGACGCCCACACCTTCGGCGAACAGTATGAGGACGCCCTGGTCGCCAAGGTCGCCTACGCCTTCTGATCGCCAGCCCCTTGCGTAACGGTTGTCGGGCGCCCATCTAGGTATGGTCGATCTCTCTGCGTAACGCCGCTGCTCCCTTTGCATCACGCACCGAGGTCCAAAAGCCGATCCCATTCAGACCCGACAGGCCGACCAGGGATCCCTCCCTGCGGTCAACGCCAGACGGAGGTCTCCAAATGGCTACCGGCACTGTAAAATGGTACAACCCCACCAAAGGCTACGGCTTCATCGCGCCTGATGACGGCGGCAAGGACGTCTTCGTCCACGCCTCGGCCGTCGAAACCTCGAGCGTCGGCTCGCTGAACGAAGGCCAGAAGATTTCCTACGAAATCGAGCGCGATTCGCGCTCCGGCAAAGAGTCCGCCGGTCGCCTTACGGCGGCGGAGTAGGACACGCTCCACGCGTCCAACACGAACGAGCCGGCCCCGACCAGGGCCGGCGTGATCGCCTTCGACGGCGAGGTCATCAAACTGATGCCGCTCGGCGGCCGTCGCGTTCGCCTGGACAACGGCCACCTGATCACGGTCCTGCCCTCGCTGGGCGCCCAGACGGGCGTCTCGCTGCTGGGCGACCGCGTGACGGTGGAAATCGCCTTCAATCAGCTGAAGGGCTGGCGCCTGTCGCGCCAGCCCTGAGGCTTCTGCATACGGATGCCGACATGACCCCGCTCGCCGACATGATCCCCGCGATGACCGACGCCGACCTGACGACGCTGCGCGCCAACGCCGCCCGCCTGGTCGAACACGGCGCCTCGACCCAGGTCATGGCCGCCAGCGACATCATCCCGGTCATCGACACCGAAATGGCTCGCCGTGCGGCCCTGCCCAAGCCCGCAAAAGCCCCGGTCAAGCGCGCCGCCCCCAAGAAGAAGCTGCCGCCGGTCACCGGCCACCAGACAGCCCTTCCCTCCAGCTGAGATCAGCCCAGGGCCTGATCCAGATCCGCGATCAGATCCTCGACGTTCTCGACCCCGACCGACAGCCGGATCAGGTTGTCGGTCACGCCGCCCGCCTCGCGCACCTCCTTGGGCACGCTGGCGTGGGTCATGATCGCCGGGTGGTTTACCAGGCTCTCGACCCCGCCTAGCGATTCCGCCAGGGTGAAGACCTGAACCCGCTCCAGCACCCGCTTGGTGCGCTCCAGGTCGCCCTCCAGGATCACCGTCACCATTCCGCCGAACCCGCCGTGCATCTGGCGCGCGGCCAGCTCATGCTGCGGGTGAGCGATCAGGCCGGGATAGATCACCTTGGCGATCCCCGCGCGCGTCTCCAGCCAGCGCGCGATGGTCAGCGCATTCTCGCAGTGCGCCTTCATCCGCAACGCCAGGGTCTTGAGTCCCCGGTTGGCCAGGAAGGCGTCGAAGGGCCCCATGATCCCGCCGACCGAGTTCTGCAGGAACTTGATCCGCGTCGCCAGGTCGGGATCGCCCGTTACCAGCACCCCGCCGATGATGTCCGAATGGCCGTTCAGGTATTTGGTCGCCGAGTGCATCACCACGTCCGCCCCCAGGCTCAGCGGCTGCTGGCAGAACGGGGTGGCGAAGGTGTTGTCCACGACCAGTAGCAACCCATGCGCCTTGGCCACCTTCGACAGGGCGGCGATATCGGCCAGCTTCATCAGAGGATTGGTGGGCGTCTCGACCCACAGCATCTTGGTCTTGGGTGTGATCGCCGCCTCGACCGCCGCGATATCGCTCAGGTCCACATAGGCGAAGTCCAGCCCCATGGTCCGCCGACGCACCCGCTCGAACAGTCGCCATGAGCCGCCGTACAAGTCGTCGCCAGTGACGATGTGATCGCCCGCATCCAGCAGCTCCAGCGCGGTCGAGGTCGCCGCCATGCCCGAGCCGAAGCCGAACCCGTGCGTGCCGCCCTCCAGATCCGCGATACAGGCCTCGAACGCCTCGCGTGTGGGGTTCTTGCCCCGCGCATACTCATAACCCTTGTTCACGCCCGGGCTTTCCTGGGCGTAGGTCGAGGTGGCGTAGATCGGCGTCATCACCGCGCCCGTGGTCGGGTCAGGATGTTGTCCCGCATGGATGGCGCGGGTCGAAAAGCCCTGGCTGTTCTTGTTGTCGCTCATGGGCTTATCGGTTCAGGCTGAGATGGTTGATCAGGTCAGTGCGGGTGATCAGACCGACGAACCGCTCACCGTCCAGCACGATGGCCACGCGGTCGCGGTCGAAGACGGGGATCAGGGCGTCCAGAGGCTCATTGACCTGAAGCGTGTCCAGATCGCGGGTCATGGCCGAGGCCACCGGCTTGGCGAACCGTTCTTTCCGCGTGATCTCGTCAGTGTTCATGATGCGGATTAGGTCGCTTTCATCTAGGATCCCGACCAGCCGGCCGTCTTCGATGATCGGCAGTTGCGATACGTCGGCGCCCTTCATCCGCTTGAAGGCGGTGTCCAGGGTATCGCCCGGCCCGGCGACGACGACATCGCCCTTCTCGTATTTGCGGTTGATCAGGTCCGACAGGTCGCCGTGCAGCTCGCGCTCGCCCAGGCCCTGATCCGCCAGCCAAGCGTCGTTATAGACCTTGGACAGATATTTGGCCCCAGTGTCGCAGACGAAGGTGACGCAGGTCTTGGCCTCCGTCTGCTCGCGGCACCAGCGCAGGGCCGAGGCGATCAGGGTGCCGGACGACGAGCCGGCCAGAATACCTTCCTTAAGCAGCAGTTCGCGCGCCGTGGCGATCGCCTCGGCGTCGGGGATCGAATAGGCCTTGTCGATCAGGCTCATGTCCGCCGTATCGGGCACGAAGTTCTGGCCGATTCCCTCGACGGTGTAGCTGCCTTCCGGCCCCGGCACGCCGTCGTTGACGATGCCGGCCAAGGTCGAGCCGACGGGATCGGCCAAGATGATCTGGGCCTTCGAGCCAACGCTCTTCAGAAACTGCGCCACGCCCGTGATCGTGCCGCCCGAGCCGATGCCGGCGACGAAGGCGTCGATGTCGCCGCCCGTCTGCTCCCAGATTTCGGGGCCCGTCGTATTCACATGGGCCTCGGCGTTGGCGGCGTTGGCGAACTGGTTGACGTAGAAGCCGCCGGGAATGCCTTGGGCCAGACGCTCGGCCATGTCGGTGTAATATTCCGGATGGCCATGCGGGACGTCCGAACGCGTCAGACGAACATCGGCGCCCATCGCCCTGAGATGCTGGATCTTTTCCTTGGACATCTTGTCCGGGATGACCAGAAGCACCTTATACCCCCGGGCCCGACCGACCAGCGTCAGCGCCAGGCCGGTGTTGCCCGCCGTCGCCTCCACGATGGTGCCGCCTTCCTTCAGGAAGCCTTCGCGCTCGGCGGCGTCCAGCATGGAGATGGCGATCCGGTCCTTGATCGAACCGCCGGGGTTCTGGGACTCCAGCTTCAGCAGCAGGCGGCACGGGCCGGTGTCGATCTTCGTCACCTCCACCATCGGCGTCTTGCCGATCAGATCCAGCGGCGACGAGACGGTCGCGCTCAGGGCGGGGGCGGTCAGGGACATCGAAAACTCCATTCGGGGCGGGCGGAAGCTGAAGCCCCGCCTTCACATGGTCAACTCACGCAAGATTTGACCCCTCAAGATTTACTCAAGGGCGCGGTTCCGCGCTACGAAAGACATAATGACCAAATCATCCAAGAGGCCGCCCGCCGGTCTCCCCGACAAAGACACCCTCGTCGCCTTTCTGCGCGAGGCCGGATCGGCCGAGAAGACCGACATCGCGCGCCATTTCGGGCTGAAAGGCGGTGACCGCCGGGCCCTGCGCGAAATGATCCGCGAGTTGGAAGCCGAAGGGCGACTGGGCAAGCGCGGTCGCAAGGGCTTTTCCGAAGCCGGCGCCCTGCCCCCCGTCGGCGTCGCCGATGTGATCGAACGCGACGGCGACGGCGAACTCCATGTCCGCCTGGTCGAGGCCAGCGCCGACGCGCCGCGCGCCATCCTGATGCCCGACAAGTCCAAGCCCGGCCCCGCACCGGGCCTGGGCGACCGGGTGCTGGTCAAGTTCCAGCGCGGCGGCGACGGCTGGGAGGCCCGGCTGATCAAGAAGCTGGACGTCGGAGCCAACCGCGTCCTGGGCGTCATCCGCAAATCGGCGCGCGAGACCCGCGTCGAGCCGGTCGACCGCCGCTCCAAGGACGTGCTGCTGGTGCCCCAGGCCCAGTCCGGCGACCTGCGCGACGGCGACCTGGTCCTGGCCGCCGTCGAAAAGGGCGACCAACGCTATGGCCCCAAGCGCGGCAAGATTCTGGAACATATCGGCAAGGAGGATGACCCCCGCGCCGCCTCCCTGATCGCCATCCACGCCCACGGCGTCCCGACCGGATTCTCCGAAGCGGTCGAACGCGAGGCCGAGGATCAGGCCCTGCCGACGCTGAAGGGGCGCGAAGACCTGCGCGAGGTCCCCTTCATCACCATCGACCCCGCCGATGCGCGCGACCACGACGACGCCGTCTATGCGGCGCGCGACGAGGATCCGAAAAATGAAGGCGGGTGGATCGTCTGGGTCGCCATCGCCGACGTCGCCGCCTACGTCCGCCCCGGCAGCCAGCTGGACCGCGAGGCGCGCGACAAGGGCAACTCGACCTATTTCCCCGATCGGGTCGAGCCGATGCTGCCGGAGGTGTTGTCGAACGGTCTGTGTAGCCTGAAGGAGGGCGAGAACCGCGCCTGTCTCGCCGTGCGGATGGTCTTCGACAAGGACGGCCGAAAGACCGGACATAGGTTCGTGCGCGGTTTGATGCGGTCGCACGCCAAGCTCAGCTACGAGCAGGCGCAGGCCGCCATCGATGGACAACCGGACGACACGACCGGCCCGATCATGGAGGCGATCCTCTATCCGCTGTGGAACGCTTATCACGCCATGCTGAAGGGCCGGCTGAAGCGCAGCCCGCTGCAGATCGAGTCGGCCGAACGCCGCATCCGCATGGCGCCCGATGGCGGCATCGCCTCCATCGAAAAGCGCGCTTCGCTGGAGGCGCACCGGCTGATCGAAGAGATGATGATCCAGGCCAACGTCTGCGCCGCCGAAACGCTGGAGCAGAAGAAGACGCCGCTGATCTACCGCGTGCACGACACACCCAGCCAGGAGAAGATCTTCAACCTGGCCGACTTCCTGTCGACTATCGGCAAGCCCTGGAACAAGGGCGAGCCCGGCACGACCAAGCGGTTCAACAAACTGCTGGACGAGACCCGCAACACCGAACACGCCGATGTCGTCAACGAGGTGGTCCTGCGCAGCCAGATGCAGGCGATCTACAGCCCCGAGAATATCGGCCACTTCGGCCTGAACCTGGATCGCTACGCCCACTTCACCTCGCCGATCCGGCGTTATTCCGACCTGATCGTCCACCGCGGCCTGATCCGGGCGCTGAATCTGGGCAAGGACGGACTGACCGACCGCGAGATCGCCGAACTGCCGGCCATCGCCGAGGGCGTGACCATGACCGAGCGCAGGTCGATGGCCGCCGAGCGCGACGCAATGGATCGCTATATCGCCGCCTATCTGGAAGAGCACGTCGGCGCGACCTTCGCCGGGCGGATCACCGGCGTGACGCGGTTCGGCCTGTTCATTCGTCTGGAGGACACGGGCGCGGACGGCCTGGTGCCCGTCTCCACGCTCGGCAGCGAATACTTCACCCACGACGACCGCGCCCACGCCCTTGTCGGCGAACGCACGGGTAAACGCTTCACCCTGGGCCGCATGGTGGAGGTCAAGCTGCGCGAGGCGACCCCCGTCACGGGTGGCTTGGTGTTCGAAATGCTCAGCGAGCCCGAACCCCGCGATCCCAACGCCCCGGCCCCACGCTACGGCATTCGCGGACGCGGCGGTGACGGCCCGCCGATGCGCGGCAAGAACCGCCCTGGCGGCCCCAAGCCCCGCAACGGCTCCAAACCCTCCGGCGGCCTGAAGGGTGTGAGGAAGGGCAAGCGCAAGTGACCCCTTTCGACGCCGCTCAGGATCTGGCCGACGCCCCGCGTGTCGGCGGGGCTCAGCGGCCGAAGGATGCGGCGACGCTGATCCTGACGCGTGGCGGCGATCGGCCCGAGGTGCTGATGGGGCGGCGCGCGCCTGGCCATGTGTTCATGGCGTCGAAGTGGGTGTTTCCGGGTGGGCGGATCGATCGCAGCGACTTCAACGCCGCCGCGACGGATGAGTTGTCGGGCGAGGTTGCGCGGCGACTGGAAGGCGAATTGCCCGCTCGCCGTGCGCGCGCCCTGGCCCTGACGGCGGTGCGCGAGACGTTCGAGGAGACAGGGCTCATTCTGGGGCGGCCGGCGCCCCGCGCCTCCGTCGCCGGACCTTGGCGCGAGTATCGCCAGGCCGGCGCCCTGCCCGATCTGTCGGTCCTATCCTATGTCGCGCGCGCAATTACGCCGCCGGGCCGGACCCGCCGGTTCGACGCCCGCTTCTTCATGGCCCCGGCCGATGCCCTGCTGAGCCCGGAGCCGACCGCGGGGTCGGGCGAATTGGACGAGATCGCCTGGCTGCCGTTGGACGAGGCGCGCGCACTGGACCTGCCCGCCATCACCCGGTTTGTGTTGGGGGAGTTGGCCGAGCGGTTGAAACACCCGAACCGGCCCCTGCCCTTCGTGCGGATGGTGCGGGGTCGGCACACGGTCGAACACAGGGACTGAAATGGCCGGAACGACGATCACCCTGCGCCTGACGATCGCCGATCCGGTCGCGGGCGTCGCCTACAGCCTGCAGGACAAGGCGAACATGCCGGTCGAGCCGCGCATCGCCGCAGACGGCCCGATCAGCTTCGACGCGCCCGTCACCCTGTCCGAGGATGGCCGTCTGACCGGCCCCTTCGTGCGGCGCGAGGGCGCGACGCGGCGGTTCGTCTATATCGCGATCGGCACGTCGGCAGGCCAGCACGCCAGCGAATGGAGTCGACGCGCCAAGATCGACGTTCACGACATTCCCGCCGATCTGCTGGCCCACGCGCGCCAAGGCGAGGTGCTGGAAGTCGTCCTGCCCGGCCGCGCCAAGGACGGCGGTCCCGCCTGCGCCACCGTGCGGCCGATCCGGACCTGGCGCGCAGTCTGACCCTAGTCGGCCATCGGCTTGGTCAGGTCGAACTCCACGCGGAAATGCCGGTTGGGACGTCGCAGTTCGTAGGCGAACATCCGGTCGGGGTGAACCTCCATCGCCCAGGTATTGGTGGTCGAGACCGCCGCGTCGTTTTCGTTGAACAGGGCGATCGATTCGGCGTCGACCGGGAATTCCTGACGCTCGGCCGTGCCGGCGTTGACCGTATCGCCGCCATACCAATGCAGCACGTCGGTCGTGCCGTCCGCATGTCGGTGATCGTGCTTCAGCCGAAGGCCCGTGTCGGTCTTGGTCACGACCCAGGTGCGCGAACGATCCGACCCCACGGCGAAGGGAATACGCACCTCGTCCGGCGAACAGTCGCGGACCTGCATGACCAGCCGCTCGCTGGCGAACCTGGCGTCGGCGGCGTCGGTGGTGACGACACGGCCTTCGAATCGTTGGCCACACAGGGCGTTCAAGCGCGCCAGGAAATCGTCCTGGGACTGAGCCGGATCGGCCGTTGCAACGCCGACGCATGACAAGGCCATCAGGGCCGCAGCGGCCAGCAGGGATGCGATTTTCATGCGGTCAGACTATATGTGCGTTCCGCCTCATCAACGTGGCATCGCGCCCGTTGACTTTGGGTCGATCCTGAGTATGTTCCGCGCCTCTTATTTTAAGCGGCTTTCGCCGTCGCAGAGGTAATTCCGATGGCCAAACCGGCTTCCATCAAGATCCGCCTGAACTCCACGGCCGACACCGGCTTCTTCTATGTCACCAAGAAGAACGCCCGCACCATGACCGAGAAAATGGTCGTCAAGAAGTACGACCCTGTCGTGCGCAAGCATGTCGAGTTCAAGGAAGGCAAGATCAAGTAAGTCCTTGATCCGCTGAGAATTGAAAACGCCCGGCTGGTCTCCAGCCGGGCGTTTTTCGTTGTCTGGACGCCCGAGTCACGCCGCCTTGGCGATGACCCGGTTGCGACCGGCGGCCTTGGCCTCATAGACCCCCTCGTCGGCGCGCTTCAGCAGGCCTTCGGGCGTGTCGCCGTCGCCGGTCGTAGCGGCCACGCCGATCGAGATGGTGATGGTGATCTGCTCCTTGCCGCCCATGACGCGGAACGGCGCGGAGGCGACGTCGCGGCGAATCCGTTCGGCGACACGGCCGGCGTCTTCCAGACTGGCGCCCGGCATGACCACCACGAACTCCTCGCCGCCCATGCGGCAAGGCAGGTCCACAGCCCGGACATTGGTGGCCAGGCGCACGGCGAACTCCACCAGCACCTCATCACCAGCGTCGTGGCCGAAGCTGTCGTTGACCGACTTGAAGTGGTCGATGTCCAGAACCAGCACGGCCACCTGGGCCCCGCCCTGGGCCGCACGACCCACCAGCGCCTGCAACTGGCCGGTCATGTAGCGCCGGTTGTGCAGGCCGGTCAGGGCGTCGGTGACGGCCATTTCCATGCTGCTGTCCAGCTTCTGGCGCAGGAAGTCGGTGTAGCGTTTGCGACGGATCTGGGTGCGAACCCGCGCCGACAGTTCTTCGGTATCGACAGGGCGCGGCAGGATGTCGGCGGCGCCCAGTTCCAGCGCCTTGATCATGCGCGGCCTTTCGGTCGGCTCCACGATCGCCAGGATCGGTGCGCGGCGGGCATCGCCCGACTTGGCCTGAGCGACGATCCGAAGGCCGTCGAAGCTGGCGGCGGCGACGTTGACGATGATCAGGTCCAGCGCGCCCTTGGCCGCAACCAGCGCCGCCTCGGGATCCGTTTCGATGGTGACGCGATGTTCGCCGCCCAGTTCCTGGGCGATCTTCTCGGCCTGACGCTGGTCGTCGTCGACGATCAGAACGCGCCCGCCCTCGCTACGCAGCCGCGCAGCATTGTCCGAATCGACGCCCAGGCGACGGCCGCTTTCCTCGCGCTCGCGCAGCTCGTCCATGACGTGCTTCAGCCGCGTCAGCGACTTGACCCGCGCGAACAGGATGACGTCGTCGATGGGCTTGGTCAAGAAGTCGTCGGCTCCGGCCTCAAGCCCCTTGATCCGATCCTCGCGCCCGTCCAGCGCCGTGACCAGCACGACGGGAATATGGCGCGTCTCGGCCTGGGCCTTCAGCCGTCGGCATGTCTCGAACCCGTCCATGCCGGGCATCATGACGTCCAGCAGGATCAGGTCCGGCTGGTGCTCGGCGGCGATGGCCAGGGCTGACAGGCCGTCGTTACAGGTCAGCACATCGTAATATTCGATGGTCAGCTTGGCTTCGAGCAGGCGGACGTTCACGTCCACATCGTCGACGACGAGGATACGGGCGCTCATCCGAGGTGCTGCCGGATGGTTTCAAGGAAATGCATGACCGAGATCGGCTTGGAGATATAGGCCTCGCAGCCGCCCTGACGTATCCGCTCCTCATCGCCCTTCATGGCGAATGCGGTGACGGCGATGACGGGGATGTGGTTCAGCTCCTCGTCGTCCTTCAGCCATTTGGTGACCTCCAGGCCCGAGATTTCAGGCAACTGGATATCCATCAGGATCAGGTCGGGATGATGGGCGCGCGCCAAGGCGAGCGCCTGCAAGCCCTCGCGGGTCTGCAGGGTCTCATAGCCCTGGGAATCGAGCAGATCATGAAAAAGCTTCATGTTCAGCTCGTTATCCTCGACGATGAGGACTTTCTTGGACATCATCACCTGACCTGCGCGCCCCTCGAACGCGGGACGCCTCGTTGGTCGCATTCGTAGGCGCCCAGTCTTAAGTTGGGGTGAAGCCAACCTTACGGAGACCTTAAGCGTGGCCATCAAGGCCATCTGTCGCGACTGCCTGTGGACCGGCGAAGATCCCGCCGGGCCGCGCGAGAACCGCTGTCCGGCGTGCGGATCTCGGCGCGTGGTCGCAGACGCCGAACTGGACCAGTTGTCGATCGCCCACATGGACTGCGACGCCTTCTACGCCTCAGTGGAGAAGCGCGACCGGCCAGAGTTGCGCGACAAGCCGGTGATCGTCGGCGGCGGAAAGCGCGGCGTGGTCTCCACCGCCTGCTATGTCGCGCGTCAGTATGGCGTCGGCTCCGCCATGCCCATGTTCAAGGCGCTGAAGGCCTGTGCCGAGGCCGTTGTGATCAGGCCGGACTTCACCAAATACGTCTTCGAATCGCAGCGCATTCTGGGGGCGTTGGGACAGCTGACCCCCTTGATCCAGCCCTTGTCGCTGGATGAGGCCTGGGTCGATCTGTCGGGCACAGAGCGACTGAACGGCGGCCCCCCGGCGCTGCAGCTGATCCGCTTTCAGAAACAGATCGAGGAGGAGACCGGCCTGACCGTCTCCATCGGCCTGGCGCCCAACCGCTTTCTGGCCAAGATGGCGTCGGAGATGGACAAGCCGCGCGGTTTCTCCGTCGTCGGCGCCGCCAACGCCCAGGCCCTGCTCGCGCCGCGCCCCGTCACCGCCCTGCCGGGCGTCGGGCCGGTATTCGGCAAGGCGCTACGCAGCGACGGCTATTCGACCATCGGTGATCTGGCGCGGGCAGACGTGCGCGACCTAGTCAAACGCTACGGCGAATCCGGTCTGCGCCTGCACGATTTGGCCCACGCCCGCGACGCGCGCGCCGTGAACCCCGAGCGCGATCGCAAAGGGATGAGCGCCGAAACCACCTTCAACGAAGACCTGACGTCGGCCGAAGCGCTGGAGGCCGAGCTGTGGCCCCTGTGCGAGAAGCTGGCGTCCAAAGCCCGGCGCGACGGGGTCGCCAGCCGGGTGCTGGTGCTCAAGCTGCGCCGCACCGACTTCAAGATCGTGACCCGACGCGTCACCCTGCCCGATCCGGTGCAGACGGCGCGCGCCTTGTTCGCTGCGGGGCGCGATCTGCTAAAGCCGGAGCTGGGCCGCCCCTATCGTCTGATCGGTATCGGCATGGCGGACGTGCAGGACGCGGAGGACGCGCCCGCCGGCCTGTTCCAGACCAGTGAGACGCGCGCCTTGAAGACAGAGCGTGCCATCGACGTGCTGCGCGAAAAGTTCGGCAAGGACGCAGTGGTGGCGGGCCGTGCGCTGAAGCCGTAGGACAGGGCATGGATCTCGCTAAACGCGCCTATGACCATGGCTTTCGCCTGGACCCGATCGTCCGCAGTCTGCTGGACACAGACTTCTACAAGCTGCTGATGCTGCAGATGATCTGGCGCGAGCATCGCGACGTGCCGGTCGTCTTCCAGGTCATCAACCGCACCAAGGCTGTGCGTCTGGCTGACGAAGTTGATATCGACGCCTTGCGCGAACAGCTGGATCATGCCCGCACCTTGCGCTTCACCAACAAGGAACTGGTCTGGCTGGCGGGCAACAGCTTCTATGGCGTGAAGCAGATCTTCTCGCCCGACTTCATCGCCTGGCTGACCGACTATCGCCTGCCAGACTACGAGCTGTCGGTTCAGGACGGGCAGTATGTGCTGACCTTCTCGGGCGCCTGGGCCGAGGTGACGCTGTGGGAAATCCCGGCGCTGGCGATCCTAAACGAGCTGCGCTGCCGGGTCGGGATGCGGCGGCTGGGCCGGTTTGAGCTGGACATCCTGTATTCGCGCGCCAAGACGCGGCTGTGGTCCAAGGTCGAGCGGCTGCGGCTCTTGCCCGACCTCGCCCTGTCCGACTTCGGCACGCGGCGGCGGCACGGCTTCCTTTGGCAACGCTGGTGCATTCAGGCGTTGAAGGAGGGGCTGGGCAAATCCTTCATCGGCACATCCAACGTCCTGCACGCCATGGAGAACGATCTGGAAGCCATCGGCACCAACGGCCACGAACTGCCGATGGTTCTAGCGGCCCTGGCGCCCGACGACGCGGCGTTGGCCCAGGTGCCGTATGCGGTGCTGGACGAATGGCGCAGGCATTACGCGGGCAACCTGCTGATCGTCCTGCCCGACGCCTTCGGCACCGAGGCGTTTCTGGAGCAGGCGCCCGATTGGGTCGCGGACTGGACCGGCTTCCGTCCGGACTCGGCCCCGCCCATCCCGGCCGGCGACCGCCTGATCGACTGGTGGCGCGCGCATGGGCGCGACCCCAAAGAGAAGCTGCTGATCTTCTCCGACGGGATGGACATCGACGGGATCGAGGCGACCCACGCCCATTTCCACAGTCGCGCGCGTCTCAGCTTCGGCTGGGGCACCAATCTGACCAATGATTTCCGCGACTGTTCGCCCGCCTTCGCGCCGGAACTGGAGCCGATCTCCTTGGTCTGCAAGGTGGTCGAGGCCGGCGGTCGCCCCGCCGTCAAACTGTCGGACAATCCCGCGAAAGCGGTCGGCGATCCCGGCGAGATCGAACGCTATCGCCGTGTCTTCGGCGTGCGCGGTCTGACGGCTCAACCCGTCACGGTCTGAAACTCGGCCTTAAGCCCATCGTGCGACAAGGCGGGCATGAGCGCCTTTTTCGACAAGATGCGTCGCCGCGCCGGCCGCTATCTCGATGTCCGTCCTGCCGACGTGCGGGCCGCGCGCGGCGTCCTCAGCCTGTCGTTCGACGACATCCCGGCATCGGCCTGGACCGAGGCCGGGCCGATCCTGGCTCAGCACGGGGTCAAGGCGACCTACTATGTCTGTGGAGGGCTGTCGGGCGGTCGCAATCTGGACCTGCCCCAGTTTGAGGTGGAGCATCTGCAAGCCCTCCACGAGGCCGGGCACGAAGTCGGATGCCACACCTATGAGCATGTCTCGACCCTGACCCTTTCGCCGGCCGAACTGGACGCCAGCCTGGCCCGCAACGCCGCCTGGGTGGCCGAACGGCTGGACGGATACGAAATGCAGACTTTCGCCTATCCGTTCGGGGATTGCGCCTTGGGATCAAAAGCGGTGATTGACAAACGCTTCCTTTGCGGGCGCGGCGTCCGCGACGGGATCAACGCCGGGCGTACGGATCGCAATCTGCTACAGGCCATCGGCCTGGAGAGCCGTCGTCTGCCCGGCTACGACCTGGAGGCGCTGGTGGCGGAGACGGCTTCATCCAAAGGCTTGCTGATCGCCTACGGCCACGACGTCAGCGACGCCCCGACGCCGTATGGTTGCCGTCCGGAGGACATCGATCGATTGATCCGACTGGCCAAGGCGGCCGACTTGGATATTCAGCCGGTCGCGGCGGCGTGGCGGATGGCGACAGCCTGAAATCAGGCGGCGTTACGCCGATCCGCCCAGGCGATCAGCTCCTTGCGGGGCCAGATCATCAGCCATGACCGGGCAGTGTATTCCCCGCTGTCGATCAGCGCCTTGCGCGACGCCGACGCCGTCGCCGCCCGTTCGGTATGGATCTCGCCGGGTCCTTGATGGACCATGAAGGCGCCGCCCTTCAGCGGGTTCAGGCGCAGGTGCGCCAGGCGGGGGCTGATCTCGGTCAGGGGTGGGTCGTAGAACCAGCTGGAGCCGATCATGCCGGCCAGTTCGGACCGCGCGCGGCACAGTTCAGCCGCTGTCGCCCAGGCCTCGTTCCAGCCGTCCTCGTTGAAGCCGCGCAACCAGCGGCTCTCGGTGTGAACCTCCAGCCAAGGCTCGCGCTTGGCGCCCGCCGCCAGATAGCGGAACAGCGGCTTGAGGCCCCAGCCGTCGCGAACGTGTTTGACGATCTGGCCCGGCCCGACCGGCGACGACAGGTCGATCACCTGACTTTTCGCGCCCGGCACGCTGAGCGCCAGGGTGAAGCGCACGTCCTTGGACCAGTGGTCAAAAACGTAGTCGCCCTCGGCCTTGTCCAGAAAACCCGCCAACTGTTCGATCCAGTAGGGATAGAGGGCCATGACCTCGGCCGGCAGGTTCATCGCCGCTGAACGGTCGGGCAGTTGCAGCGCCCAGGCAGCAACCAAACCCCGACGCACATCGTCCGATGCATCAGCGCCCAACAGCGCATCCACCGCCTTGGCCGGCATTTCGAAGTCCCAATGCGGCGCGGCCTCGGCGGCCTTCTGCGCGGCCGGGATTACGGCGGCGTCCACACGCGCGCGGTCGCCGGGAGACAACCGCGCCAGCACGGCATGGAAGGCGGCGACGTCGGGGGTCAGATGCATATCCATGATCGCACCATGACACGGTGCGGTTGGCGAACCTTTAAAGCGCGCCGAACGGGTGACGCCGCCCTTGCCCCGCGCTAAACCGCGCCCAGATAAACAGGAGCCCCCATGAGTATCGAAGCCCGCATCGCCGAACTCGGCCTCACCCTGCCGGAACCCGCCAAGCCGGTGGCAAGCTATGTCTCCTATGTCCGCTCGGGCGATCAGGTCACCATCTCGGGCCAGCTGTCGAACGACGCCTCGGGCGGGATCAAGGGCACGGTCGGCGTGGACGTGACGCCGGAACAGGCCACGGAGGCCGCCCGCCTGTGCGGTCTGAACCTGATCGCCCAGATCAAGGCGGCCTGCGACGGCGATCTGGACCGGGTGGTCCGCATCGTCAAACTGGGCGGCTTCGTTCAGGCCGGTCCCGACTTCATCGCCATTCCCGCCGTGATCAACGGCTGCTCGGACCTGATGGTCGAGGTCTTCGGCGATGCGGGCAAGCACGCCCGGTCGGCCGTCGGCGTCTACAAACTGCCGCTCGGTTTCGCTGTGGAGATCGATGCGATCGTGGAGATCCGCTGATCTTTCAGATCTCGGTTCACGAAGGCATCGCCGATATCGGCCGCGAGGCCTGGGAGGCGTGCGCGCGTCCCACCGGCGACCCCTTCGTCTCCTACGATTTCCTGCACGCCTGCGAGGCGTCTGGCAGCGCCGCGCCGCGCCAGGGCTGGGCGCCACGCCATCTGGCCCTGAGGGGTGACGACAACGCCGTCCTGGGCGTCATGCCCCTCTATCTGAAGGGCAACAGCCAAGGCGAATACGTCTTCGACCATAGCTGGGCCGACGCCTATGAACGGGCCGGCGGGCGTTACTACCCCAAACTGCTTGGCGCTGTGCCCTTCACGCCTGCGACCGGACCGCGCTTCCTGAACCACCCAGAGACCGACGCCGCCACGGTGCGCCAGGCCCTGATCCAGGGGGCGGTGACCCTGGTCGAACGGCTTGGCGTGTCGTCACTGCACGTCAACTTCCCAACCGAAGCCGACTGGTCAGCCATGACCGAGGCGGACCTGCTGCCACGCCAGGACATCCAGTTCATCTGGCGCAATAACGGCTATCGGACCTTCGACGATTTCCTGGCCGCCCTGTCGGCCAACCGCCGCAAGACCATCAAGCGCGAGCGCCGCGACGCTCAGGCCGATCTGGATATCCGCGTCCTGACCGGCGCCGACATCACCGAGGCCCACTGGGACGCCTTTTTCGCCTTCTACATGGACACAGGCTCGCGCAAGTGGGGTCGGCCCTATCTGACGCGCGACTTCTTCAGCCGCGTCGGGGCCACCTTGGCCGACCGGATCGCCTTGGTCATGGCGTTTCAGGATGAGACGCCCATCGCCGGCGCCCTGAACTTCATTGGCCGCGACGCGCTTTACGGCCGCCAGTGGGGCACGCTGGAAGACGTGCCGTTCCTGCATTTCGAGCTTTGCTACTATAAGGCTATCGAATTCGCCATTTCGCGTGGCCTGTCCCGCGTCGAAGCCGGGGCCCAGGGCGACCACAAAATCGCGCGCGGCTACCTGCCCTCCCCCGTCTATTCCGCCCATTTCATCGCAGACCCCGCCCTGCGCGATCCCGTTGCCCGCTATCTGGACGGCGAACGCCCGGCCGTCGCGGCGGAGATTCGGGCGATGACCGAGGAACTCTCGCCCTACAAGCAGGCGTAAGTCGTCAGCTGATCCAGCTGGTTTCGCAACGATCCTGCCGCCACCCGTTGAGCGTCCGGGAATAGAAGCAAGTCTGGCCACCACCGCCCAACATGACCCATTCCTGACCGACCGACAGCGCGGCCCGTGTTCTCGAAAGAGAATAGGTCGGAGGCTCGACGGAAAACCAAGGATGAAATTCGCCGGTCATATCGCTCTGATGGCGACGCGGCTCAGGCAGCCCTAAAGAACGCCAATCGCATTTCGCCCTTGCCTCCAACCGCATTCCTCCAGTGACGCCCTCCGGAGAAAATTCCTTCAACGCTTGCGCCATCAAAGCGCAGTCTGCGGAAGTGACGTGCTCTGATCTAACGATGGGAACGGTGAAAGCTGCCCAAAGCGAAGCGAGCACCGTCACAACTGCCAAGCCTGCCGCCGTGGGCTTTACCCATTTGTCGGAGGCGTCGAGCCTTCCCCGCCAGATCAGATCGAAGGCTACCCACGAGACGGTGGCCAGCATGCCGAAACCGGTCATCCAGGGGTATACTGAGGCGCGGTTGTCGAAGTTCAGACGCACCATGAGTTCCGCGAGAACAAAAGCGCAGATCAACAAGACACTCGCCGCCAACGAGTAGGCGGCGATCCGGCTAGGTGATCTTTTCGAAAGCCAATCGTAGGTGCGATCCGCAGCCAGCAGACAGATCGCAAATGCCACCACAAAGATGACGTCACCCTGGAAACTGAAACCTTGAAACCAGACGGCGATAGCGAGGACCAAAACGGTCAACGCCGCCATTATAACGACCGAGGCTCTCCACACCTTTAGATTCATTACGCCCCTCCACTGCCTAGTTCGCCAGCGACTTGAAACATTAAAAAGGCCCGGCTGCTGCCAGCCGGGCCTTTCGCCATCACCTTTTTAAGGATCAGGCCGTCTCTTCTTCCTCGGCCTTCGCGGGCGCGCTGGCGCTCGTGATGTCGAAGTCGATCTTGCCGTCCTTCAGCTGGACCCTGACGTGTCCGCCGCGCGTCAGGCGGCCGAACAGGATGTCGTCGGCCAGCGGCTTCTTGATCGAGTCCTGGATGACCCGCGCCAGCGGACGCGCGCCATACAGTTCGTCGAAGCCGTTCTTGGCCAGCCAGTCGGCGGCTTCGTCGGTCAGTTCGATGGTGATGTTGCGGTCCGCCAGCTGGGCTTCCAGCTGCAGGATGAACTTGGTCACCACCGAACGGATCGTATCGGCCTGCAACGGCTTGAAGGCCACGATGGCGTCCAGGCGATTGCGAAACTCCGGCGCGAACAGGCGCTGGATGGCCTTGTCATCCTCGCCCTCGACCTTGCCCCGGCCGAAGCCGATGGAGGCGCGCGCGTTGTCGGCGGCCCCGGCGTTGGTGGTCATGATGAGGATGACGTTCCTGAAATCGACCTTCTTGCCGACCGCGTCGGTCAGCATGCCGTTGTCCATCACCTGCAGCAGGATGTTGTAGACATCCGGGTGCGCCTTTTCGATCTCGTCCAGCAGCACGACGGCGTGCGGATGCTGGTCGACCGCGTCGGTCAACAGCCCGCCCTGGTCGTGACCGACATAGCCGGGAGGCGCGCCGATCAGACGGCTGACCGTGTGGCGCTCCATATATTCCGACATGTCGAAACGCTGCATCTCGATGCCCAATGTGGCGGCGAGCTGCTTGGCGACCTCGGTCTTGCCGACGCCGGTCGGGCCGCTGAACAGGAAGCTGCCGATCGGCTTGTTCGGATCACGAAGACCTGCCCGCGCCAGCTTCATGGCCGCCGACACCTGTTCGATGGCCTGTTCCTGACCGAAGACGGCGCGCTTCAGGTCGGTTTCCAGTTCGCGCAGGCTTTCGGTGTCAGACTTGGACACCGACTTGGCCGGTATGCGGGCCATCTTGGCGATGACGGCCTCGACCTCCTTCTGACCGATGACCTTCTTCCTCTTGGATTCGGTCAGCAGCATCTGCGACGCCCCGGCCTCGTCGATTACGTCGATCGCCTTGTCCGGCAGTTTGCGGTCGGTCATGTAGCGCGCCGACAGTTCCACCGCCGTGCGCACGGCGCTGTCGGTATAGCGGACCTTGTGGTGCTGCTCGTAGTAGGTCTTCAGGCCCTTCAGGATCTTCACCGTATCCTCGACCGTCGGCTCGTTGACGTCGATCTTCTGGAAGCGACGCACCAGGGCGCGGTCCTTTTCGAAGTGCTGGCGATATTCCTTGTAGGTCGTTGATCCCATGCAGCGCAGCGTGCCGGACGCCAGGGCCGGTTTCAGCAGGTTCGAGGCATCCATCGCCCCGCCCGAGGTCGCGCCCGCACCGATCACCGTGTGGATCTCGTCGATGAAGAGCACGGCGTTGTCGTGGTTCTCCAACTCCTTGACCACCTGCTTCAAGCGCTCCTCGAAGTCGCCGCGATAGCGGGTGCCGGCCAGCAACGCGCCCATATCGAGCGAATAGATGGTGGCGTCCTTCAGGACGTCGGGCACCTCGCCGTTGACGATCTTGCGGGCCAGACCTTCGGCGATGGCGGTCTTGCCGACGCCGGGGTCGCCCACGAGAAGCGGGTTGTTCTTGGTCCGACGGCACAGGATCTGGATCGAGCGATCCACCTCGGCCTGACGACCGATCAGGGGATCGACCTTGCCCTGGCGCGACTTCTCGTTGAGGTCGACGCAATAGGCTTCCAGCGCCTCGCCGCCCTGTTTGACGGCGGAAGCATCCTCGGCCTCTTCGGGCGAAGCGCCTTTGGCCGGACGGGCCTCGTTGGCGCCCGCCTTCTTGGCGATGCCGTGGGCGATAAAGTTGACCGCGTCATAGCGCGTCATGTCCTGCTCTTGCAGGAAGTAGGCGGCGTGGCTCTCGCGCTCGGAGAAGATGGCGACTAGGACGTTGGCGCCGGACACTTCCTCGCGGCCGGACGACTGGACGTGGATCACCGCGCGCTGGATCACGCGCTGGAAGCCGGCGGTCGGCTTGGCGTCCTCGCCGTCGCTGGTGGCCAGGGCGGCCAGGTCGTTGTCGACATAGAGGGTCAGCGCCGCTTTCAACGCCGACAGATCGACGTTGCAGGCCTGCATGACGCCGGTCGCATCGGGATCGTCGATCAGCGCGAGCAGCAGGTGCTCGAGCGTCGCATACTCGTGCCTGCGCGCATTGGCGTATCCCACCGCGCGGTGCAGGGTTTCTTCGAGAGGACGGGAAAATGAAGGCATAGGGAGGCTCCTCTCAGTCCTTTTCCATCGTGCATTGCAAAGGGTGCTGGTGGCGGCGCGCCGTCTCGATGACCTGCGCGACCTTGGTCTCGGCGACTTCGTAGGTGAAGACGCCGCAGACGCCGACGCCATGCTGATGCACATGCAGCATGATGCGGGTGGCCTCTTCCCGGCTCTTTTGGAAGAACCGCTCCAGCACATAGACGACGAATTCCATCGGCGAATAGTCGTCGTTCAGAATCAGCACTCGATAGAGCGAGGGCTTTTGCAGCTTCGGCTTTGTTTCGGTGACGACGGCGGTTCCTTGACCGCCGCCGGTCTCACCGGGCCTTTGTATGGGCATTCGTGTTCCGTAATCGGGGAGTCGTCTTGGCTCTCAGATAGGGAATGATGGCCTGAATTGAAGCGGCGTCCAGTCACGGCTTTCGTGAAGGGCGTCTGACAAAGATTTCACGTGATCACAGGAGGTCAACGGCTCAGGTTGAGCGCCTCAAGTTGAACAGCTCCCGATCGCCATGCCCGCCGCCCTCGTCGCCGCCCTTTCGCTCGCCGCCCTCTCCCAGCCTACGCCGCTGGAAACCGCCGTCATGGCGGCCGACGCGAAACTTTTCGCCGTCTTCTTCGAAGGCTGCGACCCGGCTGGGCTTCGGGCCATGCTGACCGACGATTTCGAGTTTTTCGACGACCGCGGCGGACGCGTGGCCACCGACGCCGACGGCTTTGTCGCGCAATACGCCGTGCGCTGTCAGGACCGTAGCGCGCCCGACGCCTGGCGGTCCCGGCGCGAGGCTGTGCGGGACGGTCTGGCCGTCTATCCCATCAACAACTACGGCGCGGTCGAAACGGGCGAGCACGTCTTCTACGAACGCCAGGGCGACGGACCCGAAACCCGCGTCGGACGCGCCCGCTTCACGCAGATGTGGAAACAGGAGGGAGCCGAGTGGAAGCTGGCGCGGGTCTTCAGCTACGACCATTCCGCCCTGCCCTGACAGCAAAGAGGCCCCGGAGCGAACTCCGGGGCCTTCTCGATTCTTCAGGCGGTTCGCGGGATTAGCGAGCGGCCTGGAAGGTTTCGACTGAGGCGGTGACGCGCTCGTTGATCGGCTTGATGCTGTCCTTGACCGTGGCGGTGACGATCTCGTTCGTCTTGGTCAGCTCGGCGACATAGCGCTCCATCGACTTCTTGGCCCAGGCGGTCTGGAGCTCGAAGAACTCCTGCACCGAACGGGCGGTCGACAGTTCCTTGGAGGCGGCGACGCCGTCTTCCCACGAGGACTTGGCGAAACCCAGCGCCTGTTGCGACAGGGCCTCGGCGCCCTTCTGAGCGACGGTGACCGACTCGACCATGGCTTCCAGGGTCTTCTTGCTGTGCGCATTCAGCTCGGCCATCGAGGCCGTCGACTTGTCGATGCCTTCACGGAAGGCCTGAGTGCCAGCGGCTTGCATGGTTTCGGCTTGCGCCTTGACCTTGGCGGCGGCCGAAGTCGCAGCGGCGGTGGCTTGGTCGGCGGTTTTCTTCACGGTTTCAGCGGCGTCGGCCATGATCGTCTCTCAGATAAAAGGCCCTTGGGGACGGACCTGAGGGCGGAAATAATGACGCGAGAGGATCTCGCAGACCCGCAATATGCTGCATGTGCGAAGGTTTTTCAAGCTTTTTGTGCAATGCACAATATGATCGGCGATAACCTTGATCGGTCGGTCAAATTTGCGTTGACGCGCGGTTAACCACCACGAAACCCGCGCTTCCTATGCTAGCTGTCTGTTCGTGACGGCCGGGGGGCCTGTCGCACCCTGCTCACCGAGGGGTTGTCCCGCCCATGATCGCTTTTCTCCGCCGTGGCCTGTTCGCCGTCCTCGCGCTTTCGCTGGTTCTGGGCGCGAACGTCAGGCCGATCGAGGCCCAGACCGCCTACTCGGCCCAGGAGAACAGCCGCTACGCCGCCATCGTGATCGACGCCGCCACGGGCGAGGTCCTGTTCGCGCGCAACGCCGACAGCCGTCGCTATCCAGCGTCCTTGACCAAGATGATGACGCTGTATCTGACGTTCGAGGCGCTGTCTCAGGGCAAGGCCAATGTGAACGACGTGCTGACAATCTCGCCGCGCGCCGCGTCCCAGCCGCCATCGAAACTGGGCCTGGCTGCAGGCCAGACCATCACCCTGGACAACGCCATGCGCGCCACCGCCGTGCGGTCCGCCAACGACATGGCCCTGGCCATTGGCGAGCACATCGGCGGATCGGAAGCCCGCTTCACCAATATGATGACGCAGAAGGCCGCGCAGCTGGGCATGACCCAGACACGCTACTACACCGCAAACGGCCTGCCGGACGCACGTCAGGTGACCTCCGCACGCGACCAGGCCATTCTGGCGCGCGCGATCATGCGCGACTTCCCTCAATACTACAGTTATTTCGGCCTTCACGACTGGGCCTACAACGGCCGCAACTATCGCAACACCAACGGCCTGCTGCCGACCGGGCGCGGCTATGACGGGATGAAGACCGGCTACACTAACGCCTCGGGCTACAACCTCGCCGCCTCGGCCGTGCGTGACGGACGACGCCTGATCACCGTGGTCCTGGGCGGCCGTTCGACAGCCAGCCGCAACGCCCACGTCGCCGAGCTGATGGACACCGGGTTCGAGGTCGAGCGCCGCCGCGCCCAGGGCGAGCGGATCCAGGTGGCGCAGACCTTCTTCGAGCAGCGCGGGTTCGGCGTCGGGTCGGCAATCGCCGACGCCCCGATCGCCTATGCTTCGCTCAATGACGACGAGGACGGCGTCGGCGCGGAATCCACCGCTGTCGCCTATACGGCCGCACCGGCGCCCGCCGCCCTGCCGACCCGCGTCGCCCCTGCCCCGTCAGAGCGCGCAGCCAGCCAGCGGGCCGCCGCGACGCTGCCGCCCATTGGTTCGGCACCGGCCGCCTCTGCCCCTCCCCGTGCACCCCGCAATGTCACCGCTTCGCTGAACGGCGCGCCGGCCAATGCTGCTGTCGCGCCGTCTACCACGCCCCGTCGCTCGGCGTCGTCCGCAACGCGGGAACCCGCCCGAGCCGCACCCAGAACGCCGGCCGGTCGCTGGGCAGTGCAGGTCGGCGCCTTCCGCGAGGAAAAGGTGGCGACCGACTGGCTGACCGAGGTCAACCGCCGCTTCCGCGATCAGTTCGCCACCGCCGAACGCAACGTCCAGACCGCCGGCGACTGGTATCGCTCGCGCTTTGTCGGCTTGACCGAAACCGGGGCAAAGTCCGCCTGCGAGGCGCTGGCCGCGCGTCGCGTGACCTGCATGGTCATCGGCCCAGACTGAGACCAAAGCCGCGAGAACAAATGTTCTTGCTTTGTTCCAATTGATGTCGCATCGTCCTTCCCATGGAAACCGCCAAGGGAAGAGGCGCGCGCTCGAATGTCAGCGGCCGCTACGAGCCTGAGCAGCATCAGGCGTTCGATGACGGCTGGACGCAAGACGACGCCGAGGCCGCGCCACTGCGCACAACCCTCACCCCTGAACACGCCCGCACCATCATTGCCCGGAACGACAGCCCGGACATCGGATTCGACCGCTCCATCAACCCGTACAAAGGTTGCGAACATGGCTGCATCTACTGTTACGCCCGTCCGTCCCATGCCTGGATGGGCCTATCCCCGGGCCTGGATTTCGAGAGCCGGATCTTCTTCAAGCCCCAGGCCGCAAGTCTGCTGGAACAGGCGTTCCTCGCACCCCGATACCGGTGCAAACGCATCCACATAGGCGGCAACACCGACCCCTATCAGCCGGTGGAGCGCGATCTGAAATCGACGCGCTCGATCCTGGAGGTCATGCAAAGATTCAGGCATCCGTTCAGCATCATCACCAAGTCGGTGTTGATCGCGCGCGATGCCGACATTCTGGGCCCGATGGGCAAGGCGGGGCTGGCCTCGGCCTTCGTCTCCATCACCACCCTGGATCGTGGGCTGGCGCGGGCGATGGAGCCGCGCACCTCGACTCCCGCCAAGCGGCTGGAGGCGATCAGCCGCCTGGCGGACTCCGGTTGTCCTGTCGGAGTCGGTTTCGCCCCCGTCATTCCCGGTCTGAACGACCACGAACTGGAAGCCATATTGGAAGCCGCCGCCAAGGCCGGGGCGACGCGGGCCATGTATGTCACCCTGCGTCTGCCGCTTGAGATCAAGGATCTGTTTCGGGAATGGCTGGCCGACGCCCGCCCGGATCGCGCCGCGCGCGTCATGTCCCTGATCCGCCAGACACGCGGGGGCAAGGATTATGATGCCGACTGGTCTCAGCGGATGAAGGGAACAGGCCCTGTCGCCGAACTGATCGGAACCCGGTTCAAGGCCGCCGTCAAACGCTACGGCCTCGACACGCCGCATCGTTTGCTGGACGAAACTCAGTTCCGCGTGCCCGCAGACGCCCGGCCTCAGCTGGAGTTGTTCGGCTAATCGTCCGCCGCCGAAGGATCGATGGCGCGCGTGACCAGATCGCGCCAGGTCGGATCGGTGTCATCGACCAGATCGACATCCTCCATCAGGGCCACCGCGCCCTCCCCGTCCGACAGGATCAGACCCAGGATTTCCATCTCCTCGCCATCGGCGCCGAGATGGCTTTCGGCCTGAACCGCCACCGCCGCCTGTTCGCCGTCCTCTTCCCACCAGATGACCGGCTGGGGCAGGTCCATGACGATGGGACGCGGATCGTCGGTTTCGCCCAAGGCGAACACCGCACGTCTGGCCTGAACGTCATCCAGCGTCGCCACGGCCCCCGTGAACGGCTTTAGCCGCATCCAGTCGTCGGCGTCGAAGCCGCCGCCGTCTTCTTCGCTCGTGTCGTCCAAGGTCATCGTTTGAAAATCCCCACCAGTTCGACGTGCGACGACCACAGGAACTGATCCACAGGCGTCACTGCCTCCAGCCGGAAACCGGCATCGATCAACACCCGCGCATCACGCGCAAAGGTCTGAGGATTGCACGACACACCCACGACGACGCCGGCCTTGGTGTCCGCGATCTGAGCCGTCTGGTCGATCGCGCCGGCCCGCGGCGGATCGAACACGATGGCGTCGCATCCCTTCAGGTCATAGGGATTCATTGGCCGACGAAACAGATCGCGCGCCTCGGCCGTGATGGCCTTCATCCCTTTGGCAGACCCGACGGCGGCCTTCAGCGCATCGATGCCCGGCTTGGATGCGTCCGCTGCGATCACCGGCGCGACCGTGGCCAACGGGAAGGTGAAAGTCCCCGCGCCGCAGAATAGATCGGCGATCTTCTTGGCGCCCTTCACCGCCGTCAGCGCGCGAGAAACCATCGCCGCCTCGGCCTGAGGGACCGCCTGCAGGAAACCGCCCGCCGGCAGGGACACGGTCGCAGGACCGAACGCCACCTTGGGCTGGCGCGCCATCACCAGGGTGTCGCCCGCCAGGCTGAGGCGCGCCAGATCGGCCCGGTGCGCCGCCTGGATGGCCTTCATCTGGGCGTCAGCCGACAGGCCGCCGCCCGAGCGCCTTTCGACCCCGGTCACGTCAACGTCCAGCCCCGACAGGGTCCAGGTGACGTGCAGGGTCGGCGCCGATTTCGGATGTTCGAAAAACGCAACCGCGACCTGGGTCAGCGCCGGAATGGCCGCCACGATCCGGGGATCGGCGACCGGACAGGTCTTCACTTCGACCAGCCGCCAGGAGCGGCGCGCCTTGAAACCCAGCACCACCCGTCCATCCTGGGTGCGACGGGCATGAAGAGCCAGGCGGCGACGGCTGGCCGGCGGGGTCGCCACCGTCGCCTCGATCTCGGTCTCGATCCGCTCGCGCGCCAAGGCCAGACGCACCTGTTCTCGTTTCCATTCCAGATACGGCCCCTCGGACCAATGCTGGAGCGAGCAGCCGCCACAGTCACCATACTGTGGCGAGACCGGTGCGATCCGGTCAGGGCTGGGCGTGATGATCTCGACCTCTTCCAACCGACCGTCCACGACGACGCCGCGCACCGTTTCGCCGGGCAAGGTCAGGCCGGCGAACACCGGGCCGGATGGCGTCTGGGCGACGCCGTCGCCTTGGCCGCCGACGCGGTCGATGGTGAGGATATCCATCGGCGGGCTTCTAGCCGCAGGTCTCCCTTCGCTCAAGCCGCAGGGCCATCGCGGCAGGTTCGCTGAACATGAACGAAGATGAACAAACCGATCAATTGCCGTTCAGCTTCGCCGTCGTAAATCCTAGTGCAACGAGACACGAGGCTTTGCCGTTAACGTTTGACGGAAAACCGTTCGGTCCTCAGAGGGTTGGAAAATGCGTCTCACGAAAACATCGATCGCCGCCGTCGCCGCCCTGGCGTTCGGCGTCACGGCCGCCCCGCTCACGGCGTCGGCCCAGAACTATTACGGCAGCGGCTATAGCCAGAACTACGGCACGGGCGCCTACAGCCGCTCGTACGATTACAACAGCGGCCGCTATTACGATCCTTGCGCGCGTGAGCGCCAAGGCCGCACCGGTGCCGGCGCGGTGATCGGAGGCGGCGCGGGCGCCGTCATCGGCTCGCAATTGGCCGCACGCGGCCGACGCACGGAAGGCAGCATCCTGGGCGGCGTGCTCGGCGCTGTCGTCGGGTCTCAGGTGGGTCGCTCCAGCTCGGACGCCTGCCGCAGCTATCAGAGCAGCTATGACTCGAACGGCTACTACGCCCAGGGCTACAGCCAACCGAGCTACGGCTATTACGACGATCGTTACACCGGCGACCAAGGCTATCGCTACGACGACTACGACCGTCGCGACGACTATGCCTACAGCCGTGGCGGCTACTACGACGACCGCTCGCGCCCGGTCGACGCCTATCAGAATTCGGACGGATGCCGCCTGGCTGAAAGCCAGATCCGTCTGCCCGATGGTCGCACGGACACCCGCTACGTCCGCACCTGCCCCGACCAGTACGGCCGCTATCGCGTCGTCGATTAATTTTCAGCCCCCCTGTCGATCGACGACGTGACGGAGCCGCCGGAGGAGTAATCCTCCGGCGGTTTCTCTTTGTTTGTGGGGTCTATCGGCCTTTGGCCTACTTGAGCCCGTTGTTGGGGCTGTCGGCCGTTCGGCCACTTGAGCCCGTTTAGGGGTTACGGCCCTAGCTCGGCTTCTTGGCCCACAGCAGGAACTCGACGTTGCCGTCGCCGCCGGTGATCGGGCTTTCGGTTACCGCCTGAACCGTCCAACCCAGCGCTTCCAGCCAGTCGCGTACGCGCTCCACGGCGGCAGCATGCGCCGCTGCATCCTTGATCACGCCCTTCTTGCCGCCGCCCGGGCCATCGGCCTCGAACTGCGGCTTGACCAGGGTGACCAAATCCGCGCCAGGCGTCGCCAGATCGAGTGCGACCGGAAGCACTTTGATCAGGCTGATGAAACTGGCGTCGCAGACGACCAACGATGGCGGCTGCGGGATCAGATCGGGCGTCAGGTCGCGCGCATCGATGCGCTCCAGATTGACGACGCGGGGATCGGACGACACCCGTGCGTGCATCTGGCCGAAGCCGACGTCCACGGCGAACACCCCGGCCGCGCCGCGGGTTAGCAAAACCTCGGTAAAGCCGCCGGTCGATGCCCCGACATCCAGCGCCACCCTGCCCTCGACGATGACGGGCCACAGGGTCAGGGCGTGGTCCAGCTTGAGCGCGCCACGCCCGACCCAAGGGTGGGCGGGTTGCGCCTCCAGCGCGATGTCGTCCGCGAACTGTTCGGACGCCTTCCGCACGATCACGCCGTCGGCCAAAACCAGCCCCACCTCGATCGCGGCGCGGGCTTGCGAGCGGCTGTCGAACAGGCCGCGCGCAACCAGAAGCTGATCAATCCGCGTCTTCACGGCCGTGCTTTCATCGGGGCGTCAAAGCGACGCCAGACGCGCCAGCGCCGCCTGTAGCTTGATCTTGCCCGCCTCGGCCTCGGCCAACTTGGCGCGCTGTTCGTCGACGACTTCCGGCGCGGCGCGAGACACGAAGTTAGGATTGCCCAGCTTTTTGTTCACATGGCCGATGTCGCTGTCTAAGGCGGCGATTTCCTTCTCCAGACGGGCCCGTTCGGCGGTCAGATCGATGATGCCCGCCAAGGACAAGGCGATCGTCGAGCCACCGGACACGAAGGTCACGGCCCCCGTCGGCGCCGCGTCAGCCGAACCGACCTCGGACACCCGGCCCAGGGTCAGAATCAGATCGCGATGGCGGGCGATCAGCTCAGCCGTCACGGCGTCGGGCGCGACAAAGGCCAGCGGCGGCTTGGCCGACGGCGGCACGTTCATTTCGGCGCGCAGACCGCGAATCTCACCGACCAGATCGACCAGCCAGCCGATCTCGGCCTCGGCCGAGGCGTCGATGAAGGCGTCCGGCAGAACCGGCCACTCGGCGCCCATCAACAAGCCGTCGCGCGCCGGGCCCTCCTTGCCCAGTTCGGCCCACAGTTCCTCGGTGATGAAGGGCATGACCGGATGGAGCAGCTTGAGCGTCTGATCCAGCGTCCAGGCGGTCATCGCCCGCGTCTCGGTCTTTGCGGCCTCGTCCGATCCTTGGAAGACAGGCTTGGCCAGTTCCAGATACCAGTCGCAGAACACATTCCAGACGAAGCGATAAAGGCCGCCCGCCGCATCGTCGAACCGCCCGCCCTCGATGGCCTCGGACACGGCGCGCTCGGCCTTGGTCAGTTCGCCGCGGATCCAGCGGTTGATCGTCTGCTCGACGGTCGCTGGGTCGAAGCCCTCGACGCGGCGCGCCTCGTTCATCTGGCTGAAGCGCGCGGCGTTCCACAGCTTGGTGCCGAAGTTGCGATAACCCTCGATCCGCTGCTTCGACAGTTTGATGTCCCGCGTACCCGACAGGATCGCCATGGTGAAGCGCAAGGGATCGGCGCCCAGCTCGTCGATGATGCCCAGGGGGTCGATGACGTTCCCCTTGGACTTGCTCATCTTCTGGCCCTTCTCGTCGCGGACCAGACCGTTGATGATGACCCGCTTGAAGGGGACTTCGCCCATGAAGTGCTGCCCCATCATCATCATCCGGGCGACCCAGAAGAAGATGATGTCCGCCGCCGTGACCAGGTCGCTGGTCGGATAGAACCGCTCCAGATCCTCGGTCTTCTCGGGCCAACCCATGGTCGAGAAGGGCCACAGGGCCGAGGAGAACCAGGTATCCAGAACGTCCTCGTCCTGGGTCAGGGCGACCTCGGAATCATAGTCCGCCATCGCCTGCTCGCGGGCGTCCTCTGCCGTTTCGGCGACATAGATTTCGCCGTTCGGGCCATACCAGGCCGGAATGCGGTGCCCCCACCACAGCTGGCGCGAGATGCACCAAGGCTCGATGTTGCGCAGCCATTCGAAATAGATCTTCTCGTAGGACTTGGGCTCGAACACAGTATCGCCCTGCTCCACCGCCTTCAGCGCGGGCTGGGCCAGGACCTTGGCGTCGACGTACCACTGGTCCGTCAGCCACGGCTCGATCACCACGCCAGAGCGGTCGCCGTGCGGCACGACGTGTTTGGTCTTCTCGATCTCGCGCAGCCAGCCCTCTTCCTCGGCGCGGGCGACGATGGCCTTGCGCGCGGCGAAGCGGTCGAGGCCCGCGAAATCCGGGAAGCTCTCGACCAAACGCAAAATCTCGAAGTCTTCTGTTGTCCGCCCCTCGGCGTCGACGCCCTTGTAGGCTGCGTCAAAGTTCAGGATCCGACCGAATGCGTCCATTACGTTAATGGCCGGCAGGCCCGCCCGCTTTCCGACTTGGAAGTCGTTGAAGTCGTGCGCCGGCGTGATCTTCACCGCGCCCGAGCCCTTGGTCGGGTCGGCGTATTCGTCGGCGACAATCGGGATACGGCGCCCGGTGATCGGGAGGATAACCGATTTGCCGACGATGGCTGCGTAACGCTCGTCATTCGGATGCACGGCCACGCCGGTATCGCCCAGCATCGTCTCAGGCCGCGTCGTGGCGACGACGATGAAGCTTCGCGTCTCCCACTCCGTCGCATTGCCTTCGTCGTCGAAGGTCACCGGGTGTTCGTATGTTTCCTCGTCCGCCAGCGGATAAGCGAAATGCCAGTAGGCGCCGTCCACCTCGCGCTGCTCGACCTCCAGGTCAGAGATGGCGGTCTGAAAGTGCGGGTCCCAGTTCACCAGCCGCTTGTCGCGATAGATCAGGCCTTCCTTATGCAGTTGCACGAAGACCTTGCGGACGGCGGCGTTTAGCCCCTCGTCCAGGGTGAACCGCTCGCGCGACCAGTCGCACGATGCGCCGAGGCGGCGCAGCTGACGCACGATGGTCCCGCCGCTTTCGGCCTTCCACTCCCAGATTTTTTCGATGAAGGCGTCGCGGCCCATGTCGCGACGCCCCACATTGCCGGCGGCGGCCAGTTGACGCTCGACCACCATCTGGGTGGCGATGCCGGCGTGGTCCGTGCCCGGCAGCCACAGCACCGCCTTGCCCTTCATCCGGTGATAGCGGGCCAGGATGTCCTGCAGCGTATTGTTCAGCGCATGGCCGATATGCAGGCTGCCGGTCACGTTGGGCGGCGGAATGACGATCGAATAGGCCTCGGCGGCGCCGTCGGTGCGGGGCGCGAACAAGCCGCTCTCTTCCCACTGGGCGTAAAGGCGGGGCTCGGCGGCCTGGGGTTCGAAGGTCTTCTCAAGCATCGGAATAGGTCTTTTGCAAAATGCGAAAGGGCGGCCCCTTCAGGAGCCGCCCCTCGGATTAGTCTGGGCTGAAGCGAAGGGCTAGGCGCTGCGCGCGATGCGTTCGACTTCCTTTTGTACCGCCGCCTGGACAATGCCGGGCAGGTTGTTGTCCAGCCAGTCCTTCAAAAGCGGGCGCAGCATCTCGGCGACCATGGCCTCGACCGTGTTGCCGCTGACGAAGGGCAGGTCGCCCGAGGCCGACGGAGCCGGCTCAGGCTTCTTGAAGCTGGCGGCCAGGCCCGCAAAGGCCGAGGCCGCGCTGGCGGCGGCGCTGTCACCGACCAGGGTGTCATAGGCCGGGGCCGGCTCGGGAGCCGATTCGTAAGCCGGCGCGGGTTCCGGTTCGGGCTGATAGGGCGCGGGCGAATGCTCGACCACGTCCAGATCGCCGATGGTCTCGGCCGGCACCTCATAGCGGTCGGTCAATTCCAGCACGTCGTCTTCGACGGCGGCGGGTTCAGGCGTCGGCTCGACCGGGGCGGCGAAGATGGTTTCGGCCGCGATCGGCTCGGGAACCGGCTCAGGCGTGGCTTCCGGCATCGCGGCGGCCGGCGTTTCGGCCGGGGCCTCGTCTTCGGAGATGATCCGGCGAATCGACGCCAGAATCTCTTCCATGGTCGGTTCCTGGGCGGACTGATCGGTCATGGCGCAACCTTGGGCGAGGCCTGGGTAGAAGGGGTGGGCGCCGAACGATGGATCGCTCGAAACCTGTGCCTTGTCGTCGCATCTTCGCCCGTCGGAATCAACGGGCGGTTTCCGTCCGTATTCGACGCGGTCAGTTCCGCGGCGCCGTGCGCACGACCTCGCCCTTGAGCTGAGCGTCGATCGGCGCGTCGGCGGTGTCCGGCGTGATCACGATCGGCGGCGAGGCCACGCGGTCCAGCGTCTCGATCACGCCGTCCCACGGCAGGCCGCCGCGTCCCTTGACCTGGTCGTAGTTCGCAGCCGGATCATAGGCCTCGATCGTCGGGTTCAGCGCCGGGCCTTCCAACTGGCCCATGGCGGCCAGCAGCGAGGCGCGGGCGACATATTCCGCGGCGCGGGCGCTGGCGACTGAAGTTTGGGCGTTCCGCAGCGCCAGTTCCTGATTCAGCACGTCCAGCGTGGTGCGCAGGCCGACCTGGGCTTCCTGGCGCACGCCTTCGGCCGCGACCGATGCGGCGCGAACCGCTTCTGTGCCGGCGGCGACCGTGGCGCGGGTCGACAGCACTTGGGCGTAGGCCGAGCTGACGTTCTGAAGCACGGTGCGGCGCTCGCCCTCGATGCCGATCTGGGCCGCGTTGGCGCGCTCCAAAGCCTGGGCGACACGCGAGCGATTCAGACCGCCGGTGAAGAGCGGCACGGACAGGGTGGCGCCGGCGGTGAAGCTGCGGCGATCGGCCAGTTCGCCCAGGTCGCCCAGATCATTGGTCGATCCGCCATAGGAGGCGGTAGCGCGCACCGACGGCAGATATTCCGAACGGGCGGCGGCGACGGCGGCCTCGGCGCTTTGCAGTTGATAGGTCGCAGCAAGGACAGCAGGGTTGCGCTGCAAGGCCGTCTCGATGGCGACGTCGAAGTCGCCGGGAACCTCCGGCAGAACCGGCGCAGCTTCCAGATCGGCCGGCGACTGGCCGACGACGGCGGCATAGGCGGCGCGCGACGTGGACAACTGGGCCTGGGCGTTCGCCAGGTCGGCTTCGGACTGCGCTTGCGAGGCTTCGGCTTGAGCCACGTCGGTGCGGGTGATCTCGCCGACCTCAAAACGCGCGCTGGTTTCTTCCAGCTGACGTTGCAGCACCGTCAGGTTCTCCTGGCGGATACGCAGAATTTCCATGTCGCGGGTGACGTTCACATAGGCCTGGATCACCGACAGCATGACCGACTGTTCGATCTCACGCAGGTTCTCACGACCGGCCAGGACGCTGGCGCGCGCCTGATCAATGGCGCGCGAGGTGCGACCGGCGGTCCAGACGTTCTGGCTGACGCTGACGCCGACATTGGCGCCTTCGGTTTCAGACGACGAGGTCGTGACCTGGGTATCGGGTATGCCGTCGCCGTTCGTATCGACGAACTGGGTCACGGCGGGGAAGTCGCTGCGGGTGTAGTCCACACCGGCCGAGGCGCCGATGGTAGGGCGCAGGCCCGACCGCGCCTGGACCACCGTCTCGTCCAGCGCACGCTGATTGGCGCGCTGGGCCAGCAGGTTGGGATTGGTCCGATAGGCCAGGGCGATCGCGTCCTGAAGCGTTTCGGCCCAGGCCGGCGCGCCCAGACCGGTCATCACGGCGACCACAGCGGCCGAAGCCAGCACACGCGAGCGTTTCAACATTGTCCGTCCTTGCGTGACGCTCCGAAGAACGCCCGAATGTTATCTCAAGCGTAACTGCGGCCTGACCGAACCACACGCCAGTTAAGTTTTCTTCACGGTTGCGAGCGGGATTTCCGTCGCAACCGCGCGTCTCTTGGTCTTACAGCGCGAAAGTGGGGGCCGGCGTCAGCTCGGCAAGGACCGCAGGCGACGAATCGAACAGTTCTCGGCGCGACAGGCCTTCGCGCGTCTGAACATACAGGGCCGCCTTGCCGATGGCGCCGCGACGTTCGACCACGACGATCCGGCCGCCGGGACGCAGGGCCGCGCCCCACGATTCGGGCAGGCTCTCGACGCCGCCTTCGGAAATGATCAGATCCCATCCTTCGCCGGTCGGCTGAGCCAAGGGCGCGACGACCGTGGTCACGCCCGCTTCGGACAGGGCCTCGCCGACCACGGCGAAAACGGCGTCGTCCGACTCCTGAGCCGTAACACTGACACCCATACGGGCCAGCAGGGCGGCGGCATAGGGCGCGGCGATCGCCAGGGCCTTCTCGCCTTCGCGTGCATCGGCCGCTTGCAGCAGCTTGGCGACGTCGCGCGCCGGCATCAGGCGGCGCTCGCCAACGATCACCACCGATTCTTCGGAATAGGCGGCGAAGGCGCGATCAGGCGCGCAGAACTTTTCACGCGGCACGGCCATCATGACCAGGTGAATCGCGCGATCCGTCACGTCGTTCACCCGCACCTGCGAGTCGACCATGGCCTTGCGCTCTGCGGTGAAATCCATCTGTAGGCAGCCTTCAACGATAATCCGGGAGGAAAACTCGCGCGCTTATAGGTCCGTGCGTTGCAGCGGACAATCCGATCTGATAGCGAACGCCCCTCGCGATGACCGCTCCCGAGAAATCGGGGACAAAAAGCGGCCTGATGGCGGAGTGGTGACGCAGAGGACTGCAAATCCTTGCACCCGGGTTCGATTCCCGGTCAGGCCTCCATCGCGACGATACGGACGAAGGCCGCCCCGAGGGGCGGCCTTCGCGTTTTCAGCTTCCAGTGAGCGCCGTCGTCGTCAGGTGATGAAGCGCAACCGCACTGGTCGCCGCGACATTCAGCGAATCGAACCCGCCCGCCATGGCGATGCCGATCGGCCGGCAACGGTCGATCAAATCCTTGGGCAGCCCCGGCCCTTCCGACCCCAGCATCAGAGCGACCGGTCCGGCGCGCCTGTAGTCCGAAAGCCGCTCGGTCGCCGAAGGCGTCAGCGCCAAGACCTCGACGCCGGCCCGCTGCAGGGCCTCGATAATGTCTGTCGCGCCGGCCACGACGAACGGCGTGCGCAGCACCGCGCCGACCGAAACGCGAATCGCCTTGCGGTAAAAGGGGTCGCAGCAGGTCGGATCAAGCAGCACCGCCTTAGCGCCGAACGCGGCGGCGTTCCTGAACAAGCCGCCCACATTGTCGTGGTTGCCGATCCCGCTAGCCACGAGGAACACGTCCTGCGGCCCGATATCCGCCAGCACTTTGTCCAGTGACAGCGGCTCGGGCTTTTGGCCCAAGGCCAGAATGCCCCGATGCAGTTCGAATCCCGCGATCCGGTCCAGCACGGCTTGGCTCGCAACATAGACGGGCGTCGCGGACGGCAGAGACGTGATGACATCGCCCAAGGCCGCAACGCGCTTTTCCGCCAGCAGCAGCGACAAGGGCTGACAGCGCGACGCCATCGACGCCAGTCCACGCACCACCACCTCCCCTTCCGCGATGAAGAGCCCCTGACGCCCCGTCAGATCGCGCTCGCGGATATCACGATAGGCCGCAACACGCGGGTCGTTGGGATCGTCGATAAATATCGTTTCGATTGGCTCGTTTTCCCATTGCAAGATCGGAACGGCCGCTGCTATACGCCCGCCTCCCGAGCAGATGTTCCGCAGTAGCTCAGTGGTAGAGCAGCCGACTGTTAATCGGCTGGTCGTAGGTTCGAATCCTACCTGCGGAGCCACTCGGGGTAAAGACTGAGGCCAGACAAGGCGTTAGGTCGAATACTTTCCAGATGATCTGATCTTTTCGAACGACGTCCGAGCTATTGGGCGCAGGTTGTCCCTCGCTGTGGTGTCGCTTTGACGCACCCCGCCCCTGTCCGTAGATCAAAGCGAACCTTGGCCAACCTTGAGCGTTGGCAAAGCTATCCCTCACGATCCAGGAGAGACGCCCCGCCTCGATGTCCATCAGCTTCCTACTTGTCGTCATCCTGGTCCTGCCATTCCTGGGTGCCATCGTCGCGTCCGGCTTGCCGCGTCATGCACGCACCTCGGCCGCCATCCTATCCTGGGTCGTGGCCTTGGTCAGCCTGGGGTGTCTGGCTGCGCTATGGCCGATGTTCCAGGACGGGGAGACGCTGCGCTACGAAATCCCGTGGCTGCCGTCGCTGGGCGTCAATCTGGTGCTGCGACTGGATGGACTGTCGTGGCTGTTCAGCGCCCTGATCCTGGGGATCGGCGCCTTGGTCGTGCTGTATGCCCGCTACTACATGTCGCCGAAGGATCCGGTCCCGCGCTTCTTCTCATTCCTGCTGGCCTTCATGGGGGCGATGCAGGGCGTGGTGCTGTCGGGCAATCTGATCCAGCTCGTGGTCTTCTGGGAGCTGACCAGCCTCTTTTCCTTCCTGCTGATCGGCTATTGGCACCAGAACCCGGCGGCGCGCGAAGGCTCGCGCATGGCCCTGACGGTCACGGCCACGGGCGGGATCGCCCTGCTGGTCGGCATGATCCTGATCGGGCGGATCGTCGGCAGCTACGACCTCGATGTCGTCCTGGCGTCGCGAGAGGCGATCCAGACCAGCCCGCTGTACCTGCCCGCGCTGATCCTTCTGCTGCTCGGCGCGATGACCAAGAGCGCGCAGTTCCCGTTCCACTTCTGGCTGCCCCGCGCCATGGCCGCGCCGACGCCGGTCAGCGCCTATCTGCACTCCGCGACCATGGTGAAGGCGGGTATCTTCCTGCTGATCCGCTTCTGGCCCGTCCTGGCGGGGTCCGAGAGCTGGTATCTGATCGTCGGCGGCATGGGTCTGGCGACGCTGCTGCTCGGCGCATGGTGCGCCATCTTCCAGCATGATCTCAAAGGCCTGCTGGCCTATTCGACGATCAGCCATCTGGGCCTGATCGTGCTGCTGCTGGGATTGGGCAGTCCGTTGGCCTGTATCGCGGCCATCTTCCACACGGTGAACCACGCCACCTTCAAGGCGTCGCTCTTCATGGCCGCCGGCATCATCGATCACGAGGCCGGCACGCGGGATATGCGCAAGCTGAGCGGTCTGTTCCGTTTCATGCCCTTCACGGCGACCCTGGCCATGGTGGCCGCAGCCGCGATGGCGGGCGTGCCCCTGTTGAACGGCTTCCTGTCCAAGGAAATGTTCCTGGCCGAGGCGGTGGCCAGCGCCCATACGCACGGCCTGAACATGCTGCTGCCCGCCCTCGCCACCTTGGCCAGCGCCTTCAGCGTTCTGTATTCATTGCGGTTCATCCACGCGACATTCTTCGGCCCGCCGCCGACAGAGCTGGATCGCATCCCGCACGAGCCGCCCGCCTGGATGCGCCGCCCCGTGGAGGTGCTGGTCGCCCTGTGCCTGGTCGTCGGCATTTTCCCGGCTGTAACGGTGGGGCCGTTTCTGAAGAGCGCCGCCGTTTCGGTGCTGGGCTTTGACCTGCCCTATTACAGCCTGGCCCTGTGGCACGGATTCAACGTGCCGCTGGTGCTGAGCCTCATCGCGCTCGCGGGCGGCGTGGGTCTCTATGTCGTCTTCGGCAAACGCATCAACGCCAACCCGCGCGGCGGACCGTGGGGCTGGAAGCGTCTGAACGGCGGCTGGTTGTTCGAGCGAACCATGACCGGCCTGTTCAAGGGGTCTGAGGCGATGGTTCGCCTGTTCGGGGCGACACAACAACAGCCACAGCTGAGGGCCATCGTCTTGGTCGCCCTGCTGGCAGGCGGGCTGGCGGCGATCGGCGCCGGATTGGTGATCCGCCCGATCATGCCGACATTGACCCTGTCCAACTGGGCCTTCGCCGGTCTGTGGCTGGTCGGCGCCAGTTGTGCAATCGCGGCGGCATGGCAGGCGAAATATCACCGACTGGCCGCCGTGGTTCTGATGGGCGGCGCAGGTCTGGCCAGCTGCCTGTCCTTCGTCTGGCTGTCGGCGCCGGATCTGGCCGTGACCCAGTTGCTGGTCGAGGTCGTGACCACCGTTCTGCTGCTGCTGGGTCTGCGTTGGCTGCCGAAGCGGCTCGAGACCATTCGCCTGCCACAGGCCATGGAGAAGCGGTCTCGCCGCCGTCGCCGCATCGACCTGATCATCGCCGCCGCCGTCGGCGCGTCCCTGGCGGCCATATCCTACGCCGTCATGACGCGTCCATCGATCGAGGGGATTTCGCGCTTCTTCGTCGAGCACGCCTACAAGGACGCGGGCGGGCGCAACATCGTCAACGTCATCCTGGTCGACTTCCGCGCCTTCGACACCTTCGGCGAGATTACGGTTCTGGGCATTGTCGGCCTGACGATCTTCGCCCTGCTGCGCCGCTTCCGTCCCGCCGACGACACCCTGTCCAATCCCAGCCAGCAGAGCGTGCAGGATGCCTCAGACCGCGATCATGAGACGCGATCGGAGGGCGACACGCTGAAGGAGACCATGCTGATCCCCCGCGTGGTGATGCGCTGGATATTCCCCTTCATCATCCTGCTCGCGGTTCACCTGTTCCTGCGCGGGCATGATCTGCCGGGCGGCGGTTTCGCAGCGGGCGTGGCCCTGTCGATCGCCTTCATCCTGCAATATATGGCCTCGGGCGCCCGGTGGGTCGAAGAGCGGCTGGCGATCCGGCCCATCTTCTGGATCGGCGCCGGCCTGGTGATCGCCGCCCTCAGCGGGATCGGATCGTGGCTGTTTGGCTATCCCTTCCTGACGTCCTGGTTCCAGTATGCCGATCTGCCGATCCTGGGCCGCGTGCCCTTGGCCAGCGCCGTGCTGTTCGACTTGGGTGTGGTCGTTTTGGTCGTGGGCGCCACGGTCCTGACCCTCGTCGCCTTGGCGCACCAGTCGCTGCGCAGACCCAAGCAAAGAAACGCCGAAGAAGGAGAGCCGTCATGATGGAGCTGGTTCTCGCCCTCGCCATCGGCGTGCTGTCGGCCTCCGGTGTCTGGCTGCTGCTGCGCCCGCGCACCTTCCAGGTGATCATGGGGCTGTCGCTGCTGTCCTATGCGGTCAACATCTTCATCTTCGCCATGGGACGGCTGAGGTCGGGCGTGCCGCCCGTGCTGGCGGGCGAGGTCTCCGACCCCGCGCGCTACACCGACCCCACGCCGCAGGCTCTGGTCCTGACCGCGATCGTCATCAGCTTCGCCCTGACCGCGCTGTTCCTGGTCGTCATTCTGGCGGCGCGCGGCATCACCGGCAGCGACCATGTCGATGGCAAGGAGCCGGACGCATGATCGACTGGAACGCCCATCTGATCATCGGCCCCATCGTCCTGCCGATGATCATCGCCTCCGCCATGCTGCTGCTGGACGAGCGTCGCCGAACGCTGAAGGCGGCGCTCAGCTTGAGCGCTATGGCCGCCATTCTGGTCATGGCCCTGGTTCTGCTGCACGAGAGCGCAAACGGCGCGGTGGGCGGCGGCGATACTGCGCGGGTCTATCGCCTGGGATCATGGGCTGCGCCCTACGGTATCGTCCTGGTGGCCGACCGGCTGTCGACGATGATGGTGGCGCTGACCAGCGTTCTGGGCGGATGCGCCCTGATCTTCGCCCTGGCGCGATGGGACCGGGCGGGGCCGCGCTTCCACGCCCTGTTCCTGCTTCTGATCGTGGGCGTGAACGGCGCCCTGCTGACCGGCGACCTGTTCAACCTGTTCGTCTTTTTCGAGATCATGCTGGCCGCCTCGTACGGACTGGCCCTGCATGGGTCGGGCGAGGCGCGTGTGCGGGCAGGCGTGATCTATATCGCCGTCAATCTGACCGCGTCCTTGCTGTTCCTGATCGGCGTCAGCCTGATCTACGGGGTGACCGGCACGCTGAACATGGCGGATGTTGCAACGCGGGTTGCGACCATCTCAGCGGATGACCTGGGACTGTCTCATATCGGAGCGGCGGTGCTGGGTACGGCCTTTCTGATCAAGTGCGCCATGTGGCCCTTGGGCTTCTGGCTGACCCCGACCTATTCGGCAGCCAGCGCGCCGGCGGCGGCGGTCTTCGCCATCCTGTCCAAGGTCGGGGTCTATGTGGTCATCCGCCTCAGTCTGCTGCTGTTCGGCGCCGACGCGGGCGCCTCCGCCGGATTTGGCCTGACCTGGCTGTTTGTCGGCGGACTGGCGACCATAGCGTTCGGCACGTTCGGCCTGATCGCCTCTCGCGATCTATCGCGCGCCGCCGGGTTCGGTGTGATGATTTCCTCCGGCACCGTCCTAGCCAGCTTGGGCGTCGGCGATGCAGCGACCCTCAGCGGCGCGCTCTTTTACCTGATTGGCTCAACTCTGGCCTGCGCAGCCCTGTTTCTGCTGGCCGAGATCCTCCAGCGAGGGCGAGAATCCGATGTCGGAGAGGCGCGCGCTGTTTTCGATGACGAATATCGTGATCCGTTCGACGACGAAGAGCGCAACGAGCCGGGCCTGGTCATTCCGGCGGCCGTCGCGGCCCTGGGCGGGGCCTTTCTGATCTGCACCCTGATGGTTGCCGGCCTGCCGCCTTTGGCCGGCTTCGTCGGGAAACTTTCTATGATCAGCGCCTTGGTCGGCGTTGGCGATGCGGCGGCCTGGACGCTGGTAGCCGTACTTTCCGTGTCCAGCCTCGGCGCCTTGATCGGCCTGACGCGCCTGGGCGTCGGCGCTATCTGGACGCGCGACGAGGATGCGCCGGCTTTCGTGGTGGGTGCGGCCGAGCTGACGGCGGTCGCAGCCCTGCTTGGCGCCTGCGTGTTCCTGGCAATCTTCGCTGGCTCCGCCCTAATCTACACCGACCACACGGCGGCCTGGCTGGCTGACCCGCAAGGCTACATCCACGCGGTGCTGGGCGGGGGCGGGCGATGAGACGCATCCTCCCCTACCCCATCCTGTCACTAGGCCTGTTCCTCGCCTCGATCCTGCTCAGCGCCTCGGTCGCGCCGCCGTCTCTGGCGCTCGCAGTGCTGCTGGCCCTTCTGGCGCCGATCATCATGTTGGCGCTGGGCGTGGATCGCGTGCGGGTGAAGGCGCCGATAGCTATAATTCGCCTCGCCATCGACGTCATCGGCGACATCGTGCGCTCCAACTGGGCGGTGTCGCACATCATTCTGGGGCGGCGACGGCATGAGCGCACATCCGGCTTCATCCATATCCCGCTGGATCTGCGCGACCGATATGGCCTGGCGGTCCTGGCCATCATCATCACCTCGACGCCCGGCACCCTGTGGGTCGAGTATGAGTCCGCCACCGGCCGTCTGCTGCTGCACGTGCTGGATCTCGTGGATGAAGAGACCTGGGTGCGGCTGATCAAGGATCGCTACGAGCGCCGGCTGATGGAGATTTTCGAATGACGGCGGCGGTGCTGACCTGGGGTCTGGGTCTGGCCCAGCTGATGCTGATCTGCGCCATGGGATTGGCGGCATGGCGGATCATTCACGGTCCGCGCGCCCAGGATCGCGTCCTGGGCATGGACACCCTTTATCTCAACGGCATGCTGCTGGTGGTGGTGTTCGGCATCCGCACCAACAGCCAGCTTTATTTCGAGGCCGCCCTGGTGATCGGCATGTTGGGCTTCGCCGCCACCGTGGCCCTGGCCAAGTTCCTGATGCGCGGCGAGGTGATTGAATGACCCAAGCTGACGTTCCCGCATGCGCCGCCATCATAGTCGTCGCCCTGGCCGTCATCGGCTCGGCCCTTTCGCTACTGGGCGCGGTTGGGCTGGTTCGGCTGAAGACCTTCTATGAGCGCGTCCATGCCCCGACGCTTGGCGCCACGCTGGGCATGGCGCTGGTCCTGCTGGCGTCGATCGTCTGGTTCACGACCGTCGAGCGGCGTTTCATGCCGCGCGAAATCCTGATCGGCCTGTTCCTGACGGTCACGACGCCGGTCACCCTGATCCTGCTCGCCCGCGCCGCCCTGTTCCGTGATCGCACCGACAGGGTCAAAGACACGCCGAGGAAGGGCTGATCGACCGGCAAAAAAGAAGCCCGGCGGGGGCGCCGGGCTGCAAGCAGGTTCGGTGATGGTGTCCCTGAGGACGGCCCATTCCTTAACCGAAATGGTTTCCAGATCGTTAAGCGCCTTCAGTCCGGCAGCCAGGTCGTCTGACGCCCAGATGGCTCGACAGGCCAAGTGATCCGCCAACCCGCCCCCACCCGCTCGACGACGAAGCTCCCAGCCGCGCCCGCTCCCGGATAGTCGAAGCGCTTTCCATTCACGGTGATCGTCGCGGTGCCCGACTGTCCGATAACCGCCCGCCAGCGGCCGCGCCCGATCGCCGTCGGCGCCATATCTGCGCCGTTGATATTGACCGAGGGAGCCGCTCCATTCGTCCGGCCTGAAGCCATCAGAGTCGCACCGTCCGAATCCACCGCATCCAGCCCCTCGCTGCCATTGAGCCGAACCGTCGGCTGGCCTGCTGCAATCAGGGCGACGGGACCGGCCCCGCCCTGGATCACCACCAGGGTCTCCGGCGAGACGGCGGCGTCCTCGCCCACCTGCACCTCAGGCGTGAAGCGCACATCGCCGCTCAAAGGCGGCAGTCGCAGTTCGAACCGCCCCGCGCCGTCCGCCGTCGTCGCCACGGCCGCAGTATCCTGCGCACGCAGCACGACGCGCGCATTGGGCCCCGCCCCGCCGCGCAGCACCAGGACGCCGCCGTCGCGCATCACGCCATCAATCTGGGGCGGGCGAACCCAGGGCGAGGCCTCGTCGGCCCCCGTCGGCCCCGCCACGCCGCCCTGCTGATCGGAACAGGCTGCGGCAGCTAGGGCCGCGACACACGCGACCATCATCCGACGTTTCATCCTGCGCCTCTACGATATAGGACTGGCGACCCAGCGGCTTGAGCCTGTGTTAGCTTGAGCGCTGTCGGTTTGGCCATGGCCAGGCCGCCTATTCGTTTTCTTCGAGGCTCCATGTCCCTGCCCCCCGTTTCGTTCCTGCCGTTCGACGGCTCTTCCGTCTGCCTGTTCTGCGGCGCCTCCGAGACCGCCGATCCCTCCTATACCGAGGCGGCCTACGCCTTCGGCAAGGCGGCGGCCGAGGCCGGCTGGCGGCTGGTCTATGGCGGCGGCGGCGTGGGTCTGATGGGAGCCTCCGCGCGTGGCGCGCATGAGGCGGGCGGCCGGGTCGTCGGCATCATGCCGGCCTTTCTGCGCAGCCGCGAACGCCTGTTCGACGAGGTCGAAACGGTCGTCGTCACTTCGATGCACGAGCGTAAGCAGCTTATGTACGACCAGTCCGACGCCTTCGTGGTCGCGCCCGGCGGCATCGGCACCCTCGAAGAGGTTGTGGAGCTGCTGTCCTGGAAGCGTCTGGACCTGCACCACAAGCCGGTCGTGTTCCTGAACCTGAACGGGTTCTGGAACGGGTTCTTCGACCTGATGAAGCACAGCGTCGCAGAAGGAATGACGCCCCCGTCGTTTTTGGACGCCTGGACCGTCGCCGAAACTGTCGAAGAGGCGATGGCGCAGGTTCAGGCCGGCGGCGATGCGCCGCAACTGAAACATGATCATCGATAAGTGATCATCGCTCATAATCCGCTGCGCGCGCCTTGACAGTTTTTATCAAAAACTGACATGGGAGCGCAGCGGCATGACGCCGTTCTTCATTTCGGAGAGTTTTCGATGCGCGCTCTGCTGATCGCCGCCGCCCTGTTCGCCGCCGCCCCTGCGGTCGCCCAAGCCCCCGCCGCCACCAGCCTGACGCTGGCCGACGCCGCCAAGGCGCCCGCACGCGCCACCATCATCGACGGCGCTCGTTGGTCCTGCGAAGGCGCGACCTGCACCGCTGCAGGCGGCACGGAACAGCCCGCAACGCGCGCCTGCCGTCGCGTGGTTCAGAAGTTCGGTCCCGTGACCGCCTTCTCGTACAAGGGCGTCGCCCTGAGCGCCGACGAACTGGCTGTCTGCAACGCCTAGAATGCGTGAGGCGGCTTAGGCCGCCTCGCCTCTCAGACGCCGCTGGATGGTTTCGCGACCGATCAGCGGCGCCATGGCCGCCATGTCCGGCCCGTGCTGCTGTCCCGTCAGCGCCAGACGCAGCGGCATGAACAGCGCCTTACCCTTCGCGCCCGTCTCGGCCTTGACGGCCGAGGTCCACGCGGACCAGGCGTTCTCGTCGATCACTTCCGGCAGCAGACGCAGCGCTGTTTCAATGAAGGTCGCATCTTCGATCACCGGTTGGATCGGACCACGGACGATCTGCGCCATGTCCGCGACGTCGGCGAACTTCGTCAGATTGCCCCGAACCGTATTCCAGAAGGTTTCACCCAGATCGGCGCCGAGAGCCTGAAGACGCGGCTGCGCCGTCCCATAGTCCATGACGTGCAGCGCCTGGGCGTTCAGCCGGTCCAGATCGGCCGTATCGTAACGCGCCGGCGAACGGCCCATCTTGGAGAAGGCGAAGCTCTGACCCAGAGCCTCGACCGAGGCGCCGACTTCCAGCGGATCAGACGTCCCGATCCGGCCGAGGTGGCTGGTGATCGCGATCGGCTCATAGCCTTGGTCGCGCATGTCGCTGATCGACAGCGATCCGAGACGCTTGGACAAGGCGGCGCCGTCGGCGCCGACCAGCAACGGCATGTGGGCGAACCCCGGAACCGTCGCGCCCAGCGCTTCGAAGATTTCGATCTGCGCGCCGGTGTTGGTGACGTGATCCTCGCCCCGGATGATGTGCGTGATGGCCATGTCTATGTCATCGACCACCGACGGCAGGGTGTAGAGGAACAGACCGTCCTCGCGGATCAGCACCGGGTCCGACATCGAGGCGGTGTCCACCTCCGCATGACCGCGCGCCAGGTCTTCCCAGGCGACGCGCTTGCCGTCCAGTTTGAAGCGCCAATGGGGGCGGCGCCCTTCGGCTTCGTAAGCGGCCTTCTGCTCTTCGGTCAGTTCCAGCGCCGCGCGGTCATAGATCGGCGGCAGGCCGCGCGACAGTTGCACCTTGCGCCGACGGTCCAGCTCGTCAGCGGTCTCATAGGCGGGATAAAGCCGCCCCGACGCCTTCAGCCTGGCGGCCGCTTCTTCGTAGCGATCGAACCGCTTGGACTGGTTGTAACGCTCGTCCCACGGCATCCCCAGCCAGGTCAGGTCGTCTTCGATCCCCTGTTCGAACTCGGGCGTGGAGCGCGCCAAGTCGGTGTCGTCGATGCGCAGAACGAACGATCCACCCTGCCCCTTGGCGAACATCCAATTCACCAAAGCGGTACGGACATTGCCGACGTGCAGCTTACCCGTGGGCGACGGGGCGAAACGAACCTTGACGGACATGGATAGACGACCTCGAAAGCGAGGCGGCTAGGTCGCCCCGCAACCCGGCGAAGTCAAGGCGCGGACGGCTTAAACCTCAGTCGTCGCGGTGAACGCGTTCGCGGCGTTCGTGGCGTTCCTGGGCTTCGACCGACAGGGTCGCCGTCGGACGGGCTTCCAGACGACCCAGGCTGATGGGTTCGCCCGTGTCCTCGCAGTAGCCGTAGGAGCCGTCCTCGATCCGGCGCAGCGCGTCGTCGATCTTGGAGATCAACTTGCGTTGGCGGTCGCGGGTGCGCAACTCCAGCGCGCGATCGGATTCCGAAGACGCCCGGTCCACCAGATCGGGGTGGTTTTCGGTTTCGGCCTTCAGATTGACGACCGTGCCCTTGGACTCGCGAAGGATCTCATCCTTCCAAGCCAGCAGCTTCTTCTTGAAATAGGCTTGCTGCCGTTCGTTCATGAACGGCTCGCTGTCAGACGGCCGATACGGGCCGGTTTCGTCGGACACAACGGACGCCAAGGCGCTCATCGATCTCACGCTCTCTAACACGCCCCCCTGTGGCGTAGATGGCCGTATAATCAGCCCGTCGAGTCGCGGCAACGCGGTTCTCGATTCCGTGATGAAAATAGGGCGACTAACCGCCTGACAGTGGCAAAAGTCACTCACTGCCAAAGCTTAGCCGCCTGATGTCAGACGATTATTTCGTATCAGGGGCGGTTGCGGCGCATTTCCGCCTTCGCCAGTTCGACTGAGGCGCGCAGGTCGATCTGATCCAGCAGGGCGCCCAAGTCCTTGTCGTCGTCGGCGGCGCGCTCCTCGCGCAGGCTCCGCGCCAGTCGATCCAAGGCCCCCTCGTCGGCGTCGCCGTTCAGCAGAGCCAGCTTGATTTCGTCAAGGCGATCCAGAAGACCGCTGCCGCGCCGGATCGCACGGCGTCGCTTCTCCAGCGGCCCCTCGACCCCTTGAAGGGCCATCAGGGCCGAGACGTCGGAGACCCCACCTGTTGCTGCGCTGGCGGTCGTTGCAGCGGGCGCGGACGGCGCTGCGGCCTGCCCCAGCGAAAAGCCGCTGGCGGATCGCGTCGGACGTGTGCTGGCAGGCGTGCTGACGCCGTTGGGGCCGACAACCTTCATGTGCAGGTGCTCCGCGTCATGAAACCATGGATGACCGGCGGCGATGACTGTTTGGTTAACGCCCCGGCAAATCCTGCCGCTTCTCTGACCGTCAAAGGCTGACCGACATTGAATTCACGTCGTTAATTCTCCGGCACGATCCTCGCACTGATGACGGCGTAACGTTGCGTGGACGCCTGACCGATGCAAAATCTGCTTGCCCGCCTGATCGCCTCCGTCGCCGCGACGCTCGTCGTCGCCGGCGGCGCGACCTCGGCGTTGGCCCAGTCGCAGTCGCGTATCAAGGATATCGCCGCCGTCGAGGGCGTGCGCGGCAACCAGTTGGTCGGCTACGGCATGGTCATGGGTCTGAACGGGACGGGCGACTCCCTACGTAACTGCCCCTTCACCCGCCAGTCGCTGGAAGGCATGACCGAGCGGCTGGGCGTCAATATCCGCGGCGCCAACGCCAACACCAAGAATATGGCCGCCGTCATGGTCACGGCCGACCTGCCGGCCTTCGCCACGCCCGGCTCGCGCATCGACGTGTCGGTAGCCTCCATGTGCGACGCCAAGAGCTTGCTGGGCGGTTCGCTGGTCGTCACCAGCCTGCAAGGCGCGGACGGTCAGGTCTATGCGGTGGCGCAGGGCTCGGTCCAGACCGGGGCCGTCTCGGCGTCGGGCGGGTCGGGGTCGTCGGTGACGCGCGGCGTGCCGACCGCCGGTCGCATCGCCTCTGGCGCGCTGGTCGAGCGCGAGACCGGCTTCCAGATGGCCAATATGAACGAGGTGCGCCTGAATCTGCGCAACCCCGACTTCACCACCGCCCAGCGCGTAGCCGCCGTCGTCAACGCCGCCTATCCAGGGTCGGCCCTGGCCGAGAACGGCACGGTCGTGTCCCTGCGCGCGCCCGGCGAACTTGGCATGGCGGGCTTCATCAGCCGGATCGAGAACCTGGCCGTCAGCGTCGATACGCCCGCCAAGGTCATCATCGACGAGGTCAACGGCGTCATCGTCATGGGGGACGCCGTGCGCATCTCTCGCGTCGCCATCGCCCAAGGCAACCTGACCATATCGGTGGACGAACAGCCGCAGGTCAGTCAGCCGGCGCCCTTCAGCCGGGGCCAGACCGCCGTCGTCCCCTCGACCCAGGTGAACGTCGAAGAGGATCTGGGCACCCAGATGCGGCTGGTCGGCGGCGGCGCCAACCTGTCCACCCTGGTCAACGGCCTGAATGCCCTGGGCGTCAGCCCGCGCGACATGATCAGCATCCTGCAGGCCATCAAGGCCGCCGGCGCCCTGCAGGCCGACATCGAGGTGATGTGAGCATGACCGACCCGACCGTCTCCGCCGATCTGCTGCGCCCCACCGCGGCCGCGCCCACGGCCGTGAATCGCGACAAGATCGCGGAAACCGCCAAGGCCTTCGAGGCCACCTTCATCTCGCAGATGCTGAAGCCGATGTTCGAAGGCCTGTCGACCGACGGCCTGTTCGGCGGCGGCCAGGGCGAGGCGACATGGCGCAGCTTCATGCTGGACGAAATGGCCAAGTCCACGGTGAAGGCGGGTGGCATCGGCCTGAGCAACACCGTCATGGCCGAAATGCTGAAGATGCAGGAGGGCCGGCAATGAGCGACACCGAACTGGCCCAGGCGCGCGTTCGTCAGCTGACGACCCTGACCTTGCGCCTGACCGAGCGACTGAAGGCCGAAACAGCCGCCTTCGCCGATGGCCGTCCTCAGGATGTGGCGGCCGGTCTGTCGGAAACCCAGGAGATGGCCAATCTCTACCGTCGCGATTCCGCCCATGTGAAGGCCAATCCGGCGCTGCTGAGCGGCGCTCCGCTCGAAGATCGCAGGACACTGGTCGACGCCACGCGTGAGTTCGACGCCGTCCTGACTCGTCACAGCCGCGCCGTCGACGCCGCGCGTCAAATTTCCGAGGGCCTAGTCCGGGCCATCGCGGCGGAGGTCACCGCTGCTCGCACACCCGCCTCCGCCTATGCCGCCGACGGCCGCGCCTCGCTAGGCGACGGACGCGCTGTCGCCCTGAATCGAATGGCCTGAACCGCATGGCCTGACTGGGACGGCCCTTCGCCGTTCGCAGATCACGGTTCGCGTCCTAAGGGTCATTGCCTATTTTTTAAGCGACTGTGTGCCAGCATGGCCTCATGACGCTGACCACTCGCCTCCTAGGCCTGGCATTCGCTTCCGCCGACACCCTGGTGGAGGTGGATCCGAAGGGCGTGGTCGCCTTTGCGATCGGCGCGGGCGCCGTGGCCGGCGAGGACGCAGGCGCGACCTGGACGGGCCGTCCCCTGCTCGATCTGCTGCACGATGGCGCCTCCACCCTGACCGCCCTGCAAGGCATGAAGGCCGGCGTGCGTATTCCCGCGACATCGATCCTGGTGGTGGCCGGGCCTGACCGTGTGCGTCGTGCATCGTTCCGCGCCTTCGTCCTGCCGCAGATGGCGCCGGCCGTCTCCTGCGCCATCTCCTATGAAGGCCCGGCCTTCGCGCTGGAGGATCTGGAAACCCGCCCGCTTCTGGAACCGGAGGATTTCCTGGCCGACGCCGGGCGCGTGCTGGAGTCCAACCCCGACCTGGCCCTGTCGTTCCTCGACATTACCGGGTTGGAGAATGTCACCGGCGAAGCCGCCGACCGTCTGAACCGCCGCATCGAGGCCACGCTTCAGTCCGCCGCCGTCGAGGGATCGAGCGCGTCGCAGGTCACCGGCGTCCGCTATGCCCTTCTCCGACACGCCAACGACCGTCGCGACATCGCCGCAGAAATCGTCGAGGCCGGTCGGGCCGAAGGCCTGTCGCTGGGCGCCGAGGCGTTCAGCTCGCCCGTGCCGCCCGGATCGGATTCCCTGTGCGTGCTGCGCGCCATGCGGTTCGCCATTGAAGGCTGCCTGAAGGGCGACGGCCTCGCGAATCCACAGATCGCCTTCGCGGACTCGCTGAAGCGCACCTTCCGCGACGCCGAAACCTTCCGCAGCCTGGTCAAATCACGCGAGTTCCAGGTCCACTATCAGCCCATCGTCCATCTGGATTCTCGAGCGGTCCATCACTTCGAGGCCCTGACCCGGTTCAGCGGCAACAACGGTCCGGCCGAAGCCATTCGCATGGCCGAAGAGCTGGACATGATCGAGTCGTTCGATCTCGCCGTGGCGGAAAAGGTGCTGAAGCGGATGCGCCAGTCCGGCGCCGGCCTGCTGAAGATGGCGATCAATGTTTCGGGCGCCTCGCTGGGCGACGACACCTACGTCGAGCAGTTGCTGCGCATGACCGCCGGCGCGCCCGAGGAACGCCGGCGCCTGATGGTCGAGGTGACGGAAACCTCCGCCGTTGCAGACATCGAAGCCGCCGACCGTCGCCTGGCCGCACTGCGCGAGGCCGGCATAAAGGTCTGCATCGACGATTTCGGCGCAGGGGCCGCCGCCTTCGACTATCTGCGCAAACTGTCCGTGGACTCGGTCAAAATCGACGGGGCCATCGTTCGCGATATCCAGACCGACCAACGCTCCAAGGCCATGCTGCACAGCATCGTCGAAATGTGCCGTTCGATGAGGCTGGAAACCATCGCCGAGATGATCGAGACCGATGGCGTCGCCGCCGAGCTAAAGGCGGCAGGAGTCGAATACGGCCAAGGCTGGCTGTTCGGCCGCGCCGAAGCCGAGCCGCGCACCCAACTGTCCAGCCCGTCGATGGTCCGTCGCAAAGGTGCCGTCGAGGCCTGGGGCTGACCGACCTCAGAGCTGGACCGTGCGCGTGATCTTCAGCGTCGCAAGGAAATCCACGTCGTGGCTCACGACGATCAGGGTGCCGTCATAGGCGTTCAGCGCCTCTTCGACCGACGCGATGGCGTCCAGGTCGAGGTGGTTCGTCGGCTCGTCCAGCACCAGCAACTGCGGCGGCGTCGCGCCCGTCATGACGCAGGCCAGACCCGCCCTCAGCCGCTCGCCGCCTGACAACTCACCGACCCGGCGCTGCGCCGCCGCGTTGCGAAAAAGGAAGCGCGCCAGCGCCGCCTGGGCGTCATTGACCGAGCCTTGCGGGTTCAGCCGTCGCCACGCCTCCACCAGGGTTTCGTCCGGGTGCAGGATCTTGACCTCCTGGTCCAGTAACACCGCACGCACAGGCCGATCGACGGCGCCCGTGGTCGGTGAAAGATCGCCGGTGATCAGCCGCAGCAAGGTCGTCTTGCCCGCGCCGTTCGGTCCCGTGATCGCGACCCGTTCCGGCCCGACCAGCTTCAGGTCGACCGGCCCGACGATCGTCCGCCCCTCAGGTGTCGCCCAGCCGGCCTGGTCCAAGGTCAGCACCGCTCGTCCAGTCGGCAGGCCGGTGGTCGGCATCGGGATCGCCAGCGTCCGCGTTCGCTCTACGCGCGCCTGGGCTGAGGCCAAGGCGTCCTGCGCGGCCGCGGCCTGACGTTCGGCCAGCAAGCCGCCGCGCCCGCCGGTGTTTTCAGCGCGCTCGGCTCGGGCGCCCAGCAGAATTTTCGGTATGTCGCCCTTGGCGGCCTTGCGACGGCCGGCGGCGTCGCGGCGCGACTGAGCCTCCGCGCGCTGCTGAGCCTCGGCGCCGACACGCGTGAGTTCGCGTTGGGCTTCGGCCAGACTCCGCGTCGCCGCCTCGCGCTCCAGCGCTGTTCGCTCGACATAGGCGTCATAGCCGCCGCCGTAGCTGGCGACGCCCAGGCTCGACACCTCAAGGATTCGGTCCATGCGGCGCAACAGGTTGCGATCATGGCTGACCACCACGACACCGCCGTCCCAACGCTCGATGACATCGGCGACCAGCGCCCGCGCCTGCGCATCCAGATGATTGGTCGGCTCGTCCAGCAGGATCAAATTGGGCCGGGTCAGCCTCAATCCAGCCAGCCGCAACCGCGTCTGCTCGCCCCCGCTGAGACTCGACGTCAGGCGTTCGTAGTCCAGGTCAGGCAGCCCGACATCTCTTAGGGCCTCGTCAAGACGAGTCTCCAGCGTCCAGTCCGCCTCGGCCAGATCGTCAGCCGTTCCCTGCCCCACCAAAACCCGTGCCACAACAGCCAGCGCCGTTCCAACGCCCAGGGTTTGAGCGACGGTCTCACCGGGGTTTGGCTCATAGCGCTGATCCAGGACACCGATCGTTCCGGTTCGCGCGACTACCCCCTCAGCCGGCGCGGCTTCGCCCGAGATCAGGCGCAGCAGCGTGCTCTTGCCCGCGCCATTGCGACCGACGACGCCGGTGCGCTCAGGCCCGAACGTCAGGCTCAGATTGTCGAATAGTGTGGCGCTGTCCGGCGTCCTAGCGGCGACCTTGTCGAGTGTCGCGAGTGCGGACGGGGACGCGTTTCGGCTTGGGCTGATTGGCATTGAGGATCACGAGCAGCATGGCGGACAGGGCGGAACCGGTGGCCAATGCGATGATCATGATCGTCAAACCTTCTGCAAAACGCGTCAGAACAGGGAGGATGGGTCGTAATCCCGCAATGCGCAAGTCTGGCGTCGAACACGGCCGCGTGAGAAGCTTGGTGTTGAGGAGACAATCATGAAGACCGTCATCACCCTCGCCATCGTGTCGGCCCTCGCTTGCGCCGCCTGCGCCACCGCGCCGAACGCGCCGCCTACACCCCCGAACTACAGCGCCGTGCCGACCCAGGCGCCGACGCCCAACGCACGGCTTTACGCAGCCTGCCTGGAGCAGGCTGCCGCAGCAGACGCCTATCGTCGCGCGGACAACGGGGACGCCGCAGAATATATCCTGTTCACCTGCACGGGCGCGCCGGCCGCCGCCTTTGCTGCGGCCTTGATCCCTTGGAGCGAGAAGATCGGATCGACATTCCAGCGTGACGGCCGCATCTTCCGCTCGACCGCAAGGGTCGAGGCCGACCTGTTCGGAGTCGATTCCTGCTCGACCGACGCGACGGGCGCGGACGCCATCTGCATCCTGTCGTTCAACGCCGGCGACTTTCTCGACCAATAGGCTGACGGCGTCTAGACCAGCCGTCATGCAAACCCGTTTCCGCATCGAAGACCCCGCCGGCGCCGCCGCGCGGCGCGAGGCCGCCGTTTAGCGCCTGCGTGACGAGACAGGTATCGACGAGACCGTGATCGACGCCCTGGTCGAAGGCTTCTACGCCCGCGTCCGCGACGATGCGCTGATCGGCCCGATTTTCGCGGACCGGATCACCGACTGGGCGCCGCACTTAGCGCAGATGAAGCTGTTCTGGTCGTCCGTCGCCCTGTCCACGGGCGTCTATCAGGGCCGGCCGATGCCGAAACACCTGCCCCTTCCCATTGATGCGCGGCATTTCGATCGCTGGCTGGAGCTGTTCGCCGAAACCGCGCGCACCCTGTGTCCGCCCATCGCCGCCGACTACTTCATTGAACGCGCCCGCCGCATCGCTGAAAGCCTGGAACTGGGCGTCGCCAACGCCAGCGGCGTGCTTCTGGCCAAGGGCGAGCGTTTCGTGCGGCCCACGCAGACGTGGACGCCGGATTGATGCGTCAGCAGCAATGTTCCTACATTGTTCTTGCTTCAATCACACAATTCGTCCCCATATAGCGATGTCGCGCCGGACCCGCCGGCCCTCCTCCGCGTTCTCCGGACAGCATGACCGAAAAGCACAACTTCATCCGCGTTCGCGGCGCCCGCGAGCATAACCTCAAGGGCGTGGATCTCGACATTCCGCGTGAACAGCTGGTGGTGATGACCGGCCTGTCGGGGTCGGGCAAGTCCTCGCTGGCGTTTGACACCATCTACGCCGAGGGCCAGCGCCGCTATGTCGAGAGCCTGTCGGCCTATGCCCGCCAGTTCCTGGAGCTGATGGGCAAGCCGGACGTGGATCTGATTGAAGGCCTGTCCCCGGCTATCTCCATCGAACAGAAGACTACGTCCAAGAACCCGCGCTCGACCGTCGGCACGGTGACGGAGATCCACGACTATATGCGTCTGCTGTGGGCGCGTGTGGGTGTGCCCTATTCGCCGGCAACCGGCCTGCCGATCGAGAGCCAGACCGTCAGCCAGATGGTCGACAAGCTGGTCGCCCTGCCCGATGGTGAGCGCATCCTGCTGCTCGCCCCCGTCGTTCGCGGCCGCAAGGGCGAGTACAGGAAGGAAATCGCCGAGTGGCAGCGCCAGGGCTTCCAGCGGCTGAAGATCGACGGGCAATTCTATCCGATCGATGAAGCCCCGACGCTGGACAAGAAGTTCAAACACGACATCGACATCGTCGTGGACCGGATCGTCACCAAGCCGGATCAGGAAGCCCGCTACGCCGACAGCCTGCAGACGGCGCTGGGTCTGGCCGACGGCATCGCCAATGCCGAATGGGCCTCGACCGCAGAAGGTGAGACGGCGCCGCGCTCTATCCTGTTCTCGGAGCGGTTCGCCTGTCCGGTGTCCGGCTTCACCATCAGCGAGATCGAGCCGCGACTGTTCTCATTCAACAACCCCTTCGGCGCCTGCCCGGTCTGCGACGGCCTGGGGGTCAAGCTGGCCTTCGACGCCGATCTGGTGATCCCGGACCGCGACAAGACCCTGCACAAGGGCGCCGTGGCGCCATGGGCGCGTGGGCCGTCGCCGCTTTACACCCAGACGCTGCAGTCGCTGAGCCTCCATTACGGCTTCTCGATGGACAAGCCGTGGCGCGACCTGCCAGCCCAGGCGCACAAGGCCATCCTGCACGGCACCGGATCGGAAAAGATCAAGTTCGTCTATGACGACAACGCCCGCAAATACGAGGTCTCCAAGCCGTTCGAGGGCGTGCTGCCGAACCTGGAGCGCCGCTGGCGCGAGACCGACAGCGCCTGGGTGCGCGAGGAACTGGCCCGCTATCAATCCGAGACGCCCTGCGACGCCTGCCACGGCAAGCGGCTGAAGCCCGAGGCCCTGGCGGTCAAGGTCGGCGGCGAGGACATCGCCGACATCTCCACCCTGTCGATCTCCAAGGCCTATCTGTGGTTCTCGACGCTGGAAGAGAATCTGACCGAAAAGCAGATGGAGATCGCCCGGCGCATCCTGAAGGAAATCTGCGACCGGCTGCGGTTCCTGAATAACGTCGGCCTGGACTATCTGAACCTGTCGCGGTCCTCAGGCACCCTGTCGGGCGGCGAGAGCCAGCGCATCCGCCTGGCGTCGCAGATCGGCTCGGGCCTTACCGGCGTCCTCTATGTGCTGGACGAGCCGTCCATCGGCCTGCACCAGCGCGACAACACCCGGTTGCTGGAAAGCCTGAAGGGCCTGCGCGATCTCGGCAACTCGGTCCTCGTGGTCGAGCATGACGAAGAAGCCATCCTGACCGCCGACTACGTCATCGACATGGGCCCGGCCGCCGGTGTTCACGGGGGACAGGTCTGCGCCGAGGGTACGCCGGCCCAGGTCATGGCCAACCCCAAGTCCCTGACCGGCAAATACCTGACCGGCGAGCGCGAGATCGAAATTCCCGTCGACGGCCGTCGTCCCATCGACCGCAAGCGGATGCTGAAAATCAGCGGCGCCAGCGGCAACAATCTGAAGAGCGTCACCGGCGAAATCCCGGTCGGCGTCTTCACCTGCATCACCGGCGTCTCGGGCGGCGGCAAGTCCACCTTCACCATCGAAACCCTGTACAAGGCCGCCGCGCGTCGCCTGAACAATGCCTCGGAGGCCCCCGCCCCCTTTGATCGGATCGAAGGCCTGGAGCATTTCGACAAGGTCATCGACATCGACCAGTCGCCCATCGGCCGCACCCCGCGCTCGAACCCCGCGACCTATACCGGCGCCTTCGGGCCCATCCGCGACTGGTACGCCGGCCTGCCGGAATCCAAGGCGCGCGGCTACGGCCCCGGCCGATTCAGCTTCAACGTCAAGGGCGGGCGTTGCGAAGCCTGCCAAGGCGACGGCGTCATCAAGATCGAGATGCACTTCCTGCCCGACGTCTATGTCACCTGCGACGTCTGCAAGGGCAAACGCTACAACCGCGAGACGCTGGAGATTGTGTTCAAGGGCAAGTCCATTTCGGACGTGCTGGACATGACCGTCGAGGAGGCCGCCAGCTTCTTCAAGGCCGTGCCGCCGATCCGCGACAAGATGCTGACGCTGGAACGGGTCGGCCTGGGCTACGTCAAGGTCGGCCAGCCGGCGACCACCCTGTCGGGCGGCGAGGCCCAGCGGGTCAAACTGTCCAAGGAGCTGTCCAAGCGCGCCACCGGCCGCACCCTGTACATCCTCGACGAGCCGACCACCGGCCTGCACTTCGAGGACACCCGCAAGCTGCTGGAAGTGCTGCAGGAACTGGTCGAGGCCGGGAACACCATTGTGGTGATCGAACACAACCTCGATGTCATCAAGGTCGCCGACTATCTGCTCGACTTCGGACCTGAGGGCGGTGACGGCGGCGGCGAGATCGTTGCGGTCGGCACGCCCGAACAGGTCGCGGACAACAAGGCCAGTTGGACCGGCAAATACCTCAAGGAGGTGCTGGATCGGCACGAGGACCGCCGCAAGGCGCGCGTTGCGGCCCTGGGCGGTTCCGTCGATGCTCCGGCTAAAAAGAAAAGGGTGAAGGCGTCGGCCTGATCGTTAGGAAAAGACGTCGGTCGGCTGACCGCCTCGAAGCCCATTCCAGGCCGCTGCGAACGGGGCATACAGCACCGCGAGTTGCAGCGCGGCGAGGAAGGCGTTGACGATCGACGACACCAGGATCGCCGGCCAGGCCTGCATCAGGATCTGACCCAGTCCCTCGCCGTCGAAGCGCGCCAGCGTCTGGATGCCGCCGGTGGCGAGGTCTGCGGCTGCGCCGATGATCATGCCCAGGATGCTGACGATCAGGGACATGATGATGGCGATCACGGCCATGCCCAGCAGCGACCAGAAATGCCCCTTGGTGGCGGCGAACGATTCCACGATGGTGATCTTGCGGCGATCGATCGTCATCGGCACCGCAAGGCTGAACTTGATCGCCAGCCAGACGATCAGGGCGAAGACGGCGAAGATCAGCAGCACGCCGGCCAAGATCAGCAGCGCCTGACCCGACGCCGCGCCGAAACCGATGGCCGCGCCGACCACCATCATGCCGACGCCAGACGCCAGACCGACAGCCAGGCTGACGATCAGACTGACCGCCAGAACGCGGACCTCATCCATGCCAAGGCGCAGATAGCCCCACGACGACTCGGCCGGCCGCAAGACCGAGCGCGCCACGGCCGCGCTCAGCACCGCGCCGACCAGAAGGCCGATGGGCGCGGCCCAGATCAGGGCTCCGGCATAGGTCTGACCCAAGGCCTGAAACTCCGCCATCGACGGGTTGGCCGACTGTTCCAGCGCTTCACCCGCCGCCATCAGGCTAGCCCACTTGTCTGCGCCCAGGCCGAACATGGCGACATAGACGGCCAGATAGACCAGGCCCCAGGCGACCGCGACGATCGGATGCCGGCGAACGACTCGGAAGCCTTCGAAGGCCGCGTCGGTGGCGGAAAAACTCATGACAACTCCGGGAGCAGATTCGCGGCGCACCCTAGCGCATCCGCAAGCCTACGTCCCGCACCGCCGCCGTCACGGCGTCATGCGTTCGACCGCCTCAGTTCGCGGAGGCGATCGTCCAGTCGGCGATCTGGGTGTTGATGTCGCGCGTCGCGGTGTCGAAGGCCGCAACGATGGCGGACACGCGATTGTCGCCGGCGGGTTGGGTTACGGTGAACACCCGCTCGACCGAGCGGCCTTCCTCGGGACGAATGGTCCCGCCGCCAGCGCGCCGTTCCGGGGTGGAGCGCAGTTGCGCCCGCGCGGTCACGACGACATCCGGCACGGCGCCCGGCGCGGCGTATCGCGCCTCGAACGTCGTGACCGTGACTTGCAGCACCAAAGGCGGCGTTCCCGGCTCACGGCGACCCAGCACGCGAATGCGGTCGGCGCGGTTGGCGAAGGCCGCCTTAAGGCTGTCGTCGAACAGGGTCGAGGCCGGCGACACCCAGCGTGCGCCGCCGATATAGGCTGTTTCCAGCCCCGTCACGCCCAGGATCTTGTCGTCGCCGGTCGCATCAGGGAACTCGATGCGGCGGATGGATACCGTCAGGGGCGCCGGCGTGTCGCCGACCGCCGACGGCGCGGCCATCGGCAGGCCGAACCGATAGTTCTGCACCGGGTCCGGCGAGGATAGCAGGGCGCACCCGCTCAGCGCGGTCAGGACAGCGGCGGACGCCGCCATTCGAAGGACAGGACGAAGGATCACGGCTGCACCTCCAGCTCTTTGGATTGGGGACGACCGATGAAGTCGCGCGGGCTGGCGCGGACGTCGTCGATCAGGGATTGCAGAGACCGGGTGGCGTCTTGCAGCTCTTCAATCGTGCCGGTCAGTTGCGGCAGGCTGGTCGTCGCAAAGTCACCCAAAGGACGCTCCAGACCCGTGATCGAACGGTTGGCCGAGGCGATCGCCGTGCGGGCCTCCGCCGTCGCCGAGTTGATATTGGCGATGGCCTGGCGACCGTCCGTATTGATGATCTGACGCGTGTCGACGGCCAGGGCCTGATATTCCTTCACCGCGGCGTTGGCATTGGTCACGGCCTCTTCCAACTGCTGGAAGATGGCCTTGCGGGCTTCCAGTTCCGTCGTCAGGGCCTCGACGTTCTTCACACTGGTGGAGAAGCTGCGGATATTATCATCGGACATGACGCGGTTGATCCGGTTCAGCGCATCCACGGTCTGGGCCAGCACCGTGCCCGAACCACTCAACAGTTCAGCGATCGGCGACGGCTGGCTTTGCAGCACGGGCACGACATTATCCGGATACTGCTCTTTCAGCAGGGCGCTGTTGGGCGAGCCCGCGGTGATCTGGATGTAGTTCAGACCGGTGATGCCTTGCGGCTCCAGCTGCGCGCGCGAGGTGACGCGCACCGGCGTCGTGCCGTCAACGCGGACACGGGCGATGACTTGGTCGCCGCGCTTGGTGTCGATGTTCAGGTCAGTGACCTCGCCGACGCGGATGCCGTTGAAATGCACCTCGCCGCCTTCGGACAGGCCATTCACCGGCCCATAGAAGACGATGTCGTACATGTCGTAGTCGCTGTTGAACTGCAGCCGGGCCAGCCAGATGGTGAACACCGCCAGGGCCGCCAGAAGGGCGACGGTGGCGATGCCGACGGCGGCGTAATGTGCGTCTCTTTCCATGATCCGCTCTCCTCAGGCGGCAGACTTGGTGGCTGCGCGTCCGCGCGGCCCCAGGAAATATTCTTTGATCCACGGATGGTCGGAGCCTTCCAGCTCCTGCACCGTGGCCTTTTCCACGACCCGCTTGTCCGCCAGCACCGCCACCTTGTCACAGATGGCGTAGAGCGTATCGAGGTCATGGGTGATCATGAAGACGGACAGACCCAGGTCGTCCGCCAGTTGCCGGATCAGATCGTCGAACGCGGCCGCGCCGATGGGATCCAGACCCGCCGTCGGCTCGTCCAGAAACACCAGTTCCGGGTCCAGCGCCAGCGCACGCGCCAGGCCGGCGCGCTTCTTCATGCCGCCCGACAGCTCGGCGGGCTTCAGGTGGTGGTGCTCGGGCTTGAGGCCCACCATGGCGATCTTGAGTTCGGCCAGTTCATAGATGACCGATTTGGGCAGTTTGGTGTGTTCGACCAAAGGCGAAGCCACGTTCTCAAGGACGCTTAGTGATGAGAACAGCGCGCCCTGCTGGAACAGAATGCCGGTGCGTTTCTCGATGTCGGCCGCCTCGGCCTTAGTCAGGTTCGCCCGGTCGTAACCCAGCACCTTCACCGACCCGCCCTCCGGCTCCTTCAAGCCGATGATGGTGTTCAGCAGCACGGTCTTGCCCGCGCCCGATCCGCCGACGACGCCCAAGACTTCGCCGCGCACCAGGTCGAGGTCGAGGTTTTCGTGGATGGTGCGCTCGCCGAACTGGCTCAACAGGCCGCGCACCTCGATCAGGTTTTCTGGCGCCTCGGTCATATGTTCAGCTCCAGGAAGACCAGGGCGAACACCGCGTCCAGAAAGATGATGGCGAAGATGGCTTGCACCACGGCGGCCGTCACGCGCCGGCCCAGGCTTTCGACATCGCCGGCGACCGACATGCCCTGACGGCAGCCGATCGCGGCGATCACCAGGGCGAAGACCGGCGCCTTCACTAGACCGACCATCAGATGCTGGGCCATGGTGCCATCTTCGACCAGACGCTGGAAGAAGAAGGACGGACCGAGATTCAGCGAGCTCCAGCACACGACCAGACCGCCGACCAGGCCGCCGATCATGCCCATGAAGGTCAGCAGCGGCAGCATCAGCACCAGGGACGCGACGCGCGGAATCACCAGGGCCTGGAACGGGTTGACGCCCATGACCTGCATGGCGTCGACCTCCTGGTTCATCCGCATCGATCCGATCTCGGCCGCAAAGGCCGAAGCCGAACGTCCAGCCAACAAGACGGAGGCGATGACGACCGCGAACTCACGGAACATGGCGACGCCGATCAGTTGAACGGCGAACACCTGAGCGCCGAAGTCGGTCAGCAAATCCACGCCGATGAAGGCGATGACGGCGCCGATGAAGAAGTTGGTGATCATTACGATCGGAATGGCGTCCAGCCCGGCGCGCTCGGCCTGACTGACCCAAGCCGGCCAACGGATGCCGCCGGGATGTTTGGCGGCTTCCACCACGGCGGCCATCAACCGACCAAGGAAGGCCAGCGACAACATGGCCTCGCCGCCGAAATCGTAAACGCCGCGCCCGATCTTGGCGAAGGTGCGCACGAAGGCGCTGGGGCGTTTCGGCGCCGGGGCGCTCTGGCGCTCCAGAAGCTCGATCATGTGATAGATGCGACCAGCCTCCGGTCGATCCTTCCACTGGCTCTTGGAAAGGCGGCCGCTTGAGGCCTGCACTAAGGCTAGCGCTCCGGCGGTATCGAAGCGACCGAGATCGGAGGTGTCGATGCTGGCGATATCGCGGCCTTCCAGATCGCGGCTCAGTTCTGTCGGCAGACGACCCAGCGCCGTGGTCGTCCAGTCGCCGGTCAGGCGCAGACGGGCCTCGCCATCTCTATCGACGATTTCGTATGCGGCCGTGTTCATCGCGCCCCTGAAGACCGGTCTGACATCGCGATTTTCCCCTGACCCTCTGAACAGACAGCCGAAATCTCTGCCGCGCTAATGGTCAAGCCGGCATTCGATGTCAACGCGCGATGACATTCGCGCGGATGTTTGTCGATCAACCGTGTCGAGATCGCCTCCCCCGATGAAACGTCCAACGGTCACGCTGGCGCTGATGCCAAACGCGGCCGAACGGGATTCGTTCTCGCGTCACCTCATACGACGCTGCACGGCCGCCAGATCTTCAATGAACAACCGCCTCGCCTCGGACTTCGCCGCCTCGTCCGACAGACGCAGCAGATAGGAGGGGTGGACCGTCAGTACGGCGGTCGATCCGTCGCTCAGGTCGATCGGCGCGCCGCGTTCCTGCATCACAGCCGGCTTGCGACCCAGCAACGCCAGACCCGCCGTCGCCCCCAGGGCCAGCACGACCTGCGGCTTGATCAGCCTTCGCTCCGAGTCCAGCCACCAGCGGCAGGCCTGAACCTCGCCCGCATTCGGCGTCTTGTGCAGGCGACGTTTGCCGCGCGGCTCGTGTTTGAAGTGTTTGACCGCGTTGGTGACATAGACGTCGGATCGATCAATGCCGGCCTCGGCCAGGGCTGCGTTCAGCACCTGTCCCGCCGGCCCGATGAAGGCGCGGCCTGCCAGATCCTCCTGATCGCCGGGCTGTTCGCCGACGATCATCAGACGCGCCGACTTCGGCCCCTCCCCGCACACGCCTTGCGTCGCGTCGCGGTATAGAGGGCAGCGGCGGCAGGCCTGAACGCCGCTGGCGACATCGTCGAGGTTTTCGGGCACGGCCTCGGCGTCGGGACGCGCCAGATGCAGGTCTGGCGCGACGGCGCGCGCAAAACGCGGATTGGGCTGAGGAGACGGCGTGGCGACCATGGTCTCGGTTCGAACCGACGACGCCGCGACCAATTCCGGGATCAGGGCGGCTTCCGGCAGGTTCTTCCAATAGGACTTGGCCATTTCCCCCTGCATCGTCTTCACCTTCAGGCGCGCAGGATTGAAGGTCGAGGCGTAGTAGGTCTTCCAGAAATCCTCGATCTCGTCTTCGGCCGGCGCCATGTCGCGCGTTGCCGGCGGCCCGAACCGCAGGGCTTCTCCATCCCAGAAGGCCGAACCATCCGGAGTCAGGATCGACCAGCGCATGGTCGTAAACCGCCGTTGGAAAAACGGCGCGGTCTTTTCCAGAACCCGATGCGGCGGCTCGAACCATGCCACCCAGGCCTCGCCCAAGTCGTCATGCACCTGGCGAAAGCGAACGAAGGCCTTCATCTTGTGCGAGGCCCGGCTGACATTCTTGACCCGCTCCAGCGCGTCGGCGACGTCCCGATCCGAAATGACCTTGATCAGGTCCGGCTCATCCTTCAGCCGCCACAGCAGTCGGTACATCAGATCGAAACGGTCAGCGGATCGATGCAGGATCAGGTTCTGGGCCAGATCCACGAACTCTTTCGGGACGTTGAAAGCTCTGCGCTCATCCGGCGTCGGCGACGCCTCTTCGGCAATCGGCTGATCGAAAAGCCCGCCCTGTTCCATCGTCCCCGCCACGACGAACCGCGCCGCCGCAGGCTCCACACCCGCCAATCGAAACGCGCGCGCCGCTTTCCGCCAGCCGTCGAAGTCGGTCTCACCGTCCAGCGTCGCCACCGCCATCAGAACAGGCTCAACTGCTCGGGCGCTCGGCTGGTCACGCGCGCCTTGAGGTCCGCCGCGTCCGTCAGACCGCCTGGCGTCCAGTCCAGCGCCGTAATGAAGGGCCGGATCTTCGCCACCGATCGCGTCAGCCGTCCGACATCCTCCAGCCGCAGGGTCCGATAGCGGCGCACCGAGACGATCCGGTCCACCGCCTTCACGCCCAGCCCCGGCACCCGCAGCAGCATCTCTCGCGGCGCACGGTTCACATCGACGGGAAATTGCTCGCGCTTGTTCAGCGCCCAAGCCAGTTTGGGGTCGACCGCCAGATCGAGCATGCCATTCGATGCCCCCTCGCCGATCTCCGGCGCGGAGAAGCCATAGAACCGCATCAGCCAATCGGCCTGATACAGCCGATGCTCGCGCATCAACGGCGGCTTGGACAACGGCAGGATCGAGCTGGAGTCCGGGATCGGGCTGAACGCCGAATAATAGACGCGGCGCAGGCCGTAACCGCCGTAGAGCGAGGCGCTGCGATCCAGGATTTCCGTATCCGGCGCGCCGTCGGCGCCGATGATCAGCTGGGTGCTCTGGCCGCCCGGCGCGAACTTTGGCGGTTTGATCTTTTCGCGTTTGGCCGGCTTGGCCGCCTCTACGCCCAGACGCACCTGGCTCATCGCTTTCTTGATGACCCCGACGTCCTTTTGCGGCGCCAGTCGCGCCAGCGCCTCGTCGCGCGGAAGTTCGATATTGGCCGACAGGCGATCGGCGTACAGACCCGCCATCTCCACCAGCTTCGGATCCGCCTCCGGGATCAGCTTCAGATGAATATAACCTCGGAAATCGTGGACTTCCCGCAGCGTCTTGGCCACCAGGACCAGCTGCTCCATCGTATAGTCGCCGGATCGAATGATGCCCGACGACAGAAAGAGGCCCTCGATATAGTTGCGCTTGTAGAAGTTGAGCGTCAGGTCGACGACCTCGTCGACATCGAAGCGCGCGCGCTCCACATTTGATGACACGCGATTGATGCAATAGGCGCAATCGTAGATGCAGAAGTTGGTCAGCAAGATTTTGAGGAGACTGATGCATCGACCGTCGGGCGTATAGGCGTGACAGATACCCATGCCCTCGGTCGAGCCGATCCCCTTGCCGTCGACGGAGTTTCGTTTCGACGTTCCGGACGACGAACACGAGGCGTCGTATTTGGCGGCGTCAGCCAGAACGGAGAGTTTTCGACGCAGATCGAGACGGGCCATCGTTCATGGTACGTTCCAGCACGATGTTTGGTCCAGCGTTGCCGTTTTCTTTTTGAAGCGACGACTTAACGCAGCAGATTGAGCAGCGACGTGCTTTTCAGCGAGTTGATGATCTGGGCCGATGCCTCGATCGCCACCTGCGCCATCTGCAGATCGGTGATCGCCCGTGCCGGATCATAGCCGGACTTGTCCTGCATCATCTTCTGCAGGGCGGTCTTCTGATTTTCCTGGGCGTCCAGCGCCGTCTCGACGTGGTTCTGGATCAGACCGTTTTTGGCCGTCTGGTTCGTCAGTCCCGCATTCGCCTTGTCCAGTTCGCCCATCTGCGCCTTCAAAAACGCGGTGACGTTGGCGTCCGGCTGTCCCGTCAGCGTGCCCGCGCCGGCTGGCGTATAGGTTACGCCGCCGACGGTCACCGCCGCGCCGTTCTGGAAGGCCTGAATGTTGCGAAACACCTCAGTCAGCGGCCCGCCGATCTCGCTGGCCAGAAACCCGGTCTCGACCGTGGTCTTTTCGTCGATACGCGACTTCTGCTTCAAGGTGTCGTTGGCGAAGGTCGCGGCGGTGGACGCCGCCGCCGTCAAATCGGCCATGGTCGCGGCCGTGGCGGGAGCGATGTCGCTTTGGCCGCCCGCAAACAGGTACGAGCCCTGGTGTTCCGCATTCAGTCCCCCCTGCACAGTCTGATAGTTCAGACCGAGCTCGACCATCAGATTGTCGATCCGCCCGGCGGCCAGGCTGTTTGCGATGGCCTCGCGCGCCGCATTACCGCCCTCGTAGATGCGGCTCATGGCCAGATCCTGGGCGCTCAGCCGCGCCTTCACGGCCTCGCCGGTGGAGATGAAGCCCTCCAGTCGCGCCTGGGTCGACGTCAGGCTTGTCAGCTGTTCGGCGCCCCGGCCATAGCCGGACATGTCGGTGGCGATCTTCTCGCTATCGATCCGCTCCTGCGCCTGCTGCGCGCGGCCTTGCGCGTTCATCAGGCTGAGCAAGGCCGACTGGTAGTTCCCGTGGGTCGCAACGCGCGTCATTGCAGGATTCCGATCAGTACGTCGTACATGTCCTTGCTCGCCTGGATCAGGCGCGCAGAGGCGTTATAGGCTTGCTGGAAGGTGGTCATGTTGACCAGTTCCTCGTCCATGTTCACGCCTTCGGCCGAGGTGCGGCGGCTGTCCGCCTCCTTGGCCAGAGCGCTTGCCGTTTCGCTGCGTGTCTTGGCGGCCGAGGCCTTGCCGCCGACCTCGCCGGCGAAGTCCGCCGCATAGGACGACAGGGTCTTGGTCCCACCGGCATTGCCGCCGGCTGCGGCGAAGGCGATGTTCGTCTTGCCCACATCGCCCAGCGCCAGGCCGCCGCGCCCATCGTTCTTGCTCAGCGCCGGCGTCCCCGCCGCCGCCGACAGGTTCAGCTGCGCCAAGGCCAGCTTGCCGGGGTCCTGCTGGATGTCGCTGCGCACCGAATAGGCGCCGGCCCGGGTCGATCCCGTCGCGCCCAGGCCGAACAGTTGCGACATTGAAACGCCGGTCGGATCTTGGGTCGTATTGTCGTTCACCACGCCCATCGACGTCGCAGACGGGTCGTAGGCCTTGAAGGACAGCTTGCCCGTCGCATCCAGGCTGAAGGCGCCATAGCGGCCGACGCCGGTGATGGGATCGTTCAGCGCGCCCAACATCTCGCCCATCGTGCCCGTCCCGGCGGGAACGGACACGGTGATGTCGCGAAGACGCGCGCCGGACGAACCGGCAAAGCGCAAGGTCAGGCTCTCGCCCGGATCGAACCCGTGCTGAGACGTCAGGGTCAGGCCCGTCTCGTAGAAGGTCGGCGTCGTGGTGGCGACCAGGTCGTTCAGGCCGAACCAGTGCGAGAATCCACGCCCGCCCTTGGCGCTGGGCGACGTCGCATCGTCGGCGATGGCCACGCCGTTTCCACCCGCCCCGTCCAGGCGCAGTTGGCCGTCCGAGAAGCTCGCCGTCGCCGTGCCGCCCAGTTGGGCGTTCAGCACACTGAGGAAGGTGGTCGGATCCGCGGCGGCGCCGTTGATCGTCATCGTGCCGCCGGAAAAGACGATCCGGGCCGAGGCCTGCACCACGCCCGACGCATTGACCGCCGAGATGGTCGTCGTGCCGGTGAAGCCGGTCAGGGCGTTCTCCAGCGACTGACCGGTGTTGCGCCCTGTCAGGGTGGACGGCGCAGGAACGCTGCTGTTTGCGTTATGGGCGCGGTTCAGTTCGTCCGCGAGTTTGGCCGTCAACTCACCCAGGCGCGCGGCGGCCGCTGGCGCATCGACATCGCGCATCTCGACCAGACCCCGGATCTGACCGGACGACACGCCGTCCAGCAGCGGCCAGCGCGTTCCGCTGGGCTCGGTGATCATGATGTCCGAGAAGGCCGTCATGGCGTCCACAGTGCCAGCCGCCTTGTACGACAGCGTCGCCGCCCCCTCGCCCACCAGGGTCATGCCTGTGTTGGTGCGCAGGGTGACGCCGCCGTTCGAGCGCGCCTCGACCTTTACATCCATATATTTGGACAGTTCGTTGATGAGGCCGAGCTGAGCGTTCTGGGCGCCCGTCACATCCTCGTTCGTCACCGTACCGGCGGCGATGGTCTTGTTCAGCTTGGCGATCTGTTCCAGCAGCGGATTGACCGTCTCGACCGCGCTCAGCAGCCGGCCGTCCGCCTCCTGACGCGCCGACTGAATCTGGGACGCTATGCCGGCGGCCTGATTGAAGATCGCCTGGGTCTTGTAGATCGTATCCTGACGCCCGGCCGAGGACGTCGGGCTTTCGGCCAGGGTCGCATAGGTGGCGAACAGCTTGTCGACCTGGGCGAAGAAGTTGCTGTCGCTGCTGGGATCGCCGAACTGATTCTGGATCTGGTCGTACAGCTCATAGCGCACGGTCTGGCGTGCGGCGTCCGACCCGGCGCTGAGGCTGGCGGCCTGCAGGAAACGATCTGTCGCCAGACGCACCCGCGTGACGTCGACACCCGAACCGTAGCCGTTGGTGACGGCGGCCGACTGATCGGCGACCTTGCGGATGTATCCGGGCGTATCGACGTTGGCGATATTGTCGGCGGTGACGCGCAACTGCGACTGGGCGGTCTTCAGCCCCGACGTCGCAATGTTCATGATCGAGTTCAGCGACATTGACGCGTCTCTCCCGCCCTACCCGGCAACCGCTGCATCGCGACGCGCAGTTCTTGCCCAGCCACGCGCCACGCCCGCTCGCACAAAGCGTTGTTTTTCCACAGGATCATTGATCGGGCGGTCGTCATGATGGGAAAGACGCGCAAAGGTCGGGCCAATCGGGCGCAGGCATCCCGCATGTCACTGATCGGCGGCGTCGCGAAGCCGGGCAAAAAGTGGCGAGAGCGCGGCAATAACGACCGCCGCGCCTCGAATCCGCAGACCCCGACTCTATGCTTTGCATTGTTTTTGCTGACTTATTTTCTTGGCCCGACCCTTGCGTCGAGGGCGGCGAACTCTTGGGCGCAGCAGGCGCCGTCGTCGCTCCTTACGAAAGCCGCCGCGCTTCCATGTCCACCGCTTCCGCCCTGCTCGCGCCTGCCGCTCTGGTTTCGACCGGAACGTCGGCTGCCGCCCTGGGCGCAGAGGCAGTCGATGCGGGCCTGTTCTCCAGCAAGGTCGCCGACGCGCTGAACACGGGCGTCCACGGCGCGCCTGTCGAGCGGATGACGCCCGGCCGCCTGACGGGCGCTCGGTCGCTGGGCGTCATCATGGCCCAGCCCATGGCGGCCGAGCCGGACGCCAACACGCCGACCCCGACGACCGATACCATTCCTACGATCTCGGGCGAGATCGCAGACTCCGCAGCTCAGCCTTCCCTTGCCGACGAGCGGCAGATCGGCACGGACACGACCGCGAATGACGAAGATAGCTCTGGCCTTGTCGCCGCAACGCCGTTTACAGCCGCGCAACCGATGCCGGCCGTTCCGGTCGCTCAGTCGCTCGATGTCGCGGGCTCGCCGGCCGTTTCCGAGGACGCAGCAGAGACCCCTCTCGATCCACAAGCTCACAAAGATGTTGCGGCAGTCGCATTCGTTGCGCCCGAGGCGATGACGACAACGGTCGCTACGACTTCTCGTTCTGGAACTGATCCGGCGGCCAAGACTGCGCCGGCGCCTGCCAACCAGGATCTTGAAGCGAAGGCCGCCCTAACGGCCGCGACCGCTCAAGCAGTCCTTTCCGAACTCTCCGAAATCCTGACGACCGAAGCGTCGACCTCTTCTCCCGCCGCGGCGAAGACGGCTGAAGTCGAGGCCGCCGAGTCCCCGGTCAAGCCTACTCAGCCATCGACGACCACCGACGGTTCGAAGCCGACAGTTTCGCCCAAGCCTGCCGCTCCAGCCATGGCCGCGACAGCGCCTCGTCCGACAAACGCAGCGCCGCCGGCGCCTGCCACGTTCGACGCTGCGGCCAGCACGATCCAGACCGCTGTCGCCAACACCGACAAGCCAGCCGCTCCCTCGCCCATGGCTCAATCCCTTGCGGCCGCTCAGATCCCGACCGCCCAAGTCCAGATCGCCGTCACGTCGACGACGCCCAAGCCGTCGATCATTGTCCCCGCCGAGGTCGTCGCTGCGATATCCGAAGCGGCGTCGTCTTTGACAGTCGAAACGGCCGGCACGTCTGATCACCTGGCAGAGGCGGCTCCATCCGATACACCGAAGTCGTCGCCGACCGCGCTTCAACCCGCCATGCCCCTGCGCGGCAATCTCCATGGCGCTCTGGAACAGACCGGGGACACCGCCGTTCCTGCGGTTCAAACCGCGACGACCGAAGACGCCACCCCTTCTAGCGCCGCGATCGAAGTCGCCGCCAAGCCGACGTCGCCATCCGCCAAGACAGCCGAGCCCGCGATTGCTGCCGTCGCCACGTCGGATTCAGCGTTGCCCGAAGCCAAGACCGCGAGCCCCGCGCCGGCCGATGCGCAGCCTGCGCAACAGGCCGCCGTGTCCAGCCATGCGCAGGGCCTGTCCACCCTGTCACGCGCCACCGTCGAGACCACCGCCCAACTCGCCGCGCAGATGGCCCGCAAGCTTGAAGGCCGTTCGACCCGGTTCGACATGGTGCTGACGCCCGAAGATTTGGGCCGCGTCGATGTCAGCCTTGAGATCGGCAAGGACGGACAACTGTCCGCTCGCCTGGCCTTCGACAATCCCGCCGCCGCCGCCGACCTGAAGGGTCGCGCCGATGAACTGCGTCGCCAGCTTCAGGAGGCCGGCTTCCAGGTCGCGGGTGATGCGCTCGACTTCTCGCAACGCGATCCGTCCGCGGGCGGCGGCGCTTTCGAGCGCCAACAGCAACGCAACGCCCTGTTCGCCGGCGGCTCTCGCCTGGCGGCCCAAGCCGACGCTCCCATCGTCCCGGCGCCCGGCGCCTGGATCAACCATTCCCTGACGCCTGACCGCGTCGATCTGAAGGTCTGACCCCATGGTCGACGCCGTCACCACAAGCGCAGCAGCCGGCCGGGTCACCGGCGGCACGAAGGCCCTGGCCTCGAACTTCGAGACCTTCCTGACCCTGCTCACCACGCAGATGAAGAACCAGGATCCGCTCTCGCCCCTGGATTCGAACCAATTCACCGCTCAACTGACCCAGATGGCCGGCGTGGAGCAGCAACTGCTGACCAACGACCTGCTGACCAGCCTTCTGGCCGCCCAGGCCGGAGGCGGTCTGGACAACGCCGCCAACTACATCGGCAAGAGCGTCACCGCCGCCTGGACCGCCACCGAGTTCAACGACGGCAAAGCCACCTGGGCCTATGAGCTAGGCGCCGACGCGGACAAGGCCACCTTGCAGGTCGTCGACAGCAAGGGCGTCGTGGTCTGGGAGGGCGCCGCGCCCGACAAGAAGTCCGGCCTGCACACCTTCTCCTGGGACGGCAAGCTGAAGGACGGCGGCACGGCCGAGGACGGCGGCGTCTATACCCTCAAGGTCGCCGCCACCGACGCCACAGGCGCCAAGGTCGATGCCCAGGCTCTGATCCAGGGCCGGGTCACCGGCGTCGAGATGTACAACGGCGCGCCGTATCTGGTGATCGGCGACTCCATCCTTCCGCTTTCGACCGTGATCTCGCTGAACGAGATCAAGGCCCAGGCGGCCAACGATACCGACGATACGGAGAATCCGAACGTCCCCACCGAGGAGGCGGCCGCATGATGCGATCCGCCGCCTTCCCGATGACCTCTATTTAAGGAGCGTTCTTCCATGAGCCTCAACAGTGCAATGCTGGCCGGCGTGTCCGGCTTGGCCGCCAACTCCGCCGCCCTGGCGGCGATCTCCCAGAACATCGCCAACGTGAACACCGTCGGCTACAAGCGCACGGCCAGCGAGTTCCAGACCCTGGTCAACAGCCAGACCGCCTCGGGCGGCAGCTACTCGGCCGGCGGCGTGACCACCAACACCCGCTCTTATGTCAGCCAGGAAGGTCAGCTTCAGCGCACGACCTCCAGCACCGACCTCGCCGTCAACGGTCAGGGCTTCTTCGTCACCACGACCCAGGCCGAGAACGTCGGCGCGACCGACACCCGCCTATTCACCCGCGCCGGCGCCTTCACCGTCGACAAGCAGGGCTATCTGAAGAACAGCGCCGGCCTGTATCTTCAAGGCTGGCCAGTGGACTCCAACGGCGAGATCTCGACCGATCCGTCCGACCTGTCGCGCCTGCGCTCGATCAACATCGGCTCGGTCGGCGGCACCGCCGAACCGACCACTCGCGTCCAGATCAACGCCAACCTGCGTTCGAGCCAGGAATCGTCCTCCGCGGCCAGCGCCCAGTCCTACAAGGGCGTGTCCGATACGGCGACGCCGGCCGTCACCCACGACGTGTCGGTCCGCTACACCCGCACCGGCGCCAACAGCCACGATCTGGTGATCAAGTCCGGTTCGCAGAAGGTCGACGCCTCGGCGACCTTCGACCCGACCACCGGCGCCATCACTGGACTGACCATCAACGGCGCGAACGCCGGCTCGGCGACCGCGATCGGCACGCCGCCGACCCAGATCCAGTTCACGCCGGCCAGCGGCCCTGCCTATACGCTCAACCTTTCGGACGTCGGCCTGGGCAACGAAAACGTCGCCAAGACGAAGTACGACCCGTCGGTCAACTCCATGGCGATGTACAACGCCGACGACGACAACCCTGTCGGCGTGAAGCCCGACTTCAAGATGAACATTCCGGTTTCGGACTCCAAGGGCGGCCAGCGCAACCTGGAACTCCGCTTCCTGAAGAGCGACGAACCGAACATCTGGTATGCGGAAATCGTGTCCGTGCCGGCCAGCGACGTGATCGCGGGCGCACCCTACGCCAACGGCCAGATCAAGACCGGCAAGATCGCCTTTACGCCGTCGGGTCGCCTGGACGTCGATACGATGAAGGCTTGGCCTGCGGGCACGGGTCTGTTCGACGACCCCACCATGGCGACGCTGGACTTCGGCAAGTCCGATCCGAACAATCTGACCATGCCGGCCGGTCAGGTGGCTTGGGCTGACGGTCTGGGCATCGCCGCCCAAGCCGTCACGCTGGACCTCAACACCTCGGCCGGCGGCCTCAGCCAGCTGAACACGGCCTCGGTCGTCCAGTCGACGGTCACCAACGGCACGGCGTTCGGCAATCTGAGCGAGATCAAGATCGACGAGGGCGGCTTCGTCACCGCCATCTTCGACAATGGTGTCATGCGCCGCATCGCCCAGGTCGCGGTCGCCACCTTCCCCAGCCCTGACAGCCTGCGGGAAGTGTCCGGCAACGCCTACGCCGTCAGCCTTCAGTCAGGCACCTTCAACCTGAAGGCCGCCGGAACGGGCGGCGCGGGCGAGATCGCGGCCAAGCAGCTGGAGTCATCGACCGTCGATCTGTCGGCCGAGTTCACAGGCCTGATCACCACCCAGCGCGCCTATTCCGCCTCGTCCAAAATCATCACTACGGCCGATGAAATGCTGGCCGAGCTGATCAACATCAAACGCTGATCGGCGAGTAAGTAAGCGTTAGTCTCGATGAATCGTCGCGCAAGCAAGGTTTACAGAGTCGTTCAGGGAGGGGCGGAAGTTATCCGTTCCTTCACCACGACGCTTAAACGGACCTTAGTCGGGGCCGCCTACCTTCATGACACTACGGTGTTGGTGAAAGAGGCATAAGCCCATGTTGCAAGAGCGACGCCTTAATAGCAAAGGCGAACAATACGTGGTCGGACCGACTGGCACGCCGCTGACCCTCAACGACCTGCCGCCGTCCAACACGGACCGGTGGGTGATCCGGCGCAAGGCCGAGGTCGTCGCCGCCGTTCGCGGCGGCCTGCTCAGCCTCGACGACGCCCTGGCGAAATATCGTCTGACGGCCGAAGAGTTCCTGGCCTGGCAGAAGGCCATCGACAAATGGGGCATGCAGGGCCTGCGCACGACGCGGATCCAGAGCTACCGCTCCTGAGGGTTTCCCCGAAGACGTTAAGGGCCGCATCCGGCGACGGGTGCGGCCCTTTTCGTTTGCGGGCCTCGAAATCGCGCCGGTTCCGCACTAAATGGCCGCGATGACCCTGGCCGAAGATTTCTGCCCCGTTCCCGACATCGCCCGCACCGACATGGATGCGGCGGTGGAGAGCGCGCGGGCGGCGGTCGGCTTGCCGATCGGCGCGCGCGTGGTGGCCGCCATGTCGGGCGGTGTGGATTCCACCGTCGTCGCGGCCCTGCTGCACAAGGCCGGCTATGACGTCGTCGGCGTGACGCTTCAGCTCTACGACCACGGCGCGGCGTTGAAGAAGAAGGGCGCCTGCTGCGCGGGCCAGGACATTCACGACGCCCGTCTGGCCGCCGACATGATCGGCATTCCGCACTACGTCTTGGACTATGAGAGCCGATTCAAGGATGCGGTGATCGACCAGTTCGCCGACAGCTACCTAAAGGGCCAGACGCCGGTCCCCTGCATCCGCTGCAATCAGACAGTCAAGTTCCGCGACCTGCTGGACGTGGCCCGCGACCTGGGCGCCGAGGCGATGGCGACGGGTCACTACGTCCGCCGCGCCGTCGCCGGCAACCGCTCGCAGATGCGCAAGGCGATCGACCATTCGCGCGACCAATCCTATTTCCTGTTCGCCACGACCCAGGACCAGTTGGACTATCTGCGCTTCCCCCTGGCCGATCTGGAAAAGCCACAGGTGCGCGGCGTCGCCGCCGAACTGGGTCTGAAGATCGCCGCCAAGCCGGACAGCCAGGACATCTGTTTCGTGCCGTCCGGGGACTATCGCACCCTGATCGACCGCCTGCGTCCGCAAGGGCGTGAAGCCGGTGAGATCGTGCATATGGACGGCCGGGTGCTGGGTCAGCACGCGGGCATCACCGACTACACCATCGGCCAGCGCCGGGGCCTGAACGTCGCCGTGGGCGAGCCGCTGTTCGTGACCAGGCTGGAGCCCGAAACCCGTCGCGTCATCGTCGGCCCGCGTGAAGCCCTGCTGACCGCCTCTCTGACTTTGGAAGAAACCAACTGGCTGGGCGACGAGGCCACCATCGTCGAGGCGGCCGAGACCAACATCCCCGTCCTGGCCCGCGTCCGCTCGACGCGCCAGCCCTCCCCTGCTCGCCTCGCGATGATCGACGGCGACATCCGCATCGTCTTCGACGAAGGCGAGGAAGGCGTGGCCCCCGGCCAGGCTTGCGCCCTGTATCATCCCGTGGACACCGAACGCGTCCTGGGCGGCGGCTTCATCCGCGACACGACAGCGGTCGTCGTCTAACGACGATCCATTAAATCGAAGACAGTTTGCATCCGACGTGGTGTTCTGTCGCCTCCTCCGGTCATCCCACCGACGAGAGGCTCCGATGCGCACCACCGCCTGCCTGGTATCCGTACTGGCCCTAATGGCCGCCCTTCCCGCCGCAGCAATGGCGCAGGCCGCCGCGCTCGCGGCGACAAGCCCGGCGACGCCGACCTATACGGCGGCCCAGTTTTTCGACACCGTCTCATATGGTCTGGGCTACGGCGGGGCCAAGGCGTTCTCGCCGGACGGCAAGTCCGTGCTGATCCGGTCGGACAAGACGGGGGTCTTCAATGCCTACGCCCTGCCCGTCGCCGGCGGCGATCCGATCCCGCTGACCAACTCGACCACGAGCGCGGTCAATCCTGTCAGCTATTTCCCCTCCGACGCACGCATCCTTTTCACCCAGGACGGCGGCGGCGACGAATTGAGCCATCTGTTCGTGCGGACGCCGGACGGCGCGATCACCGACCTGACGCCTGGCGACAAGGTCAAGGCCGACTTCCTGAGCTGGAGCCAGGACGGCAAGACGTTCTTCGTCACTTCGAACGCACGCGACGCCTCGGCCTTCGATGTCGTCGCCTACGACGCGACCACCTATGCGCACCGGACGGTGTTCGAGAACACCGGCGGCTTCTCGCCCGCCGCCCTGTCGCCGGACGGGCGGTGGCTGGTGCTGGACAAGGCGCTGACCAGCGCGAACAACAATCTCTATCTGATCGACCTGACGACACCGGGCGAACCCAAGCTGCTGACCCCGCATGAGGGGAATGTCGCCTACACCGCCTTCGACTTCACGCCGGACTCCAAGGCCGTGCTGATCGGCACGGACCAGAACGGCGAGTTCCAGCAGGCCATCCGCCACGATCTGGCGAGCGGGGCGAACACGCCGCTTATCCAGGCGGATTGGGATGTCAGCTTCGTCTTCTATTCGCCGAGCGGCCGATACCGCGTCTCCGGCCTGAACGCCGACGCCAAGACCGAACTGACCCTGCTGGACGCGACGACCAGTCAGCTTGTCGCCCTGACCGGCCTGCCTGACGGCGATATCGGCAATGTCCGGTTTAGCGAGGACGAGAAGACCGTCGCCTTCACCGTCTCGTCCGACACATCGCCGGCCGACGTCTTCGTCGCCGACCTGATGACCGGCGAGGCGAAGCGTCTGACACACGCCCTGAACCCCGCCATCGACGAGAACGCGCTCGTCGAGGCCACCATCGTCCGATACCCCGGCGAGGGCGGCGTCATGATCCCGGCGGTGCTGTACAAGCCCAAGGGCGCATCCGCCGCTAATCCCGCCCCGGCCATCGTCCTGGTCCACGGCGGGCCTGGGGGCCAGACCCGGCGCGGCTATTCGGCCATGGTCCAGCATCTGGTGAACCACGGTTATGCGGTGCTGGGCGCCAACAATCGGGGCAGCTCGGGCTACGGCAAGACCTTCTTCCATCTGGACGACAAGAAGCACGGCGAGGCCGATCTGCGCGACATGGTCGCCGGCGGCGAATGGTTGAGACAGCAGGACTGGGTCGCCGACGATCAGGTCGCAGTGATGGGCGGATCCTATGGCGGATACATCACCGCCGCCGCCCTTGCCTTCCATCCCGACGCCTTTGCGGCGGGGGTGGACATCTTCGGCGTGACCAACTGGGTTCGGACGCTTGAGTCCATTCCGCCCTGGTGGGGCGCCCAGCGCATCGCCCTGTATGACGAGATGGGCGATCCGGCGACGGACGCAGAGCGGCACCGCCGCATCTCGCCCCTGTTCCACACCGAGGGGATCAACAAGCCGCTTTTGGTCGTGCAGGGCGAGAACGACCCGCGCGTGCTGAAGGTCGAAAGCGACGAACTGGTCGCCGCCGTCCGCGCCAACGGCGTGCCGGTCGATTATGTCGTCTTCCCCAATGAAGGGCACGGCTTCACCCGCCGCGACAACCGCATCACCGCCCAGGACGCCTATCTGACGTTCCTAGACAAATACGTGAGGAAATAGCCTGCACGAGGACGGAGGGCGTTACCCGACGTGCTCCGTCTGTTCGATAGTGGAGACTATGTGGAGTTATCGTGGACCTGCATCGAAGATTTGACGCGTCCTCGGACATCAAAGATGCACCGGGCTGTTGCACGGCTGTAAACTGCGCATCGCAATGACGGCGTAATCCCCGCCCCGACTAAGCAGGGGATAAAAATGCATCGTCAGACCAAACTGCGCCTTCAGCTGCTGCTGGGGACCGCCCTTCTCGCCGCGCCCGTTTCCGCCTTCGCCCAGACCGCGCCGGTCCAGACCGCGCCGACGGCCGCCAGCGCCGAGCCGGCCGGCCTTGACGACATCGTCGTGACCGCCACCAAGCGCGAAACCAACCTGCAAGACACGCCGATCTCGATCTCGGTCGTCAACGCCGAAGCCTTGGCCGATCGCCACGTGCAAAGCCTGATGGATCTGGCCGACGGCAGCGTCCCCAGCCTGCGCATCGCCACCTTCGAGGCCCGTCAGTCCGCCCTGACCATCGGCATCCGCGGCATCGTGCCGAACGACGCCAACCAGCCCGCCCGCGAGCAGGGCGTCGGCGTCTATGTCGACGGCGTCTATCTGGCCCGCCAGCACGGCCTCGCCGCCGCCCTGCTCGACATCGAGCGCGTTGAAGTCCTGAAGGGTCCGCAAGGCACCCTGTTCGGCCGCAACACCGAAGGCGGCGCCCTGTCGCTGGTGACCAAGAAGCCCACGGGCGTGTTCGGCATGCGCGCCATCGCCGGCGTCGGCAATCTGGAGTCCTACAACTCCGAACTGCACATCGACTTCCCCGCCCTCGGCGACTTCGCCTTCAAGGTCGACGGCATCATTTCGGTCCAGGGTCCGGTGACCGAGAACATCCTGCCGGGACAGACAGGCTTTGGCGAATATGACCGTCGCGGCCTTCGCTTCCAGACGCGCTGGACGCCGGCCGACAACTTCACCGCCACCCTGGCGGCGGACATCAGCAAGGACAAGAACACCCCGTTCTACAGCCAGCTGCTGAACTTCAACCCGAACGGCCTGACCGTCGTGCCGTTCACCTCGGCTACGGTTCCCTCGGGCAGCATTCGCGCCCTGTCGCCCCTGGTGCAGGTCGAAGGCTCCAATCGCATGACGCAGGCCGACATCGGCGTGCCTCAGCAGTTCAGCGTCGACGACACGCGCGGCATGGATCTGCACCTGTCGTATCGCCCGACCGACTCGCTGGAAATTCGCTCGATCACGGCCTACCGCGATCTGGACGTCGAACAGTACGACAACATCGCCGGCGCCCACCGTCCGCCGGTCGTCGGCCCGAACGGCCGCTTCAGCCGCTATTCGCTGGCCGGCTTCTGGCAGCATCAGTTCAGCCAGGAACTGCAGGCCGTCGGTTCGCTGGGCGACAGCATCGACTATGTCGGCGGCGTCTTCTACTTCAAGGAAACGGTGTCCGACGACGCCGCCACGCCCTCGACCAACCAATGGAATGCCGACGGCACGGGCTACACCATCCTGGACCCCACCCCGACGATCCGTGGCTTCCGCTCGCTGGACCGCGCCTCGACGGCCCATTCGGAATCCAAGGCCATCTACGGCCAGGCGACCTGGACCCCGGCCAGCATGGACGCCCTGCACCTGACGGTCGGCGGCCGCTACACCTGGGACGACAAGGACGGCAAGCTGGAGGTCGTCAACAACGCCGCCACCAACCTGACCTTCAGCTCCAAGGTCGATCGCTTCGACCCGCTGGTCACCCTGGCCTATGACATCAGCAACAACATCAACGTCTACGGCAAGTATTCGACCGGTTACCGCGCCGGCGGCGCCTCCTCGCGCTCGCTGACCTACCGCTCGTTCGATCCCGAAGAGGTCAAGGCCTACGAAGTCGGCGTCAAGAGCGATCTGTTCGATCGTCGCGTCCGCCTGAACGCCGCCGTCTACGCCATGGACCGCACGGACAGCCAGATCGACTTCAGCCTGGTCACCGTCCAGGGCGCTTCGACCCGCAACACCCTGGAAACGATCAACGCGCCGGGCACCACGAAAATCCGCGGCGTCGAACTGGAAGGCCAGTTCCGGGCGACCGACAACCTGACCCTGTCGGCCTCGTACGCCTATACGGACGCAAAGGTGCCGGACACGGTCAACCCGTTCAACGGCCAGGTTCAGCAGGTTTTCATCGCCTATACACCTGAGAACGCCGGCAGCGTCGCGGCCGACTGGAACTCGCCCTTCATGGGCGCGACCCTGAAAGCGCACATCGACGCCAACTACGCCGATGCGGCCCACAGCTTCGAGCAGTTTGCAATCAAGGCCGACTCGTCCTTCGTCGTGAACGCCCGCGTCGCCATCGCCGACATCACGACCCGCGACGGCGGTCCGCTGCTGGAAGTGGCCCTATGGTCGCGCAACCTGCTGGACGAAACCTACGTCTACCGCCGCGATCCGTCGAACCGGAACACCCTGGGCGACTACGGCAACTTCAACAATCCGCGCACCTTCGGCATCGAGCTGCGCGCCTCCTACTAAGCGTTCCTCCCGAACGACCGACTGCCCCCCTTCCGCCTCGGCGGGAGGGGGTTTTTCTTCGTCTGCGTGAAGGCTTTGCGACGGCGATATGAAACTTCACCGCAGCCGTCCGGTTTTGCTGGACGACGCGACGATCTGGCGCGATGGCGGCTTTCGGAGACGCCATGAGCAGCCTGATCCTGATCGCCGATGACGCCGCCGAGGGCGTCGAAATCCTGGACGCCGCCCTGCGTCGGGACGGCTTTCGCACCGTCGTCGCCGCCGACGGCCAGCAGGCGGCCGACCTGCATGCATCGCTCAAACCCGATCTCGCCCTTCTCAGCGTCCGCCTGCCTGTGCGCGACGGCTGGGATGTGCTGGGCGAACTGCGGCGGCGCGGCGAGACGCCCGTCATCATGATCGGCGACCGGGACGAAGCCACAGACAAGCTTCAGGCGCTGCGGATCGGGGCGGACGACTATATCGCCAAGCCGTTCAAACCGGCCGAGGTCACGGCCTCGATCCAGACCATCCTGCGACGCAGCAGCGGCGGCGGCCGGACCGCCAAGACCCTGCACGTCGGTCCGCTGGAGGTGCAGTTGGAAAATTATCTGGCGGCGATCCTGACGCCGTCAGGCAAGCGCCGTCTGGACCTGACCCTGACGGAGTTCCGCATTCTGGCCCACATGGCCCGCACGCCCCTGCGCGTCTTCAGCCGCAGCGAGATTATGCAGGCCTGCTTCCCCAATCAGGCGGTTCTGGAACGCACCATCGACAGCCACGTCAGCCACCTGCGCCGCAAGCTGGACGCCGCAGACGCCGCCGGCCTGCTGACCAATGTGCGCGGCGTCGGATACCGACTCGAAGCCGAGGTCTGATCGCGCTCACGCCGCGACGGCGTAGACTCTCAGCCGATGGCCGTCGGGATCGCCCGCCACGAAGCTGCGGATGGGCGCGGCGTCCGTCGGCGGCGTCAGAATGCGCGCGCCACGATCCCACCAGTCGATATGCGCCTGATCCACCGCTTCGGCGCCCTCCAGCGGAAAGTCGACCTCGCACACCTCGCGCCGATCGCCGGCACGTCGCAGCAACCCCAGCGCCCGGCCCGACGTCAGCTTGAACAAGGCCCGGTCCGGTCCCGCCATCACCGGCCGACAACCCAGCAGACTGGCATAGAAGCGCGCGCTGACTTCCGGATCCTCAACGGCCAGAAGAATGTCCTCGATCTCGCTCATCAGCCCGGCCCCTTGTGTTTCCAACACTTCGAACCCTAGCCTTCGCTGCTGCCAGTTTCCGTCAGCAGCTGTCGCTCGACCGCGATCTTTCATGCGCCTCGCGCCAGGTCTTCATCAGCGCCTGTCGACGCGTTGGATAACGCGCCTCCATTACCTCCGCCTCGACGATGCGATCGGTGCGGAAACTGCGGAAATCACCGCGCAGTTCGCACCAGGCGATCAGCAATCGCACCCGATCGAAGAAGGCCAGGGCGAACGGCCAGACGACGCGCTCGGACGCCGACCCCGCCTCGTCGCGGTAACACAGCTTCAGCCGCCGCTCGGTGCGGATCGCCTTCCTGAGCAAGGCCGGATCGACCCGATCCGCCGGGAACGGCTCTCCCGGCACGACAAGCAGGGCCGACGTGTCCATCTCGTCGCGCAGATCGGGCGGCAACACCGCCGAAATCCGTCCCAGCGCCGCCAGCGCCGCATCGCGCATGCGCGGATCGGCGCGATCCGCCACCCAACGCGACCCCAGCACCAGGGCCTCGATCTCTTCCGGCGTGAACATCAGCGGCGGCAGCATGAAGCCCGGCTTCAACACATAGCCGACCCCCGCCTCCCCTTCGATCGTCGCCCCTTGCGCCTGCAGGCTGCCGATATCGCGGTAAAGCGTCCGCAGACTGACGCCCATCTCCGCGGCCAACACCTGCCCGCTCACCGGCCGACGATGCCGCCGCAGCACATTCAACAGATCGAGGAGGCGTTCGGAGCGTGACACCCCGCGATCCTAGCAGCGCTGCTGCCAGAAAGCGTCAGCAGGAACAGACCTAGGCCGCTTCCTTGGGCATCACATCGCCGACTGTCGGCCGGTTCTCCGCGCGGGTCAGGGCGATATCTCTGGGTTTGACGATTTCGCCGCAGCAGCCGCACGCGATGCGCGGGGTCAGAGAATGGCCGCAGGTCTTGTGGACCATGTCGATGCCGCTGTCGGCGTCGCCATAGACGTGCTTGTTGCCCCAGCCGTGCAAGGTCACCAGAACGCCGTACAGATCCTTGCCCTTGGCGGTCAGGACATATTCGTTGCGCGGCGGGCGTTCGGAATACAGGCGCGGCTCCAGCACGCCATGCTGGACCAAGCTTTTGAGCCGGGCGGCCAGGACGTTGCGCGCCACGCCGAGATTGTCTTGCCACTGTTCGAACCGGCTGACCCCGTTGAAGGCGTCGCGAATGACCAGCAGGGTCCACGGATCGCCGATCACCTCAAGCGTGGCGGCGATGGAGCAGCTTTGGCGGCTGTAGTCGGCGGTGCGTCCCATAGGCGCGAAAGTGACGCCGCGTCAGGCATTTGGCAAGGGTTGCAAATCCGAACGCTCCAAGTCAGTCTTGTTTCGCAACGGACTTGCGAGCTTCCCGGTTCGCCGCCTTGTTCCTTGGACTTCGGCGGGAGATCGTCATCAGGTCTTCCGCCGCTTCTTCGCCTGACGCAGGATTGCGCAATGACGCCGCTCATTTCCCTCGACGCCGCCCTTACGTTCCAGATCCTCGACGACGGCGGTCTGTCCGCGCCCGTGCCGGGTCATTTCTCGAATGGCCCATCGAGCATGGCGCCGGAGAAGGGTTTTCCGTTCGGCGGGCTGCTGGCGGCCCTGTGCGCTCAGTCGATGCGACAGGGACTGGCGCTGACCGCGCCTCTTCGGACGCTGTCGGTCCAATATCTGTCGGCGGCCAGGTTCGGTGAACAGGTCGCCTTTCGCCCTCGCCTGCTGCGCGGCGGCCGCAACGTTCTGTATGCCGCGGTCGAGGCCGAGCAGGACGGCCGCATGACCCACCACGCCACCGGTACCTATGGTCTCGACGCCGCGCCGCCTCCGCTGACGCCGTTGCACGCGTCGCCGCCGCCGCTGGACAGGCTGGACCCGAAGGCCACGATACGCGGGCCGATGTCGCCGCACTTCGCCCAGCACGTTGAGTACCGCTTCGACGGCGGCCCCAACATCCTGGGCGGAAATGAGGGCAAGCCGGTGATCGAGCGCACGTGGATGCGGATGGCCGACGGCCGGCCCTTGGACGAGGTCGGCCTGTGCTACCTGCTGGATGCGCTGTATCCGCCCGCCTGGACCGCGTCCAAGACGCCGGCCGCCATGACCACCGTCGATCTGCGCATCGACATCCTGACCGATCCAACGCCACAGATGGCGCCGCACGGCTGGGCCTTTTTCGAATTCAGGATGCTGGACCTCGGCCTGGGCTGGACGGTGGACGAGGCGATCGCCTGGGGCGCTGATGGAACCCCGCTGGCCCTGTCGCGCCAACGCCGCAAACTGCTGCCGCAACGTCCCGCCTGAAGTCAGCCCTCATTCATCATTATCGACGACTATTCCAAATCTCTGGAGTGTCGCCCATGCGTCGTCGAAATCGCCTCTTTTCCGTATCCCAAGTCGTCGTTGTGCTGGGCGGTTGTCTGATGCTGCAGGGCTGCCTTGTCGGCGCCGTCGTCGGCGGGACCGCTGCGGTCGTCGGCGGGACGGCGAAAGCCACCGGCGCGGTCGTCGGCGCCGGTTTCGACGCCATCACCACCTCGGACGAAGAAACCAAACTGCGTCGCGAGCGTGAACAGCGCGACTATGAACGCGAACAACGCCGCTGCGAACAGCGACAACGCCAAGGTAAACGCTGCTAGGTCAGAGACTTAGAACGCACCGCTCGTTGATCGTCGGCCGCGCCACCTGAATTCGGCACAGGCCCGGCCATTCGAGTTTCAACGTCCTGGCGAACCACAGGCACAGGTTTTCCAGACTGGGCAGCTCCAGTCCCTCGTGCTCGTTCAGCATGCCGTGATCCAGCGTCTCGGCCGCCGCCTTCAGCGCCCGGTCCAGCGCGCCCAGGTCCGCGACCCAGCCGTGTTCGACATCCAGCACCTCGGACCGCACCGTCGCTTCGACCGTGAACGAATGGCCGTGGACACGGCGATAGATGCTGCCCTCGGGCTCGTTCGGGAAGTGATGGGCGGCGTCGAAGGTCGCCTGTTTGGTGATCTCGAAGACAGGCATTAGCGGACGCCGATGTATTTGTGGGTTTGGACGCTCAGGCGCCACTGCGGGTGGGTCAGGCAGTATTCGATGGCGGCGGCGGTATTCTCGACCTGATCCGGCCCGTCCATCGGCTGAAGCCAGAACCGTTCGAAATCCAGATGCTCGAACCGATCCGGCATGGCCTTGGGCTGGGGAAAGACCAGTTTCAGCTCGGCCCCGCGCGTCTGCACCACATCGGCATCCGTCTTGGGACTGATGCAGATCCAGTCGACGTCGTCCGGCGCTGCGATGGTGCCGTTCGACTCGATGGCGACCTCGAAACCGCGCGCATGCAGCGCGTCGATCAGCGGCGCATCCAACTGCAGCAAGGGCTCTCCGCCGGTGCAGACCACCAGCTTCGGATCGCCTTCACGCCCGCGCCACATCGCCGCGACGTGATTGGCCAGCAGGTCCGGCGTGGCGAACTTGCCGCCCCCGTCGCCGTCGACGCCCACAAAGTCGGTGTCGCAGAAGGTGCAGACGGCGCTGGCCCGATCCTGCTCGCGACCGCTCCACAGATTGCAACCGGCGAACCGCAGGAAGACCGCCGGCCGCCCCGCCTGTCCGCCCTCGCCTTGAACCGTCAGGAACACTTCCTTGGCCGAATAGGTCATCGCTCCGACGCCCATTCGTCATAACCGGCCGCGCGCAGTTCGCAGGCCGGGCAAGACCCGCAGCCATAGCCCCAGGCGTGTCGATGCGTCCGGTCGCCCTGATAGCAGGTGTGGCTATCCTCGATGATCAGTTCGATCAGCGTGTCGCCGCCGATCCTGTCCGCAAGTTCCCAAGTCTGGGCCTTGGTCAACCACATCAGGGGCGTGTCGATGACGACCGGCTTGTCCAGCCCCAGCGACAGCGCCCGCGCCATCGCCTCCATCGTCTCGTGGCGGCAATCCGGATACCCAGAATAATCCGTCTCGCACATGCCGCCGACCAGAACTTCCAGTCCTCGCCGATCCGCCAGCGCCGCGGCTGCGACCAGAAAGATCAGATTGCGGCCCGGCACGAATGTGGTCGGCAGGCCGCGCGCGTCCATTTCGATCTTGCGGTCGGCGGTCAGGGCGCTCTCGGCGATCCGGCCGTATCCGGTCAGGTCCACCACATGGTCAGCGCCAAGGCGATCGGTCCACTGCGGCAGGGCCGCCTTCATTCCGTCGCGCACCGCCTGACGCGCCTCCATCTCCACCAGATGGCGCTGGCCATAGTCGAACCCGACCGTCTCCACCCGCTCGAACTGCTCCAGCGCCCAGGCCAGGCAGGTCGCGCTGTCCTGCCCGCCGGAGAACAGAACCAGGGCCGATGTAGGGGTCTTTTCCAGGATGACGCTCATGACGAATCTGCGGTCGGCCGGTCGGCCGCGCGCATGCACAAAGAGATGGAGACCCAGATGGGTCGGGCGGGCCTCATACACCAGACCCCGCCCGTGAGCAAAGAAGGCGGATTTGCGTCTTGGATGACGCCGCTTAACTAATCCGCAAGCGATTTGGGCTTTTACTCACAATGAGTAGGAGTTCCAGGCAGTATGCCGACCATCGAGACCCTTTCCGAGCGTCCAAAGCCGGTTGCGCCGACGACTCTCGGCTGCGAGGTTCTGGCGCGTTTTGAATGCGAGCCGGATACGCTGGTCATTCCCGTGGTCGATGGCGACCGTCCCGTCGGCCTGGTCGAACGCACCGCCTTCCTTCAGAAAATCGCCGCCCGCTTCGGCCACGCCCTTTATGATCTTCGCCCCATCACCTTCGCCATGGACCCCGAGCCGGCCGTGGTCGAGGCCGGCGTCCGGATCGACGCCTTTTGCGACATCATGCTGAAGGGCGGTCCGGCCGCCCTGCTGCGCGGCTTCATCGTCACCAAGAACGGCGCCTATTGGGGCGTAGGTACCGCCGCCACCCTTTTGCAGGCCGTCAACGCGCGTCAGCGCGAGCAGAACGCCGAACTGGCCGAACAGGCCGCGATCCTCAGCGACACCCGCGCCCAGGCCATCGCGGCCGCCCGCGCCAAGAGCCAGTTCCTAGCCATCATGAGCCATGAACTGCGCACGCCCATGAACGGCGTCCTGGCCGTCGCCGAACTGCTCCGCCGCCAGCCGTTGAATACGGCGGCTCAGGCGCACGTCCAGACCATCGTGGACTCGTCCGAGACCTTGCTACGCATCCTTCAGGACGCGTTGGACCTGTCCAAGGCCGAGGCCGGCGAACTGGAGCTGAAGACCGAGCCGACCGCCCTGCGCGCCGTCATGGACGACATTCAGTCGATGTGGGAGCCGCGCGCCTCTCAGGACGGCGTGACCCTGCTCGTCGGCTACGAAGGCGACACCGAACTGGCGGCCGTCATCGACGGCGTGCGCCTCAAGCAGGTTTTCAACAACCTGATCGGCAATGCGCTGAAGTTCGCCCGCAACGGCGTGGTCGAGGCGGGCCTTAAGGCCTGGGTCGAAGGCGACCGCATTCGTATGGAAGCCCGCATTCGCGACGACGGCCCGGGCGTCGAGCCGGAACGCGTCGATTCCATCTTCGAGCCCTTCGTTCACGGCTCCGGCCCCGACGGCGCCGGCCTGGGCCTTTCGATCTGTCGTCAGGTCATCGACCGGATGGACGGCCGGATCTGGGCCGAGAACAACAAGGGACGCGGCGCCACCTTCGCCTTCGACCTGACCGCGCCCCGCGCTGTGGTCGAGGCGGAAGCGCAATCGAACGTGTCGGATCTGTCGAGCCTGGACCTGAAATCCGCGCCGCACATCCTGATCGTCGACGACAACGCTACCAACCGCGTCGTCGCCCAAGCGCTGTGCGAGATGTTCGGCTGCAGTTCCGAACTCGCCGAAGACGGCCTCGAGGCGCTTCAGGCCGTTCAGGAAAGCCGCTACGACCTGGTCCTGATGGACATCAAGATGCCGCGGATGGACGGGGTTCAGGCGACACAAGCTATTCGCGCCCTGCCCGGCGCCGTCGGCCGCGTGCCGATCGTGGCCCTGACTGCGAACGCGGACCCCGAAGACGCCAAACACTATCTCTCGATCGGCATGGCCGCCGTGGTTGAAAAGCCGATCAAGCCCGAACGCCTGCGGATGGCGATGAACGCCGCCATCTCCGCCGCTCACGAAAGCGCTCAAGAGCAGGATCAATCCGGTCGCGCCGTCGCCTGATCGTCAGTCCGGACGAACGTCCAGCGCCTCTTCGTCCTCTTCGTCGTAGCCGACCAGACGCAGGGCCCTCGCCTTTTGCCCGTTGATATCGGCCCAGCGCAGCAAACCCTCCTCGCGGCCGTGAGTGATCCAGATCTCCTCCGGCTTGATCTCGGTGAAGGTCGCGGTCAGTTCGTTCCAGTCGGCATGATCCGACACGACCAACGGCAGTTCCACGCCGCGCTGCCGCGCCCGCGCCTTCACCCCCATCCAGCCTGAAGCAAAGGCCGTGACCGGATCGGCGAACCGACGCGCCCATCGATCCTGGATGGCGGATGGCGGTGCGATGGCGACCTCGCCGCCGAGCGCATTCTTCGGCAGATCACGGGTCGGGGCCAGCGGGCCCAGATCGACCCCTTCCCTCTCGTACAAGGCGTTCAGCCGCTCCAGCGCCCCGTGGACATAGATGGTGCGGTCCCATCCAGCCTCGCGCAGCAGACGGATGATCCGCTGCGCCTTGCCCAGCGCATAGGCGCCGACCAGATGCGCCCGCTCGGGAAACTGCCCCAGCGACCGCACCAGCCGCCCCACCTCTTCTTCTGCCGGCGGATGGCTGAAGACCGGCAGGCCGAACGTCGCCTCCGAAATGAAGACGTGACACGGCACAGGCTCGAACGGCGCACAAGTCGGATCGCGGCGGCGCTTATAGTCGCCGGACACGACCATGATCAGCCCCTTCCAGCGCACCTCGACCTGGGCAGAACCCAGCACATGGCCGGCGGGCGCCAATCTGAGATCGACCCCATTGATCGCGGTCGCCTCGCCGTATTCCACCGATTGGGGCTGCAGCGTGAAGTCCGCGCCATAGCGCTCAGCCATGATCGCCAGGGTCTGGCGCGTCGCGAGCACCGCCCCGTGACCGGCGCGCGCATGGTCGGCATGGCCGTGCGTGATGACGGCGCGATCCACCGGCCGAACCGGGTCAATGTAGAAATCTCCTGGCGGACAGTAGAGGCCAGCGGGCGTGGGATGCAGCAGGTCTTCGGGGCGGATCATCATGCGGTAACGCTCTCGACGCCGTCGGGTCGCCGCCCCATAGAGGATGACCCCGAAAATCGGCGCAACAGGTTCAGTCCGCACGATGCATGAGAGTTTCCTGACCACCATTCTGCCGCAACTGGCCGCCGGCGCCGCCCACACCGGCGCTCTGGGCTTCACCTTCGACGGCCTGCACGATGGCGAGCCCCGCATCCGCGTGCCGTGGCGTGAGGATCTGGTCGGCGATCCCGACAGCGGCGTCTTCGCGGGCGGTCTGGTGACGACCTTGCTTGATCATATCGGCGGCCTGGCTGTGTGGACTGCGATGGACGCCTTCCAGCCCATCGCCACCCTGGATCTGCGCGTCGATTACATGCGCGCCGCAAGACCGCGTCAGGACCTGCTGGCCCAAGGCCTATGCTACCGGCTGACGCCCAGCATCGCCTTCGTGCGCGCCTGGGCCTTCGAGGACGATCCCGCCGATCCGGTCGCCGCAGCGCAAGCCGCCTATATCCTCAACCAGACCCGCGAGCGGGCGCCCCATGCAAAAGGAGCGGCGGCATGACCGACATCCTGAACGGCATGCCCTACGCCCGCTTTCTTGGCCTTCAGACCCTGGTCAGCGGCGACGAAGTCACCGTCATCATGCCCTTCGACGACAAGCTGATCGGCAATCCGATGCTGCCCGCCCTGCATGGCGGATCGACGGCCGCCCTTCTGGAAATGACGGCGATGGCTCAGGTGGCGCTCAGCTTTCCTGGTCCGCGACTGCCCCGCCCGATCAATGTGACGGTCGCCTATCTGCGCACCGGCAGACCGATCGACGTCTTCGCGCGTGCTCGCATCAGCCGGGCGGGTCGTCGCGTCGCCCATGTGCACGCGGAGGCCTGGCAGGAAGAACGTCAACAGCCTATTGCGTCCCTTACCGCACACTTCCTGCTGGACAACCAGGACTGATCACTGCGCCCTAGCGCGCTGATTCGCGCCGATTTCTTGCTCTCATTGGGTTTTAACGCCGTGCTTACGGCGGCGCTTCAACGCGCGATTGCCGATATGGTAAAGATTGCTCTACCAAACAGGGTTAAGACGTGATAACCATACGGTTCTTGTAAACCTGTCTTTGAGGGGCTTTCATGGACCGCACTGAAGTCGTCACCAGCGTTGCTGGCGATCTGCATGCCACCGAACTCGCGATCGACGCCGCGATCACCCAGGCGACCACGCTGGTTCAATCCTTCATCGGCGCTCGCGCCGCTCTGTCGCTGTCGCCGGTCTCCGGCACGATGTCGCAAGCAAAGGCCATGGAAACGATCGCCGCCCTCTCGGCCGCCCGTGAATCCATCGTGGCCTGCCACGCCGAGCTGCAAAAAGATCACCGCCGCCTCGGCTTCGGTACCTACGCCGCTGGCCCGGTTGGCAAGCCCGACGATTGGCTTGACCCCAAGGCCGCGCTGACGACGCCGCATCTGCACCGCGTAGCATGAATTCTCGGTAAGCTTGGCTTATCGACATTTCAGTTTGACCTGACTTCAGTCATTATCGCCTTCACGCATTTTTGCGCGGGGGCGATTTCACATGGTGAACATGCTGTACGCCGTCGTTGGCGCAGTATTCATGGTCGGGATGGCCCTGTTCGCCTTTTTGAAAGGCGGGACCGCCGAAAAACTTGGAGCTGGGGCATACCTGATTGCGTGGTTCGCGACGATCATGATGCAAGAAAGCAGTGGCTTTGTAGGCGTGCCCGTAGGCATGTTTCTAGTTGATCTAGCTCTACTGTTTGTCTTCATCGCTATCGCTTGGAAGCATCGACAGTCTTGGCCGGTTTGGGCCAGTGGCCTTCAGCTTGTCGTTGTAATGGCCCATGTGATGCTTCTGATGAAGCAACCAGTATTGGTAGCGTCACTTTACACCGTAATGAATTTTACGGGTTATCTCGTCATCGGTTGCATCACAGTCGGGACCTTTTGGGCGTGGCAAAACCGTAAGGCTGCAAATTTCAACATAGGTAGAAATTCCTAGCATCTAATCGTATTCTCGCGGCGAATCGATCGCCGGAACACCATGCCGCTATCCCACGCCAAGCTCTGGAAGGCCGTCGACGCCTTGGCGCGGCGTGAGGGTCTGACGCCGTCGGGCTTGGCGCGACGGGCCGGTCTGGATGCGACGAGTTTCAATCCGTCAAAGCGCTTCGGGCCCGGCGATCCGCCACGTCCACGCTGGCCCTCGACGGAGAGCATGACGCTGGTGCTTCAGGCGACGGGCCTGTCGCTGTCGGAATTTGCGGTGTTGGCCGAAGACGCACCGGAGGCGCCGACCAGCGTGCCATTGCTGGGTCTGGCCAAGGCGGGTCAGGACGGCTTCTTCGACGATGCTGGCCTGCCGGTCGGTGAAGGTTGGGATCAGACCGACCTGCCGCGCGCCAAGGACACCCTGTTCAGCCTTCAGATCACTGGCGATTCGATGTCGCCCCTCTATCGCGAAGGCGATCGCGTCATCGTGGATCAGGAAGCGACGCAGGTGCGGCGGGGCGATCGCGTGGTCGCCCGCCTGACCAGCGGAGAAACCGTCGCCAAGGAGGTCACCAGCCTGACCAGCCGCGCCGTCACCCTGGCCTCGATCAATCCCGACTATCCGCCAAGGATCGTGCCCCGGCGTGAGATCGAATGGATGGCCCGCATCCTTTGGGTCAGCCAGTGACGCGCAGCAAAAACCCCGCCCGGCGAACCGGACGGGGCTTTAGATTAACGGCGAACTGAACTCAGTTGGCCGTGACGTAGTGGGCGTTCACCCAACCGCCGCCTGCGATCTGGACCCATTCACCTTGCGAACCGATAGCGGTGAAGGGTTGGCCGGCCGACAGCGTACCGGCTTGGCGATAGTTGGTGCCGGGGCCGCTGCGGATGCGCAGGTTCGACGAAGCGCGATACTGGGAGCCGCTGGAGGCCGAAGCCGCACGGGCGCGTTGCTGGTTACAGCCGATATAGGAACCGGCGGCGGCGCCGGCGCCCGCACCGACGATCGTGCCGGCCGTGCGCTCGTTGCGGGCGAGGTTCGAGCCCACCACGCCGCCGACGACGGCGCCGATCAGGGCGCCCGCACGTTGGCGACCCCCAGGCGCGTCACAGTTTGTCACGCCGTTGGCCTGAGCCTGGGCGGACATCGGGGCGGCGGTCACCATGGCGGCCAAGGCGGCAGCGGTGGCCAGACCGGTCTTGAAAATCTTGTTCGACATAACTCTTCTCCTGTCAGCGCGTTTGCCGATGAGGAGAGAATGCACGGGCGAACCTGAAGGCTCCCGGAGCTTCGCCGTTATTTTCCGTTCATCTTGGCCATGCGCGCGGACTGGCGGCGGGCGACAAATCGTCTGGCGATATCGATGTCGCGTTCGATGAAGTGTTTGCGGCGCACGAACTGGAAGTCCAGCACGCGCGCCCACAGATGGAGCATGCGGCCGTGGGTTACGAAAACCGTCACCGCCTCGACCGGCGGCGGCGGCCCCCAGGCCTCAGCCAGCTTCGCCAGATGCTGGACCGTGGCATCGTCGGTCATGGGTTCGCATTCGACGATCCAGTCCCAGCTGCAGAGCTCAGACCTTTGCGTGATCAGATCGACCGTGGCTTTCAGCACGCGGTCGGCTGACCCGGCCGAAACCAGGTCGAGCATCAGGACCCTGTTCGCCTCGTCGATCTCGTAACGCAACCTCGCCTCCCCCGGCTACGTCCCTTTAGGAGGGCATCACGCAACAACCCTGACGCAAGGTCAAGGTTGCGCCAGTTCTCCGTTTGCGCCCGCTTCGATCAGGGCGATCGTCTGCGGCAGGCCGTAGATGGCCGCGAACGAACCGAAGCGCGGCCCCTGGCTGGCGCCCAGCAGCACCTCGTAGAGCGCGCCGAACCACGCCCGCAGCGGCTCGAACTCATGCGCCTTGCCGACGGCATAGACTTCGCTCTGGATCAGTTCGCCGTCGGTCGTGTCCGCCGGCAGGGCCTTCAGCCTTTCCGCCAGGTCCAGCAGCGCCGCCTTCTCCTTGTCGTCGGGTAGGCGATACGACTTCGAGGGCTTCACGAAGTCCTCGTAATAGTTCAGCGCCGACCCCATCAGCCGATCCAGCAGCGGCTCGTTCTGCGGCGTCGCCTCGGGCAGGTATTTGGCGAAATAGGCCCACAGCTGGTCCTTGGTCGAGGCGTTGGCCACGCCGACCAGGTTCAGCAAAAGGGCGAACGACACCGGCGAGGTATGGGTCGGCGGATCGCCCGCATGGATCGACCAGACGGCGTTGTCGATCCGCTTGGCCGGCTCCTGGGTCTTGTAGCTCTCGATGAAGGCCAGATAGTCGTCGATGGCGCGCGGAATGACGTTGAAGTGCAGGCTCTTGGCCGACTTCGGCGACTGGAACATGTACCACGACAGGCTCTCGGGCGTGCCGTAGCGCAGCCACTCGTCCATCGTCAGGCCGTTGCCCTTGGACTTGGAGATCTTCTTGCCCTCGATGTCGAGGAAGAGCTCGTAATTGAAACCTTCGGGCGGGGTGCCGCCCAGGGCGCGGCAGACCTTGGAGCTTTCGCGCACGCTCTCGATCAGGTCCTTGCCCGACATCTCGTAGTCGATGTCCAGCGCGACCCAGCGCATGGCCCAGTCGGGCTTCCATTGCAGCTTCACATGGCCGCCCGTGACCGGCACCTCGGTTCGGTTGCCCGGTTCGCCGGCGGGGTCTTCGAAGGTAATCGTGCCCTTCTCGACGTTGCGCGCCAGGGTCGGGACCTGCAGCACATGGCCGGTGATCGGGCTGACGGGCAGGAAGGGCGAATAGGTGGCGCGGCGCTCCTCGCCCAGCGTCGGCAGCATGATGGCCTGGACCGCGTCGAACCGTTCCAGAAGCGTCAGCAGCGTCGCGTCAAACCGGCCCGACTTGTAGGTCTCGGTCGATGACATGAATTCATAGTCGAAGCCGAAGCTGTCGAGGAAGGCGCGCAGGCGGGCATTGTTGTGCGCGCCGAAGCTGTCGTGGGTGCCGAAGGGATCGCGCACCCGCGTCAGGGATAGATGCAGGTCCTCGCGCAGCATCTCCGGGTTCGGGACGCCCTCCGGCACCTTGCGCAGGCCGTCCATGTCGTCGGAGAAGGCGATCAGGCGCGTGGGCCAGTGGTCGCCCGTCAGGGCGCGAAAGGCGTTGCGCACCATGGTGGTGCGGGCGACCTCGCCGAAGGTGCCCATGTGCGGCAGGCCCGACGGGCCATAGCCGGTCTCCAGGATCACCGGGCGCTGCAAGGCGGGAAAGGCCGCCAGGGCTTCATCCGCCTTGCCGGCGTCGATCAGGGCGCGCGCTTCGGCTCGTTCGGTCTCGCCCAGCCGTTTCTTCAGAACATGGGCCAGCAGGTTGCGGGCTTGTTCGAATGGCCAGGACTTGGCCTCGCGGGCGAGGGTTTCGAGGTTCTGAAGCATGGCGGCGGTTTGCAGTCTGCATCCCGCCCGGTCAACCGCGATCAGGCTTTGGCGGCGATTACGATGATCTCGACCTTGTAGTCGGGAGAAGCCAATCGACTTTCGCCCGTGGCGCGGGCCGGCGGGTTGGCGGTGTCGACCCAGGCGTCCCAGACGCCGTTCATCGCCTCGAAGTCGGCGATGTCGGCCAGCCAGATCTGGGCGATCAGGATCTTGGACTTGTCGCTGCCGGCCTCGGCCAGCAGCGCCTCGATCTCGGCCAGCGCCGTTCGGGTCTGCTTCGCCACGCCGTCGCCGGGCTCGCCGACCTGGCCGGACAGATAGATGGTGTCGCCGTGGACGACGGCCTCGCTCATGCGGGCGCCGGGCTGGATGCGGGTGATCATGGGCGGAAGTCCTTCGAAAACGTCCCTCACCTATCGCCGCCGGGGCCCGGCTGTCGAGCGGCTAGCGGCGGTTGAACCGCGAGACGGTCAGGCCGACGACCAATGCGCCGGCGCCGACGATCAGGGCGTCCTCGATCAGGCCGCTCTTGGTCTGGCCGATGCGGGCCATGGCCTTCTTGCGCCCCGAAAGGGTCAGATAGGCCAGCGGCACGGCCGTGCCGACCGCCAGGCCTGCGCCCAACTTCTCCTTGCCGCGAGGGGCCAGGGCGGCGCCGGCGATGCCCGCGCTCATGACCCGCGCCAGCAGGCCCAGGAAGACGGTGCGATCAGGCGCAGTCTTCATCTTGTCTCCCAGCAGTTCGCCGATACCCATGGCCAGGGCGCCGAACTTGAACAGCGGCCGGTTCAGCAGGAAGACGCGGCCGGGCAAGGGCTTATGCGCCAGTTCGGCGGTGGCGAGGGCCGCCATCGGGGTCATGGAACGGGCGCTGGCGACAGCGCCGATGAGGGCGGACGGGAGGAGGTCGAGGGCTTTCATGCCGCCACAACACCCGACCGGGCCGGAAGGTTCAGCCCGTTTCAACCGCGCGCCGCCAAGACGTTGCGGATCGCCAGGCTGGAGTGGATGCGCGACACGCCCGGCAGACGCGACAGGACGTCCTTGTGGATCACCTCATAGGCGGCGATGTCGGGCGCGACGGCGCGGACGATGTAGTCGGCCTCGCCCGCCATCAGATAGCAGTCGCGGATTTCCGGATGGTTGCGGACGGCCGCCTCGAACCGGCGCATGTGGTCGTCAGTCTGCTTCTCCAGCGTGATCTCGACATAGGCGACGACGCCGTCGTCGCTGTCGTTGGCCAGGACGGCGGCATAGCCCCGGATCACCCCGCGCTCTTCCAGCCGGCGCACGCGCCGCAGGCAGGCGGAAGGCGACAGACCGACGGCGGAGGCCAGGTCCGCATTGCTGATGCGCCCATCGGCGCGGAGCCGTTGAAGGAGGCGTTGGTCGAGGGGATCAAGCAGGGACACAAGTTTCCGCCATTCAGCCGCAGATTATTGCGTCAGACTTCTATCAGCGACCAATCGTTGCGCAAACAGGCAGGATCGTCGATCCATGCGGCGCTAGCTTGCGGCGAATAACAACAGTGGGCTTGGGAACGTCACATGCGGGTTCTGGTGCTTGGGTCGGGCGTCATCGGCGTCACCACCGCCTGGTATCTCAGCCAGGCCGGGCATGAGGTCACGGTGGTGGATCGGCAGGCCGGTCCAGCGCTGGAAACCAGCTTCGCCAACGCCGCGCAGATTTCGCCGGGCTATTCCGCGCCCTGGGCCGCGCCGTCGATCCCGGTCAAGGCGATGAAGTGGCTGCTGATGCGCCATGCGCCGCTGATCGTGCGGCCGCGGCTGGACATGGCCATGGTGCGCTGGACCGTCGCCATGCTGCGCAACTGCACCCACGACCGCTATGCGCTGAACAAGAGCCGGATGGTGCGTCTGGCCGAATACAGCCGCGACCAGATCGACCTGCTGCGCCGCGAGACCAGCATCGCCTATGACGGTCGCCAGCAGGGCACGCTGCAGCTGTTCCGCACGGAAAAGCAGCTGGCCGACGTGCACAAGGACGTCGATGTGCTGAAGGCCGCCGGCGTGCCGTGCGAGGTTCTGGACCGCGCGGGCTGTATCGCGGCCGAGCCGGGCCTGGCCGCCTCAGACGTCGATTTCGTCGGGGGTCTTCGTCTGCCGCATGACGAGACCGGCGACTGCTTCCTGTTCACCAACGCCCTGGCGAAGCTGGCGGCGGAGCGCGGCGTGGTCTTCCATACCGGAACCGACATCCAGTCGATCACCATGACGAACGGTCGCGCGACCGGCGTCATGACCAGCAAGGGCGCCATGACGGCCGATCTGGTGATCCTGGCGCTCGGCTCCTATTCGCCGATGATGGCCAAGCCGCTGGGTCTCGATCTGCCGGTCTATCCGGTGAAGGGCTATTCGATCACAGCCAAGATCGTGAACGAAGACCGCGCGCCCGTCTCCACCGTCATGGACGAAAGCTACAAGGTGGCGATCACGCGCCTGGGCGACCGTATCCGCGTGGGCGGCATGGCCGAGCTGTCGGGATACAACAACACCCTGCCCGCGCTGCGTCGCGAAACCCTGGCCCATTCGGTCGGCAGCCTGTTTCCGGGCGGCGGCGACCTGGCGGGGGCCAGTTACTGGTCGGGCCTTCGTCCAATGACGCCGGACGGCACGCCGGTGATCGGCGCGACCAAGGTTCCGGGGCTTTATCTGAACACCGGCCACGGCACCCTGGGCTGGACCATGGCCTGCGGCTCCGCGCGGGTTCTGGCCGACATGGTCGACGGCAAGGCGCCCGAGATCGAGACCCGCGACCTTTCGCTGAACCGATATGGCGCCTGGGCGGGGGCGTTCGCGCCGGGCTACAGCTGAGATCAGACGGCAACGGGGAATTTTACCGTCTAAAGAATCTAATTCGTCTAATCGCGCGGCGGTGGGGCCTTGGGCCGCGGACGGGAATTCACCGTCTAAAGTGTCTAATTCGTCTAATCTGACGCCATCACCCGGGTGAGGCGAAGGCGGGATTTCGCCGTCCCTTCCGCCTGAACTTACGCTGTCAAAGATCCACGGCCAGTCTAGCACGCGGCCGGGGCGCGATCGGTTAGACGCCGTTCGGGCGCGAAAACCCGTTGTGAATCAGACAGCGGGGCGCAGACGATGCGCTGGCAGGGCGTCGCGGCGTGGCGCGGCGCGTCGGAGCGCCCTATAGAGCGCGCGATGAAGACCGCCGATTTCGATTTCGACCTGCCCGAAGACCGGATTGCGTTGCGCCCGGCCGATCCGCGCGATTCCGCACGGCTGCTGGTGGTGAAAGGCGGCGCGCTGGAAGATCGGGTCATTCGCGATCTGCCGGACTTCCTGCAGCCGGGCGACGCCCTGGTGTTCAACGATACGCGGGTCATTCCCGCCCGTCTGTCGGGCGTGCGTCAGCGGATCGGGGCCGAGGGCGAAACCCTGACGGTCGAGGTGGAGGCGACGCTGCACCACCGTGACGCGCCCGACGTCTGGTCCGCCTTCATGAAGCCCGGCAAGCGGATCAAGCCGGGGGATCGGGTTCGTTTTGGAAACGCGAGCGACGCCGCCTGCGACCTGGGACGGCTGGACGCCACGGTGACGGCCAAGGGGGAAGACGGCCTGATCACCCTGACCTTCGACCTCGCGGGACCGGCGCTGGACGATGCGATCCGCGATGTCGGCCTCATGCCCCTGCCGCCCTATATCGCCGCCAAACGGCCCGAGGACGACCGTGACCGGTCAGACTATCAGACCGTGTTCGCCGAGCATGACGGGTCGGTTGCGGCGCCGACGGCGGGGCTGCATTTCACCCCGGCCCTGCTGGACGCCATTCGAGCCAAGGGCGTCTCGACCCATGCGGTGACGCTGCATGTCGGGGCCGGCACCTTCCTGCCGGTCAAGGCCGACGACCTGGCCGACCACAAGATGCACAGCGAATGGGGCGAAGTGTCGCCTGAAACCGCCGCCGCCCTGAACGCGGTCCATGGAAAGGGCGGGCGCATCGTCTGCGTCGGCACCACCTCCCTGCGGCTGCTGGAAAGCGCGACGGCCGAGGACGGAGAGATCAAACCGTTCCACGGCGACACGGCCATCTTCATCACGCCGGGCTATCGGTTCCGGGCGGTCGATGTGCTGATGACCAACTTCCACCTGCCGAAATCGACGCTGTTCATGCTGGTCAGCGCCTTTGCGGGCACGGCGACGATGAAGGCGGCCTATGCCCATGCGGTCGCCGACGGCTATCGCTTCTATTCCTACGGCGACGGATCGCTGCTGTTCCGCGACTGATCGCGGGTCAGGGCCAGAGGCGGCCTGAGCGCCAGGCCTCGCCGTCGCGGTCGAAACGCAGTCGGTCATGCAGACGGAACGGGCGATCGCGCCAGAACTCGACCGAGCGCGGCACGACGCGCCAACCGGTCCAGTGGGACGGGCGCGGCACCTCCTGACCATCGAAACGCGCGGTTTCGCGGCCCACGGCCTCTTCCAGCACGGTGCGATCCGACAGGGGGCGGGACTGGTCCGAGGCCCAGGCGCCGATGCGGCTTTCGCGCGCGCGGCTCGCGAAATAGGCGTCGGCCTCGGCCGGCGCGACCGGCTCGACCGCGCCGCGCACCCTCACCTGGCGGCGCAGGGATTTCCAGTGGAAGGTCAGGGCGGCGGCCGCGCAACCGGCCAGTTCGACGCCCTTGGCGCTCTCGCTGTTCGAATAGAAGGTGAAGCCTCGCGCATCGACATCCTTCAGCAGAACGATCCGCGCATCCGGCAGGCCGTCGGCGTCGACAGTCGACAGGGTCATGGCGTTGGGATCGTTCGGCTCGTGCGCCCTCGCGTCCGCCAGCCATTCGACGAACAGGCCGATGGGTTCGGGGCGATCGAAGATGGTCTCGTCGCCGTTGGCGGCCAGGGCGGCGGCATAGTCGCGGGCGTATTCTTCACGCGACGGGCTGGGCGGGATCACGGATGCGGTCATGCGAGTGATGTAGTCGGTGCAGGCGCGGCTGGGAATGATCGAGGTCAAAAACGGGCGTGTCACCGTCAGGGTTAACCGCCCATTGACCCTGATGCGCGAACGGTGACGGCATGAACGCGCCTGTTTCGATTTCAGATGTGTCCGGCGTCCGCGAGGCCCTCTCGATCCTGGGCCTGGAAACGGATGTGCGCGGCGATGTCGATGCGTCGACGCTGAAGGCCGCCTTCCGAAAGGCGGTGAAGGCGGAGCGGCCGGATCAGGCCGGCGGGGACGCCGAGCGGTTCCGGCGCGTGATCGCGGCCTATCGGCTGATCCAGGCGCACCAGCCCCCCCGCCCCGCCCTGTCCGCGCCCGCCGCGCGACCGGCGCCGGCGCCGGTTCTGGTGCTGTCGCCGATGCAGGCCCTGGCCGGGGGTCAGGTCGAAGTCCGGCTGGGCGCGCGCACGGTGCGGGTCACGGCGCCAAAGGGCCTGCGCAGCGGCGATCATCTACGGCTCAGGCGCGGGGCGGCGGACGGGAGCGACCTCTATCTGTCGGTGCTGATCCGGCCCGAGGATGGCCTGTCGGTCGTCGGCGACGACCTGTTCATGACCTGGGCCGTCGAGCGTCGCCTGATGGCCGACGGCGGGCGGGTGGAGATCGAGACCCCTGTCGGCACGCGCTCGGCCTGGATTACCGCCGACATGGCTGCGCCGGTGCGGGTGCGGTTGAAGGATCTGGGCCTGCCCGCGCGCGGATCGCGGCCGGCTGGGCATCTGTTCGTGACGCTGGAGCCGTCGTCCGATGCTCCCTCGGCAGCAGAGGACCTACTGGTGCGCTTCACGCGGGTCTGGACGCAGGAGCGTCTGGCGGCCTAAGTCGGGGCCATGTCGCACAACACCTTCGGCCATCTGTTTCGCGTGACCACCTGGGGCGAGAGCCACGGGCCGGCGATCGGCTGCGTCGTTGATGGATGCCCGCCGATGATACCGCTGACCGAGGCGGACCTTCAGCCCTGGCTGGACCAGAGGAAGCCGGGCGGCAGCCGCTTTGTCACCCAACGCAAGGAAAGCGACACGGCGCGCATCCTGTCGGGCGTCTTCGACGACGGCGAGGGCCCGGTGACCACCGGCACGCCGATCTCGATCATGATCGAGAACGAGGACCAGCGGTCCAAGGACTATGGCGAGATCGCCCGCGCCTATCGGCCGGGCCACGCCGACTACGCCTATCAGGCCAAATATGGCGTGCGCGATCACCGGGGCGGTGGACGGTCCTCGGCGCGCGAGACCGCCAGCCGCGTGGCGGCCGGGGCCGTGGCGCGCAAGGTGCTGGGCGACGGGGTCAAAATTCGCGCCGGCGTGGTGCAGATCGGCCCGCACCGGATCGCACCGGATCAGGTCGATTTCGACGCCGTATCCGGCAATCCGCTGTTCGCAGCCTCGGCCGAGGTCGTGCCTGCGTGGGAGGCCTATCTGGACGGCGTTCGCAAGGCCGGGTCGTCGGTCGGCGCTGTCGTGGCGCTTGAGGTCACGGGCGTTCCGGCCGGTTGGGGCGCGCCGATCTACGGCAAGCTGGATTCCGAGCTGGCGGCTGCCCTGATGTCGATCAACGCCGCCAAGGGGGTCGAGATCGGCGCCGGCTTCGAGGCCGCCGAACTGACCGGCGAACAGAACGCCGACGAGATGCGGCTGGACCTGAACAAGCAGCCGGTATTCCTGTCGAACAAGGCGGGCGGGGTGCTGGGTGGGATTTCGACGGGCCAGCCGGTGACCGCGCGGGTGGCGTTCAAGCCGACCTCGTCCATCCTGACCCTGCGCCAGACGATCACCCGCGACGGCGAAGAGACGGACCTGCGCACCAAGGGTCGTCACGACCCATGCGTCGCCCTGCGCGCCGTACCGGTGGTCGAGGCCATGGCCGCCTGCGTGCTGGCCGACGCCTATCTGAGGCATCGCGCCCAAGTCGGATGATCAAGACCTTCGTCGGGCCGGACGCGGGTTTCCACGATCGGTGTCGCGCCTCGGCGGCGGCTCGACCGGACGCGCCTCGCACCGCATCAAGGCCATCAGGGCCGACAGGCCTGTCGTCATCACGATCATCGCTCGATTCCTGCAACTGCGAACCGTTTGCAGGTTTGCGCATGTCGAGGGCGCGTGCAAGACAAGGGGCCGGTGGCGCCCATTCTCAGGAGATCAACCGTGCGTGAAGACGGAAAGCTGGACTACCTCGAACTGCCCGCCGCCAACCTGCCCGCCACCAAGGAGTTCTATAGCCAGGCGTTCGGCTGGACCTTCGTGGATTACGGCCCATCCTATGCGGCCTTCGATCAGGGTTTGGACGGCGGGTTTGACGCCGATCAGGCCGATCAGACCAAGACCCCTCTTCCCATTCTGTACGCCCACGACCTGGAAGCCATGCTGGCCAAGGTCGAGGCGGCCGGCGGCCGGATCGTGAAACCGATCTACAGCTTCCCCGGCGGTCGCCGCTTCCACTTCGCCGATCCGGCCGGCACCGAAATGGCGGTCTGGTCCGAGGGCTGAGCCGCTCAGCCCGTCAATCGCCCCGGCGGTAGTCATCAAGGACGATGCCGTGGCGTTTGACCTTGGCGTAGAAGGTCTTTCGGGGAAGGTCGAGCCGGGCCATCACGGCGCGGACATCGCCCTTGGCGGCCTTTAGCGCCTCGTCCAGCACGCGGGCTTCGAACGCCTCGACGCGCTCGCTCAGGCTGCCATCCGCGACGCCGGTCGCGCCGCCGTTTCGGTCGAGGCCGATGACGAAGCGCTCGGCGGCCTGGGCCAGCTCGCGGACATTGCCGGGCCAGTCGCGCATCATCAGATGGGCGTCGGTCGCATCGTCGATCGGCGGCGGGGTCTTCTTCTGTCGCCCGGCCGCCTGCGACACCAGATGACGGAACAGCAGCGGTATATCCTCGCGCCGATCCCGCAGGCTGGGCAGGGTCAGGGTGACCACGCTTAGACGATAGTAGAGGTCCGACCGAAAGGCGCCGCGGGCCGCCGCGGCGTCCAGATCGATCCGCGTCGTCGTCAGGAAGCGCAGGCTGAAGGCCTGGTCGTCCTCTCCCGAGATCTGTCCGGTCTCCATCAGCTTCAGCAGCTTGATCTGAAGCGCCGGCGACAGCGCCTCGACCTCTTCCAGCAACAGGGTGCCGCCGTCGGCCTCGCGCACGCGACCGCCGATCCGGCGCCCGTAACCCAACGTCGGCGAGCGGCCGAACAGTTCGGCGTCGAGCACATCCTCCGGCAGGGCGGCGCAGTTGACGACGACGAAGGGCCGAGCGCGCCGGGCGCTGGAGCGGTGCAGACCGCGCGCGGCGGTCTCTTTGCCGACGCCGTTCTCGCCTTGGATCAGCACATCCACGCCCGCGCGGGCGACCTGGGCGATCGTCTCGCGCAGCCGCACGATGGCCGGTGCCTGGCCGATCAGGCCGCTGCGCGCCTCCTCCGCCTCGGCGTTTTCGACGAGCTGTGTCAGGCGGCGGTTTTCCAACACCAGCCGTCGCTGGCGCGCCGCGCGCTGGATGACGGGCAACAGGCGATCGGCGCCGAAGGGCTTTGGCAGGAAGTCGAACACGCCGCGATGAAGGGCGGCGACGGCCATGTCGATGTCGCCATGCCCCGTCATCAGAATGAACGGCAGCTCAGGATCGATGGCCGCCAAGCGTTTGTGGAACTCCAGCCCATCCAGCCCAGGCATGCGGATGTCGGACAAAACGACATGCGGGGACGCGGCCTCCAGCCGCGCCAACGCCTCGTCGGCGGAACTCACGCCTGTCGGTGCGTAGCCGGCGAGCGCGAGCGTCTCGACCTGGGCCTCGCGCAGGTCGTCGTCATCGTCCACGACCAGGATCAGGGCGCCGTCCGATGTCATGCCGGGTTCCTTCTGAGCCGAACCTCGAAACGCGCGCCGCGACGGCCGTTCGAGGCCACGACCAGACTGCCGCCGAAGGCCTCGACGATGTCGCGCGAGATCACCAGCCCCAGACCCAGACCGTTCGGCTTGGTGGTCGAAAAGGGCGTGAACAGGGTCCGCAGCGTCGCCTTGGACAGGCCGGGTCCGTTGTCGGTCACGGCGATGACGACCAGATCGTCGGTGGTCGAGACGTCCAGGCCGATCCGCGCATCGGCCTGATCGCCCAAGGCTTCAAAGGCGTTCTGCAAAAGGTTGACCAGCACCTGTTCCAGCCGAACGCGGTCCGCCTGAGCCGACACCCGCGCCTCGCCGGTCCGTTCGACCGCCACGCCGTCTTCACGCATCCGGCTGCTGACCAGCAACAGGGCGCCCTCGACCGCTTCGTCGACCACGACGGTTGTGGTGCGCGGCGGGGTCTTGCGCGCAAAGCCGCGCAAATCCTCGACGATGGCGCCGATCCGCTCGGTCAGTCCCTGAATGCGCGTCAGCTTGGCCTGCGCCTCGTCCGGCTGTTCGCGCGACAGCAGGGTCAGGGCGTTGTCGGCGTTGGCGCGGATCGCGGCCACAGGTTGATTGATCTCGTGGGCGACGCCGGCGACGATCTGGCCCAGATGCGCCAGACGGTTGGCCTGAACCAGATCGGCCTGCAGGGTTCGCAGGCGCGCCTCGGTGCGTTTGCGATCCTCGATCTGGTTTCTCAGCTTCACGTTCGCCGCCGTCAGCGCCGTGGTGCGTTCGTCGACGCGAAGCTCAAGCTCGCGCCGGACCTCGGCCTGCTGACGCTGGCCGTCCAGCCGACGCAGATGCGCCCGCCAGACCCAGGCCAGTACGACCATCAAAAGCGCGCCCGCCAGGCCCGCCGCCCAGCGCACAGGGCCCGCCGCACGGTCGGCGTCGGCGACGGGGACCAGGAGCAACAGGGTCCAGTCCTCCACCGGCAAGGCGCGACGCAATGGAACGAAGATCTCGCCGCCCACCTGCACCCGACCGTCGTCCACCGGCGTGATCGCGGGCGTGAGCGGCGTCAGCGGCGCGTCGCCGAACTGTCGGCTGTCACGCAAAGCCTTCGCTCTCTCGCCGTCCAGCGTCTCAAGCGTTCTAAAGCGTCGCGCGGGGTCGGAACTCAGCACGATCACGCCGTCCCGGTTCGTCACCAGAGCCTGTTCCGCCTGCCGTCGCCAGGCGGCCTCGACCGTGTCGAACTCGATCTTGACCACGATCACGCCGTCGGCCTCGCGACCGACGCCGACACGCCGCGACAGATAGAGGCCGGGCCGGCCGCTTCGCGATCCAAAGGCGAAATACTCGTCGGATCCTGCCCGCATCGCCGTCTTGAAATAGGGACGGTAGGCATAGTCGTCGCCGACGAAACTGACCGGGGTGCGATAGTTGTTCGCCGCAATGGCCCTGCCTTGGCTGTCCAGCAGATAGATGGCCGCTGCGCCGGTCTGGACCGCCAGCATGTCCAGACGGGCATTGACCCTGGCCAGCGTGGCGGGCGCGGGATCGCGCAGCGCCTCCAGAATGATGTCTTCGCTGGCCAGAACCACGGGCGTGGCGCGATGCCGGTCCAGCTCGCTGGACAGGAGGGCCTGATCGAGAAGCAGGGTGGCCTCGGCCTGACGAACGATGTCCTGCGCCGCACTTTTTCGCGCAAGATCGCCCGCGACGATGATGGCGATCAGGATCAGCAATCCGGCGACGACGAAGACGCCGATGCCGGCGACGCCCAGAAACTCACGTCTGGCGGGTGGACCGGTCACGGACTGATCTTGTGCTGATTTCGACACAACTCAACGTGTGCCGGTTTCGTTTTCAGCACAAGTGTCTCAGCTTCGAAAACGACAACACATTGTTAATTGTGCGTTTTTTGCCCCAACCCGACCCTACATTTTCGGTTTTGGCCTGTTACAGCACGGCCGCATCCTGATCGCTGAACGTCCCCGAGAGGACGATTGGGAGGTCACCATGATTATCACACCGACGATCGCCGACGACGGCAGCGCCAAGCGCAAGCCCTTTTACCGGCATCTCTATTTCCAGGTTCTGCTCGCCATCCTCGCCGGCGGCCTGATCGGGCATTTCTGGCCGTCGTTCGGCGAGAGCCTGAAGCCGCTGGGCGACGCCTTCATCAAGCTGGTGAAGATGATCATCGCGCCGGTGATCTTCCTGACTATCGTCACCGGCATCGCCGGGATGCGCGACATCGGCCGGGTCGGTCGCGTCGCCGCCAAGGCCTTCGCCTATTTCCTGACCTTCTCGACCCTGGCCCTGATCATCGGCATGATCGTGGCCAATCTGGTCCAGCCGGGCCACGGCCTGAACATCGACCCCGCCAGCCTGGATGCGAGCGCTGTCACCAAATATTCCGATCAGGCGCATGAGACGACCATCGTCGGCTTCCTGACCGGCATCATTCCCGACACCTTCGTCAGCGCCTTCTCCGAGGGCAACATCCTGCAGGTGCTGTTCGTCTCGGTCCTGTTCGGACTGGCGCTCGCCATGGTCGGCGATGTGGGCAAGCCGGTGCTGAACTTCCTGGAATCGATCAGCGTCGCCTTCTTCAAACTGGTCGCCATCCTGATGAAGGCCGCGCCCATCGGCGCCTTCGGGGCCTTCGCCTTCACCATCGGCAAATACGGCATCGGTTCGATCGCCAATCTGGCCGCCCTGGTCGCCACCTTCTACATCACCGCCGCGATCTTCGTGGTCGGGGTTCTGGGCCTGGTCGCCTGGGCCAACGGCTTCAACATCCTCAAGCTGATCCGCTACTTGAAGGAAGAACTGCTGCTGGTGCTGGGCACCTCGTCGTCCGAAGCCGCCCTGCCCAGCCTGCTCCAGAAGATGGAACGCGCCGGCGCGGCCAAGTCCGTGGTTGGTCTGGTCGTGCCCACCGGCTATTCGTTCAATCTGGACGGCACCAATATCTACATGACGATGGCCGCCCTGTTCATCGCCCAGGCGCTGAACATCGACCTGAGCCTGCAGGACCAGATCGTGCTGCTGCTGGTCGCCATGCTGAGTTCCAAGGGCGCAGCGGGCATCACCGGCGCGGGCTTCATCACCCTTGCCGCCACCCTGTCGGTCGTCCCGGCTGTGCCGGTCGCGGGCATGGCGCTGATCCTGGGCATCGACCGCTTCATGAGCGAGTGCCGCGCCCTGACCAACTTCATCGGCAACGCTGTGGCCACCATCGTCGTCGCCCGTTGGGAAGGCGAACTGGATCGCGATGCGCTGAAGGCCGCGCTGGATGGCGAACCCCGTCCGTTGGCGGCCCTGCCCGACCCGGCGGCCGGTCCAGGCGACAAGGCCCTGGTCACCGCCGACTGACCCGACTTCCTACAGGCGCCGTCGCGATCCGCACGGCGCCTGTTCCTTATCCGGACGCGCAAAACCCCAAAGCTACGCAGTTCTCCTTACCGCGATTTGGGCGCTCCTTAACGATCTTCCCTTACGGTAATCTCCATGACCATCTATCGCTCGCTCGCAGCCGGCGTCGGCCTGGCCGCGCTCGCCACCTCCGCCTTCGCCCAAGCGGCGCCGTCCGCCGATGAAATCGCCGCCCTGCGTGCACAGGTGCAGGCGCTGTCGGCCCGACTGGAACAACTGGAAGCCCAATCGCGCACCGCTGCGGTCGCCACGCCGACCGCCGTCGCTGGAACCCCCGCACCTGTCGCGGCGCCGCGTCCCGTCCAGACCGCCGCTGCGCCCGCTCCGGCCACGCCCGCGCCCGTCGACTGGGCCACGGGCCTGCCGGAATGGCGCAGCCCCGACGGCGCCTTCACCTTCAAGCCGCGCATTCGGGTGACCGCAGACCTGTCGACGACCTTCGGTTCAGACTATCCCAACCGCGACCTGACCACGACCGAACTGCGCGGCCTGCGCCTGGGCGGCCAGGGCAAGATCGCCGGCGGCTTCAGCTACTGGATCGAAGGCGATATCGCCGACAATTCGGTCAGCGTCGCCAACGCCTTCATCGCCTACAGCCGCAAGCTGGGCGGGCGCGACCTTGAGATTTCCGCCGGTCAGCGCCTGAACGACCGCGGCGTCGAAGGCGGCACGGCCGAAGATCAGACGCCCTTCCTAGAACGCAGCCTGATGGTCTCCACCATCGGTCCCGAGCGCGGCTCTTACGGGGTCGGTGTCATGGGCAAGCTGACGGGCAGCGTCTGGCACGCGTCACTTTCGGTGACCGGCGACGCCATCAGCGACGGCACGACCAGCGACACAGTCGCCGTGATGGGCCGCACCCACTGGTCGGCCTTCAAGACCGAGGCCGGTTTCCTGCATCTGGGCGGCTGGGGCTTCGTCGAGGATCTGACGCCCGTCACGACCCTGTCTTCGCGCAATTTGGTGGTTTCGTCGCGCGGCAATGACAATCTGCGCCTGTCGTCGGGCGCCTACGCCAATCCCAAGTCCAGCTCGGGCCTGGGGCTGGAGTTCGGCGGCGTGCATCGGTCCTTCTGGGCCATGGCCGAGGGCGGCAAGCGCGTGGTTCGAACCGCCGCGCGCGACTTCGACCAGGACGCCTACAGCCTGTCGGCCGGTCTGTTTCTGACGGGCGAAACCCCGCCGCTGTCCGCGCGCACCGGCACCTGGACGCGTCCCAAGGTGCTGAACCCGCTGGGCGCCGACGGCTATGGCGCGGTCGAGATCGTGGGTCGTTACGACACCGCCGACTTCACCGACAGCCTGACCGGCGGAGAGGGCGACACCTGGCTGCTGGGCGTCAACTGGTATCCCACCAATAACACCCGCGTGTCGGCGCACTGGAGCGCCTGGTCGGTCGACAACCGCACCGGAACCTTCACCGGCGAGGACAACGGGAACACCGCGACCGTGCGCGTCCAGACCGCCTTCTAGTCCCTTAGGCCGGAGCCGTTCGCCGCTCCGGTCTCCTGCTTTGCACATCCTTCAGGAGATGATCGCATGAACCCGAAGAACATCCCGATGCAGCGGAAGCTGGCGATCGCCTTCGCCCTGCTGCTGGCGGTCGCCGCCGCCATGATCGGCGCGGTCTTCTTCCAGCTGTCCGCCATGAAGACGGCGGCCGAGCTGAATGCGCAAAGCAAGAGCATCACCGATCACACCCATGTCGCCGAGAAGGGCGTCATCCGTCTTAATTCCCAGATGCGCGGCGTGCTTCTGACCGCCAACGCTGACTATCTGGATGTCTACAAGACCGGCTGGGAACAGTTCGAGCAGTCGATCGCCGCGCTTAACGCCGCCGATCTGACGGCGGAAGAGCGCGCGCTGGTCAAGAAGGCCCAGGATGACGCCGCCGTGTGGAAGACCGAGTTCGGCACGCCTCTGACCCAGGCCGCGCTGGACCCGTCGCGCATCGACGCCGCGCGCCGTGTCGTCATCGAGTCCGGCGACAAGGTTCGCGTGACCCACATCACCAAGTCGATCACAGCCGTGCGCGACGCCGAGATGGCCCGCATGAACGTGCGCGACGCCGAACAGGCGTCGGCGATCACCGCCTCCTTCTTCGCCCTGGCGGCGGGCGGTCTGATCCTGGTCGCCGCCGCCGTCTTCCTGGGCGTGCAGCTGTCGATCCTGATGGTCGCGCCGGTTCGCCGGATGACGGGCGCCATGTCGATCATGGCCGGGGGCAAGCTGGACGTCGCCATTCCCGACACCGACCGCAGGGACGAGGTCGGCGCCATGGCCCAGGCCATGCAGGTCTTCCGCGACAACGGCCTGCGCGCCAAGGCGCTCGAAGGCGAAACGGCATCGATGCGCGACCAGTCCGAAGTCGAACGCCGCCGGCGCGAAGCTGTGGCCCAGCAAGAGGCCGCCGAGAACGCCGTCGTCATCGAAAGCCTGGGCAAGGGTCTTTCGGCCCTGGCCGAGGGCGATCTGGTCTATCGTATCGACGCCCCCTTCCCCGCGCGCAGCGAGGTTCTGAAGGCCGACTTCAACCGCTCCATCGCCCGTCTGGAAGAGACCGTCACCGGCGTCCTGGGCTCGGTCCACGGCATCGATTCCGGCGCCGGCGAGATCAGCCAGGCGTCTGAGGACCTGTCGCGCCGCACCGAGCAGCAGGCGGCCGCTCTGGAAGAGACCGCCGCCGCGCTGGATGAGATCACCGTCACGGTCAAGAAGACCGCCGAGGCCGCCAACCAGGCCGCCAACGTCACCAACGGCGCCCGCAAGAGCGCCGAGGCGTCCGGCCAAGTCGTTATGAACGCCGTCGACGCCATGCAGAAGATCGAAGGCGGCTCGCGCCAGATCAGCCAGATCGTCGGCGTCATCGACGAGATCGCCTTCCAGACCAATCTGCTGGCCCTGAATGCCGGCGTCGAAGCCGCGCGTGCCGGCGAGTCCGGTCGGGGCTTCGCCGTGGTGGCCTCCGAAGTCCGCGCCCTGGCCCAGCGCTCGGCCGAGGCCGCCAAGGAGATCAAGACCCTGATCTCCAACTCCGGCTCCGAGGTCGAGAACGGCGTGCGTCTGGTCAGCGAAGCCGGATCGGCCCTCCAGGCCATCGCTTCGCAGGTCGACGACATCAGCGCCCTGGTCGTCGAGATCGCCGCTTCCGCCAAGGAACAGGCGACCGGGCTGCAGGAAATCAACGTCGCCGTGAACCAGATGGACCAGGTGACGCAGCAGAACGCCGCCATGGTCGAACAGGCCACCGCCGCCAGCACCGCCCTGCGTCAGGAAACCGCCGAGCTGTCGTCCGAGGTCGCCTTCTTCCAGGTGTCCGGCGGACGTGCGACGGCTCGGAAGAACACCGCCGCCACCCCTGCCCGCCCGGCAACCCGTCCCGCGCCGCCGGTCGAACAGCGCGTCATCAAGGTCGCCGGCGGCCGCGATCTCACGGTCGGCTCGAACAGCGACGGCTGGGAAGAGTTCTAGGCCTCAGTCCGCCAGCCGATAGCCCACGCCCGGTTCGGTCACGAGAAGGACGGGCTGGGCCGGATCGGCTTCCAGCTTGTGCCGGAGCTGGCCGACGACGACGCGCAGATACTGGACGTCGTCGGCGTGGCCGGCGCCCCAGATGGTCTTGAGCAGGTCGGCGTGGCCGAGGACCTTGCCGGCGTTGCGGGCGAGGTAGGCCAGGACGTCGTATTCCTTGGGACGCAGCTTCACCCGCTCGCCGGCGCGGGTGACGATGCGGCGATCCAGGTCGATGACGACATCCCCCGCCGTGACCACGCCGCCCGCGACCGGCGTCAACGCCCCCTGCCGCAGCCCGGCCCGAATGCGCGCCAACAGTTCGCCGACCCCGAACGGCTTTTCGACATAGTCGTTGGCGCCCAGGTCCAGGGCCGTGATCTTCTCGGCCTCGCGATCGCGCGCCGACAGGACGATGATCGGCCCCTGATAGAAGTCGCGCGCCCGCGTCAGAACGTCCTTGCCGTCCATGTCAGGCAATCCGAGGTCCAGCACCACGGCGTCGGGGCTCCACAGGGCGATGGCGCGCAGGCCCTCCTGACCGCTGTCGGCGCGGCGGGGTTCATAGCCGGCGGCGTCCAGGGCGGGCGCCAGGAAACGGTGGATCTGCGGCTCGTCGTCGATGACGAGAACCTGGGGGCGAACGGCGGACATCACAGCAGATCCGGGTGGGTGGCGATGGACTTGGGCAGGCTGATCAGGATGCGGGTGCCGCCTTTGCCGTCGGCGTCGTCCTGGATCGGGCTGGCAGCAGCGATACGGCCGCGCATGGCCTCGACGAAACCCTTGGCGATGGCCAGGCCCAGGCCGGCGCCCTTGGCCCGATCGGTAGATTCTTCCATGCGGCGGAACTTGTCGAACACCCGTTCCAGCTCGGCGGTCGGGATGCCGCGTCCCTCGTCCTCGATGGAGATGACGACGGCGCCGCGATCCTCATAGGCCGCCAGTTCGATGGTCGTGCCGTCGGGACTGTAGGCGATGGCGTTTTCCAGGATGTTGACCACGGCCTGTTCCAGCAGGCCCGGATCGGCCTCGACCATGCTGAGCTGGGCCGGGAAGTCGCGCGTGATGCGGCGCTGGCCCAGGCGGCGCGACACCCGGTCGGCGGCGGCGTTTAGGATGTCGCGCACATCGCTCCAGTCGGTGCGGACGTTCAGCCCCCCGCCCTCCAGCCGGGTCATGTCCAACAGGTCGCCGACATAGCGCGACAGCCGTTCGGCCTCCTCGCGGATGCTCAGCAGCAGGTCGTCGCGGACCTCGGGCTTCAGGGTTGCGCCATAGTCGATCAGGGTCGTCGCCGAGCCCAGGACGGTGGACAGGGGTGTGCGCAGGTCGTGGCTGACCGAGTTCATCAAGGCCGCGCGGAAACGATCGGCGCGGCGCAGGGTCTCGGTCTCCAGCGCCTGACCGGCCAGATCGGCGCGCTCCAGCGCCACGGCGCCCTGGTCCAGCAGGGCCATGGCCAGACGTTCCTCGTCCGAGCCCGCCGCCACGGCCGAGGCGTCGATGCCCGCCACGCCGGCCCGGCCGCGCACGCCCTGCAGGGGCTGAAACCGCCAGTGGGTCTGCGGCAGGGTGCCCGTGCCGTGGCCCGTCACCTCGCCGTGGGTCCAGGCCCAGCGCGCGGCGGCCATGGCGTCGGGGGCCAGGGTCACGCTCTCGGGACTGGCCGCCGTCAGAACGATGTCCTCGCCGTCGGGCAGAAGGACGACGGCGCCCGCGCCGGCGGCGGCCGAGGCCTGTTCGGCCAGGCTGCGGGCCGTGGTCGCGCGATCCTGGCCCGCCGACAGAGTCTGGCTGGCGGCCAGCAGGGCCGAGACGGCGGCGGCGCGCCGCTGGGCGGCTCTGGCCTGTTCGCGCACTCGCCCCGCCAGGGCGCCGGTGCCCAGGGCCACGCCCCAGAACAGCAGCAGGGTCAGGAAATCGGTCGGCGAACCGATCAGAAAGCTGTAGCGCGGCTCTAGGAACAGGAAGTTGTAGGTCAGAAAGGCTAGGGTCGCCGCCGCCAGCGCGGGTCTGAGGCCGTTCAGCACCCCGGCCGCCACCACCGCCGCCAGATAGATGACGCCCAGATCGACCCGCTCGAACCGGGTGTCCAGCAATAGGGCCGCGCCCGTCGCCGCCAGGACGAACCCCGCCCCGGCCGGATAACCGCGCCAGTCCAGCGCCGCCCTGACGCCCGACTTGGCCGCCGGTTCGGGCGCGACCAGATCGCCCTCGGTCACGACGTGGACGGCGACGCCCTGGGCCTTGCGCAGAAGCTCGGTCGCCAGGGCTCGGCCGGTCCATTCGGCGAACCGCCCGCCGCGCGTCTTGCCGATGACGATCTGGGTGACGTTGTTGCGGTGGGCGTGGTCCAGCACGGCGCGCACCACGTCGTCGCCACTGATGGTCACGGGCCGCCCGCCCAGTTGTTCGGCCAGTTTGAAAGCCTCGGACAATCGTCCCGCCGACCGGGCTTCGGCGCGTGATCCGCTGGGCCGCTCGACATGGGCCACCGACCAGGGAGCGTCCATCATCATGTCCGACATCCGCCGACCGGTCCGCACCAGGGAGGCGGTCATGGCGTCGCCGCCGACCAGCACCAGGATCCGCTCGTTCGCCGCCCACGGCCCTGACACGCCCCGTTCGCGCAGATGGGTCAGCAGTTGGTCGTCTACCGTCTGGGCCGCGCGCCGCAGGGCCAGTTCGCGCAGCGCCGTCAGGTTTTCGATCTTGAAGAAGTTCTCGGACGCCACCCGCGCCGTTTCGGGCACATAGACCTTGCCCTCGGCCAGACGCGCCCGCAGGTCTTCGGGCGTGATGTCGATGACCTCGATGTCGTCGGCGCCGGTCAGGGCGCTGTCGGGCACGGCCTCGCGCTGGCGCACGCCGGTGATGCGCAGAATGACGTCGGACAGGCTTTCCAGATGCTGGATGTTCAGCGTGGTCCAGACGTCGATGCCGGCGTCGCGCAGTTCCTCCACATCCTGCCAGCGTTTCGGATGGCGCGACCCCGGCGCATTGGAGTGGGCGTATTCGTCGACCAGCAGCAGTTCAGGCCGTCGCGCGAGGGCGCCGTCGAGGTCGAATTCCATCAGGGCGCGGTCGCGGTGTTCGATGGGCGCGCGCGGCATGACGTCGAGCCCGCGCAGCAGGCTCATCGTCTCCTTGCGGCCGTGGGTCTCGACCACGCCGACGACGACGTCCAGACCCTCGGCCTTTCGACGGCGTGCGGCGCGCAGCATTTCATAGGTCTTGCCCACCCCGGGCGACATGCCCAGAAACACCTTCAGCCGCCCGCGCTTGCGGCGCGGAACGGCTGAAGTCACGGGCGTTGCGGGCGCCGTTTCGGGCAATCAGCCCTCCGCGCCGAAGCGGGCGTCCAGCGCGCGGTTGGTCAGCAGGACATTGACGTGCGGCTGGCCGATGAAGCCCAGGAAGGCCCCCTCGATGTGCGCGTCGATGATGCTCTGGACCTGTTGCACGGGAACGCCTCTGGCGCGGGCGATCCGCGCGGCCTGAAGCCGAGCGTAGGCCGGGGACACGTCCGGGTCGAGGCCCGAACCCGATGTCGTCACCGCATCGGCGGGGATGACGCCGGGGCCATCCTCGGCGCGGATCGCCTGGGCGCTTTCGGCGACGCGGGCGATCAGGTCCGGGTTCAGCGGCCCCATGTTGGAGCCGGACGAGGCGGCGGCGTCATAGCCGTCGCCTGCCGCCGACGGGCGCGGATGCAGATAGGTCGCGCTGACGAAAGGCTGGCCGATCAGGGACGAGCCGACGACCTTGCCGCCGGCGTCGCGCACCAGGCTGCCGTTAGCCTGATCCGGGAAGGCGACTTGGGCGATGCCGGTGACGGCCAGCGGATAGGCCAGGCCCAGCAGCAGGGTGAACAGGGCCGTCATGACGAGGGCCGGGCGAAGTTGGTTGACCATGGCCGTCGCCTCAGAAGGTCGCCTTCAGCGTGGCTACGGCGCGTGCGCCGTAGATGTCGCCGAAGTCGTGTTGATCGGTGTCGTGATAACGCAGGTCCACCGCCAGATTGTCAGTCAGCTGATAGGCCGCGCCCAGGTTCCAGGTGGTGTAGTCCAGGTCCGACGACACCCACTGACGGCCGACGGCGCCCGAGACGGTCCATTTGTCGGCAGGGCTGACCGCGCCGTTGACCTCGGCATAGGTCGCCTCGTCCTCGGCCGCGCCGAAGAAGTCGGGCGAATAATAGACGGCGGCGCCCAGTGTCACCGGGCCGAATGCGCGCGAAGCGGCGGCTTTGAACTCGACATAGTCATAGTCGGCGCCGTCTGGCTGACCGGCGTAGAGATAGCCGATCACGCCGAAGTCCAGCGCATAGCCGGCGACCTCGGGCCGATAGCCGGCATACAGATCGACCTCGGCGTCCGTATCGTCGCCGAAATCGACGTTGGAGGCCCAGCCGCCGGCGTAGAAACCGTTCTTGGTCAGATCGACGCCGGCCGAGATGGCTGGGTTTTCCTGGGTTTGGCTGACGCCGCGAAAGACGTAGTCGGAGGTGACGGCGACGTTAGCCGACACGTCCTGGGCCTTGGCTTCGCTGCACAGGCCCAGACCGGCGAGACCGACAATACAGGCGGCGGCGAACCAGGCGTCGTTGCGGCCCGAGGCCTTGGAGAAGGATTTACGCATTGGATTTCTCTATTCGAACAGGATGAATGGCCATGGGGTTGGAGCGCGTGCGCGGATCGGTCTGCTGCAGCGTCGCCACACCCCACATCACGGCGATGACCAGCACCGCCACGACGAGTTGCAGGATGCGAGAGACCTCCCGACGCATCACGCCAGACCCAGGCCGGAGATGAGCAGGTCGATCAGCTTGATGCCGACGAACGGGGCGATCAGGCCGCCCAGGCCGTAGATCAGCAGGTTGCGACCCAGAAGCGCGCCGGCGCCGATGGCCCGGTATTTGACGCCCTTCAGCGCCAGCGGGATCAGGGCGACGATGACCAGGGCGTTGAAGATGACCGCCGACAGGATGGCGCTCTCGGGGCTGTGCAGCCGCATCACATTCAGCGCGCCCAGCGACGGCAGGGCGACCACGAACATCGCCGGGATGATGGCGAAATACTTGGCCACGTCGTTGGCGACCGAGAAGGTCGTCAAGGCGCCGCGCGTGATCAGCAGTTGCTTGCCGACCTCGACGATCTCGATGACCTTGGTCGGGTCGCTGTCCAGATCGACCATGTTGCCGGCCTCGCGCGCGGCCTGGGCGCCGGTCTGCATGGCCACGCCGACATCGGCTTGCGCAAGCGCAGGCGCGTCGTTGGCGCCGTCGCCGCACATGGCGACCAGACGGCCCTTGGCCTGTTCGGCCTTGATGAGGCGCATCTTGTCTTCGGGCGTGGCCTCGGCGAGGTAGTCGTCGACCCCGGCTTCAGAAGCGATAGCGGCGGCCGTCACCGGGTTGTCGCCGGTGATCATGACGGTGCGCAGACCCATCCGGCGCAGGTCGGCGAAGCGCGCCTTCACGCCCGGCTTGACCACGTCCTTCAGATGGATGACGCCGACCAGCGCGCCGTTCTGGGTGACGGCCAGGGGCGTGCCGCCCGAACGGGCGATCCGGTCCACGGCCTGACGAAACTCGGCCGGAGCCGTGCCGTCCGCCAGACCCAGGTCCTTCAGCACCGCATCGACCGCGCCCTTGCGCCAGCTGTCCTTGCCGACGTCCAGGCCCGACTGGCGGGTGACGGCGGTGAAGGGGATGGCCGTGGCGCCGGACGGTTGATCGACCGAGACGCCCGCATTGCGGCCTAGCTCGACGATGGAGCGGCCCTCCGGCGTCTCGTCGGCCAGGGACGCCATGACGGCGGCGGCCAGGGCGGCTTCGGGACGGACGCCCGGAACCGGGATGACCTCGGTCGCCATGCGGTTGCCGAAGGTGATGGTGCCGGTCTTGTCGAGCAGCAGGGTGTCGACGTCGCCTGCCGCCTCCACCGCACGGCCCGAGGTGGCCAGCACGTTCACCTTCAGCAACCGGTCCATGCCGGCGATGCCGACCGCGGACAACAGGCCCCCGATCGTGGTCGGGATCAGGGTGATGAACAGGGCGCCCAGGACCATCGGATCGATGTTCACGCCCGAATAGGCGCCCAGGCCCACCAGGGTCACGACCGCGATCAGGAAGATCAGGGTCAGGCCGGCCAGCAGCACGGCCAGAGCCAGTTCGTTCGGCGTCTTGCGACGATCCGCGCCCTCGACCATGGCGATCATGCGATCGAGGAAGGTCGAGCCGGGCTTGGCGGTTATGCGCACCTTGATCCAGTCCGAGACGACGGTGGTGCCGCCGGTCACGGCGGACCGGTCGCCGCCGCTTTCGCGGATAACCGGGGCGCTCTCGCCGGTGATAGCGGCCTCGTTGACCGAGGCGACGCCCTCGATGATTTCGCCGTCCGAGGCGATCACGTCGCCGGCTTCGACCAGGATGATCGACCCGACTTCAAGCTCCGAAGCATTGGTGGGGACCACGCTGCCGGTCTTCGGATCGACGATCAGCTTGGCCTTGGTCGTGACGCGGGTCGCGCGCAGGCTGTCGGCCGCCGCCTTGCCCCGCCCTTCAGCGATGCTTTCGGCGACATTGGCGAACAGGACCGTGGCCCATAGCCACAGCGCCAGTTGCACCGCAAAGCCCGCCGACTGACCGCCGGCGATGGCCGCAGCCGCCGAGAGCGTGGACAGAAGCGCCACGATCCAGGTGGTGAAGATGACCGGATTGTTGATCAGCTTGACGGGGTTCAACTTGACGAAGGCGTCGCCAACCGCGCGTCCGATCATCTGTCCCGAGAGGCCGCCCGCAAGAGGCGACGCCCGGCCGCCCTCGCGCGGATCCAGAGTTATTTGTGTCATGTCAGGATGTCCGAAGGATCAGGCGCCGGCGACCGCCGCGAGCACCTGGAAGTGCTCGACGATCGGTCCCAGGGCGAGGGCGGGCAGGAACTGCAGGCCGCCGAGGATGAGGATCACGCCGATCAGCAGGCCGATGAACAGGCCATTGTCGGTCGGCAGGGTGCCGGGGCTGGGCGCCAGCTTGGGCTTGACCACCAGACTGCCGGCGATGGCCAGGACGGCGACGGCCGGAATGAACCGCCCGAACAGCATCCCTAGACCCAGGGTCGTGTTCCACCAGGGGGCGTTGGCGGTCAGGCCCGCAAAGGCCGAGCCGTTGTTCGCCGCCGCCGAGGTGTAGGCGTACAGGATCTCCGACAGGCCGTGCGGCCCCTTGTTCAGCAGGCCCGCCAGCGCCGTCGGGAAGACGGCCGCCACGGCGGTGAAGCCCAGGATGGCGAGCGGCAGGATCAGCACCGCGATCATGGCGAACTGGATCTCGCGCGCCTCGATCTTCTTGCCCAGATATTCCGGTGTGCGCCCGACCATCAGGCCGGCGACGAAGACCGACAGCAGGGCCATGACGACCATGATGGCGATGCCCGAACCGACGCCGCCAGGCAGGATCTCGCCCAACTGCATCAGGAACATCTGCAACCCACCGCCCAAGGGCATGAAGCTGGCGTGCATCGAGTTGACCGAGCCGTTCGAGGCACCGGTCGTGACGACGGACCAGACGGTCGAGGCGGGGGCGCCGAAGCGGACCTCCTTGCCCTCCATGTTCACCGAGGCGTCCACCTGGGCCGCGACCAGGGCCGGGGCCGGCTGGGTTTCAATCACATACATGGCCGCGCTGGCGGCGCTCAGCAGGATCAGGGCGGCCGCCGCCAGGGCGCGGATGTCGCGTCCCGCCATGGCGGTGCGACCGAAGGCGAAGAAGGCGGCCCAGCCCATGACGTTGATCGCGACGGCGGTCAGCAGATTGGTGATGGCGTTCGGGTTCTCGAACGGATGGGCGCCGTTGACGTTGAAGACGCCGCCGCCGTTGATGCCCAGCTGTTTGATCGCCACCTGGCTGGCCGCCGGGAACAGCGGCAGGGTCTGGGACCCGCCCTCGACGCCGGTCGCCGTCACATGGGCCGCCAGGCTCTGAACGATGCCCAGACCCGACAGGGCCACAGCCAGGATCAGGGCGGCGGGCAGCAGGACATACAGGGTCGTGCGCGTCAGGTCGGCCCAGAAGTTGCCGACGCCCTCGCCGCGATTGGCGACGAAGGCCCGCGCCAGGGCCGCCGCGATCGTCGCGCCCGTCGCCGCCGAGACGAAGTTCTGCACCGTCAGGCCGACCATCTGGGTGAAGGTCGACAGGGTCGCCTCCCCGCCATAGCTCTGCCAGTTGGTGTTGGTCACGAAGCTGACGGCGGTGTTGAAGGCCAGATGCGGCGACACGCCCGCAAAGCCTTGCGGGTTAAGCGGCAACATGCCCTGCAGGCGCAGGATGGCATACAGCAGGACGAAGCCCGCAAGGTTGAAGGCCAGCAGGGCGCCGGCATAGCCCAGCCAGCCCTGGCTGCGTTTCGGATCGACGCCCGCCGCGCCGTAGAAGACGGCCTCGACCGGCTTGAGCACCGGGTCCAGCCAGGTCCGCTCGCCGTTCCAGACGCGCGACATATAAATGCCAATGGGCCAGCCGAGCATTACGGCCAGCCCAAGGGTCAGGGCGATCTCGCCCCATCCTTGAATGTTCATGAATTCCGTCCCGGTCCCTTAGAACCGCTCGGGCCGCAGCAGCGCCGCGACCATGTAAACGGCGACGACCAGCGCCCCCGCCCCCCAGAGCATGGCGATCATCGTCATACCCGTTTCAACGCTGTGGCCAGCACGGCGAAGACGGCGAACGCCCCCGCACCCACCGCCAGAAAAATCACATCGGCCAATCCGGCCTCCTCGCTCAAGTTCGAGCGGGAACAGACCACCGGGCGGCATAATGGCGCGATGCGAGTCCGCGCCGCCGACCTAAAGGATTCATAAAACCCGCCCCATGAGCGATCGGCCGCGGTATCGAATGGAAGCGATGCGCCCGCTCCAACTGCCGGCGTCGGTACAGCCCGTAGTTGTCCTCGCACTCAGAGCAGGTTCGCATGATCGAAGGCCAGGACTGTCTTCTTCAGCGTCTCGTGGTGATAGAGGATGCGGCCATCCGGGCTAATGAAGGGCTGTTGTTGACGCCATAGTCGTCATCATGGCGCGTCAACTCGCCCCGATACCAGCGATAGAAGGCGTCGATCCCGACGGCATGGCCGCCTGGCGCTCAGCCGGCGCCTCCGGCTTCGGCATCGACTCGGCCGTTTTCAAGTCGGGGCAGTCAGCGCAGCAGGTCGGCCGTCAGGCGGCGGCCTTTGTGTCGCATTGGTCGTAACGGCTCTGATGCGACGCGATCGGCTTTTGGCCCAAGGCTAAGTTCCCACAATCAAAACCAAGGTTTGGAAGATCACGCCGATCCCGGAGAGCAGACCTGCGGCGATCGACACGCGCAGGCCGAAGGCTTCAGTAGGCGCCGGTTTCGCGCGCAGGGCGGTCAGGCTTCTCCAACACAAGGCCGCAATGGCGAGCAGGCAAACCAGGCTGAAGACATAGCCGGCGATGCTCCACGCACCGGCGTCGCCATGCGCCACGTCGGCGGCGCTGGACAGCAGATACAGCCCCAGAAAATGGGCGGCCCAGATCAGGAGCCCCCCCAGCATCAGCAGCCAGAACCTCATGCGCCGACGCCCGGGAACAGGCGGATCAGAAGGGTCGTCGCCGCGCCCTGAACCGCTGTGAAGGCCACGAATAGGGCGACCACTTCAAAGGTCGCCGGATAACGGGACGACACCAAGCCGCAAAGCCAGCGCAGCAGGACGAACGGTCCCATCAACAACGAAATGCCGACGAAGGTCCCCTGCCAGGCCAACAGCGCATAGACGGTCGCGCCCTGGCTGGAGGCGTCGGGGCGCAGGCCCGAGTTCCACCAGGCCGAGGCCTCAGACGCAAAGGCGCCGCCCGCCGCCACGGTGGCGACCAGCATCAGCACAGAGGCGATGGCGGCGCTGCGCGGCCGGTCCAGCTTCAACGCGCCTTGAGAGGCCCAGGCGCCGATGCCGGCGGCCGCCAGCAGACCCAGGGTCAACGGCAGGGAGCCGATCTCGGGCGGCGCCTGCCACAGGTCCGGCCGCCGGCTCCACAGGAAGACGTAGGAGAAGCAGGCCATGATTGCGACCATGCCCGACACGATCAGGGTGATGACCATCGCCCACCAGCCGTGACTGCTGGGGCCGGACACATAGGTCGGCAGTCGAACGCCGCCGCCGACGTCCACCGTGGCGGGACCGCCGGGCCGATCCAGTTCCCAGCACCATTTGAGAATGCAGTAGACGGCCAGCACGCCGCTGACCAAGGAGGCGACATAGGCCTGGATCGTCAGGATCAAGAAAAAGCCGGCGGTGAAGATCGCGCCCCAGACATACCAGCTGGACGGCCGGGGCATGCGCTGGAGATATTGCGGCTCGGCGTTGATCGGGCTGGTGATCATGGTCTCGCGCTCGCCGCGCGGGGCGCCGGGCAGGAAGTAGCGGCCGGCCTCGACATCGCGCGCCAGGTTCGGCTGGTCCCACACCGGATACAGGCTCTTGATCACCGGGACGGACCGCAGCGAGTAGCGACCAGCGGGCAGCCACTCCAGCCCCGGCCCGCCAAAGACATTGCCGGCGTCCTTCTCGCCGAAGGGCCGGAAGTTGCGGATCATGTCGATCATCCACAGCACCACCGCCAGGCCGAACATGAAGGAGCCGACGGTCGAGATCATATTGGGCAGGTCCCAGCCCCGATCCGGCAGATAGGTATAGACCCGGCGCGGCATGCCCATCAGCCCGGTCAGGTGCATGGGCATGAAGGTGACGTTGTGGCCGACAAACATCAGCCAAAAGATCAACTTACCCCACCGTTCGCTGAGCGGCCGGCTGCTGGACATCGGCGTCCAGTAGTAGATGGCGGCGAACAGCGGGAAGACCATCCCGCCGATCAGGACGTAATGCAGGTGGGCGACGATGAAATAGCTGTCGTGGGCCTGCCAGTCGAACGGCACCATGGCGACCATCACGCCGGTCAGTCCGCCCATGACGAAGATCACCAGTCCCCCGACGGCGAACAGGCCGGGCGTGTTGAACCGCATCTTGCCCGCCGCCAGGGTAGCGATCCAGGCGAAGACCTGAACCCCCGCCGGCACGCTGACGGCCATGGAGGCGGCGCTGAAATAGTTGATCGAGATCTGCGGCATGCCCGTGGTGAACATGTGGTGCGCCCAGACGCCGAAGCTGATGAACCCGGTCGCCAGCATAGCCAGGACCACCAGTCGATAACCGACCAGCTTGGTCTGGGCGACGGCCGGGATCAGGGTCGACATCGCCCCCGCCGCCGGCAGGAAGATGATGTAGACCTCGGGGTGGCCGAAGAACCAAAACAGATGCTGCCACAGCATGGGGTCGCCGCCCTTGGCCGCATCGAAGAAGGGCCAGCCCAGGGCGCGTTCCAGCTCCAGCAGCAGGGTCGACAAAATGATCGACGGGAAGGCGATGATGATCATGCAGGCGAAGATCAGCATGGCCCAGGCGAAGATCGGCAGCTTGTCCAGCGTCATGCCCGGCGCCCGCGTCTTCAGCACCCCGACGATGATCTCGATGGCGCCGGCGATGGCCGAAATCTCGATGAAGCCGATGCCCAAGAGCCAGAAGTCGGCGTTGATGCCCGGCGAGTAAGTCGTCGACGTCAGCGGCGGATACATGAACCAGCCGCCATTCGGCGCCAGGCCGAAAAACAGCGAGGCGAAGAAGCACAGCCCCCCGACCAGATAGGCCCAGAAGGCGTAGGCGCTCAGCCTCGGGAACGGCAGATCGCGCGCCCCCAGCATCTGCGGCAGCAACAGCACGCCCAGCGCCTCGACCGCGGGCACCGCGAACAGGAACATCATCACCGTGCCGTGCATGGTGAAGATCTGGTTGTAGGTCTCCTGCGCCAGGAAACCCGTCATCGGCAGGGCCAGTTGGGTCCGCATCAACAGCGCCAGCACGCCTGCCAGCACAAAGAACAGCATGGCCGCGCCGACGTAATAGACGCCGATGTAGTTGTTGTTGATCGCCGTGATCCACTCCCACGGCCGCCGCGGGCCGCACCAGACCTCGTCGAGCTGCTCCAGCTCGCCCTCGGGCCGGGCTTCGGTGGTGGGGAAGCGTTTGTAGAGTTCGGGATCGAACCCGGTTTCCGAACTCATTTCAGGCTTTCCAGATAGGCGGCGACGGCGCGCACGTCCTGGCCCGACAGGACGGCATAGGACGGCATCCGGTTGCCGGGCTTCAGGCTCTGACTGTCCGAAATCCAGCCGGCCATCGTCCCCTGATTGTTCGGCAGGATGCCGGCGCCCAGCGTCTGGCGCGAGCCGACGTGGGTCAGGTCCGGTCCCGCCAGACCGTTCGCCTCGGTCCCGCGAATGGTGTGACAGGCGGCGCAGCCCGAGGCGGCGAAGACGTTGCGCCCCTGATCGATCAAGGCGAGCGGCCCCTGGGCCGAGGGCACGACGGCGGCCGGCCGCGACTGACGCGCCAACCAGGCGACATAATCGTTCGGCGCATGGGCCACGACCACCAGCCCCATTAGGGCGTGAGGACCGCCGCAGTATTCGGCGCATTGGCCGCCGTAGGTGCCAGGCGCGTCGGCTTGCAGGCGCATGAAGTTGCGGCGGCCGGGGATCATGTCGGTCTTTCCGCCCAGGCGCGGCACCCAGAAGCTGTGGATCACGTCCGCGCTTTCCAGCTCGAACACGACAGGCTGGCCGGCCGGGATGTGGACCTCGTTGGCGTCCTGGACGATTTCTCGCCCCTGACCGTCCAGATAGGCGACGCGCCACCACCACATTTCGCCAGTGATGCGCACCCGCATTTCGCCGGGCTTGGGCGCATCGGCCACCCGCGCGGTCGTGGTCAGCCCATAGACCAGCAGCCCGGTTAGAACGACCACCGGGAAGACCAGTCCCGCAATCCAGATCAGGCGTTCGCCGCCGACCCGCCGCTTCCACTTGCGCGGCCCGAACAGGGCGATGCCGAGCGCCACCGCCACCACAACCATGACCACCGCCGCCATGACAAATAGCACCCAGGCAACGGTCTGGATCGGTCCAGCGAAAGGTCCCGCCGGATCCAGCACGGGCGGCGGCCAGCCGGCGATTCCGGGAGGGGCGTCAGTCTTCATCGAGCGTGTACAGATAGGCCGCGACGTCGCGGGCTTGGTCTTGCGTCAGGGGCATGGGCGGCATGGCGGTTCCGGGGTCCATCGACGGCGCGTCGATCAGCCAGCGGATCAGGACATCGGGCTGGTTCGGCAAGCGTCCGGCGATCAGGGGGCGCGCGCCGAACCCCGCTAGGTTCGAGCCGGACCGGCCCTCGGGCCAGGCGACGCCGGGTATCCGGTGACAGGCCGCGCAACCGACTTCCTTGATCACCGCCAGTCCGGCGGCCGCATCGGCCTGAACCACCGGCCGGGGCAGGTCGGACTTGTCCACGCAGGCGCACAGGGCGAGCGCCAGCGCGCAGGCCGCCGCCCGTCGTCCCATCGCTTCGCCCGTCGTCCGAAAACCCATCCGCCCCCCAAAGCTTCGCCAGAGCAATCCCCTTGTCGGACGGAGGTTCCCGACTGCGACATGGAGCCTCGGCGCATCGCCCCAAGGAACCTTCGCCATAAGCAGGTGTTGCACCGCCGTGCGCGCCTCCCTTTCCGTCCTTGTTCTGCTGACCGGCCTCGCCGCCTGCGACTCCACGCCGGGCCAGACGGATCGCACCTTCACGGCGAACGGTCAGGTCATCGCCATGAGCGGCGGCGCCGGCGGGGCGGCCAACGCCTGCTTCACCTGTCACGGCCTGGACGGCGGCGGGGATGGGGTCGCCGCCCCGCGCCTGGCGGGCCTGGACGCCGGCTATGTGCAAAAGCAGTTGGAAGACTATGCATCGGGCCTGCGTCCCGACGACGCCATGACCCGCATCGCCAAGGCCTTGGACCAGCAGGGCCGACGCGAGGTCGCCGCCTACTACGCCGCCCTGCCCCCGCCGCCGACGCAAACGCCCGCGTCGATGGCGCCTGCGCCCGCCATCTATCTGAACGGCGACCCTTCGCGCGGCATCGTCGCCTGCGCCTCATGTCACGGCGACCGGGGTCAAGGCTCGGGCCAAGGCGGCAACCCGCAGATCGCCGGTCAGCCCGCCGCCTACACGCTGGAACAGATCGACCGCTGGAAAGCAGGCAAACGCCGCAACGACCCGCGCGGCGTCATGGCCGCCGCCGTCAAATCGCTTTCGGACCCAGAAGCCCGCGCCATAGCGTCCTGGCTGTCGACGCAACCCGCTTCTCCAGCGCGCGCCAGCGCCGCTGCCACCGGGTCCGCTTTGGTCGAAGCAGCGGCACGACCGGCAGCATCGCGTGAAACACGTCGTCCCTATCGATCAGATGGTGCTTGAGCGCCGCGCCGGCGTGGATCGGGATCATCAGCAGCAGCGTGATGACCAGTCCCCAGTGCATCCATTCCGCCGCCGCCTCGATCGCCCATAGCTGGGTGTTCGACAGATCTTGCAGCGGCAGCAGCGGCCATTTGATGAAGCCCAACGTCTCCAGCTGACGCGTCCGATCCGTCGCCGAAATCATGGCCCAGCCCGACAGCGGCAGGCCGAACAGGCAGATGTAGAAGACATAGTGGGTCAAATGGGCCGCCATGCTCTCCCAACCCGGCTTGTCCGCGTCATTGATCAGGTCGGGCGCCAGCAGTCGCCATGACAGCCGGCCGATCACCAGGATCAGCATCAGCACGCCGATCGCGAAATGCAGGTCGTAGGCGGCCATCATGGCCCCGCCCACCGGCTGCCGCCCCATCCACCAGCCCCAACCGAGCTGGAAGATCACCAGCCCCGCCATCACCCAATGAAAGCCGATGCCGACGGGCGAATAGCGGCCCTCGTCATGGTGACCCGCCGCCCATTCCAGCAGCTGCCTGAACAGTCTTTCGATCATGCCGGATGCGCCTCGGCGTCAGGGCCGATCATCCGCCCCAGCCGCCACAGGGCGGCGAACAGATACAGCGCCGCCGCCGGCGCCCACATGATCAGCCCGGCCGCCTGCTGATCCTCGAGCGGCGTCATGCCCCAGGCCAGGGTCGAATAGGCATGGGGGGCGTAAACCGCCTGCCCCGCAAAGGTCAGCACCGCCCCAAGCAGCCCCATCGCCAGCATGGCCGCCAACAGGGCGATGACCGCCGCCGGTGCAGACGCCGACCGCACCGCGCACCAGAACCAGACGGCGCTCGCCAGCAGACTGATCTGCATCACCCAATAGACCGCATCGTTCAACAAGGCGGCGCCATAGGCGTCGGGCGCATGCCAAGCCCAGAACACCACCGCCTGCACCGCCGTCGCCAGGATCAGCGATCCATATCGTTTTATCGGCAGGGCCGCCGCCAGCAACGGCGCGGCGACGCCGACCAACAGCACATGATGCACCGTCCGCGCCGAGAACAGCGCCGAACTGAGGGCGCACAGCGGGGAGACAAATCCAACGGCTAATATCGCGACGGCCGCCAGGCCATAGCCGCGCCGCCGCCCTTCCAACCGCCACAGGACCACGCCCGCAGCTGCAACGAGGACGGCCAGCAAGATCGGATCAAGATTCCAGCGCCACTCGCCGAAAGCCGGCGCGGGTCCGCAATACGGCGTCCAACTCAAACCTGCACCCCCGCCCCTTGCCGGATCTCCTGATCCCCATCAAAGGAAAAGCCAAGCCAGCGGTGACGGTTCCGCCCGCATCATTTCTACGACGAATTGCCGCGATGCCCCAGGTGGTCGATAGGCGCGCCAGCGGCGAAATTGCTCCCAACAAAACAGATCCCGGACGTCGAAACCGGCTGAACCCCGCGCTGCCCTCAGGCCGCCGCCAATTCGGTCAGAAGCTTCTCGATGAAGGCTGTGTCGTGCGGTTGATCGTTGGCGGCATCGACGATCATGCGATCCTCGGACCAGCGTCGATCATCGCGCAACGGCAAGGACGCTTCCATGCCGGGCCGACGCGCCGCCGCGATCCGCAACGCCGTCGCCTTCGGCCCCGATACGATTTCCGTGACGCCGGCATCAAGGGCGAGCGCCGCGAGGCGGCGGCCGGTGAACAGATCCTCCGCCGGGTCGGGTAAAGGACCGAACCGATCTTCGGCTTCGTCTCGCAAGGCATCGACATCTTCCGCCGTCGTGGCGCGCGCCAACCGGGCGTACAGATTGATGCGCACGGTTTCGTCTGGGATGTAGTCCGCCGGCAGATGCCCTGTCGCGCCGACGTTCAGACTGGGAGAGGCTTGGTCAGGATTGGGATCGCCTTTTGCAGCCGCGAGCGCCCGAGCCAGGACGGCTTGATACAGGGCCGAGCCGATCAGCCTGACATGTCCGGCCTGTTCCTCGCCCACCAGATCGCCGCCGCCGCGCAGGTCCAGATCGCGCCCGCTGATCGCGAAGCCTGCCCCCAGTCGGTCCAGAGCCTCCAATGTCTGAAGACGGGCCTCCGTCGCCGCCGCCATCGGCGCTTCGGGATCGGAAAGCAGATAGGTGAAGCCCTGGCGGCGCCCCCGGCCGACACGCCCGCGCAGCTGATGCAACTGCGCCAGGCCGAACCGGTCCGGCCGCCAGATCAACATCGTATTGGCGCGCGGCACATCCAGGCCGGTCTCGATGATATTCGTGGCCAGCAGCACGTCCCCCTCGCCGTCGGAGAAGCGGCTCATGGCGTCGTCGATCGCGGAAGGGGACATGTCGCCGTGCGCCGAGACCACTGACAGCTCGGACGTCAGGGTCTTTAAGCGTTCCGCCAAAGGTTCCATATCCTCGATCCGCGGCACGACCACGAAACTCTGCCCGCCCCGCGCCTTCTCGCGCATCAGCGACAAGCGAACCGCCCCGGCGTCGAACGGGGTCATGAAGGTTCGGATTGGCCGACGTCGCGCAGGCGGACTGGCGATCAGGCTGACGTCCTGAATGCCGACCATGGCGCTTTGCAGAGTCCTCGGGATCGGGGTGGCCGACATCGACAACAGATGCGGCGCCTTCTCTGCCAAGGCAGATTTCATCTGCGCGCCGAAGCGATGCTCCTCATCGATGATGACAAGCCCGAGGCTGGAAAACGCCAACCCTTCCGACGCCAGCGCCTGCGTACCCACCACGACGCGCATGGAGCCGTCCGCCAGCCCTGCCTTGACCGCCCGCGCCTCCGCGCTGTCTGCGGCGCGCGACAGGTGGCCGATTTGAATGTCCGTGTCCTTGAACCGTCTCTTGAAGACCTCGAAATGCTGGCGCGCCAGGACGGTGGTCGGGGCGACGACGATGACCTGTTTGCCGGCAAGGGCCACGGCCGCCGCAGCGCGCAGGGCGACCTCGGTCTTGCCGAAACCGACATCGCCGCAGACGAGCCGGTTCATGGGCTTGCCGGATCCCAGGTCCGACAGGACCGCCTCGATGGCGCGCGCCTGATCGGTCGTTTCGGGGAAGGCGAAGCCGGCGGCGAACCGAGCCAGCGGCTGACGCGGCGCGGTGATCGGCTCGGTCCTCAGTGCTGCACGCGCTTCGGCCCGTGCGGACAGGGCCGCTGCGGCCTCGTCGATCTGCGCGCTGACCTTGGCGCGGCGCTTGAGCCATCCTTGGGTGTTCAGCCGATCCAGCGACACCGCGTCCGGCTCCGAGCCATAACGCCAGATTTTGCTAAACTCCTCGATCGGCGCGAGAATGGTCCCACCGCCATGATACTCGATGCGCAGAACGTCGCGCTCCACACCATCGGCAGCGACCCGCTCCAACGCCTTCAGGACACCCAGACCGTGGTCTTCATGAATGACCACGTCGTCCAGCCGCAGCTCGGTCTCCCCGAACGCATCAATCGTGTCGCCGGATGTTCGCGCGATCCGGCCGCCGAATATGTCCGAAGGCGTCAGGACGACAAGACCGGCCGCCGACTGCCGGAAGCCTGTGTCCAGATCGGCGGTCACGACGGCGATCTGCCCGGGCTGCAGTGGCGCGATCGCGCTCCAGCTCTCGAGCGTCACGGGCGTATCGACATCGTGGCGACGCAGCAGGCGTAGGATGATCCTGTGCTCATGAGGCAATCCTGTCAGAACGATGCGATCGCCCGCCTCGCGCCGCTCGGCAATGAACTGTTTCAGGGCCCGCCCCGGCGACTTCTCCAAAGCGAAGGCCGGCGTCGGCGCCCAACCCTCAACGCTCAGGGGTTTGGCGCCTTTCAACGCCTGCCGAACGTCCTTTTCCGTCAAATAGAGGCTGTCGGGTTTCGCAGGACGCGCGCCCTCGCTGAACCGCAGGCGCGTGTCATAGGCTTCGGCCACATGCGCGCGAATGCGTTCGAACCGATCCTCGACGCCCACGTCAGTCAGGATCATCGGCTTGACGAGGAAATCAAACAGGGTCGTCGAGGTCTCAACATCGATTGACGGCCCCGTATTCTGACGATCTGGATCGTCAGCCTCGGAAGACCGGTCACTCCACTCAGCCGCCGGGGTCAGACAGATCGTCTGGATCTCGGCGCCCCGGCGTTGCGATACGGGATCGAAGGCGTGAATCTCAGTGATCCGGTCCGCCTCATCCAGGGCGATGCGATAAGGCATTGCAGACGCGGGCGGGAAGACATCGACCACCGCGCCAAGCAGAGCGTACTCGCCAGGTTCATCGACCCGCTCATCCGCCGCATAGCCCGTATCCCTGAGAAACGACTCCAGGGCTTCGCGATCCAGCGCCTCGCCCGCCGCGAGCGACAAGCGGGCTTTGATCCGTTCGCGCGACGGCGTCCGCTGCACGATCGCATCTGGCGAGGCGACCAGGAACACGGGCCTTGCGCTGGCTTCGTTCAGTGCGGCTAAGACGGCCATCCGCCGCCCCATGCTTTCTCGCGAAGGCGCGGCGCGATCGTAGGGCAGGCAATCCCAGGGCGGCAGGACCAGCATGTCGGCGTCCTTCACCATCGGTGAGAGCGCCGCCGCAATCTCATCGGCGCGACGTTCGCTGGTGGCGATGAACACCACGATTTGGGAGCGCCTCGTTTTCATCTCGGCAAGTCCGGCCGCTACCGCCGCCGCCGGCATTTTCCAACGCTTGCCGTGGTCCTGCTCGGGCGCTGGCCCTCCCACGAGGACCTGTTGGCCCGTGGCGGAAAGATCGGTGTCGGCAGGTGACGATTTCATCCTGGCTCAACCCCAAGGCCGCCCAGGGGTTGCGCCCGCTTGCGTACCCAGGAGCGTTTGTCCCGCCCGCGCCGTAGTTGGCCTCTGCCGGATCTCGAGGTTTGCGGCTCAGTTGACCGCCAGACGTCAGAAAGCCCCACGGCTTTTGGCGGTGGGGCTTTTTGGTGTTTTGG